>NZ_CP022255.1:0-600000 GCF_003119195.2 Azospirillum baldaniorum | reverse complement strand
TTGCGGGGTGATGAACGCTGTCACCCAAACCGGTGGGGCATTGTCACCGCCAAGCAAGTGGAACTCGGTCTGGAACGGCGTCAGCGCGCCCTGCGGAGTTGCCCAAGCGGTCAAGGCTTCGGCATGATCATCGGGATGGATCACGTTGGTCCAATGCATACTGAGAACCTTCTCGGCGCTCTCCTGGCTGAGACGCGACCACGCATTGTTGATGTAAGTGAGGCGGCCATCCAACGTCGTGCGAAAGATGATCACCGGCGACAGTTGCGCCAGTGCCTGGAAACTCCGCTCGCCTTCAAGCTTGGCCGCTTCCGCGATCAGCCGGTCGGTGATGTCGAGCATCATGCCGCGCAATCGGGTCAGTGTGCCGTACCCGTCACGGACAAACAGTCCCCTGACGTCGACGTGCCGAAGGTCACCGGCTTGGCCGACGATACGCGCCTCGACGGTGAAGGTTTCGCCATCATGGAAAGCGCGTTGCAGTTGCGTCAGCACCGCCAAGCGGTCCGACTCGTGAAAGCAATCGGCGAAGCCGGCCAATCCGGTATGCCGTGTCCGGATGACCGGCTGGGCGGCCATGGCCGCCCCTCCGCCGCTCCAGCTGAAGGCACCTGCGGTCGGATCGAAGGTCCAGTACCCAACATCCGTGCTGAGGGCGAGGAGCCGGTTGCGCTCCATCGCCTCGGCTTCCGATTGGCGGCAGTGTTCGATTTCCAGCCGTATGTCCATTTGATCAACGACCAGCTGTGCCATCCGTTGCAGGCTTACCCGTTGACTGGAGGACAGCGAGGCGCGTGGCTTGACGTCGATGAGGCACAGAGTTCCGAGCCGAAATCCATCCTTCGTGATGAGCGGGGCGCCGGCGTAGAAACGAATGCCAGGCGCCCCCGTCACCAGGGGGTTGCAGGAGAACCGCTTGTCCTGTGTGGCGTCGGGAACCACCAGCGGCTCGTCCTGAAGGATGGCGTGCGCGCAGAACGCCACGTCACGCGGCGTCTGGACAATGTCCAGCCCCTGACGGCTCTTGAACCATTGCCGGCCGGCGTCGACCAGCGAAACCAACACGATGGGCGTGTCGAAGACTCCGGCCGCCAGTTTGGTGATCGTGTCGAACTCGGGTTCCGGGTCGGTGTCGAGGATACGGTAGGCTTTGAGCACCTCGAGGCGCGCCAACTCCTCCCTCGGCAGCGGAGCCACGGATTGCGCAGGAGGTTCGATCATGCGGCTTGCCTTTCCACGTCGTCGCTCTTCAAGCCACAGGCATTTCCGTCTTCCAAATCTGGAGCTTGCGGTAGATGGTCGACGGGCTGATTTCAAGACGGGTGGCCGCCTTCGGCACGTCGTTGTCATAAAGCGCCAAGGCGCGCAGGATCAGATCCTTCTCCACTTGCCAGAGGGGACGCAGGCCATCGTCGCGATCCATCTCGGACACCGATTCCCGTAGCGCCGCGCCCTCGTTCCGCCTCGGCGGAAGGGGCGGGGGAGTGGGCGACGGTCGAACGCTGCTCAAAGGCGGCGGCAGCATGTCCGGCGTCATCGTCTCACCATCATGGAGAACCACGACGTTGCGCAGGACATTGATCAATTGGCGCACGTTGCCAGGCCAGTCATAAGACCGAAACACCGCTTCAACCTCCGGCGACAGGGTTGAAAAGCGTCGCCCCTCCTCCGCAGACAGGTCGGCCATGACACGCCGCGCGATGAGCAGGACATCATCGCCCCGTTCTCTCAAGGCCGGTAAATGGATGGGGACGACATACAGGCGGTAATACAGATCCTCGCGGAACCGACCGGCCTGGACTTCCACCAAGGGATCGCGGTTGGTGGCGGCGACGAAACGGACATCGATTTTTTCCGTGCGCGCCGAGCCAACAGGCTGGACCACTCCAGTCTGCAGGAAGCGAAGCAGCTTGGCTTGAAGATCATAAGGCATCTCGCCGATTTCATCGAGAAACAGGGTTCCGCCATTGGCCTGTTGTGCCGCCCCGGCCCGGTCTGAGGTGGCGCCGGTGAAAGCGCCCTTCACATGGCCGAAGATTTCGCTTTCCAGCAAATCCTTGGGGATTGCCGCGCAGTTCAGGGTCACAAAGGGCCCCGACCGTCTCGGGCCCGAGCGATGGATCGCTTCGGCCGCCAGTTCCTTGCCTGTACCGCTCTCGCCCGTGACGAACACGCTGGCTTTGCTGGACGCCACGGTTTCAATCACCCGGTAGACCGCCTGCATCTCGTCACAAGCGCCGACGAAGCCCTGAAAATGATCGCGACCAAGGTCACGGCGGTAGTTCCGGACGATCCGTCCCAGCACATTGCGTTCGGCTGCGTTGCGCAGGGTGACCGACAGACGGTCTGCACTGAACGGCTTGACCAGAAAATCGAAGGCTCCGGCACGCATGGCTTGGACAGCGGTGCCGACGGAACCATTCGCCGTGATGATAACCATGGCGATGGACGGATCATGATCGCGGAATGCTTTGAGAACCTCCAGCCCATCCATGTCGGGCAAGTTCAGATCCAGCAAAACCACATCGGGTGGATGGTCGTGCAGCGTCGCCGTGGCGGCAGCGCCGGTTTCGACATGCCGAACATCAAAAGGAAGCGCTGACATGTACTGCTCATAGAGGCGGGCGAGAGGAATTGTATCCTCGACCAGCAAAACTCGCTGACGCGACGCTGTGGTCAACGCTTCGGTCATGGTGCTTTTCCTGTCCCACCGAAAACCCGATCATGGCTCATTGGGCGAGATCGAGGTAGAAAAATAGTAAAACCTCCAAGCGACTCTACCCGGAAGGTGCTTCGCAGGGCGCATGGATGGCGGGATTCTCATGCCAGTTGTTCCAGATCGCTTCGATCTGTCCCGGAAGGGACAGTGGATTGATGGGTTTGCCGATCACGCCGCAGCCGCCGAGTCGGGTGAACCGCTCCTGATTCGCTTGATCGCACCTGCCAGAGAGGAAGACAATGGGGACGGCCCCCAACTGTGGTTCGCGCCGGAGCGCTGCGAACACTTCGGTGCCGTCAATGTCGGGCAGCATCACGTCCAACAGGATCAGCTGCGGCGCCTTCTCCAATGCTGATGCAACCGCTTGCCCCCCGGTCAGGCAGGCGTGCACGCTCCATCCACGCGCTTTCTGGAGACTGAGGCCGACCAACATCTGAAGCATAGGCTCGTCATCGATGTATAGGATGCGCTCAAGAGTAGGCGGGTTCTGCATTGTGCGCCTCCAATTCCCAGTCGGTTTTATGAACGGCAACCCAATTGGCGAGGGCGTGCTGCGTTGCCTCGCAGATTTCCAAAAACTCTGGCATGCGCTGCTGAAGACTACGAAGACCGTCCGGCTCATTTTCGAGTTCAACGCACAGGGCATGGAGACGTACGGTGCCAAAGGTGCCGACCAGCCCCGCCAACGCATGCAAAGCCCGGCGGGCATCGGCTTCGGACCCTGCTTCAAGCGCGGAGCGAATTGACACGAGGTAGGGGCGCATTGATGCCGGAAGATCCTTGACCATCGCCTGCGTCAAATCGAGACCGACGCCTTCGATCAAATTGTCCAGGTATGCGTCGTCAAAGACCGCCCTTTCCATGGTGCGCGACGCGACGATGACCGACCGCATCGGCACCGTCTCGTGGTGGCGTTCCGCATGGCGCCGGATTGCCGAGCCCAGGTCCGACCAATCCACCGGCTTTGTAAGCACCTCCTGGGCACCGGCCATCAAGTACCCGTCATGGTGATCGGGCACCGTGTCCGCGGTCAGGGCGATGATGGGAAGCGAACACAGTGGCGCAGAGGACGAGCGGATACGGCGGGTGGCTTCACAGCCGTCCATGACGGGCATCTGCATATCCATCACAACAACGTCGAAATCGTCGCTGGAAGCCGCTTCCACCGCCTCCTCGCCATTGGTGACGGAGGTGACGCGAAAGCCGAAGCGGGAACGCAGGACCGAGCCGATGACCATCCGGTTGAGGTCATTGTCGTCGGCCAGAAGCACCCGCAGGTTCCGTCGCTCCTCCGGAACGTGCGGACTGACGGCCCGCACCGTGCAGCCCCCGCTTCCCAACGGTTCCAGCAGAGGAATCCGGGCTTGGAAGGTCGATCCCGTCTCGTCTGAGCGCAGCAAAGCGATGCTTCCATGCATGGCTTCGACCAGCCGCTTGCAAATGGCAAGGCCAAGTCCGGTGCCACCGAAGCGACGCGTTGTCGATAAATCAACCTGATGGAAGGGAACGAACAAGTTGGCATGCTGGTCGGCGGGGATGCCGATCCCGCTGTCGCTCACCTCCAAAACCGCGACCCCGCCACCGTCGCGGCTCCGTTCGAGGTCGACGCTGACGGCGACAGCGCCCGATGTCGTGTACTTCACCGCATTGCCGATCAAATTCGACAGCACCTGCTGCAGCCGCGCCGCGTCGCCGCGCAAACGCTCCGGCGGTGAGGATGCGAAGGATACGCTGAGGCCAAGCCCCTTTTCCGCCGCCGCGGCTTTGTGAAGCCGCAGAGTGTCGAGCGTTGCATCGCGGAGGGAGAAGTCGTTGATTTCCAATGTCAGTTCGTTGGCGTCGATCCTCGCCAGATCGAAGACATTGTCGAGTTGATGCACCAACTCGACGGCCGAGCCTTTCAATGTTCTCAGCATCGCTCTCTGCTCGGCGCTCACACGGGAGTCCATCAAGAGATCCACCATGCCCATGACACCGGCCAAGGGCGTGCGCAGTTCGTGGCTCATGATGGCGAGGAACCGTGACTTTGCTGCGCTCGCCTCTTCCGCCCGGCGGCGCGCGGCCTCAGCCTCGGTGTGCGCGACGCCGATGTCGTCCACGAGGATGGACATGGCGTCCGCCTTGGCGCGCAGTTCCTGTTCCAGAGCAACCTGATCCGACACGTCGACATAGGTTCCCTGAATTGCCGGTTTCCCCTGCCAGTCGACCACACGGTGGATGACATCCACCCAAACCGGCGAACCGTCCTTGCGCCGCTTGCAGATGCGCTCGATAGCGGAACCGCTTGGCGCCTTCATCAGGGACCGATACCGCTCTATGGCGGGTTCGCGTTCATTCTCCCCGATCATGACCAGCGTGGAGCCGAGAGCGAGGATCTCGGCGCGCGAGGAGTAGCCGAACATCCGGGCAAAAGCGTCGTTGGCGAACAGCGGAGTGAAGCCGCTGTGAACGCACACACCTTGGATCGATCCCTCGATCAGATCGCGGAATCGGGCCTCGCTCTCATGGATGCACGCACTGGAGCGCGCGAGCTTGTCGTAGCTGCCAAGCAACGCCCGCTCCAGGTCGTGCCGACGGTTTTCAAGGATCAGCAGGCTGCCGATCAGCAGAATTCCGAAAAAATCGATCAGGAACAGCGGTAAAGCGGCGGATCGGTAGATGAAACCGAATGAATCGGTCGAAATCAGGAGGCCAGACAATGGCGTGACGATACCGGCCAGCAAACCATGAGCCACAAGATGGCGGAAGGACAGGTTCCGACCGGTCAGCCAAGTCGCCGCGACGCCGCAGGCGGCGGCCAGCCCGATTTGCACCACGCCGGCCGTGGCACCGATGCCGCCCACATGCCACCGGTACACGGCGGCGAACGCCGTGGTGACCGCACAGGCCCAGGCTCCGCCAAACGGTAGGGACAGCACGATCATGATGGCCCGACCGTCGATCAACACACCGTCCATGGGCCGGAGCGGTGTCAGCATGCCGATAATGGTGACCAGGCCGAACATGGCGCCAAGCAGGCATTCCGCCCATACCGGCATTGGGTGCGCAAAACGTTGACGTAGGGCGCAACAGCCGAGCACCGCCAGGGTGTAGACGCAGCCGTTCTGAATCAGATCGATGACCGCCCAATCGGAAAGAAAAGTCATGACGGCTCCTAGAAGGCGGACTCGTCGAGCGCGGATTTCTGCACGGCAGTTTCCACCCGATCCCGTCCCAGTGCCTTTGCGCGATACAGGGCTTCATCCGCTGCCAGGATCTGGCCATCACCGGGCATCGTGGCGTCGAACAGGGCGAGACCGCAGCTCAACGTCACATGGAACTCGCCGTCGTTGCCGTGGTGGCGTATGCGCTTGAACGTGCTGCGTATGTCGTCGAGCACCGCCCGCGCTTCGGTCAGGTCGGTGTCCGGCAACACGATCGCGAACTCTTCCCCGCCATAGCGCCCAACGATGTCGGTTCGGCGCAGGCGGCTGGACAGCAGGCGGGCAAGGGACCGGATCACCTGGTCTCCCGCCAGATGCCCCTGCCGGTCGTTGACTTGCTTGAAATGATCAAGATCCACCAGTGCGAAAGCCAACGGCGATGGGGTGCGCTCCACCCGGGACTGTTCAAACCACAAGCGATTCTTGATGTGGGCGTGGTTCAGCAGCCCAGTCAGGCTGTCGGTTTCCATGACTTGACGCAGATTGCGGGCTCGGACCGCTCGGGCTCGCACCGACTGGACCAGATGCTCCGGCCGGATGGGCTTCGTCAGAAAATCGTCGGCACCCGGCGAGAGTGCCGCAAACTGGCGCGACAGGTCGCTTTCCACCGAAAGGAAAACGATCGGCATTCCCAAATATTGACGGTTCTGGCGAACGATCCGTGCCATCTCGATGCCGGTGCAACCCGGCATGTACATATCCATAAGAACCAAATCCGGTGCGAAGTGGTCCAATGCCTGCAACAGCGCCGTCGGTTCGGCCAGAACTTCGACCTTCATGCCGGCGGCCCGCAAAATCGCGCCATGATGCTCGGCCACAAGTCGGTCGTCGTCCAGCACAAGGACCCGCAGATCGGGACCCGGCTTCAGTCCGGTCAGCTCATCGATCCAATTCACGACGTCGAGCGTTTCAATCGGCTTGGGGAGATAAGCCGTGCATCCACTGCGGGCGACCGCCAGACGGGCTGCAAAATCCGTCCGTTCGGACATGATGATCACGGGGATCGTACCCGCCAGCCGCGACGCCAGCTTCGTGCCATCGAGCAGGCCGGAGGGAAACTCCAGTTCGGTAACAATCGCGCAGGGCAGAGCCTCGGAAACCGCCAAGAGAGCCTCCTCGACGGTATGAAACAACCGGGTCTCATATCCGAAAGGAGCAATTTGCGATGCAGTTTGCAACGCCCGCTCGCAATGGGGGTCGACGATAAACAGCGGTTTCCGTGCGCTCGCCGTCAAGGTTCCGGAATGGCCTTGGCTGGGAAGGATTGCATCCGCATGGTCGTGAGCGGTTTGCGGCGCCTCAAGCAAGGCGATGATCAAACCGGCCAGTTCAGCTTTCCCCGCATCGCTGTGCCCTGGACCCTCGATCATTGGCCGCAACTGACGCTCCAAGCGCAATGCGGCGTCCGAGACCAGTTCGAAGCCGAAACTGCCAGCGGAGCCCGCGATTCGATGAGCTAAATGTGTAAGTGCGTCAAGGTGCGGGGTGGCCTCGTGGGCAGTTGCGCTGTTCTCGAAACGCTTCCAGTGGTTGGCGACGTCGTCAAGCAGCTCGCCCAGCATGACACGATATTCCGTCACCAGATCCGAGAGGTCATTCAACGCGCTGATCATCGTCGAATTCATTCCATCCTCCGTGGATGCTGCTTCTGGAAGAGTGGCTCGACCCTGAGCAACCGTATATGGAGTTTTCATGAGCAAGACTCGTGCCAGCGCTCTCCGAATCGCCGCCATGTCTCTCCAGGTTGCATTGCCGTCATCGATGACGGAGCGCCGCATGCTTGAAGGTCCAAACAACGAAGAGGGGCGATGCGATGAGATGGATGGCCAGGACAGCCCAGGCCGCACCGATCAATCCCCACCGAGCCCCGAGGACCATCGCAATGGCCAGGGATGCGGTGAGCACGGCGTTCCAGACAAGATCCGCGCCAGGGCGACCGAGAGCGCGCTGAATTTGTGAACAGACATCGGCGAACGGACGCGGAATCGCAGACAGGCAGAGCACCAGAACCACCGGCACCGCGGGCGTCCACGCCTCGCCGAAGATCAATGGCACATAAAGGGGACACAACAGGGCTTGCGTCAGGATCAGGGGCGGAACGATCAAACCGACCGACCGTAGGGTGGCCTTGGCGTGCGCGTGAAATTGCCCGCCATTGTCGCGGCCGTCGCGCAAATGCGGGAGCAACACCGTCGACAACGCGGAAAGCAACGATTGAGAGATCCCCAACCCGGCGCTGAATGCAAAGTAGTACATTCCAAGGACGTCCATGCCAAACAGCGCGCCGATCAACGGCTTGTCCAGCGTCACGCGAAGGGTTTTGAGAACCTCGGTTCCCAGAACTTGCCCGCCATGAGCGAGCACCCGTCGCCAGCCGTGCCAACCACAATCGGGCGAGGGCCGCCAGGGCCGGGCCCGCCGATGCAACACCACCCAGGTGATGGTCGAGACGAAGCGCGGCCACACCACCGACCAGATTCCAAAACCGCCCAGGGCCAGGGCCGCGGTCAGCAGGTTTTCCGTCAGCAGGGTCAATCCGCCGATCAAGCCGGTCACTTTCATGCGGTTTTCCCGCTGGACCAGGAAGACGGCCACCATCGACCATGGGAAGATCAGATGGACGACGGCGAGGGCAGCGATCATCAAAGCCAGACGGGGTTCTCCCGCGATAAGCGAGATCGGGAACGCAAGAAGGCTTTGCATCACGAAGAGTGCGGTGGCGGCCAGCCAGTTCAGGCGGTTGGCGACGGTGCACACCTCAGTCAGCTCGTCGGGTCGGGCCTGGATGATCATGACACCCAGTCCCATCGATCCGAACACCCGGATCAGTTCATGCATGGTCAGCGCGCTGGCGACGATGCCGAAATCCTCCGGAGAAAAAATTCGTGCCAAGGCGACCGCCGTGACGAGACGCGAGGCACGGCCCATGATCTCGGAAAGCCCGATCCAGCCCATGTTGCGAAACAGACGCAGTGTGGGGCCGCTGAAGAGGCGGGTGACGGGCACGGCGGCTGCGCTCATGACGGTGGATATCCCTGATCGCTAGGCGTGACGGACGATTGGAACGCTGGCCGTTCAGGCCGCCATGTCCAGTTCGGGAGCTTTAAGCGTCAATTGACCGCTTCCCTCGAGGCGAAAGAAGCTGCGCACCTGGACCAGATCGAAAAAGGCGATCACCGCGGGCGATGCGTCGAGAAGGCACAACGACACCCCCGCGCCGGCGCAGGCGCGCCGGGCGTCCAGCAATGCCGACAACTGCCGGGCGCTTATCGTGGAAAGTTCCGAAAGATCGACAAGAATATTGCAACCCGCCGCGGCGATCAGGTTGCTGAGCGCCCATGAGCCATGAAACAGGGCTGTCACGGGAACGATGCGCCACGCGGAACCGACATTGATATGGGGCTGGTTCATGGCTGACCTCGTGAGTGGAAGAGCAATGCCAGAGGACGACGCAACCTCCGTGCCAGCTCTCGGCGAGGCTGAGGCTCAAGTAGGATTTGTGATGTCGAGTGGATCGCGATCAGGAGAAAGCGGGGGGCCAGGAGCGGATTTGAGCCCACAGAGACGACAAAGTCCGGCCATATCGGAGCATCCCGTGCAGAAGCCGAGGGACGCCGCGATTTGCAATTGACGCCGGTCCCCACCCGCAAACTGCGTCCAAGAAACGGGCGACGCTCGCAAAGCTTGGCGCGGCGCTCCCACTCCATGGCCTCGCGGCCGAACCAAGGCATGGCACGCGCTTTGCGAAAGGGCGCGGGTCCAACGAGGACCGCCCCATCCGGGCTCATGGTCCGGAATCATGCAAAGGGATAAGGCCATGACAACGCGCATCCTCATTTCGGATCAGGCCGTGCGATCAGCCACCGCCATGGGACGCTCGGCGCGTCTGCGTGCGTTCGATCTCACTCTGGCGGTGCTGTTGCTGGTGGCCTTGTCGCCGGTGCTGTTGCTGCGGGGCCTCGTCGCATTGATCGCCCATGGGCGCTTGTTCACCCTGCTCCCCCGCCTCGGTCGCGGCCACCGGCTGTACCGGCAGATTGGCTTCGCCGGAACCGGCGTCGGAAGCGGGCTGCCGGTACTCTTCAACGTCATCGCCGGTGATCTGGGTTTCGTCGGTCCACGGGCCCGTCTGCCCGAAGAGATGGATGGCCGAACGCCGCAAGGGGCCAATGTGGTTCCGCGTCCCGGTCTGGTGTCGACACATGCGGTTCGCCGTCAGGCTGGAATTGCTTTTGAGGACGAACGTTTCCACGATCGTCTTGATATCTATCGCCTGTCGGTATCGCACAGTGTGGCGTTGCTGGTCCGCTTCGCGTTGGTTCGCCTGATCGGCGGCGCCTCCGCAGTTGGGGAAATGGCTGCCACGGTTTCGCTGTTCGGGGTCCCGGTCGCCAACGCGTCCATGGAGGAAACCGTCGGCTGGCTGCTGGCCCGCCTGCGCTCGCGTCATGCGACCAATTGCTTTTTTGTCAACGCCGACTGCTTCAACATTGCGGCGCGTGACACCGCCTACCGGGCTTGCCTGCTCGAGGCCGATCGTGTGCTTCCCGATGGCCTGGGCGTCGCCATTGCGGGGCGGATGCTGGGCACCCCCTTCGCCGAGAACGTCAACGGGACCGACCTGTTGCCGCATCTGTGTCGCGCCTTGGCGGCGTCTGGTGATGGCCTGTTCCTGCTCGGTGCGCGCCCCGGAGTGGCCGAGGATGCGGCGCGGACCCTCGCCGTTCTAGCGCCTGGGCTCCGAATTGCCGGAACGTGCAACGGCTACTTCACCGCCGCGGACGAAGAAGACGTCGTCGCGCACATCAACGGTTCCGGTGCGAAGGTCCTGGTGGTGGCGATGGGCGCTCCGAGGCAAGAGGTGTGGCTGCAGCGCAACCGTCACCGGTTGATCCCTCCGGTGTGCCTCGGTGTCGGGGGGTGTCTCGACTTCCACGCTCATCGGGTGTCACGGGCGCCGCAATGGCTGCGCGAGATGCGGATGGAGTGGGTGTGGCGGTTGCTGCAGGAGCCGGGGCGCATGTGGCGGCGCTATCTGATCGGCAACGGCGTGTTTCTGATGCGGCTTGCCGTCCATGTTCGCTCGGTCCGCCGCGCGCGCAAGGGCGATGCGGCATGAACGGGGCTTTGGGCTTCCATTCTCTGGCCGGCAACCGGGTCGTGCTGGTGGTGTGGCCGATCGCGATTCTTTGCGTCGCTGCGCTGGCTTTGCAGCCCGCCGGAGGACCGCCGGAGGCCTTCGGCATCGACAAGGGCGCTCACGCCGTCGTTTTTCTGGCTGTCGCGTCGCTGCCGGCGATCGGCTTCCGCCGATCGCGGGTCGGCATTGCTGCCGCCCTCGCGATGATCCCGCACGGCATCTTTATCGACGTCACGCAGTCCTTCGTTCCCGACCGAACGGCGCCCGCCGCCGACGCAATGGCCGACGTGATGGGCGTGATCTTGGGGCTGGCGGTGGGATTGGCGGCAAGGTGGTTGGCAATTCCCCATGCCTGCGTGCCCCGATGGGTCACGCCACTCTTCGCACGGTGAGCTGTCGCATGAGAGCGCAGCGGATCGGCCGTCGTGCCGTGCTGTCGGGCTTGGGCGCCGGGCTGGTCCTGGCCAGCCCGGGCAATGGGACGACCGCCGGGTCCAAGCCGATCGGACTGCGTGCCATCGCGGCATCGCGCGGATTGGCCTACGGCGCCGCGTTAGGGCTTCGGTCCGTGGACGAGGATCAGGCCTTGGCCGATGCCTACACGCGCGAATGCGCCGTTTTGGTCCCGGAAGGCGACGCGAAATGGGCGGGCTTGCGTCCGGCCGCCGGCGTCTTTCGTTTCGACGGCCTCGATCGCCTGCTTGGGATCGCGGACCGTCATGGACAGAGCGTGCGCGGACACACGCTGCTGTGGCACGAGGCTCTGCCGGCCTGGGTCCCGGAAGCGCTTCGGGCGGGACAAGGCTACGACATTTTATCCGACCATATCTTCACGGTGGTGGGCAGATACCGGGGGCGCATTCCGGTTTGGGACGTGGTGAACGAAGCGGTCGCACCAGACGAGGGGCGCGAGGATGGGCTTCGCCCGACCCCCTGGCTGCGCGCGCTGGGACCGCGTTGCCTCGATCTGGCGTTCAAGGCGGCGCGGGCGGCGGATCCGGGCGCCGTGTTGATGCTCAACGACCATGATCTGGAGTATGCGTCACCCTTGCAGGATCGGCGCCGGAGGGCCGTCCTGCGGCTTCTTGAGACGCTGTTGGCGCGCGGTGTGCCGGTCGATGGGCTGGGGCTTCAATCGCATCTTCGGATAGGCCGCCCCTTCGACCCTCGCATCCTGCATCGCTTCATCGGAGAGGTTGGCGGGCTGGGGCTGATGGTGATGATCACTGAATTGGACGTCGGCGATGCCGCCGTGACCGGCGACATCCCGACGCGGGACCAAGCCGTCGCGGACCATGCCAGCGCCTTTCTCGACACCGTGTTGGACCATGCCTGCGTCAAGGCCGTGACCTGCTGGGGCCTGTCCGACCGCCAAAGCTGGCTTCACCACCACCCGGCGGGTTGGCGGCCCGATGGGCAGCCCATGCGCCCGCTGCCGCTGGATGTGGAATTGCGGCCCAAGCCGCTCTGGCAAGCGTTGGGGGACGCCTTCCGCAACGCTCCGAAACGGTCGTCGGCGGCATGGATGCCCGGCTGATCAACAGGCATGGTTCTTGCGGCTAGCGGCTGAACCACCTCCAGCTGACGGACACCGAACCATGACCGACACGTTCCTTGCCGGCTATTACGGCATGCGCAATTCCGGCGATGACGCATTGCTCGCGGTTACCATCTGGGGTGCCCGCCATTTCCTGGGGGCCGAAAAGCTCGTCGCGTCCGGCGCTCGCCTGCCGGTACTCCCAGGATTGGACGGCGTGCGTGGCCTGTACCGCTGCGGTGACGAAACCCGTGACCACGGCCGCTTGGTGCGAATGGAGCGGCGGCTGCGCAGCTTTCTCGGAGGCTTGGCGTCCCGCCGTGTCATTTTTGGAGGCGGATCGGTGTTCCACACGCACGGTGACTTGCGCGACAAGATCATGCTGATGCGGGGCGCCGGCGCCCAGGGGCATCTCGCCCTTGGCGTGGGGATCGGACCGTTCCGCGATTCACGTGCCGAGAAAACCTGCGGGGAACTGCTCAAGCGCCTGAGCTTCGTCGGAGTTCGCGACGAGGAAAGTCTGCGGATCGCCCGTTCCATCGCCCCCGAGGCCAATGTCAAAAAGACATTTGATCTCGCTCCGCTGCTGGGGAGTGCTCTGGACATCGCCCCGCCAGATCCCGCTTCGGAGCGGCGGGGCATCGGAATTGCGCTGTGCAAGGACGAATTGGGATCCGACCGTGACCAGCGCATCGTCGAGCGTGTGGCTCAAGCGATCCTGCGCCTGCCGGACGGGATCACGGATGAGGTGGTTTTGATCGACTTCAATGGCCATGGCTTGCATGGCGACGCGCCGCTGCATTCTCGGCTCGCAGAACGCCTCCAGAATTTGGTGCCGATCCGTCATCTGCCCTATGATCCGAACCCGTCCAACGTCATGCGCACGATCGGCGGCTTGAAAGCGATCGTTGCCATGCGGCTGCATGCGGCGGTCTTCGGCTTTCTCGCCGACACCCCGACCACATTGCTGTCCTACCATCCCAAATGCGACGGCTGGGCGCGCGACATCGGGCTGCCCGCAAAAATGGTCCATGATTGCGAGGATCTGGCCCCCGCGTCCTTGGCCTTGTCCATCGAAGGCGCCGTCCAGGGCGGAGCCCGTCCCCGTCTGTCCCGCGAGATGGCGCGGGATGCGGCCATGCTGAACTGGCACCACGCCACATGCTCCGCGGGCTGAGCGTAGGGAATCCAAGGATTTTTAGCGAACTGACGCCTTCCACCAAATCTGGCACACGGCTTGCTTCGCTCTGAGCAAATCCACAAACGGCGCCAGATGCGCCAACCAGAGAGGAAACGCCCGATGTTGAGCCTCAATGACCGTGTCACGCCTGGTTCGGCCGCCGCCTCCGCCACGATCGAGAACCGCTTCAGCGTGTCGGCTCTGGGGCTCCAGGAGCTTCGCTCCCGCGCTGTCCGGCGTTCTTGGCGCTGGAGCGGTGCCTTGGGCGACACCCTCAAGCGCGCGCTCGACATCGTCGTGTCGGCCAGCCTGCTCACCGTCGCGGCGCCGATGTTTGGTATCGTCGCACTGGCAATCAAGCTCGACTCCCCCGGGGCCGTCCTCTTCCCGCAGACTCGTGTTGGCCGCCATGGCCATCATTTTTCGATGTGGAAGTTTCGCTCGATGCATGTGGACGCCGAACGTCACAAGGCGGGGCTGCTGGCTCAGAACCGCTTTGACGGAAACGTCCTGTTCAAGATGCGCCACGATCCCCGCATCACCACCGTGGGCCGCTTCCTTCGTCGCGCCTCGATCGACGAGCTGCCGCAGCTGTGGAACGTTCTGAAGGGCGACATGTCGCTGGTTGGCCCGCGCCCGCCACTGCCGGCCGAAGTCGCACGCTACAGCCACCACGATATGCATCGGTTGGACGCTGCGCCGGGAATCACCTGCCTCTGGCAGATTTCCGGCCGTTCGGAACTGCCGTTCCCCGAGCAGATCCGCCTCGACCTCGAGTACATCCACACCCGCTCGCTGGCCAAGGATCTCTCAATCCTCGCCCGGACCATCCCCGCCGTCGTCAGCGCGAAGGGTGCCTATTGACATCGCCACGCCAATCCGCGGGAGCCGCCATCATGAAAGCCATCATCTACTGGGATCGCCGTGGTCATTCTTTGGCACCCCTGACGGATCGCCTGCCTCCTTGCCTGATGCCGGTCGCCGGACGCCCGCTGATCGAGCGCACGCTGGACCTGTTGGTCGACGCAGGCGTCCGTCAGGTGGCGTTGGTGTCCTGGACCGATCACGATTGTCTGATCGACGCCCTGGGGACTGGGTCGCGTTGGGGACTGACGCTTGACCATCTGTGGTTGCATCAAGAGAGCGGGGCCGTCGACGATTGGCTGGATGACGCCGACGAAGCGCTGGTGTTGCGGGGCGATGCGCTGATTTCGCCGGTGATCGGTGCCTTTCTGACGATAGCGGCGCCAGTCCCCGGCAGCCTTGTGCATGGCACCCTGCAGGGACGCCCGGCTCTCGCCCTGGCCCGTCGTCGTGCCGACGGCCAATGGCGTTTTCCCGAGGAACCCTTCGGTGGCCGTGGGCGCCCAACTCCGATGGGGCGCAGCGTCGGCCTGGAATGGGGGGCGGTGTCGCTGGTCGAAACCCTTGCCGATTACCATGCCGTCAACCTCAGCGTCGTCCGTGGAGAATTTCCGGGTCTCGTACCCTTCGGGCGTGCGATCGGTTTAAATCTGGTGGCTGGCGCCGGATCACGCGTTGCCTCCAGCGTCAACGCCGCCGGACAAGCCCATATGGGCGCAAACAGCATGTTGCATCGCGGCGTGACGTTGGCCGGGACGGTGTCCGTTGGTGAGCGAGTGATCATCGACCGCGACACCCGAGTGACCGACAGCGTCATCCTTCCCGACACTTACATCGGCCCGTCGCTGTCCGTCGATAACGCCATCATTTGGGGTCAGACGATAATCCGGATCGACACTCAAGCGGTCCTGCGGGTTATCGACGGCTTCATCCTCGCCGATCTCGGGCTACACGCCTAGCACCCCGCTCCGTCCTCCGCACGCTGCACGCGCCGGCCCACCAGGCGCGAACGCCACCCTCTTGCTCGTGAGAAGCCGCCATGCCAGCCATTTCCGTGGTGATGCCCGTTTTCAACGTCGAATCTTATCTCGCCCAAGCCATCCGCTCGGTGCTTGAACAGAGCTTCACCGACTTCGAGCTTCTTATCGTCGATGACGGATCGACCGACGCCAGCCTGTCCATTGCCAAGGGGTTTAACGATCCCCGCATCAAGCTCATCCATCAAAACAACCGTGGTTTGGCGGGCGCGCGCAATACGGGGATTCGCAACGCACGTGGCAGATTGATCGCCTTCATCGATTCCGATGATCAGTGGGCCGTCGACAAGCTCGCCCGGCACGTCGCGCATCTCGACGCCAACCCCGAAGTCGGCGTCAGCTATTGCCAATCGGGGTTCATCGACGAGGCCGGACGTCCGCTGGGACTTGTCCAGCGCCCGAAGTTGGCCGGCGTCGATCCGGCGGACATTCTAACCCGCAACCCGATCGGCAACGGATCGGCGCCGGTGGTCCGTCGCGCCGTTCTGGACGAAATTGCTTTCCCCTCGCCGCGCCCAGGCGTCACCGAAGATTGCTTCTTCGACGAGAACTTTCGCCAATCCGAAGACATCGAATGCTGGCTGCGCATCGCGTTGCTAACCTCCTGGCGTTTCGCGGGTATCGCTCGCGTTCTGACCCTCTATCGGGTGAACTCCGGTGGCCTCTCAGCCAACCTTGAAACCCAATTTGAGAGTTGGGTCCGTGTCATCGACAAGGCTCGTGTGTACGCTCCTGAGTTCATCGCCGAATTCGGACGCCTGGCACTTGCTTACCAATTGCGTTACCTCGCGCGCCGTGCGGTGCGCATGCGTGACGGCGAGAAGGCGTTGTCGCTGGTCGGCAAGGCGTTGAAAGCCGACGCATCGATCCTGTGGAGGGAGCCGCGTCGGACCCTGGTAACGATGGCCGCCGCATTTCTGCTTGCCGGCCTACCGAGGTGCACCTTCGACCGGCTCGAGTCCCAGGCCATGCGAGGCTTCCGGTTTCGGCCAATCACCGTGCGCGCAACCAACACCAAGGCGGGAGCGCTCTGATCATGCCGGTCCAATTGCGCAACAATCCACGCCGACGCGACAATCGCGTGGTGTTTCCCGTTCTGAACCTGTCGATCGGCGGCAATCGTTTGACCACGTTGAATTGGTCTTACACTGGGGTTCTTCTGTGTTGGCCAGGTGCTCAACCTATATGCGGTGAGCGGATCGCTGGATTTTTCAACCCGCCACCAGGAGCGGGCGATGACGAAACCGGTGCTTTCGACGCCATTGTGGTCCGTACCGATCCTCCCCGCAACCAAGTGGCATTGTCCATGCACAGGGGATCGGATCAGGCTTACAGAATCCTCGAAATGACGCTGCGCCGCGCCCTGCGTGCCAATTGGTGAGAACCGTCACATGCCAATATCTTCCGATACCCTCGTGTTTTCCGTCGCGCTCAATCACTATGATAGGATTTATGACCGGAACATCGCGAGTCATCGGCTCTACGCGGCGCGGCATGGCTATGATTATGTCTGTGTGAGCCGCCCGGCCTGGACGACCGTCACCGAAGCCGTGTGGCTGAAGATCGAATTGTTGCGTTCCTCCCTTGCAAAAGGCTACCGCTGGATCCTGTTTGTGGATGCGGATTGCGAATTGCGGGCGGCGGCTCCCAAGGTGGAGAGTGTGTCAAAACCGGATAAAGCTGTTTACCTGGCGGTCGGCTTTTCCGGGAACGTGAATTCCGGAGTAATAATCGCTCGCAACGATCCGGCGGCCGTGGAGTTTTTTGACGCGGTTCTCGAAGTTTCTTCGCGTGCCGTTCCCGAAATGGATTGGGGCGAAAACGGCCACGTCATTCATGTCGCCCGGCGATCTGAGACGGTTGACCATCTCGACCGTCGATGGAACAACAACGCGGACCCGACGCTCGAGGATTTCGTCCGGCACTATAGCGCCGGCGGCCCGATGCGGCCGCTGTACTGCATGGGGTTGACCGCACGAGCGGTGCAGCTCGCGGTGCGCGTACGCCTCAAATTGCTTAAAGTGGCAGGCCAGCACCAAGTCGCGCGTGCCGCCTTGCCAAACCGTTTGTCTGCTCTTGGTGATCGCTGTCGTCGGTTGTATCCTCAGCTTTAGGGAAGTGATGATGGGCAGTGAACCACAAATCTCGGTGATCATCCCCTGCTACAACGCCGAGCGCACCATTGGCGAGACGCTCTCCTCCGCGGCGATGCAGACTTTGGCGGCGATCGAAATCATTGTGATCGATGACGGATCAAGCGACCGTTCCGCGGAGATCGTCGCTGATTTCGCGAGAGCAGATCAACGGGTTGTGCTGCACAGGCAGGTCAATTGCGGCGTCTCCGTCGCTCGAAACCGTGGAATTGCTCAGGCGCGCGCACCGATCATCGCATTTCTGGATTCCGATGATCTTTGGCTGCCTGACGCCTTGGCCACCCACCTTGATCATTTTCAGGAAAACCCTGAGCTTGGGGTGAGTTTTGCGCGCGTCCGTTTCATGGATAGCAATGGAAATGATACTTTAGCCAGTTCGACCGCGAGGGTTCAAGGCTTGGCTCCCCAACATCTGCTTTACGAGAATCCCACATCAACCACTTCGACGTGGGTCGTGAGGCGTGCGGTCTTCAGTGCCGTGGGGGGATTCGACGAAACGCTTAGCCACGCGGAGGATCAGGAGTTTCTGTTTCGTATGATGGTGCTCTCGTCCTGGAAATTAGCCGGGCTCGATCGAGTCCTGGTGCGCTACCGCGCTAGTGTTGATGGATTGTCGTCCGATTTCTCTCATATGGAGCGCGGCTGGCGGTGTCTCATGGATTGCGCACGTTGTTACGCTCCCGATTTGGTGGCCGCACATGAAGCGCGGGCGACCGCGATGATGATGCGATATCTGGCGCGTCGCGCTTTGCGGCTCCAGACTGGTTTCGGTCAAGCGGTTCATTACATGGGACGTTGCTTCCATGCTGATTGGCGCTTGGCTTTTGCCGAACCGCGGCGAACCTTTTTGACGTTAGCGGGTGTATGTGTCTATCCAATGATAAAAGCTTTGACCCTTATAAAATAGTGCCTTTTTGCGCTCAGGTCCTGCTCGTGGATGTGACGTGAGAACAACATGACTTTAGTGCGTAACTCGACGTTCAATCAGATTCTACCATGATGCATTGGAAATAAAGCGATATACCGGAAGATTGGCATTTTGACGCGCGTCGCAACGTTGATAATTTTCTGCCGCGGGTGGCTCCGATCTTTTATGAATGTAGAATTCAAGCATCCCGATCGCGTCTAAGCGGCAGAATGTTTTGAAATAATCGCATATAAATCCATGCATGTTATGCGGTTTCTTGCGCAATTCGGAATCATTTCAACAAATATCAAGCATCGATTCATGCTTGTTTTCGTAATTCGGAAAATCTCTATTCGCATTCAAAATTATAAAATACTTGCTTATTTTGGTAAATTTGAATATGCCTGAAATAGACGGCCATGAGCTTGATCTGTTAAACGCTATACGGTTCTGTTTCATATCAATATATAAGTTTGATCGATCCGCTTATGACTTTATTAAAATCGGTGCATTCTTTTCCAGTTATGGGTGAGGCATCGCATGAGGAAATCGACTGGGGGTTCGGCAATGCTTATTACAAATAATGAAATATATAAGACATATATAACGGAGCTATTTAGGATATGGGGGTATGACATTTGCATATTTGACAAAATTGATGAGGCATTGCATTTCGCTTCATCAGAAAAATTTGATTTAAAAGTTCTGATAGTTCCGCCGAAGCACAACGGGTTGACAGGGGAAAATATAGTGGCGGTAATTTGTGGGGCTCTTGGGAAGGCGGTGCCGTGGATATGTTTAGAAATTGGACCAACATCATGCGAGATGGGCAATATACATCAGAAAGCGGTTTCGATTATTGAGGATATGTTCTCGCCAGAAGAGCTTTATTCTGAGGTGTCGCGTTTATTTGAGAAAAACATCTCAGATGAGTAGGTGAGAAAATCCAAGAGCCCGTTTGGGAATGAGGATTTTCCTGTTTTCCGTGTGGAAACGGGAGGCCGGCGATGTGGACGAAGGTTCATCGAGCGAAGCGGGCGGGGCCGGACTGGCGGCCACAGCGGTATCCGACGGACTTGATGGACACGGAGTGGAACCTGATCGAACTGTGGCGATCGCTCCCGGCCAAGCGGGGCCGGCGGCGCAGCGTCGATCTGCGGGGGTCCTGAACGCCATCCCTTACTTGGTGCGCACAGGCTGCGGCTGGCGCATGCCGCCCAAGGACTTTCTGCCCTGGCAGACGGTCTATTGGCGGTTCCGCCGTCTGGTGCGGCGCCTGCTGTTCCGCAAGATCCACGATCTCGCTCTCATGCTCGACCGCGAAATCGAAGGTTGGGCCGTCAGTCCGACCACCGCTTTCCTGGACTCCACGCCGCTGACCGGCTTAGCTGCTGACTGCGATTTAAAGGAAAATGACGAATTTTCAATGATTGTTACGGAAATGCATATCCAGAAGGGATGAAGCTGATAACATAATTTTAGTAACTTTCATGCAATAAGTTCCAAGTGCTTTCAATTGCCTTAAAGGCAGCCCCCGTCATGCACAAGCTCTTCAAGCTCACCGCGGGCCTCACGATCGCCGGGGTGGCCGGCTACATCGTCCTTGCGGAAGGTGTTGCGGTCGTCAGTGCCGATGCGGTCGTTAATGCGCGGGTCGCCGTGGTGCGTGCACCTATCGATGGTCAGCTTTCGCTGCAACCGCGGGCTATCGGTGAACGGGTCCAACGCGGACAGACGCTCGGCAATCTGACGGACGTTCGCGCCGACGATGCCCGTCTGTTCGATCTGGAACGCGTGGCCGGCGCGCTCGACACCGACATCGGGCGCATCCAGGCACAAATTTCCAGCATGGCGACGAGCGCGGCCACGCTGCGCGAACGCACCGAAGCGTACCGCGACGGGCGCATCCGTCAGCTGAAGGCCCGGATCGACGAACAGCAGGCTCTGCTGTCCAGCGCCAAGGCGCAGTCGACCGAATCCACCGCCGCCCTGAAGCGCGCGGAGGAGTTGAGGGTTAACGGGGTCCAGTCGGTGGCGATGCTGGACAAGGCGCAGGCGGCGCATGAGGTGAACAGCCTGAACATCCGCGCGGCCACGGCCCGCCTGGATGTTCTGCGCACCGAACTGGAGGCGGCTTCCAACGGCACGTTCCTCGGCGACTCCTACAACGACACGCCCTATTCCAGCCAGCGGTCCCAGGAATTGGAACTGCGTCTTGGCGAACTGTCCGCCGAACTTCAGGAGCGCACCCAGCGCCTGACGAAGATCCGCGAGCAGATCGCGCTCGAACGCCAGCGGGTGGCGAAGCTCCGCGACGCCTTCCTGACCTCTCCGGTGGACGGGCTGGTGTGGGAGGCGCCTCTGGGCAACGACGAGTACGCGCGCAAGGGACAGGACCTGCTGCGTCTGCTCGATTGCTCCACGGTCATCGTCACCGCCAGCGTCGCGGAGAGCGACTACAACCGTCTGAAGGTGGGCGATCCGGCACAGTTCCGGCTGTCCGGCACCAACCGGGTCTTCAATGGGCAGGTGCTGCGTCTGGCCGGCTCCGGCGCCGCGACGGTTTACAACAACCTCGCCATCGCGCCGGGCGCGGACCATCTGAAGCGCTTCGACGTGGCCTTGGCGATCCCGGATCTGCTGAAGGATGCGGAGGCCGGCTGCGCCGTTGGCCGGACGGGCAAGGTCGTCTTCTCCGGCACGCCGCGCGACCTTTTGCGCACCGTCGGTTCCTGGCTGGGGCTCGCCTGATGGTTCTTTCGCCCTTCGAGGCGAGCTTCGCGCCGGCCCTTCTGGTCTGCGGCGCGGCGCTTGCGATCCTGCCCTTCTGCCGGCCGGCCGACAGCCGGGTGAGGGTCGTGCTTTTCACCCTCTGCATCCTGCTGGGGTGGCGCTACATAGCTTGGCGTTTCGCCGAATCGATCCCGCCCCTGGCGTTCACTGCCGAGGCGATCGGCGCCTGGTCCTTCGCCCTGCTGGAAGCGGCGACCACGGTCAGCTCGACCTTGGCCTTCGCGCTGATGTCCCGGGTCAGGAACCGCAGCGGCGAGGCCGACCGGCACGCCGGCTGGTGGCGGCCGGAAGACCCGCCGCAGGTGGACGTGCTGATCACCACCTACAACGAGGAAGAGGCGATCCTGGCCCGCACCATCGGCGGTGCGCTGGGCATCGAGCATCCAAGCCTGCGGGTGTGGGTGCTGGACGACGGCAAACGGGACTGGCTGCGGGATCTCTGCGCGCGCAAGGGCTGCCATTATCTGCAGCGGCCGGACAACAGCCACGCCAAGGCGGGCAACATCAACCACGCGCTGAAGCATCTGGCGACGCTGCCCCGGCAACCGGACTTCGTCGTCGTTCTCGACGCCGACTTCGTGCCGCACTCCAACTTCGTCAGCCGTGCCTTGGCGCTGTTCCATGACCCGTCGGTCGGTCTGGTGCAGACCCCGCAGCATTTCTTCAACCCCGATCCGATCCAGTCGAACCTGCGGATCGGACGCGCCTACCCGGACGAGCAGCGCTTCTTCTTCGACCATCTGCTGGCCTCCCGCGACGCCTGGGGCATCGCCTTCTGCTGCGGCACCTCGTCCATGATGCGCTGGGAAGGGCTGCAGGCCATCGGCGGCTTCCCGACCGACAGCGTGACGGAGGACTTCCTCGTCACCATCCGCCTGAAAGAGCGCGGCTGGCGCACCGTGTATCTCAACGAGCGGCTGAGCGACGGGCTGGCACCGGAAGGGTTGAAGGAGTACGTCACCCAGCGCGGGCGCTGGTGCCTGGGCATGATCCAGATCATCCGAGGCCCGTCCGGTCCATTCTCGAAGAATCCGCTCAGCCTGATCGACCGGGTGGGCCTGATCGACTCCTTCCTCTACTGGGGGGTCACCTTTCCGTTCCGCTTCGCCTGCTTCTTCGCGCCGATCCTGTACTGGTGGTTCGGCATCAGCATCGTGAACGCCACCGCGCCGGGCGTCATCACGTATTTCGTGCCCTACTTCCTGGCCGCGATGATTGCCCTCAACTGGACCACCCGCGGCCAGATCATTCCGCTGCTGCATGACGTCAGCCAGATGCTGACGATGTTCGAGATCGTCCAGGCGGTGGCGGTGGGTCTCGTCAAGCCGAAGGGGCACAAGTTCAAGGTCACGGCCAAGGGCGGGCAGCGCGACCGGGTGACCGTCCAATGGGGCATGATGCGCCGGTTCGGGCTTCTGGCCGCAGCGACCGTGGGCGGCATGATCTATGCCGGTCTGGCCGACTACGCCCCCCAGGGCGGCGCCGGCGACGGCAAGGTCATCGTCCTGTTCTGGAGCTTCTACAATCTGGCGGCCCTGGCCCTGGCGATGGCGGTCTGCATCGAGTTGCCCCGCTACCGGCAGGACGAGCGTTTCTGGACGGACGAGCAGGCCGACATCGAACTGGTCGGCCGGGAGTCCACCGGCCGGACGCGCCGCATGCGGGTGCTGGACATTTCGCTCGGCGGGTTGCGGATGTGGGGGGTGGTCGATGCGGTGCCGGGGGCGCCGGTTCTCGTTCACATCGAAGGGGTCGGCCCGGTGCAGGCCGTCCTGGTGGGGCAGGCGGACGGCGCTTTCACCCTGCGCTTCATCGAGGATGCACACGTCCGCGACCGCCTGATCCGCAAGCTCTATTCCGGACGCTACAGCGGCGGCGCCTGGTCGATCAGCCTGGAGAAAATCCTCACGGGGCTGCGGGCTCGCGCGACGCGCTGACCGGTTCCGCACTTGCGGGGGCGGCCGGCGTGTCCGGCCGCCGGGCGGCGAGGATCAAATCGAGCGCCATGGAAAGCTGGACGAGGCTGGTGGACAGGCTCGTCGCCTCCGCAAAGGCCCGCGTGGGTGGGACCGGCGTCCCGAGGTCGCCGTGGCTGAGGCGCCGGGCGGCCTCGGCCAGCACCTCCAGCGGGCGTGACAGGCGCCCGGCCCACACCCAGCCGGCCACGAGAGCGAGGACAGCCATGACAAGGCTCGCAAGCAGGATGCGGTGCTGGAGCGCGGAGACGTCGGCGAGCGCGGCGTCCGCGTCATGGCGGACCAGAACCACCCAGCCGAGGCCGCGGTACTCGCCTTCACCGCGGGTCGGAGCCACGGCGGTAAAGTAGTTTTTTCCGTCGGGCCAGACTTCCTCGACGGTCTTCGTGACCCCTTGCACGCCGGCCCGCGCGCTCGCAAGGTCGAGCTTCTGGCCTTGCAGGTCTTTTGGTCCCATCAGGACGACGCCCTCGCGGCTCAGCACGAAGGCATCCACATTCGGCTTGCCATCGCCGCCCCGTTGCAGAACGGATTCGGCGATCTCGTTGGCCCAGGCCCAACTCAGATGGGCGCCCAGAACGCCGAGCGGAACGCCATCCTTGCGTGTCAGCGGCATGGCGATATCGACGAAACGCAAGGGCTCGCCATTGGGAGCCGGCGGCAGCTTCTGGGCCAGCAGAAGCGCTTCGTGCAGATCGCCCGCGAAGGGCGCCTGCGTGCCGGCGCGGAACCAGGGCCGGGCCGACACGTCGACGCCCTCGAGCAGCCGTTGCGAGCTCACCACCACCTGCCCACCGGTTTCCGCAACGCCAATCCAGGCATAGATGGGAACGTTCCGTTTCAGCGTGTCGAGCTGGTCGCGCAGATCATCTGTCCGCTCCAGCGAGCCCTGTGCATTGATCATCGACGCCACCAGCGTCATGTCGCGCCAACGTTCGTGCATGCCCAGATCGAGCATGCCGGCGATTCGGGTGCCGACATCCAGCAGATGCCTATCCGCTTCCGTACGGACACGCTCTCCGACAGCGCCGCTCGCGTAGAGACCGACAACGACGCTGGGAACGATGCACAGTCCAACAAGCCCAAAACGGAGAATGCCACCAAGGGATTTCGGCTGCTTCGTCATACTTGGACCTCTTACCGGCATGAGCTTCCCTGGGAGATCATTGCCAAACTATATCTAGATACCGTTAATTCCAAATCGCCTTGGCGGTGCTCCAAGTCCTAGGGCGAAGCATAGGCATGTTGAACACCAGCACCGCGTCCAGCGGCGGCCGGAAAACCTCGAAGTTCACCACCGTCAACAGACGCTCCAGCGGATCGCCGCTGTTGCTCAGGCCCGCGTAGCGGTCCTGAAGATCGAACAGCCCAGGTTGCACGACCATCTTCCGTCCTTCCCCAGCCTTCAAACCAAGGCAATCACTGGAGCGTTTGCAACGCCACAGTTTTTCGAGGTGTCCAGCAGACCGCTGCCGTCCGCCGTGCCTTCACTTCGCCCGGTTGTCGACAAGTTGACGATGCCGCTCGAGGAGTTCCGCCCCACGCCGGACTGGGACCGTCTGCAGGCCTGCTTCGCGCTGGCGGACGATCCGCAGGACCCCTACCACTCGGTTCAAGGCTTCCTGGACTTGATTGAGGCGGTGAAGCGGATCGGGCCGGCCTGACAACACCCTCAGCCCTGCTCCTCGAGGAAAAGTTGCGTCTCACGAAACAGTTGCATGCGGTTCCGCTCCAGAAGGACGGTGTGGGTGGCGTCGCCGATGACCACCATGCGGCGTCGGGAGGCCGCTCCCAACTCCCGGAACACCTGTTCGGCCATCGCGACCGGGGTGTCGGCGTCCCAGGCGCCGACCACCACCAGGGTGGGGGAGCGGATGCGCCCGGGGTCGTAGAGCGGACGCCCGGAGCACCAATAGGTCATGGAGTCCGCGATGTTTCCGTTCGGAGCCCGGATGACCGGCGGTTCCTGCGTCGCGCCCACGGCGTCGGAGGCGAAGGTCGCGCTGGCCCAGGCGTCGAACCACGCCGGCGGCACCAGCGCGTCCCGCCGGTCCTCCGGCACGCCGGACAGCCAGCGTTGCCGGGCGTCCCCCACCGTGATGGTGCGGTAGGCGCCCAGGGGCGTGCAGCCGCCCGCCGGATGCGGGGTGTCGCGCAGCCATTGCGGGGCGTAGAGCACGAGCCGCGCCACGCGCTCGCCGTGTTCGGCCGTGTAGGCTCCGACCAGGGTGGCGCCCCACGACCAGCCGATCAGGCAGAGCCGGTCGATGGAGCGGCTTGCCAGGATGTGCTCGACGGCGGCGGCGACGTCGCGCAGGGCCGTGCTGGTGTCGACGACCGGCTCCGCCGCCGCGGCCGCGCGGTCCATCTCCGGGGGGCGCGTGGAGCGGCCGAAGCCGCGGAGGTCCAGGCAGTGGACGTCGAAGCCGCGCCCGGCCATGTAATCCATCCACGACATGCCGTCGAGCGGCAGGTCGAACGCGGTGTGGGCGGGATAGCTGGAGCCGTGC
Source organism: Azospirillum baldaniorum (assembly GCF_003119195.2). Taxonomy (NCBI): domain Bacteria; kingdom Pseudomonadati; phylum Pseudomonadota; class Alphaproteobacteria; order Rhodospirillales; family Azospirillaceae; genus Azospirillum; species Azospirillum baldaniorum. The sequence continues at coordinate 573,981 of NZ_CP022255.1, read as the reverse complement.
ACCAGCAGCACCGTGCGCTCCGCCCCGAACGCGGTGACACCGGCCGGGCGCTTGTTGCGCAGGTAGAGCTGGATGCCGGCGTCCTTGGCCGGAATGTAGCGCTCTTCGGTGACGACGGTGTGCGGGTCGTCATGGTTGCCCCGATGCATGGTCATGCCGCCTCCGCTTCGCCGGCCGGGAACAGATGGCATTCGACGAACCCGCCTTGACGGGCATCGGCGACGCGCGAGGGCGGAACGGTCCGGCACAGGTCGGTCGCCAGAGGGCAACGCGGGTGGAAGGCGCAGCCGGCCGGCCGGTCGACCGGGTTGGGGATCGCGGTGCCGGGAAGCGGATCGGGGATGCCGTGACCCGGAACCGTCGTCAGCACCGACTGGAGAAGGGCCCGCGTGTAGGGATGCCGCGGCCGCTCGAAGATCGCGCGGGTCGGCCCGGATTCGACGATGCGGCCGAGGTACATGACGGCGATCCAGGTCGCCATGTGCTCGATGACCGCAAGGTTGTGGCTGATCATCAGCATGCCGAGATTCAACTCGCGGCGCAGTTCGGTCAGCAGGTTGAGGATCTGCGCCTGCACCGAGACGTCGAGGGCCGACGTCGGCTCGTCGCAGACCACGACCTCGGGGCGCATGATCAGGGCGCGGGCGATGGCGACGCGCTGCCGCTGGCCGCCGGACAGCTGCTTGGGATAGGTGTCCAGGACGCGCCGCGGCAGGCCGACGCAATCGAGCATGGCGGTGACCGCCTGGCGCCGGCCCGCGCGGTCGCCGATGCCGTGCACGGCCAGCGGCAGGCCGATGATCTGGGCGATGGTCTTGCGCGGGTTCAGCGAGGAGTAGGGGTCCTGGAACACCGGCTGGACCCGGCGGGCGAACGCCGCCTGCCCGGCTCCGGACACCGCGGCGCCGTCGATCAGCACCGCGCCGGAGCTGGGCGGGAGCAGGCCCAGCAGGATCTTCGACAGCGTGCTCTTGCCGCAGCCGGATTCTCCGACGAGGCCCAGCACCTCGCCGCGGTGGACGCACAGCGACACGTCGTCCACCGCACGCAGCGGCACGCTCTTGCGGAACGGCGAGCGGCGGACCTGATAGGTGTGGCTGACCCCACGCAGTTCGAGAACGGCGTCGGTGGACACGGCCCGCTCGGGGCCGGGAATGGTGACGGGGATCATGCCGAGCCCTCCAGGATGCAGCGGAAGCTGTGGCTGTGGCCGGCGCCGGCAGACCGCAGGGGTGGTTGACGGGTCAGGCAGGCGTCCGCGGCGAAGCTGCAGCGGGCGGCGAAGGGGCAGCCCGGAATGGCGCCGATCAGGCTCGGCACGACGCCGGGGATCGAGCCCAGAAGCGATCCCGGCGGCGTGCGCCCGGGAACCGGAACGCAATCCAGCAGACCGCGCGTGTAGGGATGGGCCGTCCGTCCGAAGACCTCGTCCACCGGTCCCTCCTCGACCACCGAGCCGGCGTACATGACGACGACCCGGTCGGCGAGCTGGGCGACGACGCCGAGGTCGTGGGTGATGAGGACGATCGACAGCCCGGTGCGGTCGCGCAGGTCCTCCAGCAGGTGAAGGATCTGCGCCTGGATGGTGACGTCCAGCGCCGTCGTCGGTTCGTCGGCGATGAGGAGGTCGGGCGAGCCCATCAGCGCCATGGCGATCATCACCCGCTGGCGCAGGCCGCCGGAGAGCTGGTGCGGGTACTGGTTCAACCGGTCCCGGCCCGCGGGCACGCCGACCAGGGTCAGCAGCTCGGCCGCCCGCTCGCGCGCTTCGGCGGTGCTGGCGCGGGTGTGGCAGCGCAGCGCCTCGGCCATCTGGTTGCCGATGGTGAAGGCCGGATTGAGCGAGGTCATCGGCTCCTGGAAGATCATCGCCATCCGGTTGCCGCGCAGGTTCCGCATCGCCTTCTGCGACAGGGTGCCCAGGTCGGTGCCGGCGAAGGACAACCGTCGGGCTTCGCGCCGGGCGCGCCCCGGCAGCAGATCCATGAGCGCCAGCGAGGTCAGCGACTTGCCGCATCCGGACTCGCCGACGATGCAGAGGATTTCGCCTTTGCCGACCCGGAAGGAGACGTCGCGCACGGCGTGCAGGGTTCCGGCCGGCGTCGGGATGTCGACGCACAGCCCTTCGACTTCGAGGATGGGGGTCATGACGGGGACCTCACGTGCGGCCGTCCGGGGCGGTGACGTCGCGGACGCCGTCGCCGACCAGATTGATGGCCAGCACCAGCAGGAATAGGGCGACGCCCGGAATGGCGATGAGCCAGGGTTCGAAGAACAGGTTGGAGCGCCCCTCGGCGACCATCAGGCCCCAGGACGGCAGCGGCGGCTGCACGCCCAGCCCGAGGAACGACAGCGCCGCCTCCAGCAGGATGGCGTGCGCCATCTCCAGCGTGGCGACGATGATGAGGTTGTTGAGCACGTTCGGCAGGATCTCGCCGAAGATGATGCGCGGCACCGAACAGCCCACCGCCTGCGCCGCCAGGACGTAGTCCTGGCTGGTGGCCTGGATGGTGGAGGTGCGCATGACGATGGCGAAGCGGTCCCACAGCAGCGCGCTCAGCACCAGGATGACCACCTCCAGCGAACCGCCGAACAGCGCCACCACCGCCAGCGCCACCAGCACCACCGGCGTGGACAGCCGCACGGTCACCAGGAAGGTCACCACCATGTCGACGCGCCCGCGAAAATAGCCGGCGCAGACGCCGAGCGTCGTGCCGATCACCCCGGAGCCGAGCGCCGCGGCGAAGCCGATGAGCAGCGACACGCGGGCGCCGTACAGCAGACGGCTGAGATAGTCGCGGCCGAGATGGTCGGTGCCGAGCGGGTGGGTCCAGCTTCCCTCGGCGTTCCACACCGGCGGCACCAGCCGCTCCATGAGATCCTGCCGGTAGGGGTCGTCGGGCGCGACGAAGGGGGCCAGCACGGCGAGCAGGAGGATCAGGCCGAGCACGGCGAGCCCACCCATGAGGCTCCAATGGCCGAGGATGCGGCGGCGCAGGATCTGGCCGGGGGTCGGCGGCGGCGCGGCGGCGGCGGACGCGGCCGGTGCCCGGAGGGTTTCGGACATGGTCATTCAAGCCACCCGGATGCGCGGGTCGAGCCACGCGTTGAGAAGGTCGGCGATCAGGCTGAGGACGACGTAGAAGCTGGACAGCACCAGCACGATGGCCTGCACGGTGGGCAGGTCGGAGCGGCTGATCGATTCCCAGGCGAGCTGGCCGGTGCCGTGCAGGGCGAACACCGTCTCCACCACCACCGAGCCGCCCAGCATGAAGCCGAACTGCACCGCCGACAGGCTGACCACCGGGATCACGGCGTTGCGCAGGGCGTGCTTGAGCAGCACCACGGCCGGATGCAGCCCCTTGGCCCGCGCGGTGCGGATGTAGTCGGAGGCCAGCACTTCAAGCATGCCCGCCCGCGTCAGCCGCATGATCGCCGGCGTGGCGTAATAGCCGAGCACCACGGTCGGCATGACGAAGTGCTTCCAGGTTCCCGAACCGGACGGCGGCAGCAGCGGAAAGGTGATGCTGAACAGCACGACCAGCACCAGGGCGAACCAGAAGGTCGGCATGGCCTGCCCGGTGACGGAGACCAGCAGCGCCGCGCGGTCGATCCAGCTGTTCGGCCGGATCGCTGCGATGATGCCGAGCGGCAGCCCGACGCACAGCGCGAAGGCCAGCGCCAGCCCGCCGAGCGTCATGGTGGTCGGCAGCTTGTCGGCCAGCATGCGGCTGACCGGCATGCGGAAATACAGGCTTTCCCCGAAGTCGCCCTGCAGCGCCTTGACCAGCCAGTCGGCGTACTGGACGGGCAGGGGGCGGTTGAAGCCGTAGGTCTCGCGGATGAACTCGATGTCGGACGCCGTGGCGGAGTGGCCGGCCATGGCCACCGCCGGGTCTCCAGCCGCCCGCAGCAGGGCGAAGGAGCCGACGGAGACCGTGACGGCGACCAGCACGGCCAGAAGCAGACGCTTCAAGCTGTAGGCCAGCATGGCGGACTCCACGGAAGGGAGGAGTGGTGAAGGGATGGCGGGGCGGCGGCCGGCGGACGGCTCATTTCCAGGTCACCGCGTAGAAGCGCGGGATCTCGTCCGCCGTCGGGGTGAAGGCGATGTCCTTGCTGTGGACGTAATTGACGTTGTAGGTGAACAGCGGCTGCCAGTAGGCCTGTTCGGCGATGCGCCGCAACGCCTTGCCGTAGAGATCCTTGCGCGTCGCCGGATCGATCGCCGAATCGGCGCCCTCCAGCCAGCCGATCACCTGCGGATCGCGGGCGTAATCGTCCTTCGACCCTTTGAAGAACTGGCTGACGCTGGCCGCCGCGTCGTTGATCGAGTAGGAGCCCCAGGACATGAAGGTGAAGTCGGTTTCGCCGTTGTAGACCTTGTCCCGCAGCGCCTCGTACTGCAGGTAGGTGAGCTTGGCGTTGATCCCGACGGCCTTCATGTAGCCGATCATCGCCTCGGCCACCGGACGGTCGCGGTAGGCGTGGAACTCGATGTCGAGGCCGTTGGGATAGCCGGCCTCGGCGAGAAGCGCCTTCGCCTTGACCGGATCGTAGTCGTAGGTCGCCACGTCCTGGACGCAACCGAACTGGGTCGGGAAGCAGACCGCGTCGATGACCTCGGAGGCGCCGCGGACCAGCCGCTTGACGATGGTCTTGCGGTCGATGGAATGGGCGATGGCCTGCCGGACCCGGACGTCGTTGACCGGCGAGGCGTGGCCGGTGCGGTTGGAGGCGTCGAACGCCAGATAGCCGAAGCGCATCGTCTGCGCGTTCTGCACCACGACGTTGGGCATGGACGCGAGCTTGGCCGCCTGATCGTTGGGCACGTTCCAGATCCAGTCGACGCCGCCGCTGAGCAGCTCGGCGATCTGGGTGTTCTGGTCGGGAATGGTGCGCTGGACGATGCGGCCGATGGTCGGCCGGCCCTTGGGGCTGCCGTCGAAATAGGCGCGGTTGGCTTCGAAGACGATGCGCTTGCCGGGATCGAACGCGGTCACCTTGTAGGGGCCGGTGCCGACCGGACGCAACCCCATGCCCTGGCTGCCGACCTTGGAATAATAGTCGCGCGGATAGATCAGCAGCGGTCCCGACAGGTACTCCAGGGCCAGCGGTGTCGGCGCCTTCATGGTCAGGCGCACCATGTGCGTGTCGATCTTCTCGACCTTCTCGATCCAATCCACGTTCTGCCGGCTGAGAACCCGGGTCGCCGGATCGGCCATCAGGTTCAGCGTGTAGACCACGTCGTCGGCGTCGAACGGCTCGCCATCGTGGAACCGCACGTCACGGCGCAGTTCGAATTCGATCGTTCGGTTGTCGACGAAGCGGTAAGAGGACGCGAGCAGCGGCTTGTAGTCGAAGGTCTGCGGATCGACGGTCAGCAGCGAGTCGAAGACCATGCGCGCGACCAGCTCGCCTTCGCGCAGGACGTTGAAGTAGCGGTCGAGCGTCGGCAGTTCGCCAGCCCAGGCGATGTTCAGCGTGTCGTCGGCCTTGCCGGCAGACGCCGGCGCCGGGGCGGCAAAAGACAAAAGGATGGCGGTGGCGGCCGCGGCGACCGCCCTCAGGGCATGGCTCATTTCTTTTCCTCCTGGGATGCGCGCCTTCTTCGGTGCGCGTCGGATGTGGTCAGAGGGCCGGGGGCATGGGTGTCATGAACGGCTTCATGGACGGCCGTCGGCGGTGTTCCAGACACGTTGGCCCCAGACGCGCTGGACATGATGGGCGATGATTTCGGCGACACGCTCCTGCCGGTCTTCCGGCAGACGGTCGGGAATGGCGGCGACGCTGACGGCGGCGACGATCCGGCCGTCGGCACCAAGGACGGGCACCCCGACCGCCGCGACGTTCGGGCGGAGGATGCCGTTGTTGAGCGCGTAGCCGAGTTCGCGGGCTTCGAAGACGAAGCGCCGGATGTCCTCCACCGTGAAGTCGGCATAGCTGGAGTAGCGCTGGGCGTTGGCCGCCAGCACGGCTTCGAGCTGGGCGTCGGGCAGGAAGGCGAGCAGGGCCAGACCGCCGCCACCGATGCCGAGCGGACGACGCGCACCGATGTCGAGCGTCAGGGTGCGGATCGGATAGCTGCCCTCCACCCGGTCGATGCACACCGCGTCGTTGCCCGACCGGATCAGCAGGAAAATGGTGTCCTCGACCTCCAGGGCGATCTGCTCCAGCGCCGGGCGCAGGCGGTCACGGATGGAGAATTCCTGGGCCGCCGCGCCGAGCACGGAAAGCTCCATCCCGAGATGATAGAGCTTGGAATAGGGATCGTGGGTCAGCAGCCCTTCCTGCGCCAACACCCCGAGGATGCGATGGGTGGTGGCGACCGACAACCCCGTCTCCGCCGCCAGTGCGTTGGCGCGGGCGCCACGGTCGTTGGTTCGCGCAACGGCGCGCAGAAGCGTGATCGCCCGCAAGATCGCCTGCGCTCCACTCGGGCCTGCGGTGCCGGCCTCGCGTTCGGGCGAAGGAGCTGGGTTTGATGACGGTGCTTTTGACACGGGAACGATCAATTCTGCGGTGTGTGGCTGGCGTTCGGATGATTGGCCAACCCAAACGTCGCGTCAACAAATCTTCTCGCAATATGAAAGTGGTTTCTCATAATATGAGAATACACGCGCAGTGTACCTCCCGAGTGTCAGGCCGGCGCCCATGGAATGGCGGCACGGTGACGCCTGGGCTGAGCTTGGCCACGCCGAACGGCTTGCGGTTTGCGCAGGGACAAAGAGGCTCGGGCGTCGTCACGGCAGATCGACGGCCTTGTTCCGCACGGTCAAAAGGAGGAGACCGCTCGGCCCAGCGCCGTCGATGCCGCGCTCACGCCGGTGCAGGACGCCGCTCGCGCGGGCTTACGGCCTTGGGAAGGAGGCGCTTGGTGGTGTGTCCGCGCCGCGATGCCCGGCACGCTCCGTGGGCGATGTGGACACCGGCCTGCTCCGCTCAAGGCGCTGGCCGACGGCGGCGGCGAGCGCGACACCGCTGACCCGCGCCCGCCAAACGCCCCGGACCAGATCGGCGATCCGCGCGACGGCCTGCTCCGGGGCCAGCCCGTCCAGCCGGATGTTGGAGATGCAGTTGCGAGCCGGGTCCGGGGCCCCGACCGCCGGCGCCCAGCACGCCATCCCGGTGGTGCTGGCCAGCGTGAAGGCCGCCGCGCAGGGGCTGGGGCTGATTCCACGGCCATCGCCGAAATGCTCTACGAGCGGGGCATCGGCGTGGTGTCGTCGGATGTCTTCATGATCAGCAAGACCAAGCCGGGCAACGGCATCCGCATCCACAAAGGCTCGGCCCGCAGCGACACCGAGTGGGACATCGCCCTCCCGTTGATCGCGACGCTGGTGCGCAAACCGGAGTGACGGGACGCCGTCGCGCAAGGGGCTCCGGCGACGTCGTTTCAGGGCGGCCCCGCCACGGAACCGCAAGGTTCCGCAGCGGGCGGGGCTGCCGGACGGGCCGGAACCGTCCTCAACGGGTCACGTCGACGACGACGCGGCCGCGGATCTTCCCGGCGAGAATCCTCGTCGCCAGTTCGGGCAGCGCGTCGAAGGGCTGCACCTCGTACATCGTCTTCAGCGCGTTCCGGTCCAGGTCGCGGGCCAGCCGTGCCCAGGCGGCGTCGCGGCGGTCCTGCGGAGCCATGACGGAATCGACGCCCAGCAGCGCGACGTTGCGCAGGATGTGCGGCAGGACCGACCCCGGAAGATCGGACGAGCCGGCTAAACCGCAGGCGGCGATGGCACCGCCCCAGACCGTCTGCGACAGGGCGTTGACCAGCGTCTGTCCGCCCACCGAGTCGACGCCGCCGGCCCAGCGCTCCTTCTGCAAGGGGGCGCCCTTGTCCAGAAGGGCGGCGCGGTCGATGAAGCCGCTGGCACCGAGACTGCGCAGGTAATCATGGGTTTCGGGCCGGCCGGTGGAGGCGACCACCGGGTAACCGCGCTTGGCGAGCAGCGCCACCGCGACCGAACCGACACCGCCGGCCGCCCCGGTGACCAGAACCTCCTTGCCGCCCGGCTGGACCGCGCCCCACCGCTCCAGCGCGTCCACGCACAGCGCGGCGGTGTAGCCGGCGGTGCCGATGCCCATGGCCTCTTCGAACGAGAAGGCGTCCGGCAGACGGGTCAGCCACTCCGCCTTTAGGCGCTGAAAGCGGGTGTAGCCGCCCCACTGGGTTTCCGACAGGCCCCAGCCGTTGGCGACCACCTTGTCGCCGGGCTTCCAGGCGGGAGAGCGGGATTCGACCACGGTGCCGGCGAGGTCGATGCCGGCGACCATCGGCAGCTTGCGGGCGATCCGGCCCTTGCCGGAAACGGCAAGTCCGTCCTTGTAATTGAGGGTGGAGCAGGCGACCTCGACCAGCACATCGTTGTCCGGCAGGTCGGCCAGCGTCAGCGTCGTGAAGCCACCCTTCGGCTTGCCGTCGACGTCCTCGATGACAAAGGCTGTGAAGTTCTCGGCCATGGTGGTTCTTTCTCTTCGTTGAAGACGATGTCGGATGGGCACCGTCACGCGCCGCCACGGAACACAGGGGCGCGCTTTTCCAGGAAGGCGCTGACGCCTTCGCGGGCGTCCGCCGCTTTTTCCAGCCGGCGGGCGACCGTCGCCTCATAGGCGCCGGCGGCGTCGATCCCCTCGCGCTCCCCCAGGATCACTCCGGCCTTGATCGCGGCCACCACCGAGGGCGCGTTCTTGGCGATGGCACGCGCCAGGACGAGCGCTTCCTGCAACGCCTCGCCCTGTCCGGCCAGACGGTTGACGAAGCCGGTTCGGTAGGCCTCGTCCGCGGGCAGGGGATTGGCCGTCAGCATCAGTTCCAAGGCGCGTGCGGACGACATCAGGCGTGGCAACCGGCCGATCTGCCCACCCTCCGGGAGCATGCCCAGGCGGGCGCCCGGCGACCCGAACGTCGCGTTGACGCTCGCGACACGCAGGTCGCAGGACAAAGCGAGGATGAGCGCGGCCGCGTAGCAGTGCCCGTTGACGGCCGCGATGACCGGCTTCGTCATGTCCCGCGGGCGCAGGAACGGGGCCTCTCCCAGATTCGTCGCCGCGTGGGCGCCGGAGGCGATTTCGTTCAGATCGTGTCCGCTTGAGAAGGCGATGTCGCCGGCGCCCGTCACCACGACCACCCGCACGGCGGCGTCGCCGTCCGCGTCGTTCAGGTGGCCTAGGAAATCCGCGGCCATCGTGCCTTCGAACGCGTTGCGCTTGGGTTCGTTGGAAATGGTCAGGATGCGGATCGCGCCCTCGGTCTGGGCGGTAATCTCGGGCATGTCAGAAGTCCTCTTCGAGGCCGGTTGGCTTTTTTCACAGGAAGACGGGGTGCAGGCGTCAGCGCCAGATCTTGTCCTGCCAGTCGTAGGCGCCGACGCGGAGGTCGGGCTTCTCCGCCAGCAGATGCTTCTTCTGCACACGCTGCGAATCCGTGAGGGGGAAGGAGTCGCGATACTCGTAGTAGCGGGGCACCTTGAAGGCCGCGAGATGCCGCCCGCAGTGATCGGCGATGCGCGCCGGCGTGCAGGTCGAGGGATCGACCCCCGGCGCCAGCTGGATGTAGGCCTTGATCTCCTCGCCGCGATAATCGTCGGGAACCGGAACGATCGCGGCGTCCTGGATTCCGTCGAGCGTGCGCAGCACCACCTCGACCTCGCGGGCCGAAATGTTCTCGCCGCTGCGGCGGACCATGTCCTTGGTCCGGCCCAGGATGTAGTGGTACCCGGAGGAGTCCACGCGGGCCAGATCGCCGGTGCGGAACCAGCCCTTGCGGAACGCCTGCGCCGTCGCCTCCTCGTTTCCGAAATAGCTCTTCAGCAGGCCGCGGCCACGCACGCAAAGCTCCCCGGTCGCGCCCGTCGGCACGGGGTTGCCGTCCTCGTCCGCGATCATCGCGTCCCGGAAGGGGGCGACCACCCCGCAACTGGCCGAGCCGGTCATCTCGGCGATCCGGTGCGCCGGCATGTAGGTGCCGCCGCCGATCTCGGTCATGCCGTAGAACTCCTGCCCGTACACGTCGAAGCGGCGCTGGAAGTCGGCGTGGCTTTCCGGACCAAACGCGAAGATGGTGGCCAGCTTGAGCGCGTTGTGCGCATCCGACGGCCGGGCCGGCTGCTTGTAGACCATTTCGAAGAGCGCGCAGTAGTCGCACTCCAGCTGCGCGACATCGAGCATGAAGCGCTTGGCGCCGGGCTTGCGCGGGAAGAAGGCGCAGCCGCCGCTCACCATCGCGTTCAGCAGGATCCTCTGCCCGACCATGTAGAAGAAGCTCGATCCCACGTAGAAGCGCCGCAGGTCCGTGGCGAAGAACTCGGTGGAGCTGCAGCCCAGGCAAAGCCAGTAGTCGTTGGTCAGCATGCAGGCTTTCGAGAAGCCGGTGGTGCCCGACGTGTACTGGAGATTGAGGACCGCGTCGGCGGAGCGGGGCGTGGACGGTGCGCGGCGGCCCTGCGCCTCGTCCATCAGCGTCTGCCAGCGGCGATGCCCGCCCAGCGCCCCATCGCCGATGACGATGACGCTGGACGGGGGAAGCGACACCGTCTCAAGCGCGTCGAGATGCGGCAGGAACTCCGCCTCCAGGATGAGGAAGGCGGCGAGCGAGGTCTTGAGCACATACTCGACCTCGCGGGAGGTGTAGGTGGCGTTCACCGGCACCATCACCGCCTGCAGGCGGGACAACGCCAGCCACGCGATGGGAAACTCCTCGCGGTTCCAGGCCATGACCGCGACATGCACGCCGGGGCCGATGCCGAGCGCGGCGAAAGCCGCGGCGGCGGTTTCGACCTTGGCCAGCACCTCGCCCCAGCTCCGCTCGACACCGTCGTCGATGAACCGCCACGCCGGGGCGTCCGGGTGCCGGGCGGCGGTTTGCGCCAGGAGGTCGAACACCGAATCCGGAAGCGTTGCCGTTTCCAGACGGCGGGCGAGAGCGTCGGGCTCTTCCGTGCGAAAATCTGCGAACATCACTCTTCCCATAGATGAGGGGTGGCCCGTAGATGAGGGGTATGTCGCGACCGGTTATCCCGCGCGCCGTGCGGCGCGGCGCTGGATGCGGTCGCTCAGGAAAACCGCGGCAAAGGTGGCCAGGATGAGCAGCGACGCGACCGCCGCGACAACCGGCGTCAGGTCGTGGCGCATGTCGGCCCAGATCCGCATCGGCAGGGTTTCGTTGCGGCCCATGACGAACAGGGCGATGACCAGTTCGTCGAAGGAGATGAAGAAGGCGAAGACGCCCGCCGAGATGACCGCCGGCCGGATGGTCGGCAGCGTGACGTGCCAGAAGGCCTCGTGCGGCCGGGCACCCAGAACCCGGGCGGCCCTGGCGAGCGTGTCGCCGGTCTGGCGCAGCGCTCCCGACACCGTCGTCGTGACGAAGGGCAGCGCGAGGACGGCGTGCACCAGCACGATGCCGCCCATGGAGCCGTACAGGCCGAAGCGGCTGAAGACGAGGAGCGTGCCGAGGGCGAGAATGATGACCGGCACGACCTGCGGACCCAGGAAGATCGGTCCCGCGATCCGCACCGCTCGGCCGTCGCGGCTCAGGACGAGCGCCGCCGCCGTGCCGACGACGGTCGCGAGCAGCGCGCTGGCGGCTGCGATGACCAGGCTGCGCCACGTCGCCTCGATCCAGCCGGGCGTGGCGAAGAAGTCCTCGTACCAGTGCAGCGTGAATCCGGTCGGCGGGAACTTGAGATAGCGGGTCTCGCTGACCGACATCGGCACCACCAGCAACAGCGGCAGCAGCAGATAGAGGAGGACGCCGACGAAATAGACGGGCAGGAGGTAGCGTCCGGACTGTTCCCACAGCGTTCGTTTCATCGCGTCCCTCCATGGCCGCTCAGCCGGGTGACGCGCCGGAAGAGCAGGGCGACGGCGCCCACCATCAGGAAGCCGGCGACCAGCAGCACCATCCCGAGAGCCGAACCCAGCCCCCAGTCGAGGGTCACCGTGATCTGCGTCGCGATGATGTTCGCGATCATGTTTTCCTTCGGCCCGCCGACCAGGGCCGGGGTGATGAAGAAGCCAAGGGCCAGGACGAAGGTGAGCATCCACGCGTTGACCGCGCCGCCGGCGCTCAGCGGCAGGAAGACGTGGAGGAAGCCACGCCACGGGGTGGCGCCGAGGATGCGCGACGCCAGCAGCAGGGAGCGGTTGATGGTCGTCATGCTGGAGAACATGACCAGGATGGCGACCGGCAGAAGCACCTGCACCATCGCGATGTACACGGCCCCTCGGCTGTAGAGCATCTGGAGGGGCGCATCGATGAGTCCCGCACCGATCAGCATGGAGTTCACCAATCCCTCGCGGCCCAGGACGACGATCCAGCCGAAGGTCCGCACCAGCACGCTGACCCAAAGCGGCGTCAGAATGAGCAGGAGGAGCATCGTGCGGCGCCGCGGCGGGCAGGACGCCAGACAATAGGCGGCGGGATAGCCGGCCAGGACGCAGGCGAAGGCCACGCCGGCGGCGAGCTGGAGCGTTCCGAACAGGATGGTGCGGTAGGGGCCCTCGGCAAGCGCTTCCCGGTAATGCTCCGCCGTCAGTCCGGCGTCGCCCTGCAGGCTCCACAGGGCGACCTCGCCCACCGGGACGAGGAAGGCCAGGAGGAACAGCAGGGCCGCCGGGGCGAGCAGCCAGAGGGACGAGAGGGGCGCGCGCCGTCGGCGCGCTGCCACCATCCCATCACGCGGCATGGAAACGCCGTCGCTCATTGCAGACGCCAAGTTTCCCACCGCTTCTGAATGCGCGGCAGGTTTTCGGCCCAGAACTCGGCGTTCAGCGCGAACTGCACATCCATGTTTTCCGGGCTGGTCGGCAGTTGTCTGGCCTCCTCCGCCGACAGGATCTTGTAGAGGTCGGGGTTGAAGCTGGAGTAGGGCATGGCGCGGGCGATCTCGGCCAGACGCTGCGGCTCGTTCCAGCAGTACTTCATGAACTGCATGGCCGCGGCGGCGTTGTTGGCGCCCTTGACGATCGAATAGTAGCTGACGTCGAGCGAGCCGCCGTTCCAGATCAGCGCGACCGGGAGCTTGTCCTTCTGCAACTGCTGGATCCGGCCGTTGAAGGCGGTCGCGTAGAACACTTCGCCGCTGGCCAGAAGCTGGACCGGCTGCTGCCCGCTGGTCCACCATACGGTGATCGCCGGCTTGATCTCGTCGAGCTTCTTGAAGGCGCGATCCACGCCTTCCGGCGAACGGAGCACGTCATAGACCTCGGACGGCTTCACGCCGTCGGCGATCAGCGCGAATTCCAGGTTCTCCGCCGGGGAGTTGCGCAGCGTGCGGGGGCCGGGGAACTGCTTGACGTCCCAGAAGTCCTTCCAGCCGGTGAAGGTCTTGCCTTCCGGCAGCTTGTCCGTGCGCACGCCGATGGTGGTGGAGTAGGCCACCGATCCGATCGCGTGGGTCTTGCGGGCGATCGGCGGCAGCTTGTTTTCGGGATCGACCACCGACCAGTCGATGGGCTCCAGCCAACCGTTCTTCTGCGACACCGGCAGACCGGAACGCTCGGTGGGCGCGATGTCCCACAGAATGTTCCTGGTGGTCTGCTGGGCGCGGATCTGGGCGAGGGAATCCTCCGTCGCGGCCTGCGTGACGGTGATCCCCGTCTCCTTGGTGAAGGGCTGGATGCAGATGCGGTTGAGCGTCTCCGCCCAGGCGCCGCCGTAATTCGCGATCACGACCGTCTTGTCGCGGGATTGAGCCATCGCCGCACCACCAGCGGCGCCGACGAGCGCCGCTCCGAGAGAGAGGCTCCACAGCAGCTTGTTCATAGAACGCTCCTCTTTCAGCTTTTCATCGACCGGTTCTGGGGAGGTCCGGAACGAGGACGACGTCGGACGGGCGGAGAACGAGGTTCGCTGTCTCTCCGCGTTCCGGGATCCGATCCCTGTCGCGTCTCTGTTCCCGGAAGTGGATGAGCGCACCATGGTCGGTGCGGGCGCTGTACTCGATCACGTCGCCCAGGAACACGGCCTCCTGGATGGTGACCGACACGGCGATGTCCGGCCCTTCGGCCGGGCGGCGTTGCAGCTTTTCGGGGCGAATGCTCGCGTACCAGGAGCCTGGACGGGCCGTGAATGCGTTTTCCCGATAGGTGACGCCGAGTTCGGGTATGGCCACCGATCCGGGTTGCGCCACGTCGGCGGCAAGCAGGTTGGTCTGCCCGATGAAATCGGCGACGAAGCGGCTTTGCGGCGCGTCGTACATTTCGGACGGCGTGCCGACCTGCTCGATCCGCCCGTCGCGCAACACGACGATGCGCGACGACATGGCCAGGGCCTCGCGCTGGTCGTGGGTCACATAGACCACGGTGCAGCCGAGCTGGTGCTGGATTTCCTTGATCTCGAACTGAAGCGCCTCGCGCAGTTTGAGATCGAGGGCGCCCAGCGGTTCGTCCATGAGCAGGACCGGAGGCTCGAACACGATGGCCCGGGCGAAGGCGACGCGCTGCTGTTGCCCGCCGGACAGGTCGCGCGGCATGCGACCGGCCAACGGGCCGAGCCGCACGATCTCCAGCACCCGCTCCACCCGCTCCTTGATGTCCCGGCGCGGCATACGGCGCATGCGCAGCGGGAAGGCGATGTTGTCGAACACCGACATGTGAGGGAACAGGGAGTAGTTCTGGAACACCATCCCCAGGTTTCGCCGCTCCGGCGGCTCGTCGATCACTGAACGCCCGTCGATGCGGATATCGCCCGAGTCGGCCGTGGAGAAGCCCGCAAGTGCATTGAGCGCGGTGGTTTTGCCGGACCCGCTCGATCCAAGGATCGTCAGGAACTCTCCGGGACGAATCGTCAAAGAGAAATCATGAAGCGCCTTTACCGATCCATAGGCCTTCCTGACGGATTGGAACTCGATCGTCGCGCCGGTGGACCTCGTTTGCAGGTTCGCCTCCCTGGTCAAGGTGCCACTTGAAGGTTTATTCACGTCCACCATCGTAGGTACCATCGGCCTGTCCAGTGATGACGCATTGTATAAAAATGACAGTATGTATAAAAACATACCGCGTCAAGAGGGTACAGTGCGATTGTCCAACATTCATGGTCAGGACCGATTCGGTCGAAGGGTGAGGGCGCAAGGATGCGGGAGGGTGTGGATGAACCGGGAAGCGAGCCCGCGTGCGGCGAAGGCTCCGCTCCGCTGTTCTTTGAAGACGTGCTCGCGATGTGGAGCCGGGAACGGACGCGCCCGAAACGGGAGCGGACGCGCTACATGCTGCTCTCGATCGTCGCCCGCCACCTTCGCACGTTTTCGGGAAAACTGATGACCGTCGAGGCGCTGCTCGACGAAGCTGGGTTGTCCCGGGGCACGTTCTATAACCACTTCAAGGATATGGACGAGTGCGCGGCCGTCCTCGTCACCCTGTTCTTCGAGCATGTGACGTATCGGCGCTCCGCAACCCGGGGGCCGAGGAGCAGTTACGACGCGATCCTGGACGCCAACACGGTCTATTGCCGCGCTTACGAGGCGAACGCGGGCGTCTACAGCCTGTTCTCCGAACTCGCCACGCGTGACCCGGAGGTGCTGCGCATGCGCGAACGCATGAATTCCGAGTGGGTCGAGCGCATCATAGCGGTGGTCGCCCGCCGTCGCGGCCATCCCTTCACCGAGGGCGAGCGCGGCAAATTCGAAGGCGTGCTGAGATTGATGATCGCGATGACGATCGAAAGCCTTCGCGAGCGGTTCGTCCATGGCGACGCGCTGCTGTGCCGGTCGTTCCCCACCGCCGACAGCTTGGCAAAAGCTCTGTCGGACCAGTGGCACAAGGCGATGGCGGAGTTCGACGGTCCAGCCACCGACGCCACGTGAGACCCTGCCCAAGCCGGGCGCCGGTTTCCCTCTCCGGACGGACTCTCAGTCCGGTGTCGCCGGCCGTACGGTCCCGCTCGCCCAGCGGCCTGACCTCCGCCCATGAAGCAGCGCGAACGTCAGGAAGGCGGCGATCCACAAGGCACCCGCCAGCGGAATCAGCAGCATCGTGCGCTGCGGGTCGAGCGCGGCGGCGATCCGCGCGCAGGCCGCTGCCGCCACGGCGAGGTGGATGCCGGTCGTCAGCCGGGAGGCCATGGGCGCAGGCCCACTGTGGCCGACGGCGGTCCGCGCCAGCACCGTCAGGGCTATGCCGCCAATGGCGCCCATGGTCCAGGCGTGGAGCGCCGCGGCGTTGAAGGCCGTACCGCCGCCCAGCGAGGCCCAGGCCGCCAGCAGGAACCCGGCCGGGATGAAGGCGCAGGAAGCACGGAGGACGGCCACGGATCGCCCGGACGGCGCGTGACGCGGTCGCCACCGCGCGAGTCGCGCCGCCTGCGTTAATCCGGCGGCCAGCAGCAGGGCGCCGGACAGGTGTTCGTTCAAAACGCCCTCGTCCTGAACGATCCAGATCCCGAGGGCAAGCAGCCCGAGCCCCTTCGCCGCCCCGTCGACGCGGGAGGAGGGAACTTGCGGAGGGGAGGGGCCGCACGCCTTCCGCCGTCCTCCGGCGATGCCCGGCATGATCCCGGCCTCCAGCACGGTCCAGGCCAGAAGCGCCGCCACCGCGAGGCGCGTGCCGTAGGCGCTTTGCCCGAAGCGCCACTGCTCCCAATGGAACAGGCCCTGCGCGCCGACCAGGACGGAAAGGACGGTGAGGATCGTCAGGTTGCGGCCGTTTCTCGTCAGAAGGAATTCCCGTCCGGCCACAGCGAGGAGGGCGACCGGGAACAGCAGGGCAAGCAGCCCGACGGTCAGCGGCTCCAGCGCCGCCGATCCGGCCAAGCCCAGCCGTCCGACGATCCAGACGGCCAGCAGCATGGTCAGAGGCCAGCCGGCCGGAGGCGGATGACCGGTTCGGTTCGGCGCCGCCGTCAGCAGAACGCCACCGATGATGGCCGGCACGACGCCGAACAGAAATTCATGCGCGTGCCAGGAGGAGGGTGAGAGCGCCATCTCCGGACTGATGAGGCCGAGGAACCACGGCACCCAGACGGCGGCCAGCGCTGCGGCGTGGAGCGCTCCGAAGAGGAGGAAGGGGCCACCGCCGGCTTTGGAGGAGGAGGGGGGATTCATGGGGGTTCGCCTGTCTCGCCGCGGGATCAGCACACGGCGGCCTCCTCCACGCGGGGGCGCGACAGGAAGGGCCAATAGACCTTGAGCCAGGATAGGAAGGCTGCCGCCCAGAGCAGGGCCGCCAGCGCGTGGGGCGGTCCGGGCGGCGCCGGCAGGACGCCCAGCTCCGGCAGGACCCGCAGGGCCACGGCCCCGATCAGCAGCGCAACGGCCAGACGCGCCGCCGCTGGAAGGGGAAAGGTCCGGCCGGTGTGGAACAGCCCGGCGATGGCGAAGACCGCCAGCACGCCGAGGCCCAGCCCGCCTATCAGCGCCAGATGCAGCGCCGGCGTCTCGGCGAACCCGGCCCCCAGCCGGGAAGCGCCGACCAGCAGCAGCCCGGCGCCCGCCATCAGGCTCGACCCGGCCAGGGCCAGGATCTCCGCGCGGAAGACGGCGCGTCCGATGAAGGATTCCGCGACCCGGTCGAGAAAGGCGGCCCCGGCGGCGATGAAGAGATAAGCGCTCACCGCGGGCGACAGCCCGGCGACCTCCCCGGCCAGGGCGATGGCGACCAGACCGGGCGCCAGATTGAGGCGTCCCGGATGGGGCCGGTAGGGCGAACTGCTCTGACCGGGGTCGAGCACGAGATTCGTGACGGGCACCGAAATGCGCGTCAGAACGAGACCGAGCAACCCGAGCAGCACCAGACCGGCGGCGTGCAGCCCGGCCTGCGCCCGTTCCACGTCACCGATGACGAACGCGGCGTGAACCACGGCACCGGACACCGCGAGCGCGCTCAGCCAGAGGAGAACGCCGACCAGCCGGACCGTGCGCTTGCGCCAGGACACCGCCGCGACGTAGACGGGCAGGGCGGCGAGCCACGCCGTGTCGGCCACCGCGACGACGACGGCCGCCGCGTCGGCGCCGGCCAGACCGGCGACCCGTCCGATTCCCCACAGCGCCGCCAGCGCGAAGAGGGCGCGGCCCTGAAGCCGCCGGCTGTCGGTCCATTCCGGGATGGCCGTGGTGATGAAGCCGAGCACCGCGGCGCCGAAGGAGCCGAACAGCATCTCGTGCGCGTGCCACAGTCCCGGCGGGATCGCGCCGTCGAAGGGCAGGGCGAAGCCGTTGACCACCGCCCACAGCAGCGGCCACAGAGCGGCGTGCAGGGCCGACAGCGGGAAGAACAGACGCAGCCCCTCGTCGCCGAGGATGTCGGCGAGGGTCGGCGCGCGGGCGGTTTGGATCGCGTCCGTCATGGCGTCCGCCTTTCGTCGATGTCGTGGATGTGGCGGAACAGCGGGTCGTCGGTCAGGAATTCGGCGACCAGCCGGTAGACAGTGCCGTCGTCGCGCCCGCCCGGTTCGCCGGGAACGGCGCGCGTCCCGGCGATGCCGCGCCCCTGCGCGTCCATGACCACGACGCGGTGGGCGATGCGCACCGCCTCCATCAGGTCGTGGGTGATGAACAGGGCGCCGAAGCGCGCCCCGCGCGCCGCCTCGATCACCAGATCCTGCATGCGGCGCTTCAGGGCGACGTCGAGCGCGGTGAAGGGCTCGTCGAAGTAGACGAAGTCGGGGTCGATCGCCAGCGCCCGCGCGATGGCGGCGCGTTGGCGCATGCCGCCCGACAGCTCGACGGGGTATTTGTCGAGGTCGGCGCGGTCGAGCGCCACCCGACACGCGGCCTCCTCCGCCCGTTCCCGCCGTTCGCGGCGGGGCAGGCCGAGCAGGCGCAGCGGGTAGGCGATGTTGGCCCGTGCCGTCGCCCAGGGCAGCAGGCGCGGGTCCTGGAACACCATGCCGTGGCGGCGGTAGCGCCGCGCGACGCGGCCCCGCGACGGCTCGACCACCCCGGCGGCGATGTGCGCCAGCGTGCTCTTGCCGCAGCCCGAGGGACCGACGAGCGCCGCCACCTCGCCCGCCGCCAGCGATAGGTCCACGGCGTCGAGCACCGTGCGGCCGAGATAGGCGTGGCCGATGCCGGACAGCGTCAGGGAGGGGGTGGCGCCCGTCGTTTCCAGGGTCATGGCAGGGTGCCTTTCCGATTTTTAGAAGCTGACCTTCAGGCCGGCGTAGAAGGCCCGACCGTCGCCCGGCAGATAGACCGCCTGGGTGGGCGACGCCTGATCGACGATCAGGGTCGAGGAGGCGTAAGTCGCGTCGAAGATGTTGCGCACCTCGCCATAGACGCTGACACGCTCGTTGATGGCGTAGGTGCTGCGCAGGTCGACGGTGGCGTAACCGTCCGTGTAGACGCTGTTCATGTTGTCCACGGGGGTCCTGCCGGGATACCAGTCCACCTCCGCCCCCACCGACCACGCACCGGTGATGTCGTAGCGCGCGGAGGCGTTGATGACGTGGCGCGGCGCGCCGGCCAGCCGGTTGTCGCCGCGCACCGGATCGTCCTGGAAGCGGAAATCCTGGAAAGTGTAGGCGATCCGTCCGCTCAGCCGCTCGGTGAGGAAGGCCGACAGCCCGAGATCGACGCCGAAATGCCGCGTCCGGTCGGCGTTCACCGCGCCGAGCGAGGCCCCGCTGGCGTCGCGCAGGCTCAACAGCTCGTTCTTGACCCAGGAGTAATAGGTCCCGGCATCGACCGCGACGACCCCGAAACGGCCGCGCCAACCCGCCTCGACGGTGGTCGCCGTCTGCGCCTTGAGGTCCGGCGTGCGGTAGGCGGTGGAGACGAGGCCGGGCTGGGCTGGGTTCGGGCGGCCGGCGCTGCTGTTCGGCGTGCCGTTGACGGTGGCGATCAGGTCGTCGTGGGTGGGCGGCTCGAAACTGCGGCTGACCGCGGCGTAGAGGGTGTGGTCCTCCAGCGGCTTCCAGGTCAGGCCGAGGCTGGGGCTGAACCCGGTGTAGCTGCGGTCGTAGCTGGTGTCGCCGGCGGGGATCGAACCGGCGGGCAGCGTCACCCGCGGGTTGGCCGGGTTGAAGGCGATGGTCGGCCGCCGCGCCGCGCCGAAGGTGTCGTCGTTCTCGCGCGTGGCGTGGGTGACGGTGACCGCCGGGGACAGGGTGACCGCGTTGCCCAGCGGCAGGTTCAGGCCGCCGTGGAGCGCCAGGGTGGAGGCGTCCATCGTGCTGCGCCCGAACAGGGCGCCCTGGCTGCCGGCGTTGTTCAGGTAATCCTCGCGGTCCGCCGAGCCGACGACGTAGCGCAGGGTCGTCTCGAACAGCGGCAGGGGCTGGCTGGCGTCAGGGCTGTAGGCGTAGCGCGCGACGGCGGTGACGTCGCCACCCTCCGTCTTGCGGATGCCCGAGGAGATCGGGAAGCGGAACGTGTCGTCGGTGTGGGTGTAGCCCAGCGCCACGTCCAGCAGGTGCGCCCCGAAGGTCGCCGTCGTCCGGTTGCCGATGCGGAACTGCTTGGCCTCACGCTCGGGCCGGTCGCGGACGACGTTCGGTCCCGGATTGGTGGCGACACCGTTGACCACGCGAGGGCCGGTGTAGACCGCCTTGGGGTTCGATTCCAGAAGCTGGCGGGTCAGCGGACCGGCGACGTCGAAGGACAGGTCGGTATAGCCGGCGAAGAAGCGGGTGGTGACGGTGTCGGACAGCACGGCGCCCACATTGGCGTCGAAGCCGGTGCGCTCGGAACTGTTGTAATCGCGGTAGCCGTCGCGCTGGCTGCGCTGGACCTGGACCAGCCCGTCGAGATGTCCGGCGCTGCCGCCGGCCTGCAAGGCGGTGTTGAACTGGCCGAAGCTGCCGCCCTCGACTCCCAGCCGGTAGCCCGGCGCGGAGGAGCCGGTGGGGGAGATGACGTTGATCGCCCCGCCCAGCATGCTGGCGCCCAGCCGGTTGGCGGTGTAGCCGCGGTAGATCTCGGTGAACTCCGCCTGCCGCGGGTTGGCCAGCCCGACGATGTAGGAACCGTCGGCCCGGTTCAGCGGCAGGCCGTTCTGCAGGGCCAGGATGCCGCGCTCCACCGGATTCTGTTGGAGCCCGGAGCCACGGATCTGAATGCGCGGCTGGTCATTGCCGCCGAAGAAGTTCTGAACCACCACGCCGGGCACCCCGGACAGCGCGTCGGACACCGTGACGTTCGCCTTGCCGGCCAGATCTTCCTCCGCCACCAGGGCGGTGCCGCCGGGGATCGCCTCCAGACGGCGGCGGGCGGTCGCCTCGGCGCTGTCGGCCTGTCCCTCGACCATGACCGGGGAGAGCACGACGGCGGCCCCCGGTGCCGCCGACTGCGCGTGGGCCGGCGGCGAGGCCGCGGCGCCCAGGGAGGCCAGGGCCAATCCGGCCAGAAGGATGGGGGCGCGGGTGGCGGTGTCCGCTCGCGCGGTTCGGAACGCCGCTTGGCCGGCCTGTCCCCGTGTCGTCATGGTGCTCGTTTCCCCGAAAAAGCCGATGCCTCGGACTTAAATGCAAATGATTGTCGTTCGCATTTTATCGGCCTTTCGGACGGGCTGTTTGTCCGCGGTCAAGTTCGAGGCGGAAAAGCAGCGTGCACGATCGATTTTCTCCCCGCTGGCGCCGGCCTTGGCGGTCAGCGCTTGACGCCCCAGGGGCGCGCGGCGTTGCGCCAGCGCTCGAACTCGGACCGGATGGGGTGGACGAGCGTGTATTCGACCACGATCAGCCCGGTCACCGCGATCAGCACCCAGGCCAGCGCCTCGGCCACGTCGAGGTTGGCGCGGGCGGCGGCCAGCGCGCCGCCGATGCCGCCGGTGTTGGCGAGAAGCTCGGCCATCACCGCCACCTTGAAGGCCGAGCCGAGCGCCACGGTCAGCGCCGGGAACAGGAAGGCGGCGACGTGGCGCAGCCCGAGCGTGGTCAACCGGGCGAGCGGGCCGGCACCGAAGGCACGGGCCATGTCGTCCAGCCCGCGGTCACGGGTGACGGCGCCCTCGGCCACGCCGACGAAGACCACCGGGGTCGCGGCGACGAGAACCGTCGTGATGATCGTTCCGTCGGTGGAGCCGAACCAGATCATCGCCAGCACGATCCAGGCGATGGGCGGGACCCCCAGCAGGACGGTCAGGATGGGGCGGGCCAGCCGCATCGTCGCGGGGGAATAGCCGGCGGCCAACCCGCCCGCCGCACCGGCCAGGGCGGCCAGCGCGAAGCCCTCGACCGCGCGCAGCGTGGTCTGTCCGGCCAGCTCCCAGGCGGTGGGATCGGCGGCGATGGTTAGGCCGGCGGCCAGCGTCGCCAGCGGGGCCGGCAGGATGAAGTCGCCGTAGCGCTCATGCCCCGCCTGCCAAAGGGCGGCGAACAGGGCCAGCCCGGCCAGCCCGGCCCAGCCCGACCACAGGAATTGCCCGACCCGGCCCAGCCGGTCGAGAACCGCGTCGGCGCGCGCCGTCGTCATGCCGCACCTCACAGATAGAAGTCCGCCGCCGGCAGCGCGCCGCCGATGATCTTGGGGTCGAACTCCGCCAGGGCGCGGAAGACGGCCTCCATCGGTTCGCGGACGGCGCTGGCGCGCTGGGCGACCAGATTGGAATGGGGGATCGCCTGCTCGATGACCGGCCAGGGCAGGCCGAGCGGCGCCGCGGCGTCGCTGGCGGCCCGCGCCGGGTCGGCGTTGACCGAGGCGGTCGCCGTGGCCAGCGCGTCGTGCAGCGCCTCGACGGCGGCGGGGTGCTCCGCCAGGAAGGCGGCGGAGACGCCGAGGCCGGCCTGCGGCAGCACGGTCGCCAACCCGGTGGCGGCGCCCCAGGCCTGCTGGATGTCGAGAACCCGCGTCACCGTCTTGCCGGCCATCCCGGCGCGCAGGATGGCGGCGGAGGCCGCCGGCTCGGGCAGCAGGGCGGCGTCGGCCCGTCCGGTGACGAGAAGCTGGATCGCCTCCATCGGCGTGCCGGTGAATTGAAGGGCGACATCACCGTCGGCGGTCAGCCGCTCCGCCGCCAGGAGGCGCCGGAACACGTATTCCGGCGTGTCGTTGCGGAAGGGGATCGCGACGCTCCGGCCTTTCAGCGCGGCCACCGAAGTCAGCGACGGATCGGCGGACAGCAGATAGAGCAGCCCGTTGGTCATCACGTTGACCAGCCGGACGCCGAGCCCCTTGTTGAACAGGTTGGCGGCGGACTGGGTCGGCAGCACGAAGGTCTGCATGGTGCCGGAGGTCAGGCCGGCGCGCAGTTCGTCGGGGGTGCGCCACGCCTTGAACACCACCTTGTCGGCGACCGGGCGGAGCAGGCCGGAGGCGATGGCGTGAACCAGCGTGATCGACGGACCCGCCGGCGGTCCCCACAGGGTCAATAGCGGCAAGGGGGCCGTGGCGGCCGCCGCGGTGCGGCGGAGGGCGGGAGCGGCCAGCAGGGCGGCGAGCCCTGCCAGCGCGGTGCGGCGGTTCGGGCGGATCATTGGAAAGGCCTTTCACGGAGTGCCGTCTTGGCGGTGTGGCCTGCGTTGTCGTGCCGGCCCGGCTTTACGCGGACGATGTCCCGCTTCAGCGCGGTGACGGCTTTCCGAGGCTCTTGGATGAAGGCTTGCGGATTTTTGCGCATGATGGTGTCTCCAACCGGGGCCGCATGCTCATGAGCGGTGTCGGACGCGACAGTGCCGGCCGGCCGGTCGGGGATCGTTGCGCAAGAACAAGTTGGATTGCCGGGGGCGTTGAATTCCGTGGCTAAACTGGCTGGCCTGCTCCCCAAGCTTCCTTCGCTCCGGGTGGGAGTCCTCTCATGTGATGCCCTGACCGGGCGTTGATGGCAACCGGGGCATGCCCCGGCGCCGCTTTCAGAGGCATCCGCGTGGCGACCTCGACCGGCGTGGCGCCGCCGAGGCCGGTATGCGGTCGGACGTTGTTGTAATCGCTGTGCCACACTGCCAGGAGGGCATGGGCATGGGCATGGGCATGGGCATGGGCGAGGTGAACAGCGTCTCGTTGAGGCACCCGTCGCGCACCTCCGCCGTTGGCCTGCCGGCTTCCTGCTCGCGCAGGCTTCCAATGAGTTGATCCTCGCTGAACCGGCTCTTCTTCATGTCCGTCTCCTTGCTCGACGGACTCCAACTTGGGGGGAGTTTCAGAGAGCTGGTCGCGTAAGCACCGTCAACTCTCAACAAGAGCTTGCCAGCTTGAACGCAGATGCGATAATGACTGACGGTCAGTCATATTTAAGGCGCATGTCATGCCACGCACGAGCAAGCCTGCCGATGTTCGATCGGCCGAAATCCTGAACGCAGCCGCCAAATTGTTCCGCCAGCATGGCGTCGGCGCGGTGTCGATCGACCAGATCGCTCGTGAGGCCGGTATCGCAAAGGGCACCTTCTATCTTCACTTCCAGTCCATGCGAGACCTGCTGGCGCGCATGGCGGAGGCGACGGTGACGGCCATGGCCGAGAATGTGGAGCGGGTCATCGCAACGTCCGAAAGCTCGCCGTACGAAACGCTCGTCCTCGCATTGACAGCGCTGAAATCGGTGGAAGCGGATAATGCGCCGCTGATGCAGGCGCTCGATCACCCGGACAATGTCGAGTTGCAGGAGCGGGCCAACATCGCGTTGGTCGTCAAGGTCGGCCCCCTGATCGCCAATGTAATCGATCGCGGTTGCGAAACCGGGGATTTCGCCGTCGAGGACCCGCTGTCGACCATTCAGTTCATCCTCGCCGGACAGGCCTTTCTGCTCGGTAACCCGCGCTTCGGCTGGTCGCAGGACGAGCATGGCATGCGGCTGATGGCGACGCTGCGCCTGACCGAACGCGCGCTCGGCGCGCGCCCGGACAGTCTCGTCTCGGCATTTCTGGCCGTTTTGGCCGGAGCGGGAAGGGTGCAATCATGACCGAAGATCAGATCATTCAACGCTACAACCACCCTTGGACTTTTTATGCCCTCGCCACGTTGGGCTCATGGACGGCCTGGGGTGGCGCGGTGTGGCTGAGCCATCTGGACGGAATCGGCCCTGCCGGCCTGACGACGGTGGCAGTGCTTTTGTTGCTCGGTCTGCTCTTTCCGTTCCTCACCGCCTGGCGGTTGACGCGAGGTGACCCGGTTCTGCGCAACGACTTGGGTCGCCGTCTGGTCCGGCCCGACTGGCGGCAGCTGCGCCTTGCGACGCTGGGCGCGGGCATCATGCTCGGAAGCATCCTGCTTGCGCAGGCTCTTTCCCTTCTGCTCGGCTACAGCACCGAACAATTCCGTTTTGCGGCCCATGCGTCCTTTTCCGCTGGCATCCTGCCGGGCTGGTTCCCGTTGGTTCTGGCGCCGATCATCGAGGAGTTGAGCTGGCATTCCTACGGGACCGACTGCCTTAGGCGCAGCATGACGCTGTTCTGGACCTCGATCGTTTTCGCCTTCTATTGGACGGTCTGGCATGCACCACTCGGCATGGTCGCTCATTATTATCAGGCGCAGATCGCCGAAAGCGGCTGGATTCACACGCTGAACTTCGCGTTGAGCCTGTTCCCGTTCGTGTTGATCATGAATTGGCTCTATTACCGTGCGAACCGCAGCATCCTTGTCGCCATCGTATTCCACCTGAGCGCAGGTCTGTTCAACGAGCTGTTCCAAACTCACCCGGACACCAAGATAATCCAGACGGGACTTCTCTTCGCGTTGACTGTGGCTATCGTCATCGCCGATCCACGATTCTTTTTTGGCAAGACGGTTCATGACATGCCCCCGGTCAGCCCGTTTCGACAGTTTGGCTGACAGGGGATGGGTCTGGGGCGGCGGCTGGGGTCCTGGCATGAAAGTGCGCAAACTGTCCGGGATGTGAGAGGGCAGGGTGAACGTGAGCTCCGCCGCGCCCCAGCGCTCCTTTCTGCGCCCTCTCACGATGGCTCCAGGGTTGGCGTGACCGCCCATCATCCCGATTCCGGGGGTTCTTTTGTGCAGTGACCCTTTCGCGGATCGGCAACATCGCTGGCATTCGCTCCTCTCCGCCGTGAAAGGGAAATCGAATCACGGTTCGTTCTCCTCCGCGAGCCGGCGTTTCAGCTGGTGGGTTGAATCCGATACCTGTATCGGCGCGGCCATGGAATCAGCCGGCGTGAGGACCGGGGCGAGAGCCGATGTGATGGATGGCCTTCGCCACATCAGCTCACGCGACGAGGATCGCCAGGGTCGGGCTGTTGCATGGATGGGACCGCTGTCGTAGGCAGCGGCCCCACCTCCGTTTGGGTTTCTGGCGGTGTGCCATGAAGCGAACGCCGCTCGCAGCCACCACACGCGGCCGAACGGTGACGCTGCCGTTCCGTCTCGGCGCTTGCCCTACCTCGTATTCAGCACTGTCCGGAACCCCAGATGGCTTGCTCCGACGCCGACCTCCTGCGGATGGCGTGACGCCGGCCGGTACCGCTGGCAGAAGTTCTGCGCGCAGAGGAAGGAGCCTCCTTTGATCACCCGGCTGGGAACCCCCGGCTGCCGGGGATCGTAACTGTCCTCCTGCCGGGGACCGGTCGGGTTGACGTCGCCCAGACCGTCATGCCGCGGCCGATACCAATCCGACGTCCATTCCCAGACATTGCCGATCATATCCCGCAGCCCGTAACCGTTCGCCGTGAAGCAGCCCACCGGGGCGGTCGCCGGATAGCCGTCACCCCGCGTGTTCTGGATCGGGAAAAACCCCTGCCACGTGTTGGCCATCGCCACGCCCTGAGGGGTGAACTCGCCGCCCCAGGCGTAGGGCGCACCATCCAGCCCGCCCCGGGCCGCGTGCTCCCACTGCGCCTCGGTGGGAAGTTCCCGGCCGAGCCATCGCGCATACGCGACGGCATCGTTGTACGTGACATGCACCACGGGGTGGTTCTCGCGGCCCCCGATGTCGCTGCCGGAACCCTCCGGATGGCGCCAGTTCGCTTCAGGAAGCAAGCGCCACCACGTGTCGCTCCTCCCGGCCTGGGAGGTCGGATCGACGAAGACCACGGAACCGGAGGGCCGGCGCGCATCGGCGCCGGTTCCGTCGACGACGCGTTCCGCCTCGGTGACATACCCCGTCGCTTCGACAAACCGGCGGAACTGGGCGTTCGTGACTTCGGTCCGGTCCATCCAGAAGCCATCGACGCTCACCCGCGTCACCGGCCCTTCCTCGCGGTAATGCTGGTCGGAGCCAATCCGGGTATCGCCCCCCGGAATCCACACCATGCCGGGAGGCGCCTCCTTCGTGCCGGGGGCCGCGGCGGAACCGTCGCACAGCGTGTCCTCCGCGACGTTCGGCATGGCTGGAGCCTGGGCAGGCCAGGCGAACATCGCCAGCCCCGCGGCGGCACCAACCCCGGCCGTCACGAGTGCCGTGAAGAAGACCGTGCTTTTGTTGGCCATGAGTCTGTCTTTCCTCGCGATCGGCCGCGTCCCGGTCGTGGCCGGCGGCCGTGTCATGCCCGGCCGCCGCTGTCGCATCGCTTACCACTCAAGCTCCTGGTAGTAGCGCGTGCCATTGCTGTACTGAAGCTGGCCGGCGATCTTCTCATCGAAGATCACACCGTTCTTCTCCCGGTACTCATCCCAGGAGGCCATCATTTCCTTGACCTTTTCCGGTTGGGCATCGACGAGATTGCGGGTCTCGCCGGGATCATCGGCAAGATTAAAGAGCTCCCACCCGCCGGTTCCCCAGGGCTGGTTCACCCACACCAGCTTCCAGTCGCCCTTCTTGATGGAGGCACGCCCGAACAGCTCCATCCCCAACGCGTAATCCGTCGGGTGGGCGCGATCGGACCGGCCGTTCAGATAGGGCCAGAGGGAGGTTCCCTGCATGGGATGGACGGTGCGCCCCTTGTGGCTGTGTCCAGGGTGCTTGACCCCGGCCGCCTCAAGAAAGGTCGGCGCCAGATCCATCACCGAGGCGATCTGGCCGTCGATCTTTCCGCGATGCGCCAGCTTGGGGTACGAGATGATGGTCGGCGAACGCACGCCGCCCTCGGTCGGGAACGCCTTGAAAAGGCGGAAGGGGGCGGCGCTCACATGGCCCCACCCCGGCCCATAGCCGACGTAGGAGCCCGGACGCCCGATGTTGTCCAGGCTGTTGTCGAAGGTTTCCTCGACCCACGCGGCAGGGACAAGGTCGAGAATGTCGTTCCCCTCGGCGCCGTTGTCGGACAGGAAGACGATGATGGTGTTGTCGAACTCGCCGATCTCCTTCAGGTAGGACACCAATCGGCCGACGTTCTGGTCCAGGGCATCGACCATGGCCGCGTAAACCGCCATCCGGCGCGCTTCGACATCCTTCTGCTGCTGGGAAAGCTGCTCCCATTTCGGCCAGAGCGCGGGCGGCTCGGACGGCGTCATGTTTGCCGGGATCAGCCCCGCGGCCTGCATGCGCTTGAAGCGCTCGTTCCGAATGGCCTCGTATCCCGCCTTGTAGGTGTCCTTGTACTTCTCGATGAGGTGGTCGGGCGCCTGCAGGGGGAAGTGCGGGGCCGTGTAGGCCGCATAGGCAAAGAAGGGCTTCCCATCGGCCTTGTTGCTGCCGATGTATTCGATGATCTTGTCGGTGTAGAAATTCGTCGTGTAGTCGATCTTCGGCAGTTCGACCGGCTTGCCGTTCTCGCGGTAGCGCGCCTTGGTCGTGCCCTTGCCGTCAGGTGGCGGCGCATTGCCGGTCTGGTCGAAGAACCCCGCCCCGCCCTGGAGCATGGCGTAGGATTGATCGAAGCCGCGCGCCGGAGGGCTGAGTTCCTCCGTCATGCCCAGATGCCACTTGCCGGCCATGTAGGTGTGATAGCCCGCATCGCGCAGCAGTTCCGGGAACGGGACGACGTTGGTGCCGAGGGTGCCCTCGTAGCCCGCTTTTCCTTTCTGCTCCGGCGTCGGCAGTTCCGCCATCGTCCCCAGTCCGGCCACGTGATTGTCGGTGCCGGCCATCAGCATGGCCCGCGTCGGCGAACAGGCTGGCGACACATGGAAGTTGGTCAGTTGGAGACCGGAGCGCGCCAAGGCGTCGAGACTGGGCGTCTGGATCTCGCCTCCGAACGCACCGATGTCCGAATAGCCCAAATCGTCGGCAAGAATCAGCAGGATGTTGGGACGGTTGCCGCCCCCCGACGGGCCGGCGCCCGTCCGGACGTCCGCCGCCATGGATGGGCACGCCAGAACGGCGCCGGCGGTCGCCGCCACGATGGCTCCCAGCGCCAGCCTCGTCCGGAATGATCCGTGTCTGCGCATTGCCTTTTTCCCCCCTTCTTTCTGCTTATAAAGTTCGCCCTCGCAGGCCGGCCCAAGCCAGCCGCAAGGCCGTCACGCGGCATCACCATGCCGCGTCGATGTGGATGCGCGTTCGGGAGCCTGCGCGCGGGCCAGTGTGCGTCGCATGGCGAGCACGATCGGGCGTTCGACCATTTTCCCGTCGACTTGGATGACGCCGTCCGGAGCGTTCTTCCAGGCCGTGACGATCCGCTCGGCGTCGGCGACCTCGTCCGGTGTCGGTGTGTAGGCGTCGTTGATGGTGGGAACCTGGCCCGGATGGATGGCCATCTTCGCCGTGAAGCCCAGAGCCAGGGCGCGCTGCGCCTCGGCGCGGCACCCGTCGGCGTCGCGCACCGCGACGAAGGGCATGTCGATGGCCGGAATGCCGGCCCGCGCGGCGGCGTGGACGACCCGCGATCGACCGTACAGAAGCCCATCCCAGGACGCCGGGACGCCGAGTTCAGCCGCCAGATCCAAGCCTCCAAACATGACGGCGCTCACCCGGCGGGACGCGGCCGTGATGGCGGCTGCCTGATCGACCCCACGCAGCGTCTCGATCTGAGCCACCAAGCGAAGATCGAGTCCCGCTTCGGTCAGCAACTGGTCGAGCCAGCAGACCTCCTCGGGCGAGTCGATCTTGGGGACGACTACGGTGCCACCCGAGGGGCGCGCCTCGATGAGGGCGAGCGCATCGCGCATCCCCGCCACGCTGCGCAACGTGTTGATGCGTATCACGCGGTCGGGACCGCCACCGCCACCGCCACCGCCACCGCCACCGCCACTGCCACCGTTGCTGCCATCCGCCACGAAGCGCATGGCCGCGGCACGGGCATCCTGCTTGTGAGCCGGCGCCACGGCGTCCTCCAGATCCACGCAGACCGCATCGGCGCCGGCGGCAAGCGCCTTGTCGAAGCGGTCGGGCCGCGATGCCGGGACAAACAGCACGCTGCGCCAGCCGAGATCGTCCATCGCGCGTCCCCCTCCTATTCATGGCCTGTGCGATGACCCAGCCGTTGCGAGCGTCCGTGCTCCCGGCGAGAAGGCGGAGCCTCCGCCGGGAGCGATGCGCCGGGAACGGCCGGGTCCGGATTGGTTTCAGACACGCTCGCGTGGGGCGGGGGCTTCCGGCGCCTTGTGGAAGACACCGTCCTTCATGATCGCCAGGAGGCGCTTGCGGTCCTGCAGGATGGTGACGTCCGCGAGAGGATCGCCGTCGACCAGCAGGAGGTCGGCCAGACAGCCCTCCCGGATCACGCCCAGCTCGTCGCCCATGCCCATGATCTGCCCGGCGGACCGGGTCGCGGACACCAGAGCCTCCATCGGCGTGAAGCCGAGCAGGTTCACGAAAATCTCGAGGTCGCGGGCGTTCGTGCCGTGCGGCTGCCAGGCGAACCCATAGTCGCCGCCGGGGAGAACCCGGATGCCGCGCTTGTGCATCTTCCTCATGCTGTCGACGGCGATCTCCAACTCGCGTTCGTACTGCTGCGACAGCGGCGACCCGGGGGCGATGCCATACGCGCCCGCTTCCCGGGCGGTGGTGAGCAGCCACGCCAGACCGGGCGCCACGAAGTGCCGGTCCTTCACCGCTTCCAGCATGTCGAGGGCTTCCTCGTCCGCGTAGGAGGCGTGGAAGATGCCTTCGATGCCGAACTCGACGCACAGCTTGACCGACTTGGAGGAGCGTGCGTGCGCGCACAGGGTCTTCCCATGCATCTTGGCTTCGCTCACCGCCACGGCGATCTCTTCGCGCGCCATCGGCGTCACCTCGGCCCCGACCCCGGTGATCTCCTCGCCCGACAGGTTCAGCTTGATGTTGTCGACGCCGTATTTGATGAACTTGCGGACGGCGCGGCGGACCTCCTCCGGCCCGGACACGATCATGCCGAAATTCAGACCCTCGTGCTCGATGTGCGGCGGCGACGTGTCGCCAAGCCCGCCGGGCGTGGCGATCTCCTGGCCCGCCGCGCGGTACCGCGGCCCGGGGATCTGGCCCGCGTTGATGGCGTTGCGGATCACCACGTCCAGGCGGGGCTTGGCGGCGGCGGCGCCGAAGCCCGCCGTGAAGCCGGCGTCCAGCACCAGCTTGGCCATGTCGGCGGCGAAGAGGACATGCTCTTCCGGCGGCATCTGCTGAATGGCCGCGAGCGTGGGCTGGTTGTTCCACGACAGGTGCAGGTGCGAGTCGATGAGGCCCGGCATCAGCGTGGCGCCGCCGCCGTTCACGTGGCGGTGCGCGTCGCGGGAGATCGTCCCTTCCTGCCTGGAAATCTCGGCGATGCGGTTGCCTTGGACCAGCACTTCGCCGGCAAAGGGCTGCTCGCCGGTGCTGTCGAGGACGCGCACGTTGGTGAAGAGAGTCGTTTGCATCGTTTCCTCCTGGTCGATCGGGGATGCCGGTTTGCCGGCTTATTGTTTCGTTCGTGCTGCGGATGGCTTTGCCGGGACCGTGGCTCCGCCATCCGAACGACACCGCCTTCTTGATGGGCCATTCCTTTGATGGGCCGCGTCCGCCATGGGGACGCGTCACGGCGGTGCGCTTTTCCGCAAGGTGCTCAGGCGACGGAGAACAGGAAGTTGACCAGCGCTTCGTTGACCGCCGCCGGACGCTCGAACGTCGTCCAATGGCCGCAGCGATCGAGAATGCGCAGGTTCGATCCCGGGATCTTCGACGCCAGGGCCCGTACGGCCGGGGGTGGCGCCGTGCCGTCCTCGTCGCCCGTGATGAGCAGCGTCGGGCAGGCGATCCGCGCCACGTCGGCGGGCTCGGCGGCGGCCAAGGCCTCGCAGGTGCGGGCATAGCCTTCCGGGTCCTGACGCATCAGGATCTCGCGCACGAACGCCGCCACCTCCGGCCGGTTGGCCTTGGTGTCGGCCGAGGTGCCGCCCTGGACGACCGCATCGGCGATGCCCACCATACCGTCGGCGCGCGCCTTGGCGGCACGGTCGCGGAGCGCCGGCCGGGCGGCCTCGGGCGGCGCGTGAAGCGGCCCGATCAACGACAGGCTGCGCACCCGCTCCGGCTGGCGGATGGCGAGATGCTGGCACACGACGGTGCCGAGCGAATGGCCGACTACATGGGCGCGCTCGATGCCGCGGCTGTCGAGGACCGCCACGACCGCATCGACGAAGCCGGAAATCGAGACGTCGTCGGTGATGGCGCTTCGCCCGGAACCGGGAAGGTCGAAGCGCACGCATTGGAAGAACCGCGACAACGCGCCGACCTGCGGGGTGAACACGTTGGAGGTGCCGCCCAGGCCATGGATCAGGATCACCGGGTCGCCCGCGCCATGAACCTCGACAGCCAGATGCTGTGCCATAAGGTGTTTCCCTTGTTGCCGTTGCAGAATGGCCGCCCGTGCTCAGTCGAGCACGTTGCTGAGCCGGCCGAGCCCGTCGATCTCGATCGTCACGCGGTCGCCCGGCTTCAGGAACTTCGGCGGGTTGAAGCCGATGCCGACCCCGGCCGGCGTGCCGGTGGCGATGATGTCGCCGGGGTACAGCGTGATTCCGGCCGACAGGGTCTCGATCATGGTCGGAATGTCGAAGATCAGATCGCGTGTGTTGGCGTTCTGGCGGAGTTCGTCGTTCACCCAGCAGCGTAGCGCCAGATTGGCCGCGTCGACCTCGTCGGTCGTCGCCAGCCATGGGCCCATCGGGCAGAAGGTGTCGAAGCTCTTGCCCAGGAACCACTGCTTATGGCGCGACTGCCAGTCACGCGCCGTCATGTCGTTGATGATGACGTAACCGAAGACATGGTCGTAGGCTTCGGCTTTGGTGATCCCGCGGCCCCCCTTGCCGATGACCACACCCAGCTCGGCCTCATAGTCGAGGCTGTCGCTGACTCCGTGCGGGTAACGGATTGGATCACCATTGGCGATCACCGTCTCCGGCGGCTTCGTGAAGAAGATCGGCGCTTCCGGGATTGCGTCGGTCGCCACCTTCGACCCGGCGTCGAAACCGCTGCGGGTAAACTCGTGGGCATGGTCGTGGTAGTTCTTGCCGACGCAGAAAATGTTGCGGTCGGGGCGCGGGATCGGCGCGTCGACACGGACGTCGGTCAGCGGAATCCCCACGGAACCAAGCGTCATCTCGCCCTTGGCCGCGTCGTAACGGCGGATGAGATCGAGCATGTCACGGACCGGTTCGCCGAGAACGGATTCGATCGGCCAAACCCGCTGCGTGTCCGGATCGATCACCCCGAGCTTGCGGCGTCCATCATGTTGGAAGGTGACGAATCTCATGCGCTGCCTCCTTTGATCCAATTATGAGCCATTATCAGGACCAATACGACGCTATCAGCGCCATCAGTGATCCAATATGACGATCACGGCTCATGATTGGTCAAGAAGAAAATGCGTCTGGTCCATTTTTTCTGAACCGGTTGTCAGGATCCGTAAGCCGGAACCCTAAAATTGAGATTGCGCGGCGGCTGATGACGCGCCATATTGGATGAAGAATGGAGCAAAAATGTTGGTGGAACGGGTTATGGACGCGCTGAATCTCAGGGATCGGGCTGCTTCCGGAGCGAGCGCGGTTGTTGCGTTGATCGAACAATGCATTGCCGACGGAACCTGGGGGCCGGGCACCAAGCTGCCGACCGAGCGTGAATTGGAGAAGCGCTTCAACGTTTCCCGCAACACGTTGCGCAAGAGCCTTCGCGTGCTTGAGGAGCAGGGCAAGATCGTCCGTCATGTGGGCCGCGGCTCGTTCGTCACGTCGGAGGCAACGGTGAGGGCCACGGGCGAGGACCAAAGCCTGACCAGCCGCATCATCGGCGCCAGTCCGGCGGAGATCATGGAACTGCGGCTGATGGTCGAGCCGCAGGCGGCGGAACTGGCTGCCGGACGGGCCACCGCGGCGGATCTCCACCGGATGGAGGAATGCCTGGCCCATGCCGAGCGCGCCCAGGACGTTCCGGAGTTCGAACACTGGGACGGCATGCTGCACGTGGCGATCATCGGCGCGGCCAAGAACGGCCTGCTGGCGGATGTTTACGACGCGATCAACGCCATCCGAAACCAGCCGGAATGGGCTCGCCTAAAGGTGCGCAGCCTCACGCCGGCGCGGCGCGCCGTTTATGAGGAGCAGCACCGGCGCATCGTCAGCGCGCTCAAGGACCGTGACGGGGATCAGGCCCGTGCCGCCCTTCAGGAGCATCTGCTGCAAGTCCGCACCAACCTTCTGGGAAGCTGATCCTGAGCCACCGTCATGCCGGTGGGGGAGGGGAGCGAACAGGACCCCGAGCGTGGCTTGGCCAGGGCATTGCCCCGTCCAAACGCTCCATGTTTGGGCAGGGCGGAGGACCCGGTGCTTTCCCGGTTCGGTTGGGCCAGCCAAGCCGGCGCAGGCGGCGTGTTGCGCTGTTGCCCACGCAGCCATGTCGTCCATCCCAGGCTGATTTGTTGCCAGCCGCTGGCGGTCCGGCACCGCCGGCTCAAGCCCGAGCGCGCGTCAGCTGCTGCCGCGGCGGGTCAGAGTCAGCTCGACGGCGCGGGTCGGTTCCGAAGGCATCTCGCCGCGCATCCGTTGCAGGATCATTGATCCGGCTTGGCGGCCGAGGTCGCGGCTGTCGATCCCGATGGTGGTCAGGCCGGGCGGCAGCTCTTCGGCGACGTCGTTGTGGCCGAAGCCGAGGATGGCGATGTCGTCGGGCAGGCGCATGCCCAGCCGGCGCGCTTCCAGCAACGCGCCGGTCGCCAGCAGGTCGTTGGCGCAGAACACCGCCTCGACCGCCGCGTTGCGCGACAGGAGGTCGCCAAGCGCGCGGCGGCCGTCGACCATGCTGCTCACCCCGTCGACCGACAGTTCGGCGACGATGTCGAGACCGGCGGCGCGGGCGCCCTCGCGGAAGCCGGTGAGGCGAAGGGCGCCGCGGCCGCTGCGGCGGCCGATGAAGCCGATGCGACGATAGCCGCGCTCGGCGAAATGCTCGGCCGCCAGGCGGCCGCTGTCGATGTTCGAGAAGCCGACCAGCATGTCGATCGGGTCGCGGGGATAGGCCCAGGTCTCCATGATCGGGATTCCCAGCGCCCGCAAAGCCCGCCGGTTCTCCTCGATCTCGATGACGCCGGTGAACATGACCGCCGCCGGACGCATCTCGCGCAGCGACTGGATCATCGTCGTCTCCTTGGCGTAGGAGTAGGAGGTCTGCCCGATCATCAGCTGGTAGCCCTGAGGCTCCAGGACCTCGCCGCAGCCCTGCACGG
The DNA here is from genome assembly GCF_003119195.2 of Azospirillum baldaniorum. NCBI lineage: Bacteria > Pseudomonadati > Pseudomonadota > Alphaproteobacteria > Rhodospirillales > Azospirillaceae > Azospirillum > Azospirillum baldaniorum. Next base: position 538,667 of record NZ_CP022255.1, on the reverse strand, counting down.
CGAGGCAGAACTGCTGGCTCTGCAGGTTCGAGACGAAGGCGGCGACGATGTTCGACTGGCCGGACCTCAGCGCGCGGGCATGGGGGTTGGTGGCGTAGCCGGTGCGCTCCACGATCTCCAGGATTTTGCGGCGCTTGGTCTCGGCCACCTTCTCCGGATGGCGCAGGGCGCGTGAGACGGTGATCGGCGAGACACCGGCAAGCCGGGCGATCTCGACGATGCGCGGCGGAGCCGCCCCCTCGCGGCCCACCCCTTCGACCGGGTCCCCGTCGCGTGAGGAAAGCGGTTCCGCTGCCCGCAGGCGGAGGACGTCGTCAATGGTCGGCGGACGCTTTGCCGCACCGGTGTCACTCATGCCGCCCGTCTCCCGTCTGTTGGTCCGCGGTTGTCAATCCGCGGTCAGGCCGCGCGCGCCAGGATGCCCGCCTCCTCGACCGGACGCGCCACCTGGATCAGGCAGTCGCCGGCCTCGCTGTCGCTGTGCAGGCGCCGCGAGATGACGATGCCCGCCTCCTGGAAGCGCAACTCCTCCTCCGGCTGGTCGAGCCGGGTCAGGTCGTGGAACCAGCCGGCGAGGTCACCGGCGGCGACCCGCGCCCCGATGTCGACCGCCGGTTCGAACCAGCCGCGCCGCAGCGCGTAAATCGCCTGCCGGTGGCTGTCAAGCTGAAGCAGTTGCATAGGCAATTGCATGGGGGCAGGGGCGGCCCCGGCGACCGAGAGCACCGGCGCGTCGGTCAACCCGACGGCGATCAGCAGGTTGTCGATCGCGCGGGCGGTATAGGCCATGGTCTCCGGCGTCACCGTGCCGCCGCCGCCGAACTCTCCGCTGATGCCGATGACGCCGGCCCGCGCCGCCGCCGCCATCGAGGTCGGCGCCGTCGCGCCGTTCTCCGCCACGAAGCCATAGGGCATGCCCAGCGCCTGCATCAGCTCCAGGGCGCGGCCCAGCCGGTCGGGCGTGCCCTGCCGCTCGATCAGGGCGCAAGGCAGGTGGGCCATGGAGGTGCCGCCGGAATGGAGGTCGAACACCACGTCATGGCGCGGAAACAGCTCGTGTTCGAGGAAATGCGCCAGCCGGAAGGTCGGAGATCCGGCGGGGTCGCCGGGAAAGGCGCGGTTGAGGTTGCCCTCGTCCAGCGGCGAGCGGCGCCGCGCCGCCATCACGGCCGGCGCGTTGGTGGCCGGCAGGATCGTCACCTCGCCGCGGATGCGCGCGGGGTCGAGCCGGCGGAACAGGCGGCCCAGCAGCAATTCGCCTTCATACTCGTCGCCATGGTTGCCCGCCATCAGCAGCACGCGCGGACCAGCCCCGTTGCGCACGCGGCAGACCGGGACCTTCACCTGATAATAGGGGGAGCGGTCCACCGAGAACGGGATGCTGAGGAAATCCAGCGACTTGCCGTCGGCGGCGAAATCGAGCGCGTGGTAGAGGCCAGTGTGCATTCCAAAAACCTTGTGGCGGAGGGGCGCCTTAACAGCGTTTGCCAGGGCAGCGGCTGCCCGGCGCCCCCTCCGGTTCGCCTAAGAGGCCCTTCAGAGGGCGGCCAGCGCCGTCATCTCGACGCGCAGGTCCGGGTCGGCCAGCCGCGCCTCGGTGCAGGCGCGGGCCGGCGGGTTGGCGGGGTTGATCCAGGCGTCGTAGACCTCGTTCATGGCGTCGAAGTCAGTGATGTGCGGCAGGAAGACGTTGACGGCGACCAGCTTGGACTTGTCGGTGCCGGCCTCCTCCAGCAGGGCGTCGATCTTCGCCAGCACGTCCCGGGTCTGCTCCCCGATCGACCCCTTGCGGTTGTTGGCGACCTGGCCCGCGATGTGGACCATGCCCTGGCAGACGACGGCCTGGCTCATGCGCGAGCCGACCTGGAACCTCGTGATCATCGAATGAAACCTCTCTTGCGATGCCGAACGGCGGATTACATCTGCGGAAGCGTCTGCTTTTCCTTGAACCACTTCATCTGAAGGGCGCTCAGCTTGCCGTTCAGGCGGTTGTAGAACAGGAAGGTGTTGATCCAGTTGACCATGTCCTGTTCGCCGTGGCGGACGGCCACATGGGCCGGCGACTGGCGGATCAGGAACTTAAGCTCGACATCCTTGCCGGGATTGTCCTCCGAGACCTTCAGCGCGATGGCGCTGTTCTCGGCGAAGGCCTCGACCTGGCCGGCCAGATAGGCGGCGATGGCGCCGGGGGTGTCCTCGAAACGGACCAGCTTGGCGCCGGGGGCGTTGTCGGTCAGCCAGATGTCGAGCGTCGAGCCCTTGGCGACGCCGATGCTGTGGCCCTTCAGCTCGGCCGGATCGGTGGCGGTGGCCATCCCCTTCAGCCCGTAGACGCCGAGATTGACCGCGGCATAGGGCTGGGAGAAGGTCACCTGCTGGGCGCGCTCCGGCGTCGCGCCGGCGGCGGCGATCAGCACGTCCACCTTGTTGGCGAGCAGGCTGGGGATGCGGTTGGCGCCGGTCACCTGGACCAGATCCAGCTTCACGCCCATGTCGGCGGCCATCAGCTTGGCAAGGTCGATGTCGAGGCCGGCGGCCTCGCCCTTGGCGTCCTTGAAGCCCCAGGGGGCGGCGTCCATCAGCACGCCGACGCGCAGCTTGCCGGCCGACAGCACGTTCTGCAGGGCATCCGCCTTCGCGGCGGACGGCAGGGCGGCGGCGGACAGGGCGACGGTGGCGCAGACCGCCACGGCGGCGGCGAGGGTCCGGAAGAGTCTCACGACATTGCTCCTCTGTTCTGGTGGTTGTCCGGCCCTCAAGGGGTCGGTGAAAGTGCTCGGTGAAGGGAGACCGGTGGTGGCTCAGCGCGCGGAGGCGATGAAGCTTCGCAGCTCGGGGGTGCGGGGATTGGCGAAGAGTTCCGCCGGCGGCCCCTCCTCCCAGACGCGGCCCTGGTGCATGAAGACGATCTTGGAGGCGACGTTGCGGGCGAAGCCCATCTCGTGGGTGACCAGGACCATCGTCATGCCCTGCCGCGCCATGTCCTCCATCACCTTCAAAACCTCGCCGACCAGTTCCGGGTCGAGGGCCGAGGTCACCTCGTCGAACAGCATCAGGTGCGGCCCCATGGCGAGGCAGCGGGCGATGGCGACGCGCTGCTGCTGCCCGCCCGAGAGCTGGGCCGGATAGGCGTCGATCTTGTCGGCCAGCCCGACGCGGGCCAGCACGTCGAGCGCCAGCGCCCGGCCCTCCGCCTTGGCGATCCGCTTGTTGAGGATCGGGGCCAGCGTGATGTTGCGTTCCACCGTCAGGTGCGGGAACAGGTTGAAGGCCTGGAAGACGATGCCGACGCGCTGGCGGAAGCCGCGCAGGTTCGGCATGTCGGTGCGCACCGACTGGCCCTCCACCGTGATCGCGCCGCCGTCGATGCGCTCCAGCGCGTTGATGCAGCGCAGCAGGGTCGATTTGCCGGAGCCCGACTTGCCGATGATGGTGACGATCTCGCCCTCGTCGATGCTGAGCGAAACCCCCTTGAGCACCTCGATGGAACCGTAGCTCTTGGTAACGTTCTTGATGTCAACGAGCGCCATTGAGACGGGCCTCCAGGGAACGCGCCCACAGGGTGAGCGGCAGGCAGGCGGCGAAGTAGATCGCCGCGACGATCGAGTAGACCAGCAGGGGCTGGAAGGTGGCGGCGCTGACCAGCTGGCCGGCGCGGGCGAGTTCGACGAAGCCGACGATGGAGGCCAGCGACGTGCCCTTGATCAGCTGGACCAGGAAGCCGACGGTCGGCGGCAGCGCCATGCGGAAGGCCTGCGGCGCGATGACGTAGCGGAACTGGTGCCAGGTCGACAGGCCGAGGCAGGCGGCGGCCTCCCACTGCTCGTGCTTCACCGCCTCGATGCCGCCGCGCCAGATCTCGCCGAGGAAGGAGGCGGTGTAGACGGTCATGGCGATGCCGACGGCGACCAGCGGCGGCATCTCCACCCCGAGGAAGACCGGCATGCCGAAGTAGAAGAACATCAGCAGGCCGAGCAGCGGGACGCCCTGGACGAGCTGGAGGAAGGCGGTGGCGGTCCAGCGAAGCGCGCGGCGGGCGCTGGTCCGCATCAGGGCCAGCCCCAGCGCCAGCGGGGCGCCGAAGGCGAGCGCGATGAGGACGAGGACACCCGTCCATTGCAGCGCGCTGAGCAGCGACAGGAAGTCGGCGAGGGAAAAGGAACGCATGGCCGGTGTCTCCGTCAGCGCCGCACCGGCCAGCGGAAGGCGAGGTGCCCCACCGCGGCGAACAGCAGTTTGAAGCTCATCACCAGGGCGAAGTAGATGCCGCAGATGACGGCATAGACCTCGAAGCTGCGGTAGGTGCGCGTCTCGATGAAGCCGCCGGTGTGGAACAGCTCCTCCGCCGAGATCTGCGAGGCCAGCGAGGTGCCGAGCAGCAGCAGGACGAACTGGCTGGTGAAGGCGGGGTAGACGCTGCGCAGGGCGGGCGGCAGCACGATGTGACGGAACACCTGCCAGCGGGTGAGCCCCAGGCACTGGCCGGCCTCGACCTGGCTGCCGGGAATGGCGTCGAGCCCGGCGCGGACGATCTCGGTGCAGTAGGCGCCGAAATAGAGGCCGAGCGCGATCGCCGCCGCCTCGAAGGCTCCCATCCGCAAGCCGAAGCCCGGCAGCACGAAGAAGACCACGAACAGCTGGATCAGCGACGGCGTGTTGCGGATCAGCTCGACATAGCCGCGGATCGCCCAGCGCACCGGGCGTGGCCCGCTGCGCACCGCCGCCGCCCCGGCGACGCCGATGGCGGTGCCGATCACCGCTGCGACCAGGGTCAGCAGCAGCGTGTGCAGCGTGCCGTCGATCAGCTGGTCCTGGTAGCGCAGGAGCTGCTGGAAATTCAATGTCTGCATGGCGTGTCTGGCCGCCTTGGATCAGCCGAAGAAGGTGCGGTAGGCGCTGCGGACCCGTCCGTCGGCGCCGAGGCCGAACAGCACCCGCCAGCGGTCGATGCAGGTGCAGGGGTGCGAGATCCCGAGCTCGACGATGTCGCCGACGGCGAGGTCATGGCCGGCCGGCACGGCGACGAAGGCGTGCTGGTCGTTCAGCCGGGTCACCCGCAAGCCCTCCGCGGAGAGCGCGGTGCCGTCGCGGTGAACCCGCAGGGGGCGGGGCAGGCCCTGGTCGAAGGAGGCGTCGCGCATGCCGAAGCCGCAGATGGCCAGTTCCGGTTCCGGCCGGGTCAGAACCTCCGCCCACAGGCGCAGGGCCGGGCGGAAATCGGCCGCCGTGGCGCCGCCGCAGGCGAAGCCTTGCCGGGCGTCGAGCGCGCCGAGCGCGCGTTCGTAGACACCGTGGTCGTGGAAGAAGATGGCGCCGCTGCGCAGCACCAGCGTGGCGTTGCCGTCCGTCGCGGCGACCGGCGCCAGACCGGCCACCACCATGTCGAAGAAGGCGGAACCGCCCGCGGTGAGCAGCAACGGCCGCTCCGGGGCCAGCGCGCGCACCAGCGCGAAGGCTTCCGCCGTGCGCCGCATCAGGGCGGCGATGTTGGCGGCAGTCTCGGCCGGATCGGCGGTGGCGACCGCCCCTTCGTAGGTGGCGATGCCGTCGAGGACCAGCAGGCCGGGGTGGCGGACGACCGCAGCGAGGATCGCGTCCACCGCTGCCCGGTCGCGGGCGCCGGCGCGGCCGGCGCCGACCTCGACCAGGACGGGCAGCGGGCGTTCGGGGGGGCGGCCGGCGGCACGCGCCGCGGCGGCGAGCGTCTCGACCGCAGCGGGGGAGTCGGCGAAGGCGCGCAGGTCGGCGTCGGGATGGGAGGCGAGCAGCGCGCCCAGCCGCTCGCCGCTGGCCCGGCCACCGATCTCGTTGGCGAGGATCAGCCGGGTCACGCCGGCGCGCAGCAGAACGGCGGCCTGCTGCAGGTTGGCGACGGTCGCGCCCCAGGCGCCGGCCTCCACCAGGGCGGAGGCGATCTGCGGGGCCATCGGCGTCTTGGCGTGCGGCGCCAGAGCCACGCCGTGACGGCGCGCGTAGGCGAAGATCAGATCGCGGTTGGCGGCGAAGGCATCCTCGTCGAGCGTCAGCACCGGAAGCGCCATGTCGCCTGCGGCCGGTCGCCAACCCCGGGCGCCGACATCACGCAGCCGCAGCGGCGCCGTCCCAGGCGGCACCCCCCGGATGCTGTCGTCCAAACTGCTGTCGAGCAGGGCATCGAGAAACACGCTCATGAGGGGGCAATCCTGATCGGCCGGATGAGGGCGAGGCGATAACGCCCGATGACAACGTTATCATAGCGCTGTCAGGCGCAAATGACAACGTTGTCATCAAGGTTCGTGGATTTCTTTTTCCTTGCCGGCTCCCTCGGCGGCGAGGCGCAGCGGGGGCCTTCATCATCGAACCCTGCCGTCGTCGTGCCGAAAGAAAAAACGCCGGGCAAAGCCCGGCGACCTGATGCGCCCCGAATGACGACGGTTCAGCGTGAGCCGCCGGCATCCGGAGCGAAGACCGTCATGACCGATGGAGCGCCGTCGTTTCCTTGACGACGCCCCCGCCTCATCCTGGCGTGACGCCGTTGAGCAGGTGATAGCTGCGGATCACCTGGCTGTCGTCCATCGCGCCCTCGCCGCGCCCGGAGGCCGAGAGGAACATCTGGTGGGCGACGGCGGCCAGCGGCAAGGCGGCCTTGGCGCCGCGACCGGCCTCCAGGACGATGCCGAGATCCTTGACGAAAATGTCCACGGCGCTGGTGATGCCCGGTTCGGCCTCCAGCATGCGCGGGCCGCGGTCCTTCAGCATCCAGCTCGACGCGGCGGAGCCGCTCATGATCTCCAGCAGGACCGCCAGATCGACGCCGGCCTTGGCGGCCAGCGAGAAGGCTTCCGCCACCACGGCGATGTGGACGCCGCACAGCAGCTGGTTGACCGTCTTCACCGTGGCGCCTTGCCCCGGCGCCTCGCCGACGTGGAAGACCTTGTCGCCCATCGCCGCCAGGACCGGGCGCACCCGCTCCACCGTCGCCGCCGGGGCCGCCGCCATGATGGAGAGCGTTCCGGCCACCGCCCCGACCGTGCCGCCCGACACCGGAGCGTCCACGAAGCGCCGCCCCGCCGCCTCGACCCGCGCGGCGAGCACGGCGACGGCGTCCGGCGGGCAGGTCGCCATCAGGATCACCGTGGCGCCCTCCGGCAGGCGGTCCAGCGCGCCCTGGGCGAACAGGACGGACTCGGCCTGGGCGGCGTTGACCACCATCAGGACCAGGGCGTCGGCCCCTTCGGCGGCGGCGGCGGCGCTGTCCGCCCCCCGCCCGCCGCGGGCCTCCAGAACGGCGACGCTCTCGCGCCGCACGTCGAAGCCGCGCAGCGCGAAACCGCGGGCCAGCAGGTTGCACGCCATCGGCATGCCCATGGAACCGAGGCCGATAAAGCCCACCGTCGTCATGGCCGTATCACTTTCCTGAACGGAAGAAGGAGAGGAAGGCCCGATCCACTCGTCGGGGAATCGGGGGACCGGGCCGGAAGGCGGATCACAGGAAACCGATGGAGATCCAGGGCACCGCCGCGACGACGATCAGGCCGATGGTCAGCGCCACGAGGTAGCCGATGATCGGCTTCATGCCTTCGTCGGGGTTGATCCGGCTGATGGCGCAGGCCGCGTAGTAGCCGACGCCGAAGGGCGGGGCGAACAGGCCGATGCCCATGGCCAGGATCACGATCATCGCGTAGTGCACCTCATGCACCCCCAGTTGGCGGGCGATGGGGAACAGCAGCGGTCCGAACAGCACAATGGCGGGGATGCCCTCCAGCACGCTGCCCAGGATGATGAAGGCGATGATCGACACCACGATGAAGACCGGCACCCCGCCCGGCAGGGCCCGCATCGCCTCGGCCAGCGAGCTGGAGAAGCCGGACTGGGTCAGCGCCCAGGCCATGCCGGTGGCCGCCCCGATGATCAGCAGGATGGCCCCGGACAGCGACGCCGTCTCGACCAGCATCGGGTAGATGCGGCGCCAGTCGAACTGGCGGTAGATCAGCAGGCCGGCGACCACCGCGTAGACGATGCCGATGGTCGAGACCTCGGTCGCGGTCGCCACACCCTCGATCACCGCGGCGCGGATGATGAAGGGCAGCGCGATAGCCGGCAGCGCGATCAGGAAGGCCCTGCCGATCTCCGCCTTGCTGGCGCGGCGGACATGGGACAGGTCCTCGTGGCGGTAGCGCCACCAGACCAGCGCCGCCAGTGCCGCGCCCAGGACGACGGCCGGCAGCAGGCCGCCGGTGAACAAGGCGGCGATGGACACGCCGGTGACCGAACCGATGGTGATGAGGACCAGCGACGGCGGGATGGTCTCGGTCTGGGCGCCGGTGGCCGACAGCAGGGCGACGAGGTCGCCGGGCTTGGCGCCGCGCGCCTTCATCTCGGGGAACAGCACCGGGGCGACCGCCGCCATGTCCGCCGCCTTCGACCCGGAAATGCCCGAGACGAGGTACATGGCGCCGATCAGCACATAGGACAGGCCGCCGCGGACATGGCCGAGCAGGCTGGCCAGGAAGCCGACCATGGCGCGGGCCATGCCGGTCATTTCGATCAGCTGGCCGAGGAAGACGAACAGCGGCACCGACAGCAGGATCAGGTGGCTCATCCCCTCGTCCATGCGGCCCACCATGACGATGGCCGGGGTCGAGGTGGCGAGCGCCAGATAGCCGAAGGTCGCCAGACCGAAGGCGAAGGCGATGGGCAGGCCGAGGAACACCATCGCGCCGACGCCCACCACGAAGAAGAGCAGCAGGTTGTAGTTGCCGAGCCCCGCGAACAGCGGCGCCGCCAGCGCCATGACGCCGACCACCGCCGTGACCGCCACCACCGCCCGCAGCACGTCGGACGGACGGCCCAGCCGCGCCAGCCGGAGCAGCGCCACCGCGATCATCAGGACGAAGCCCACCGGCAGCGCGCTCGCCCGCCAGGAGTTGGGAATGTCCAGCGCCGGGGTGGTGACCCACACCTCCTCCACCGCGAACTCGTAGGCCGGCTCGGCCATCAGCAGCAGGAAGGCCAGCGCCGCGGTGATCGCCACCACGTCGAGGAACGCCTGGGTGCGGGGCTGGAGCATGCCGACGATCGCGGTCATCCGCATGTGCTCGCCCCGGCGCAGCGCCACGACCGAGCCGAACATGGCGAGCCAGAGGAACAGGATGGAGGCCAGCTCGTCCGACCAGATGATCGGGCTGTGCAGGAGGTAGCGCCAGATGACGCCGACCAGCAGGACGCCGACCTCGGCGAGCACCAGCAGCGCCGCCGGCGTCTCGACCAGCAGCCCGATGCCGCGGTCCAGCCGGTCGAGCCAGCCGGTGCCGGCGCCCGATGGCCGCCCGGCGCCGTGAACGGCGGCGTCCGCCGTGTTGACGGGAGTGTTCATGGTAACCAGCCCTTCGCATGGACGATCGGTGATGGGGAAGCGGCGGTCGCATTTGATTTTCCCTCTCCCCTCTGGGGAGAGGGTTAGGGTGAGGGGGTTGCGCTTGTGCCGGACGTTCCGTCACGCGCATCCCCCTCACCGGCCCTTCGGGCCACCCTCTCCCCTGAGGGGAGAGGGCTACGAAGGCCAAACGCCATCCCTCCGCTGTCGGCGGACCGCGTCAGCCCAGCTTGCCGGTCACCTTCTCAAGCAGGTCCCAGGCGGTGGCCCCGTACTTCTCCTTCCACTCCGCGTAGAAGTTCGTCCCGGCGAGGACCTTGCGGAACGGTTCGCGGTCGATGGTGTGGAAGGTCAGCCCCTTGGCGGACAGGTCCTTCTGCAGCGATTCGGTGAGCGCCGCGATGTCGGCCCGCTGGTCGTCCGCCGAACGGTCCAGTTCGCGGGTGACGATGGCCTGGATGTCGGCGGGCAGGCGGGCGAAGGCGCGCTTGTTGCCGAGCACCCAGTAGCCGTCCCAGACATGGCCGGTCAGGCTGCAGGACTTCTGCACCTCGTACAGGCGGGCGGTGGCGATGATCGCCAGCGGGTTCTCCTGCCCCTCCACCACGGTGGTCTGAAGGGCGGAGTAGAGTTCGTTGAAGTTGATCGGCGCCGGGGCGGCGTCGATGGCCTTGAACAGCGAGGTCAGGGCCGGCGCCGGCGGCACCCGCATCTTGAAGCCCTTGATGTCCTCCGGCGTCTTGATGACGCGGGTGGAGGAGGTGACGTGGCGGAAGCCGTTGTCCCAGATCTTGCTGAGCGTCATGATCGGGGTCTTGGCGATCTCCGCCCGGACATGCTTGCCCAAGTCGCCGTCCATCGCCTGCCAGACCGCGTCGTAGTCCTTGAAGGCGAAGCCCATGCTGGTGATGCCGGACAGCGGGACGAAGGTGGCGAGGATCAGCGAGGAGAGGTTGAAGATCTCCACGCCGCCGTTGCGCACCTGCCCCAGCAGGTCGGTGTCGCTGCCGAGCTGGTTGGCCGGGAACAGCTTGATGTCGAGCCGGCCGGACGTCGCCTCGCGGATGCGGTCGATGGCCTCCTGCGCGCGGATGTTGACCGGGTGGGTCGGGTCCTGGCCGGTGGCGTACTTGAACTGGAACTCGGCGGCGTTGGCCGGGCGCTTCAGGATGGTCACCAGCGGCACGGCGGCGGCGGCGGCCAGAACGGCGCGGCGGCTCGGGCGAAGAAGGCCCAGGGTCGATTGAGCGGGGGTTTGGGGCGGCTTCTTGTCCATTGTTTCCTCTCCTGTGGTCTTTTGTCGTTCAGCGTATCGGGAACGGGCGCGGCGCGGTTCTTCGGTGTCCTCGCTTCTGCGACAGCCGGGGTGGGGTGAGCGACGGGGGTTGGGGGCGGCTTACAGCCACCCCTTGATGCTGGTTACCATGGCGTCGGTGGAAATGCCGTAGAGGTCGTGCAGCGTCGGCAGGGCGCCGGCCTTCAGGAACTCGTCGGGCAGGCCGATCTGGCGGAAGGCGCTGGGAACGACCCCGGCGCGCAGCAGCGTGCCGGCCACCGCCTCGCCCAGACCGCCGATGACGGTGTGGTTCTCGGCGACGACGACCATGCGACCGCTGCGCCCGGCCTCGGCCAGGATGGTCTCGGTGTCGAGCGGCTTGATGGTCGGGACGTGCAGCACGGCGACGTCGACCTTGTCGGCCTCCAGGGCCTTCGCCACCTCCAGCGCCCGCATCGTCATGATGCCGGAGGAGATGACCAGCACGTCGGCGCCGTCGCGCAGCCGCTTCGCCTTGCCGAGTTCGAATTTGTAGTCGTATTCGTCGAGCACCAGCGGGACGTTGCCGCGCAGCAGGCGCATGTAGACCGGCCCCTGGTGGGCGGCCATGGCGGGCACCGCCTGCTCGATCTCAAGGGCGTCGCAGGGATCGATGACCACCATGTTCGGCATGGCGCGCATCAGCGCCAGATCCTCCGCCGCCTGATGGCTGGGGCCGTAGCCCGAGGTCAGGCCCGGCAGGGCGCAGGCGATCTTGACGTTGCGGTTCTCCTCCGCGATCGTCTGGTGCACGAAGTCGTAGGCCCGGCGCGAGGCGAAGACCGCGTAGGTGGTGACGAAGGGCATGAAGCCCTCGTGCGCCAGACCGGAGGCCGCGCCCATCAGCAGTTGCTCGGCCATGCCCATCTGGTAGAAGCGGTCCAGGTTGGCCTGGGCGAAGATGTGCAGGTCGGTGTATTTCGCCAGATCGGCGGTGAGGCCGACGATCTCCGGACGCGCCTTGGCCAGCTCGACCAGCGCGTGGCCGAAGGGGGCGGGCTTGGTGCGCTGCCCTTCGCCAGCGATCGAGGCGATCATGGCGGAGGTCTTCAGGCGCGGCTTGGCGGCAGCAGTGGTGGCGGCGGTGCTCATGCGGTCCTCCCGGCGTCCAGCGCGTCGAGGGCCAGCTTCCACTCGTGCGCGTCCACGCGGATGAAGTGATTCTTTTCGCGGGCTTCGAGGAAGGGCACGCCCTTGCCCATCTTGGTGTCGCAGACGATCATGCGGGGCTTGGGCTCCGGATGGTCGCGGGCGGCGTCGAAGGCGGCGACCACGGCGTCCATGTCGTTGCCGTCCACCCGCTGGACGAACCAGCCGAAGGCTTCCAGCTTGTCGACCAGCGGCTCGAAGGCCATCACCTGGGTGGAGGGGCCGTCGGCCTGCTGATTGTTGACGTCGATGATGCCGATCAGGTTGTCGAGCTTGTAATGGGCCGCCGACATGATGGCCTCCCAGACCGAGCCCTCGTCCAGCTCGCCGTCGGAGAAGAGCGTGTAGACGCGGTTGTCCGACGCCTTGCGCTTCAGGCCGAGAGCGATGCCGACCGCGATGCTGAGGCCGAGGCCGAGCGAGCCGCCCGACATCTCCATGCCCGGCGTGTAGGCGGCCATGCCCGACATCGGCAGGCGGCTGTCGTCGCTGCCGTAGGTCTCCAGCTCCTCGGCCGGGACGATGCCGGCCTCGATCAGGGCGGCGTAGAGCGCGATGGCGTAGTGGCCGTTGGACAGCAGGAAGCGGTCGCGGCCTTCCCAATGCGGGTCCTCCGGCCGGTAGCGCATGGCGTGGAAATAGGACACGGCCAGCACGTCGGCGATGTCGAGGGCCTGCCCGATGTAGCCCTGGCCCTGCACCTCGCCCATCAGCACGGCGTTGCGGCGGATGCGGTAGGCGCGTTCGGTCAGGGGAACGTTGTGGCCCAGTTGGGTGGTGTCCACGGGAGTCGTCTCCAGCGTTTCAGGGTCAGTGGATCAGCATGCCGCCGTTGACGTCGAGCGTGGCGCCCGTGACGTAGGACGACAGCTCCGACGCCAGGAAGAGGCAGGAGCGCGCCACGTCCTCGGCGTCGCCCAGGCGGTTCAGCGGGATGCCCTTGAGGATGTCCGCCCGCAGCTCGGGCGTCAGCTTGCCGCCGGTGATGTCGGTCTGGATCAGGCCGGGGGTGACGGAATTGACGCGGACGTTGTCCGGACCCAGCTCCCGCGCCATCGCCTTGGCGAGGCCGAGAACGCCGGCCTTGGCGGCGCTGTAGTGCGGGCCGCCGAAGATGCCGCCGCCGCGCTGCGCCGACACCGAGGAGATGCAGACGATGGAGCCGGACTTCTGGGCGCGCATGTGCGGGACGACCGCCTGGCTCATGTAGAGCGTGCCGCGCAGGCTGACGTCGGTCACCGCCTCGTAGTTCTTCGGCTCGATGTCCATGAACTTCAGCGGCTGGGTGATGCCGGCGTTGTTGACCAGCACGTCGATGCGGCCGAACTCCTCGACCACGCGAGCGGCGGCATTGACGCAGGCGGCCTTGTCGGTCACGTCGCAGGCAATGCCGCGGTGCGCCTCGCCCAGCTCGGCGGCGGCTTCGGCGGCCTGACCGCCGTCGAGGTCCAGAATGATCGCCCGCCCGCCATGCAGCGCGAACAGCCGCGCCGTGGCCCGGCCGATGCCGCGCTGGGACGCCGCTCCGGTGATCACGCACACCTTGTTGGACAGCAACATGCTCGCTCCCTTTGTTCGAAGCTGGCTCCGCCATGGCGGCCGTGGGCGTGGCGGCCCTGGAGATGCCGCGGCGGAGCGTCGTTATCGCTCGGTTTTGGTGGTTTTTCGGTACGGAGGGCGGATGGTTCGTGCCTCCGATCGTTGCAACAATCCTATGGTCTTGAGATGAATTCGACAAACGAATAAGATTGCCGAATGCTGAAATGAATTCATGAATATGGTGCAATGCGGAAACGGATTTCCATCAAGGCTTTGCAAGCCTTTGAGGCGGCGGCGCGGCTCGGTTCCTTCGCAACGGCGGCGGAGGATCTCGGCCTGACGCCCTCGGCGATCAGCCATCAGGTGAAGATTCTGGAAGAGCAGCTCGGCCTGCGGCTGTTCCACCGCGTGCACCGGTCGGTCGCCCTGACCGACGACGGGCGGGCCTACGCCGCGGAAATCATCGCCGCCTTCGCCCGCATCGACACGGCGACCCGCAACGTCACGACGACGGGTAGCGGCACGACGACCCTGACCGTGCGCTCGATGCCCAGCTTCGCCGCGCAGTGGTTGATGCCGCGGCTGGGGCGGGTGAAGGAGATCCATCCCGCCATCGACATCCGCCTGCGGGCGTCGGTTTCACCCATCGACCTGACGACGGGGGCGGTGGATGTGGACATCCGCTACAACCCCGGCCCGCCGCCGGCCGGCTGCGTGCTGGAGCTGTTTCCCGACGACGTCATCGTGCCGATGTGCTCCCCGGCGCTGGCGAACGGGCTGAACCCGATCCGTAAGCCGTCGGACATCAGCCGGCACATCCTGATCCATTCGGAAATCAACATCGTCGGCTGGCGCGACTGGGCGAACCGGCACCGCGGCGTCGAGTTGGACATGGAGCGCGGCCTGCGCTTCGACCGCTCCTTCATGGCGATCAACGCCGCGGCGAACGGCATGGGCGTGTGCCTGGACAGCCTGCTGCTGGCCCGGCAGGAATTGCTGTCGGGCCGGCTCATCATCCCTTTCCCGACCCGCGGCCTGCGGGCGCAGGGGCATGGCTTCGTGACGCTGAAATCGACCGCCAACCTTCCCAAGATCCGGCTGTTCCGCGAATGGCTGTTCAGCGAGCTGGAGGCGGGGCGGCAGTGGGAGGACGAGTTCCTGTCGTCACTGAACAAGAGCGCGTAGGGCCGCCCGCCCCGCGGCCGTTGCGGTGCGGTCTTTACGACGGCGCACCCGGTTCCTTGGTCAGAAGGCCCTTGGAGAGCAGTTGCAGGTACATCTGAACGGCCTCTTCCGGCAGATTGACGACGCCTTCCTCGTCGGTGTAGCGCAAGGCGAGATAGCCCCGCGTGGCGATCAGCATGTAGACCAGCGGCTCCAGCGCCTCGTCGCTGAGGTTGGCGATCTCGCCGTTCTTGCGGGCGCTGTGCAGGAAGCGCATGTAGCCGCCGGTGACGTTGTGGAAGTGCTGGCGGTGGGCCTTGGGCGCGAAAATCTCCGCCTCGTTCAGGATGCGCAGGAAATAGGGCATGCGCTTGAGGAAGGAGAAGAAGGCCCGGAACGACTGTTCCTCCTTCTCCAGAAAGGTCCTGGCACCGCTGGCCTGCTGGCGGATGTGGGCCAGCATCTTGGCGCCCAGCACCGGAAGCAGCTCGTCGAAGATTTCCTGTCGCGAGGAGAAGTAGTTGTAGAAGGTGCCCTGGGCCAGGTTCGCCCGCTGGGTGATGCGGGTGATCGAGGCGTCGATATAGCCGTATTCCCCCACCACCTCGGCGGCGGCCTGGAACAGGGCGTCGCGGACCTCTTCCGATCGCTGCACGCGCGTCTTCTTTCCCGCCGTCCGCCCCATCGCCACCATCGCCTGCAATCTCCCTCTCCGTCCCGGATTTAGCCGTTCCCCACGCCTTTGACGAGAGAAACCGACGCCTGATGCGGGTGATCGGGAAGCCGCCCGAACGCCTCCAGCACGTCGTTGATCTCCGCGTCGGGCAGGGCGCGGGCGAAACGCTCGATCCGGTCGTAGGCGTCGGAGGGCACCCCGGTTTCGTCGCCGATGCGGCGGACCAGCGCGCTCACCTCTTCCCAGGGCAGGGAGAAGTCGTCGGTCGTCATATCCTGGCGGCGGGTCAGCGCCGTGCCGTCCTCCAACACCACCTCGATGGCGCAGCACAGCCGCCGCACGCCCTCGTCGGGGACGAGGGCGACCCGCTCGACCAGGGCGTTGACCGCGCCGTCGTCGTAGCGGGTCATCGTCTCCATGGTCGGCACGCCGCGCAGCAGCGTCAGCGCGATGCAGAAGGGAATGCTCATCAGCGTGCCGGAGATGCTGGCGAAGGGTCCCTTCGAATCCATGCCGGCATAGCCGGTTTCGAACGGGTTCATGCGCACGGTCACCGACCGGACGGCCCGCCCCGCCACTTCGTCGCGCAGGGCGAGCGCCGCGGTGACCGGGGTTTGGTTGAAGGCGCAGACCGGGTAGGGCTTGAAGGTGACGCGGTGGATCGACCAGTCTCGGCCCAGCCGCACCGCCAGCTCCACGGGATCGCAGCCGGTACGGGCAAAGGCGCGGACGAAGCCGGTCCGTCCTTCGAAGGCGTGGGGGGCGGAGACCGAGCCCGCCGCCGCCAGCCGCGCCGCCGTCAACCCGTTTACCGCGGCGACGCCGACCTGATAGCGCCACTCGTCGGTGCCGTCGTCGAAGGATTGCAGGATGCCGCCGGTGAAGGAGGCGGCGTTGGCGAGCGCCGCCGCGATACGGTCCTCCGGCAGGCCGAGCAGGTACGCCGCGCCGGCGGCGGCGGCCACTGTGCCGTAGAGCGGCGAGGCGCGCAGGCCGGCGGGCGTGGTCAGTGGCGAGAAGGCGTTCTCCAGCAGCCCTCCCGCCTCGTAGCCGGCGACCAGGGCCGGCAGCAGCCGTTCGACCGGGCCGTCGCCGGCCTCGACCAGCGCGGTCAACAGCGGGATCAGCACGGCGCCGATGTGGGCGGCGCCGCAGGTGTCCTCCTGCGCCCGGCCATGGAACAGCGCGGAACCGGCGAGTGCAGCGCCGGGGACGCTGGTCCGCCGGCTCCTGCCAGATGTGTTGTCGCCCAGCATGGTGGCGCCGTCGGATCGTTCGCCGTGCAGGGCCAGCGCCGCCGCCCGCGCCACCGGGGCGTAGGGGGTGTCGTGGCCGCCGAGCGCGATTCCGTAACCGTTCAGCAGGCAGACCCGCGCCTTTTCCACCACGTCGGGCGGCAGGCTGTCCAGGGTCAGGCCGGCGACGAAGCGGGCGATGGCCGTCGCCAGGGTGTCGGGAGCGGTCATGGGGTGTCCTCCGGTTGGGCGGGGGCCAGTTCATCGCGCAGCACGCGCTTCAGCACCTTGCCGGACGGGTTGCGCGGCAGCGCCTCGCGCAGCAGCAGGCGCTTGGGGATCTTGAAACCGGCAAGGTGCCGGCGGCAGTGCTGCTCCAGCGTCTCGGCGTCGAGGCTCTCGCCCTCCTTCAGCACCACGACCGCCGCCGGCACTTCGCCCCAGCGCTCGTCGGGGACGGCGATGACGGCGACCTCGACGACCTGGGGCAGCAGGAAGACGACCCGTTCGATCTCCGAGGAGGCGATGTTCTCGCCGCCGCTGATGATCATGTCCTTCTTGCGGTCAGTCAGGAACAGGAAGCCGTCGGCGTCGAGATAGCCGACGTCGCCGGTTCGGAACCAGTCGCCGTAGAAGCTGCGCGCCGTCTTCTCCGGGTCCTTCCAGTAGCCCTTGGTGACCTTCGGTCCGCGCAGGCAGATCTCCCCGATGTCCCCGGCGGGCAGGGAGGTGCCGGCATCGTCGCGGATGTCGATCTCCACATGGGCGAGCGCTCGTCCCGTCGAGCCGATCTTCTCGATCTCGCGCCCGGCCTCCATCAGCGTGTCGCCCGAACAGCTCTCCGTCAGGCCGTAACCGTCGATGTAGCGGGCGTTGGCGAACAGGCCGGTGAAGTCGCGGATGCGCTGCTCCGGCGTGCGCTCGCCGCCGCCGATCGCCCATTTCAGGCTGGAGACGTCGTAGCGCCCGCGCTCCGGGTGGGACAGGATGCGCCCGACCATCACCGGGGCGAACCAGGCGCCGGTCAGTTGCTCGCGCTCGATGGCGGCGAGGGCGGTGTCGGGGTCGAAGTCGCGCAGCAGGCAGATCGTTCCGCCCAGCCACAGCACCGCGAGGCCGGGCAGGTCGAAGGCGCCGACATGGTACAGCGGCCCGACCGCCAGCAGCCGGTCCTCCGCCGTCAGCCCCAGCGCGGTCACATGGTCCATGCATTTCCAATAGAAGTTCTCGTAGGAATGCATGACCCCCTTGGGGTGGTCGGTGGTGCCCGACGTGTACATCAGCCGGAACAGATCCTGCGAGCCGCGCACCCGCATCGGCGGCACCGGTCCCTCCGTGCCGGCCAGCGCCCGCCCGTCCGCCTGCGCCGCAGCGTCGACCAGGACGGCGCGTGGGTCGTCCGTCACCGCCGCCGCCAGCTCGGTGTCGGCGAAGACCAGCACCGCCCCGGCGTTGCCGGTGATGAAGGCGACCTCGGGGGCGGCCAGCCGGTAGTTGATCGGCAGGAACACCGCGCCGAGGTGGCTGGCGGCGAAGGCGATCTCCAGGAAGGCGGCGCTGTTCTTCATCACCACCGCCACCACGTCGCTCTCGCGCACGCCGCGCCGGTGGAGGAAGGCGGCCATGCGCCCGATGCGGTCGAGGAAGTCGGCGTAGCTGATGCGCTGGTCGCCATAGACCAGCGCCAGCCGTTCCGGCGTGCGCAGCGCGTGGAACCGGATGAAGGCGCTCAGATTGACCACGGGTGTCCCCTCCCTCGGGATGTGCGGCCGGCTTATCCGCCGGCTTCGCTCAGTAGGATTTCGGCATGCCGAGATCGTGCATGGCGATGAAGTTCAACACCATCTCTTCCGACACCGGGGCGAAGCGGAACAGCCTTGCGTCGCGCCACAGCCGCTCGACATGGTATTCCTTGGCGTAGCCCATCCCGCCCATCGCCTGCATCGACCGTTCGATGGCGTGGGACGCCGCCTGCGCCGCGATCAGCTTGGCGATGTTGGCCTCGCTGCCGTAGGGCAGGCCCGTGTCGCACAGGGACGCCGCCTTCAGGTTCATCAGCCGGGCGCATTGCAGCTCGGCGTGCGCCTGGGCGAGCGGGAACTGGACCCCCTGGTAGGCGGCCACCGGCTTGTCGCCGAACACCTTGCGGTCCTTGGCGTAATCCACCGCCAGCCGGATGGCGAGGCTGCCGGCGCCGACCAGACCGGCGGTGGTGACGATGCGCTCGGTGTTCAGCACGTCGAGAAGCTGGTGCCAGCCGCCGTCGAGCGTGCCGATCAGCTCGTCCGGCTCGATCCGCACGTCGTCGAAATAGACGGTGCTGGAGGCCAGTGTGTTGGTGCCGACCTTCTCGATCGGCTGGTGGCTGAGGCCCTCGCGGTCGACGTCGATCAGGAACAGGCTGATGCCGGCGGTGCGGCGGCCCGCCTCCTCCAGCCGGGTGGTGCGGGCGACCACCAGCATCTTCTGCGCGTCGGGCACCCCGGTGATCCAGATTTTCTGGCCCTTCAGCCGCCAGCCCTGGCCGTCGGCGTGGGCGAAGGTGCGGATCTCCAGGCTGTTGGAGCCGGCGTTCGGCTCGGTCAGCGCCATGCAGAAGTTCAGCTTGCCCTGGATCAGGGCGGGCAGCATGGCGTCCTTCTGGGCCTTGCTGCCGAACTTCGCCAGCGCCACGCCGCCGAAGATCGGGTTGATCATGAAGAGCTGAGCCAGCGTCGCGCCGCCGCCGGCCGCCGACAGCGCCTCGACCACCAGCGCCATGTCGAGCATGCCGAGGCCGGAACCGCCATACTCCTCGGGCAGGGAGACGCCGCCGAGGCCGGATTCGCAGATGCCGGCCCAGGCTTCGGTCGGGAAGGTCTTCTTCGCGTCCTGCTCGCGCCAATAGTCGGGACCGAACTCGGCGCCGACGCGCGACGCCGTCTCGATCATCAGGCGCTGTTCTTCGGAAAGCTGAAAGTCCATGGGGGGTCTCTTTTTCAGGTCAGGCGGCGCGAAGCAGGCGCAAAGGCCGCTCCAGCCCGGCGATGATGCGGTTGAGGAAGGCCAGGGCGGTCACGCCGTCGAACAGCCGGTGGTCCGCCGACAGGACGAGGCCGAGTTCGCGCTTCAGCACCGGGGCTCCCGCCTCGTCGGGACGGAAGACGGAGCGGACGCTGCCGACGCCGAGGATGCTCGACTGGCCGGGATTGATGATCGAGGTCATGTAGGTGACGTTGTGCATGCCGGCGTTCGACACGGTGACGGCGCCGCCCTGGAAGTCCTCCTCCGTCAGGCGGCCGTCGCGGGCGCGGCGGGTCAGCGACGCGGCCTCCGCCGCCAGTCGGTCGAGCGGCAGGGTCGCCGCCCCGCGCAGCACCGGGGCGACCAGCCCGCGCGGCGTGTCCACCGCCATGCCGATGTCGCCCTGCCCGAGGCTGAGGATCGCGCCGCCGGAAGGCTCGTCGTCCCACACCCGGTCCATTTCCGGCATGGCGGCGAGCGCCCGCCCGACCGCGGCCAGCACCAGATGGGTCATCGAAATCCGCGGAAGTCCGGACTCGGTGTCGGCGTTCAACCGGTCGCGCAGCGCCGCCAGCTCCGTCACCTCGGCCTCGGCGGCGAGGTAGAAGTGCGGGACGTCGCGCTTGGCGGCGGTCAGGCGACGGGCGATGGTCGCTTGCAAGGTGGTGGGCTTCGACCGTTCCCCGGCGGAAGCCTCGACCTTTGGCACCTGGGGTGCAGGCTGAGGCGCTGGCCGCGTTTGAGCCGCCGCCTCGACATCGGCCACCTTGATGCGGCCACGCGGGCCGCTGCCGGTCACCGTCCCGAGATCGACGCCCAGCCCCTCGGCGCGGCGGCGGGCGAGGGGAGTCGACAGGATGCGCTCCCCGTTGGCGCGGACCGGGGCGGGCAGGGGGCGGGCGTTGGTGGCGACGGGTGTCGGGGCGGGGTTCGCGGCGGGCGTCTCCGCCGGCTCCGGAGCGGGGGCGGCGCCCGCGCCATTGGCGGACCAGCGGGCGATCGGGGTGCCGACGGCCACCGTCTCGCCGGCCGGGATGGTCGTCTCGATCAGCACGCCGTCGCTGTCGGCCTCGACCTCCGAGGCGATCTTGTCGGTTTCGACGACGAGCAGCACGTCGCCGCTGCGGAAGGGCTGGCCGGGCGATACCCGCCATTCGGCGAGCACCCCCTCGGTCATCGTCAGCCCCAGCTTGGGCATCACCAGTTCGCGGACCATGGTCATTGCCCCGTGAAGGCGGCCTTGCGCTTCTCCAGGAAGGCGCGGCAGCCCTCGTGCGCGTCTTGGCTGTCCAGCACCAGCCCGATCATCGCCTGCTCGTAGGCCAGCGAGGCGCCGAGCGGCATTTCCGCGCCATGGCGCAGCGTGCGCTTGGTCAGTTTCAGGATCAGCGGTGACTTGGCGGCGATCTTCTGGGCGGTGGCCATCGCCTCGGCCATCAGATCGGCCTTGGGGACGGCGCGGTTGACCAATCCCCAGGCGACGGCCTCGGCGGCGGTGAACTGGTCGCCGGTGAAGACCAGCTCGCGCGCCCGGCAAGGTGGGATCTGGCGCAGGATGCGCTGGGTGCCGCCGGCGCCGGGGAACAGGCCGAGATTGATCTCCGGCAGGCCGAACTTCGCGGTGTCGGCGGCGATGCGGATGTCGAGCGACAGCACCAGCTCGGTCCCGCCGCCGAGCGCCCAGCCGTTGACGGCGGCGATGGTCGGCTTGTCGCAGGTCTCGAACCGGCGGAACACCCGGTGGACGACCTCGGCGAAGTCGAGATAGTGGGCGAGGCCCTGGCGGCTGTCGAGGTCGGCGATGTCGCCGCCGGCCACGAAGGCGCGCTCGCCGGCCCCGGTGACGACGATGACGTGCACGCCGTCGTCGCTCTCAAGCTCGCCCAGCGCCCGTTCCAGCTCCAGCAGGGTCGGCACGTCGAGCGCGTTGAGGGTCGTCGGGCGGTTGATGGTGATCAGGCCCACGGCGCCGTCGCGGCTGGTCAGGATGGGGCGTTCGTCCGTCATGATGCTGGTCCTCCCGTGGGGCGTTCAGGCGAGCGTGCTCTTGACCGCCGCGACGATCCGGTCGGCGTCGGGCAGATAGGCCGCTTCGAGGGTCTTGGCAAAGGCGATGGGCATGAAGGGCGCGCCGACCCGCAGCACCGGGGCGTCGAGGTCGTCGAAGGCGTCCGCGGCGATGCGCGCGGCGATCTCCGCCCCGACGCCGAAGGCCTGCACCGCCTCGTGGGCGATGACCACCCTGTGGGTCTTGGCGACGGAGGCGAAGACGGCCTCCTCGTCCCAGGGCTGGATCCAGCGCAGATCGACGATTTCCGCCTCGATGCCCTCGGTGGCCAGCCGGTCGGCGGCGGCGCGGGCGGCGTAGAGGGTGGCGCCGTAGGTGACGATGGTGGCGTCGCGGCCCGCCCGGTCGATGCGCGCCTTGCCGACCTCGCGCGGGGCGTTCACGTCGATGTCGCCCTGAAGCGCGTAGAGCGCCTTGTTCTCGACGACGACGACGGGGTCCGGCGCCTCGATGGCGGCACGCAGCAGGCTGTAGGCGTCAGCGACGGTGGCCGGGCAGACGACGCGCAGGCCGGGGATGTGGGCGAACCACGCCTCCAGGCACTGCGAATGCTGCGGCCCGGCGTTCAGCCCGCCGCCGTGCGGCGTGCGCAGCACCATCGGCACGCTGCACTGCCCGCCGAACATGAAGCGGGCCTTGGCGGCTTGGTTGACCACGGCGTCCATGGCGAGCGTCACGAAATCCATGAACATGATCTCGACCACCGGCTTCATGCCGGTCAGCGCGGCCCCGACGGCGGCGCCGACCAGGGAGGCCTCGGAGATCGGCGTGTCGCGCACCCGCTCCGGCCCGTGGGCGTCGAGCAGGCCGCGGGTCGCCTTGAACGGCCCGCCGGCGGCGGCCACGTCCTCGCCCATCAGCATCACGGCGGGGTCGGCGGCCATCGCGTCGTTGAGGGCCTGGGCGACGGCGTTCACATAGCGCAAAGGCTTCGGCATCGGAAATCAGGCCCCGGCGGTGAGGGTGGTCGGCGTGTAGACGTCGCGGAAGGCGGCGTCCACGTCGGGCAGGGCGTCGGCGCGGGCGGCCTCCAGGGCGTCGCGGATTTCGGCGTCCACCGAGTCGACCAGGGCGGCGAGCGCCGATTCCTCGATCCCGGCGGCGAGCAGCGCCTCGGCGGAGCGGCGCAACGGGTCGTTCTGCGACAGGCCGGCGACTTCGTCGGCGTTGCGGTAGCGCTGCGGATCGCCCTCGAAATGGCCGTGCCAGCGCGTGGTCAGGCATTCCAGGATGCGTGGCCCGCCGCTGCGGGCGGCCTCCACCACCTCCGCGGCGGTTTCGGCCACCGCGGCGACGTCGTTGCCGTCCACCCGGCGGTGCGGCACGCCGAAGGCGGCGCCCAGCTTGTCGAGAGTCGCGGCGAACTGGGTGGAGGTCGGCGAGAATTCCGACCAGCCGTTGTTTTCGCAGACGAAGACCATCGGCAGCTTCCACAGCGCCGCCATGTTCAGGCACTCGTGCAGGGCGCCCTCGGCCATGGCGCCGTCGCCGAAGAAGGCGACCGCCACGCCGCCGGTGCGCCGCGTCTGGTGGGCGAGCGCGCTCCCGGTGGCGAGCGGCAGCCCGGCCCCGACGATGCCATTGGCCCCCAGCACGCCGAGCGACAGGTCGGCGACGTGCATGGAGCCGCCGCGCCCGCCGCAGATGCCGCCGGCGCGTCCCATGATCTCCTTGAAGAAGAGGTCGAGCCTCACGCCGCGGGCCAGCACATGGCCGTGGCCACGGTGGGTGGTGGCGAAGCTGTCCCGCGGCCCCAGCGCGCCGACAACCCCGGCGGCGACCGCCTCCTGCCCGACGCTGAGATGGATGAAGCCGGGGATCTCGCCGTCAGCGAACAGCCGGGACAGGGTGGTTTCGGTCGCTCGGATCGTCTGCATGGTGCGGTGGAGCGCCAGCCGCCGGTCGGTTGGGATTGGGTTGGCCGGAATCGGATCTGCCTGAGCGGCGGATGACGGCATGGATGCCTCCCTTCGCGTTTCTTCCGCGCCCCGCCGGTGTGTGTGGGAAAGCGCGGTGCGGAGTCGATGCTCCGTTGGTCGACCAAACAATGAATGATGATTCATGTTTCAGTCAAGCAGTCTGTTTGCCCCCACCCCGACCCTCCCCCGCTGGGCGGGGGAGGGGGAATGACGCTCTGGCGGATCATGCAGAGATTTCCTCCCCCGCCCAGCGGGGGAAGGATAGGGTGAGGGCAGCCGCTTGGGGCATCCCGCTCAAATACACCGTTGCGCTGACAGTTGGCGCGCGTTACATTCTCGATGAAAAATGACTCATGGTTCATTCAAAAAGGCGAGGCAGCACGCTCCGCCGCATAAGGGAGGGAAAAGCGCCATGCACCGTCGTTCCGTCATCCGCTTGCTCGGGGCCGCCGTCACGCTGACCTCGGCGCTCGCCCTGTCCGCCGGTTCCGCCGCCGCGCAGGACACCATCAAGATCGGCATGACCTCGGCTCTCACCGGCCCCTACAACGAGTATGGCGAGGGCGGGCGGCGCGGCGTCGAACTCGCCATCGAGAAGTGGAACGCCAAGGGCGGCATCAACGGCAAGAAGGTCGAGCTGGCGATGCTGCTCGACGACCAGCTCGTGCCCGACCGTGCGGTGCAGAACATGCGGCGGCTGCTCGACAACAAGGAGCTGGTCGCCATCATCGGCCCGGCGGGCAGCGGCCCGACGCTGGCGGTGATCGAGATGGCCGCCGCCGACGGGCGCCCCTACATGAACCCGGTGGCGCAGACCCCGACCGTCACCTACCCGGACGGCGGCAAGCCGCGCCCGAACGTCTTTTCCTTTGCGCTTCAGAACGACGTCGAATCGATGGTGCTCGGCCGCTACGTCGCCACCCAGTTCAAGAAGCCGGGGCTGGTCCACGAAAGCACGGCCTACGGCGTGTCCGGCGCCGACATGATCGCCAAGGAGCTGAAGGCGGCGGGCGGTGCGGCTGTGGCGACGGAGACCTACAACCAGCGCGCCCAGGACGTGACGGCGCAGATCGCCCGTCTCCAGCGGGCCGGGGCCGACGTGGTGGTCTGCGTCGGGCTGGGCGCCGATCTGGCGGTGATCCGCCGCACCATGGCGCGGCTGAATTTCAACGTGCCGCTGGTGGCCTCCAACGGCGCCCTGTCGATTCCCTACCAGGAGGCCGCCGGGGATCTGGTGACCGGCACGCGCGGTTCCATGGTCTACGTCTTCGGCGAGGAGACGCTGAACCCGGCGGCCCAGGGCTTCGCCGACGCCTACAAGGCCAAGTACGGCACCGACCGCTGGTGGGGCAACGACCCGCAGCGCCCGCAGATCTTCATGTCGCTGTCGGTCAGCAACGCCTACGACGCCGCCGACGTGCTGTTCGAGGGCATCAAGCGCGCCAACTCCACCGATCCCAAGGCCATCGCGACGGCCATCGAGGGCATCCAGGGCCTGCGCGGGGTGAACGCGACCTATTCCTTCTCCGCCACCAAGCACCACGCCATCGCGCCGGAGGATGTGGCGATCTTCGAGTACGTGAAGACCGGCGACAAGATCGGGCTGACGATCGTCAAGAACTGATTGGGTTCCCCTCTCTCCTTCTTTCGTCTCCGGAGCGATCCCCCTCTCCCCTCTGGGGAGAGGGTCGGGGTGAGGGGGATATCGGGGGACGGAAAGCGCAGGCGATGCGGGCCCCCCTCACCCTAACCCTCTCCCCAGAGGGGAGAGGGGACTCAAAGGCGGGTGCTGCGACGGGGGAGAGGGAAGAAAAAGGACGACGCCATGCATTTCGTGCTGCAACTCGTTTTCGCCGGCGTCTGCGTCGGCGCGGTCTACGCGCTCATCGCCATGGGGCTGTCGCTGACCTTCTGGACCACGCGGACGCTGAATTTCGGCCAGGGCTCGCTGCTGATGACCGCCTCGGTCGCGACGGTGGCGATGCTGGCGGCCGGGATGCCCGCGGCCCTCGCCGTGCCGCTGGGCATCCTGCTGGCCGGCGGGCTGATGGTGGTGGCGGAGCGGATCGCCATCCGCCCGCTGCTGAAATCCGGCGACAGCATGGGCTGGGTGGTGTCCACGCTGGGGCTCGGCATCTTCCTCCAGGGCTTCGTCTCCACCGTCTTCGGGTCGCAGGCCATCGCCTTCCCGTCGCTGGTCTTCGACAGCCTGGATTCGGTGGACGTCGCCGGGGTCCAGGTGTCGTCGCAGTATCTTGCCGTGCTCGCCCTGTCGCTCTCCCTGATGGTGGCGATGGAGCTGTTCCTGCGCCGCTCCGCCTGGGGCCGCGCGGTGCGGGCGGTGTCGCACGACGCCGACGCTGCGGCGCTGGCCGGCATCCCGGTGCGCCGGGTGATCGTGCTGTCCTTCGTCGCCAGCGGCGTGCTGGCCGGCATCGCCGGGGTGATGGTGGCGCAGATCACCGGCACCGTCGATCCCAGCTTCGGCTTCAACCTGATGGTGCTGGGCTTCGTCGCCGCGGTCTTCGGTGGCATGGGCAACACCGCCGGCGCCCTGGTCGGCGGCATCGCTCTCGGCGTCATCGAGAAGCTGGTCGGCGGCTACGTCTCCACCGCCGCCGAACACGGCATGGCCTTCGCCATCCTGATGGTGATCCTCGCCATCCGCCCGCAGGGCCTGTTCGGCCGCAAGGAATTCACGAAGGTGTAAGGGCCAGCGATGCGGAATCTCCTCTCCTTCCTCACCCGGACCCCGGTGGTCGCGGCCCTGCTGGTGGCGCTGGGCGTCGCGGCGGAGTTCGTCAGCGGCGCCACCGTGCAGATCTGGTCCTTCCTCCTCGTCAACGTCCTGCTGGCCCAGAGCATCAACCTGCTGACCGGCGTCGCGGGTCAGATCTCGCTGGGCCACGCCGGCTTTCTCGGCATCGGCGCCTACGGCTCCGCCCTGCTGATGAAGAACTTCGGTCTTCCGCTGCCGCTGACCCTGCTGGCCGGGGCGGCGATGGGGGCGGTGAGCGGCTGGCTGCTGTCCTTCGCCGCCGGGCGGGTGCGCGAGTTCTACCTCGCCATGATGACGCTCGGCTTCGGCATGATCTTCTACGAGGTGGTGCGCGAGTGGACCTCGGTCACCGGCGGCATGATGGGGCTGAGCGGCGTGCCGTCGCCCGGCCTGCGGACGCTGACCCTGTTCGGCTGGTCCGTCGGCCCGACCGCCTATTTCCAGATCATGCTGGCGGTGGTCGCGGGGGTGGTGTGGCTGCTGCGGAACTTCGTCACCAGCCCCTTCGGCCGCGCCTTCTTCGCCATCCATGTCAGCGAGGTCGCTGCCGGCAGCATCGGCGTGCCGCGCGCCCGCACCAAGCGCAACGCCTACATGCTCAGCGCCGCGCTGGCCGGGCTGGCGGGGGGCTTCTACGCCCATCTCGTCGGCTATCTCGGGCCGGAGACCTTCGGCCTGCACCGCTCGGTGGAGGTGCTGGTGATGGCGGTGGTCGGCGGGCTGGGCACGCTGGCCGGGCCGGTGCTGGGCGCCGTCGTCTTCACCTACCTGCCGGAGAAGCTCCAGATCTTCGCCGAGTACCAGTTCATGGTCTACGGCCTGATCCTGCTGCTGTCCTTCGTCCTGCTGCCGCGCGGACTGGCTGGGCTGCTGCTGCCGCGTCCGCGTTTCGCCAAGGACGTGACGCCGCTGCCCGCCGCGCCGCCCGCCGCGCCGAAACCATCGGGGAGCGGGCCGCTGCTGAGCGCGGAGGGGGTTTCCATCAGCTTCCTCGGGCTGCGGGCGCTCGACAACGCGTCGGTCACCGTGGGGGTGGGGGAGATCCTCGGCCTCGTCGGGCCGAACGGGTCGGGCAAGAGCACGCTCGTCAACATCATCAGCGGCATCTACCGGCCGGGCGACGGGCGCGTGACTTTCGACGGCGCCGCCATCACCGGACTGCCCGACCACGCGGTGGCCCGGCGGGGCGCGCTGCGCACCTTCCAGGACCCGCGGCTCGTCCCCGCCTTCACGGTGCGCGAGAACGTGCTGCTCGGCGGGCACCGGCTCTACCGGCAGAACCCGCTGGCGGCGGCGCTGAACCTGCCGGGCGCCCTGCGCGAGGACGCGGCGATGCTGGGCCGCGCCGACGCCATCATCGCCATGGCCGGCCTGTCGCATCTGGCCGACACGCCGGTGCGCGACCTGCCCTACGGCGACCAGCGGATGACCGAGTTGTCGCGCGTCATCCTGGCCGACCCGCGCCTCGTCATGCTCGACGAGCCGGCGGCGGGCCTGTCGGAGGTCGAACTGCAACGGCTGGGCGGGCTGGTCCGCCATCTGAAGGAACGGGGTGTCGGCGTGATCCTGATCGAGCACCACATGGATTTCCTCAACGAGCTGGTCGACCGCGTGGTCGTGCTGGACAGCGGGCGGGTCATCTACCAGGGCGGCATGGCCGGCATGTACCGCGACCCGGCGGTGGTCGCCGCCTATCTCGGCACCGAAACCCACCCGGGGGAGGCCGTCCATGCCTGACATCACGGGACTTGAGATCCACGGGCTGGAGGTCCGCTACGGACCGGTGGAGGCGGTGCGCGGCGTCACGCTACGGGCCGAGCCGGGGACCATCACCGCCATCCTGGGCGCCAACGGGGCCGGCAAATCCTCGCTGATGAAGGCGATTTCCGGCTTGGTCCCGGCGACGGCGGGGCGCATCACGCTGGACGGCGACGACATCACGCGGCTTCCTCCGCACGAGCGGGCGCGCCGCGGCCTG
The DNA here is from genome assembly GCF_003119195.2 of Azospirillum baldaniorum. Lineage (NCBI taxonomy): Bacteria > Pseudomonadati > Pseudomonadota > Alphaproteobacteria > Rhodospirillales > Azospirillaceae > Azospirillum > Azospirillum baldaniorum. Next base: position 510,487 of record NZ_CP022255.1, on the reverse strand, counting down.
TCGCATGCGCTGGAGGGGCGCCGGCTGTTCCACCGCATGACGGTGGAGGAGAACCTGAAGGTCGCCTGGGACTTCCGCAACCGCGGCGGCAACTTCCGTGCGGTGGCCGACCGCGTCTACGAGCAGTTCCCCATGCTGGCGCCGCGGCGGCAAACCCCGGCGGGCATGCTGTCGGGCGGCCAGCAGCAGATGGTCATCCTGTCGGCGGCGCTGATCCACGAGCCGCGCTACCTGCTGCTCGACGAACCGTCGCTGGGGCTGGCCCCGGTGATCGTGCAGCAGATCTTCGGCTTCATCGAGTCCGTCTGCCGCGAGCGCGGCACCACCATCCTGCTGTGCGAGCAGGTGGCGGCCATCGCCCTGCGCGTCGCCCATTCCGGTTGCGTGCTGCGGCGCGGGCAGGTGGTGCGCGGCGGTCCGGCGGTGGAACTGGCCGCCGACCCGGCGCTGTCGGCGGCGTATTTGGGCGGGTGAAGGTGCGGCAGCCGCGTGCCCCCACCCCGGCCCTCCCCCGCTGACGCAGGGGAGGGAGAATGGTCCCCTCCCCTGCGCAGCGGGGGAGGGTTAGGGTGGGGGCCAGTGTGCCCATGCCGGATCAATCAACGACGGGAGGGAACCACCATGCAGTCGGGTGTCTACGAGTTCCTGGCGCAGGATCGCGTCATCTACGGCCGCCCGGCGGCGGAGGCGGTGTCGGAAACCATCGCCAAGCTGGGAAAGCAGCGCGCGCTGATCGTGGCGAGCCGGACGCTGAGTCGGGGAACCGGCGTCGTCACTGCCATCCGCGGCGCGCTGGGCGCGACTTGCGCCGGTGTCTTCGATTCCTGCGTCGAGCATGTGCCGCGCGCTTCCGTCCTGGCGCTGGCCGCGGAGGTGCGGCGGCTGGAGCCGGACCTGATCGTCACGGTCGGCGGCGGCACGCCCATGGACACGGTGAAGGTCGCCCTGGTCGCGCTGGCCGAGGACATCACCGACACCGCCGGATTCGACGCCGTGCGCATCCGCGTCGCCGAGGACGGAACCCGCATCGTTCCGGCGGTGAAGGACCCGCCGCTGCGCCAGATCATCGTGCCGACCACCCTGTCGGGCGCCGAATTCTCCAACCTGGGTGGCGCCACCGACCCGGCGCGGCAGGTCAAGGACCTCTACACCGGGCGGTACATCGGCGGGCAGGTGGTCATCCTCGACCCCGCCGTGACCGTCCACACGCCGGAGCGGCTGTGGCTGTCCACCGGCATCCGCGCCGTCGACCACGCGGTGGAGACGGTCTGTTCGCGCAAGCCCCAGCCCTTCACCGACGCGACCTGCCTGCACGGGCTGGCGATGCTGGCGCGCTCCCTCCCCGCCAACCGGGAGAGGCCGGACGATCTCGACGCGCGGCTGGACAGCCAGCTCGGCGTCTGGCTGGCCTCGACCGGGCTGGGCCGGGTGGAGTGGGGGGCCAGCCATGGCATCGGCCACCAGCTCGGCGCCGTCGCCAACGTGCCGCACGGTCATTGCTCCTGCGTCATGCTGCCCAGCGTGCTGCGCTGGAACCACCCGGTGAACGCCGACCGCCAAAGGCTGGTGGCGCAGGCGCTGGGGCGGGAGGACGGCGACGCGGCGGCGGCCGTCGCCGATCTGGTGCGCGCCCTGGGGCAGCCCGACAGCCTGCGGGCGGTCGGCGTGACTCGCGACCATTTCGCCGCCATCGCCGCCGGGGCCATGCAGAACATGATGGTCCGCAGCAACCCGCGCCCGGTCACTGGGGAGGATGACGTCCGGGAGATCCTCGAACTGGCCTGGTGATCCGCAGGCGCCACCACTCTGCGCCGCCACCCTGCGGCCCGAACGGCCCCGCCCCTCCCGGCGGGGCCGTTTTGCGTTCGGGACGCGGAGGGGAGCAGCCGTGCAAAATGACTATGGGGGTATGCATTCCAAACAATGCCAAGGACAGATAATTCGTTTGACCAACAATATTTGCGCACTCATAATCTTCATAGAAAATAGAATTCTCAATAGAGAACGGAGAGCGCGCCATGCTCACCGATGACCAGGACCGGGAGTCCTTCACCCTTTCCACGACCTTCAACGCCGGCAAGCCGGTCGGCGCGGTGGTCAGCGCCTTCGCGATCCTGCGCCATCTGGCGGCGCAGGACGGGGCGGTGTCGAGCGCGCAGGTCGCCCGCGCGCTCGGCCTCAACCCGAGCACCTGCTTCAACATCCTGAAGACCCTGGCCGCGGAGCGGGTGGTCCAGTTCGAGGAGGTCGGCAAGGCCTACCGGCTGGGCGCCGGGCTGCTGGAACTGGCGGGCAGCGCGCTCGATCAGGTCGGCTACACCCGGCTGCTCCATCCGGAGCTGGAACGGCTGGCCGCCGCGTGGCAGACGCCGATGACGGCGTGGCTGCGGGTCAGCGACCACCGCGTCATGCTGGTGGATCAGGCGGTGTCCAGCTCGGCCATCCAGATCCACATGCGGATCGGCCACCGGCTGCCGCTGCTGGTCGGCGCGCTCGGCCGCTGCATGGCGGCGCACGCCGGCCTGCCGGTGGAGGAGATGCGCCGCCAGTACGCCGCCGTCCGCCAGGACAACCCGCCGCCCTTCGAGCAATTCCTGGCCGAGGTGGAGGAGGCGCGGACCGCCGGCTACGCGGTGGACCGCGACGGCTTCACGCGCGGCGTGACGACGGTGTCCAGCCCGATCCTCGACGCCGAGGGCCGGCCCTTCCTGGCCCTGTCGGCGGTCGGGCTGACCGCGCAGTTCTCCGACGAGCGGGCCGCGGCGATGGCCGCCGACCTGCGCGACACCACGCGGCGCATCGGACGGCAGCTCGCCGGGCCGGGCCGGGCCGCCCCCCTTTCCCCACGGGAGACCACGCGATGACCCCGGTGATCTCCGGAGCCGCCGACACCGCCGTCGGGCGGCTGGACGGCAGCGGCTGCATGGCGCTTCACGCCGAAGCGGCGTCCGCGGCGCTGGCCGACGCCGGCCTGCGGGCGGACGAGGTGGACGGCGTGCTCTGCGCCTATTCGCTGGCCGAGCCGCATCTGATGCTGTCGTCGGTCTTCAACGAGTATTTCGGAATCGCGCCGTCCTACAGCGCCGCCGTCCAGGCCGGCGGGGCGACCGCCTGCGCGCTGGTGATGCAGGCGGCGGCGTTGGTGCGGGCGGGCATCTGCCGCAACGTCCTGGCCGTCTGCGCCGACAACCGGCTGACCGGGCTGGGGCGCAACGGCGCCGTCGCCGCGCTGGCCGAGGTCGGGCATCCGCAGTTCGAGCGCCCCTACGGCATGTCGATCCCGGCGGCCTACGCGCTGGTCGCCCGGCGCTGCATGCATGAGCGCGGCGTCACGGCGGAGCATCTCGCCGCCATCTCCGTCACCCAGCGCGGCCACGCGCGCCGCCACCCCAAGGCCCAGGCCCGCGACCCGCTGACCATGGAGCAGGCGCTGTCCGCCCGCATGATCGCCGACCCGCTGCGGCTGTTCGACTGCTGCCTCGTCTCGGACGGTGGCGCCGCCCTGGTGGTCAGCGCCGCCGACGCGGCGGCCGACCATACGGACCGCGCGGTGTCGATCCTCGGCTACGGCCAGATGAACACGCACGAGCACGCCTTCGCCATGCCCTCGCTGACCGATTTCGGCTGCCGGCAATCGGCGGCGCAAGCCTTCGCCATGGCCGGGCTGACCCCGGCGGACATCGACGTGGCCGAGATCTACGACAGCTTCACCATCACCCTGCTGGCCGAGCTGGAATCCATCGGCTTTTTTCCGAAGGGGGAGGCCGGTCCGGCGATCCTCGACGGCGCGCTGGAGCTGGACGGGGTCCTGCCCTGCAACACTCACGGCGGGCTGCTGTCCTACGGCCATTCGGGGGCGGCGGGCGGCATGTTCCACATCGTCGAGGCGGTGCGGCAATTGCGCGGCGAGGCCGAGGCCCGGCAGGTGGCGGGGGCGGAAACCGCCTTCGTTCACGGCGACGGCGGCATCCTGTCCGCCCACTGCTCGCTGATCCTGGGGAGGGCGTGAAATGACCTCGACCGATGCAGCTCCCGCAAAGCCCGTTCCGCTGGTCACCGCGGACACCCGCGCCTTCTGGGACGCCTGCGCGGAGGGGGCGCTGACCTTTCAGCGCTGCGCCGCCTGCGGCCATGTCCAGTTTCCGCCGCGGCCCTTCTGCACCGAATGCCGGGCCGCAGGGCCGGGGACGGAGCGGTCCGCCGGGCTCGGCACCATCCACAGCTTCACCATCGTCCACCGACCGCCGACCGCGGCCTTCAAGGCGGACACACCCTACGTCCTGGCGTTGGTCGATTTCGACGAGGGCTTCCGCCTGATGGTCAATCTGCGCGGTTGCCCACCCTCGGAGGCCCGCATCGGCCTGCGCGTCTGCGTCCTGTTCGAGCCGTTGGCCGGTGGCGGCGCGCTGCCGCAGGTCCGGCTCCTGGTGGAGTGAACCCAACCCTTCGGAAGGGACCATCCATGCATCTGTTCGACACGCTCCGGGAGGGCGCCGCCTTCGGCGCCGAGGAGCTTCACCTGTCCGACGCGCTGATGGAGCGCTGGACCAGCCTCTACCCCGACGACCCGCCGGACGGGCGAATGCCCGCCGGGATGATCGCGGTGGCCACCATGCGGGCCTATTCCAGCCTCGTCGTGCCGCGTCCGCCGGGGAATATCCACGGCTCCCAGCGTTACGAGATGCTGCGCCGCCCGGCGGTCGGGGAGCGTTTGACCACCCGCATCGCCTGCGCCGGAAAGGAGCTGAAGCGCGACCGCCGCTGGGTCCATTTCGACACCGAGACGGTGGGGGAGGACGGGACCCCCTGCTTCCGCGGCCGCATGACCATCCTGTGGGCGGCCTGACCATGGCGGACGGGACGATCACCATCGACCGCCTGACCCCGGTCACCAAGCGGATCGACCGCGCGGCGATCCGGCTCTACGCCGAGCTGACCGACGATTTCAACCCGATCCACGTCGATCCCGACTTCGCGGCGACGACGCCGATGAAGGGCATCATCGCCCACGGCCTGCTGTCGGTGAATCTGCTCTGGCAGTCGGTCCGGCACAGCCTGGGCGAGGCGGCGGTGTCCGACGCGACGCTCGACATCCGCTTCCTGCGCCCGGTGCGCGAGGACGACGTGGTGACCGCGGGCGGCCAGCGCCGCGCCGACGGCGACGGCTACGACGTCTGGATCGACAACCAGCATGGTGAAACGGTGATCGCCGGACGCATCCTGCACGGGCCGGGGAGGGCTGCGTCATGACCGGCACGCTTCTCGTCCGCGACGACGGCGATCTGCGGCGCATCACTCTGAACCGCCCCGCGAAGATCAACGCGCTCGACACCGCGACCCTGCGGGCGCTGGCCGAGGCCGTGGACGGCGCGCCCGCCGACGGCGCGGCCCTGGTGGCGATCGATGGCGCCGGACCGCGCGGCTTCTGCGCCGGCGGCGATGTCGCCGAGATGAGCCGCGGTGCCGAGGCCTTCGCCGCCCAGGAGGAGGCGCTGCGGGCGGCGATGCAGGCGCTGCATGGATCGGCGGTGCCGGTGATCAGCGTGGTCCACGGCCGGACGCTGGGCGCTGGCTGCATCGTGGCGTGCCTCAGCGACCTCGTGCTGGGCGCCGACGATGTGCAGTTCGGCTTTCCGGAGATGCGCTTCGGCCTCTACCCGGCCTTCGTCCACGCCGCCCTGACGGAACGGCTGCCGGCGGCGCTGGCCTTCCAGATCCTGGCGGGGGGTCGGATGATGGACGCGGCGCAGGCCTACGGCTTCGGCTTCCTGACGGAGATCCTGCCCGCAGACGGCTTTGCCGAGACGGCGGAGGCGCGCATCGCCTACTACCGCGACCGACTGGACGCCCTGGCGGCGGGCCGGCGCATCCTGCGGATGGAGGACCGCCCATCGATGGCGGAAAAGACCGCGCGGCTGGCCCCGCTGCTGGCCGAGAACCACGCGGCGCCGTCCGTCCGGCGGCTGCTGTCCGGGCTGTCTTTTGCCCGCTGATTTCTTTTGAAACGGCAACGAGTCCCGCCAACGGGACCGCGTCACCCCCGAACAACGGATTCCTGGGAGGGAACGATGTCGAAACGCACCCTGTTCGCCGCGCTCGTGCTGAGCAGCGCGCTCACCAGCGGCGCCGCGCTGGCCGCCGACCCGGCGGTCTACAAGATCGGCGGCATCTTCGCGATGACCGGCGCCTCGCCCCATTACGGCAAGGTGATGAGCGCCGGGGCGCAGCTTGCGGTGGACGAGATCAACGCCCAGGGGGGCATCGACGGCATCAAGCTGCAGCTGGTCATCGAGGACCACAAGAGCGGCAGCGCCCAGGCGGCGGTCGCCGGCATGAACCGGCTGGTCGACGTCGAGGGGGTGAAGGCGGTACTCCCCTCCTTCTCCACGGTGACGCTGGCCACCATGCCCATCGGCGACCAGAAGAAGGTGATGATGATCAACGGCGGCGGGGTCAGCGCCCAGACGGTCGGCACCTCCCCCTACATGTTCAACATCCGCTCCATGGCGTCCGATCTGGCCGCCGGCATCGCCCACCGCGCGGCCGAGCAGGGGGCCAAGAAGCTCGCCCAGATCGCCATCAAGTCGGAGTTCGGCGACGCCACCATCGCCGCCACCACCAAGGCGTGGGAGGGCATGGGGCTGAAGATGGTCGCCGCCGAGCAGTTCCAGGCCGATGCCGCCAACATCGACACCCAGGTCGCCAAGCTGCGCGCCTCCCAGCCCGACGCCATCGCCAACTGGCCGACCACGCCGCAGGCCGGGCTGGCGGTGAAGCGGATGCGCGAGCTGGGCATGAAGCAGCCGGTCTACTGCATGGAATGGACCGCCGAGGACACCAAGGTCGCCGGCAAGCACGCCGAGGGGGTGGAGGTCGTCACCGACTATTTCGCCGCCACCGACGAGAATCCCTGGTCCAAGCGCTTCGCCGACGCCTACCGGGCCAAGTTCGGCGAGATGCCGGACTTCTACGCCGCCAACTACTACGAGGGCGTCTACGTCATCGCCGAGCTGATCCGGCGGGCGAAGGCCAAGGGCGGCGACTATTACAGCGGCGAGCGTCTGGTCCAGGCGCTGTGGGAAAACCCGACCTTCGACAGCGTCTACGGCAAGACGCTGACCTTCCGCAAGAACGGCGTGGCGCAGAAGCCGGTCGCGGTGTTCCGCCTGGAGAACGGCCAACAGACATTCGTGAAGTTCACCTCGGGCGAATGACCGCGGTTTCAATGCGTTAGCCCTCTCCCCTCTGGGGAGAGGGTGGCCCGTAGGGCCGGTGAGGGGGTTGCGCTTTTGCCGGACGCTCCGACACGCGCAACCCCCTCACCCCAACCCTCTCCCCAGAGGGGAGAGGGGGACATAGACAGGAGCGCCATTCCATGGATTTGCTCATCCAACTGACCCTGAACGGTCTGTTCAACGGCGCGCATTTCGCCCTGCTGGCGATGGGCTTCGCGTTGATCTTCGGGACGACCGGCGTCGTGCATTTCGCCTACGGGCCGGTCTATGCGGTCGGCGCCTACGCCATCTGGGCGCTGGCGGCGCTGGTCGGGCTGCCGTTTTGGGCGGCGGTGCTGCTGGGGATCGCCTTCACCGCGGCGCTGGGCGTCGGCTGCTACCTGTTCATCTACCGCCCGTTCGAAATCAGCGGCAGCCCGCCCTTCGTCGTTCTGGTCGCCTCGCTCGGCCTGTTCATCGTCATGAAGAACCTGATCGGCATCGTCTTCGGCACCGGGGTCAAGACGGTCGACAGCGTCGCCTACGACGTGCATTTCGTCGGCAACGCCTTCTTTACCACGGTTCAATTGGGGCAGGTGGCGGCGGCGCTGCTGGTCGGCTGCGGCATCGCGCTGTTCCTGCGGGCCAGCCGCTACGGCAAGGCCATCCGCGCCATGGCCGACAACCGCGAGATGGCCACCGTCATCGGCATCGACACCACGCGGCTGTCCATCCTGGTCTTCGCGCTGGGATCGGCGGTGTCGGCGGTGGCCGGGGCGCTGGTCCTGCTGCGCGACGGGCTGAACCCCAACATGGGCTTCGGCGCGGTGTTCGTCGCCTTCGTCGCGGTGATCGTCGGCGGGGTGGGATCGCTGCGCGGGGCGGTCATCGCCGCCTTCCTGCTGGCCTTCGTGCAGAGCCTGGGCATGTGGCAGATCCCCACCGAGTGGCAGAACACCATCGTCTTCGTGGTGCTGTTCGGGTTCCTGCTCGCCCGCCCCTCCGGCATCGTCCGCCGGGCGTGAGGAGAGGGACACAGCCATGGAGTATCTCGCCCACATCCTCGTCATGGTCTGCCTCTACGGCATCCTGGCGACCTCCTTCAACCTGTTGATCGGCTTCGGCGGCATCTTCGCCCTGGCGCACGCCACCTTCTACGCCAGCGGCGCCTACGCCGCCGGCATCCTGGCGACGAAGCTCGGCATCGGCTTTCCCCTCACCCTGCTGGCCGGGATGGTGGTCACCGCCGGCATCGGCCTGCTGGTCGCCTTTCCCGCCATGCGGGTGGGCAGCCACTATCTGGTCGTCATCACGCTGGCGCTCCAGGCCATCACCATCGACGTGCTGATGAACAGCAAGCCGCTGACCGGCGGACCGGACGGCATCGCCGGCATTCCCCCGGTGTCGCTGTTCGGCACGGCGCTGACCAGCCCGGTGACCTTCCTGCCGCTGGCCGTGGTGATGGCGGCTCTGTGCTGCGCGGTCGCCTGGAGGCTCGGCGCCTCGCCCTTCGGACGCTCCCTGCGCGCCATGCGGGAGAACGAGGCGGCGGCCCAGGCGGTCGGCAAGAATCTCGTCCGCATGAAGCTGGTGGTCTTCGCGATGTCGGCGGGGCTGGCCTCCGTCGCCGGCACGCTGGTCGCCCATTACATCGCCTTCGTGAACCCGGAATCCTTCACCATCGAGGAGACCATTCTCATCCTCGCCATGGTGATCCTGGGCGGCATGGGCAATTTGTGGGGCTCGCTGGCCGGGGCGGCGATCCTCGTGCTGTTGCCGGAGGGGCTGAAGTTCGTCCATGTGCCGGGCGACATCGCCGACATGGTGCGGCAGGTGATCTACGGCGTCGTGCTGATCGTCATCCTGCGCCTGCGCACGGAGGGGCTGTTCCCCGAGACGGTGTTCCGCACCCCGACCGGGGCCGCGCGCTCCAGCGTTCCCGCCAACGGCCAGCTCATGGGCGCGCTGGAGCGCGCAGGCGGCACACCGGGGGAGGTGGTGGTCTCCGCGACCTCGCTGTCCAAGCACTTCGGCGGCATCCAGGCGGTGAAGGACCTGACCATCGACCTGAAGCGCGGCGAGATCGTCGGGCTGATCGGCCCCAACGGCGCCGGCAAGACGACCGCCTTCAACCTGCTGTCCGGTTTCCTGCGCCCGACCGGCGGCACCATCCTCTACCGGGGCCGCGACATGACGACGCTGAAGCCGCACGAGGTGGTGGCCGCCGGGCTGGCCCGCTCCTTCCAGGACCTGAAGCTCTTCACCAAGCTGACGGTGGTGGAGAACATCCTGGTTTCGCTGCCCGCACAGCCGGGCGACCGCCCGCTGGACGTCTATTTCCGCCCCGGCCTGGTTCGCCGGGCCGACCGCGAGAACGTCGCCCGCGCGCTGGAGATCGCCTCCTTCGTCGGGCTGCTCGCCAAGGCCGACGAGACCGCCGCCAACCTCTCCTACGCCGAGGAGAAGCTGCTGGTCATCGCCCGGCTGCTGGCGACCGGGGCCGACGTGCTGCTGCTCGACGAGCCGCTGTCCGGCCTCGACACCGTGACGGTGGAGCGCATCTGCGGGGTGATCCGCGACCTCGCCCGCGCCAACAAGGCCGTCTGCATCATCGAGCACAATCTGGAGGTCATCCGCGGCGTCTGCGACGAGATCGTCTTCATCGACGAGGGCCGCGTGCTGACCAAGGGACCGCCGGACACGCTGATGCGCGACCGCGAACTGGCCGAGAGGTATTTCGGATGACCGAGATTCACACCATGCCGATCGCCGAACCCGTCCTGGAGGTGCGCGGCCTCAGCGCCGGCTACGGCAAGCGGGCGGTGGTCCACGACGTGGACCTGACGGTGCGGGCCGGCGAAATCCGCGTGCTGCTGGGCCACAACGGGGCCGGCAAGACGACGCTGGTGCGCTCCGTCTTCGGGCTGCTGCGCCCCTCCGCCGGGACCGTACGCTACCGGGGGGAGGATATCACCCGGCGGCGCTGCGCCGACAACGTGAAGGCGGGGATCGCGCTGGTTCCGCAGGGGCACGGCATCTTCCGCAGCCTGACCGTGCGCGAGAATCTGGAACTTGGCGCCTACACGGCGCAGGACCCGGCGGAAATCCGGGCGAACCGCGACGCGGTGATGGACCTGTTCCCGATCCTGCGCGAACGCGCCGGCCAGATCGCCGGCACCATGTCCGGCGGCCAGCAGCAGATGCTGGCGATGGGCATGGCGCTGATGCACCGGCCCGACGTGATGATCCTCGACGAACCGTCCATCGGCCTCGCCCCCAACCTCGTCCAGCGCGTCATGGAGGCCATCGCCGAGGTGAACCGGGCGCTGCGCATGGCCGTGCTGATGGTCGAGCAGAACGTCGTCCACGCCCTGCCGATCGCGCAGAGCGTCACCGTGCTGCGCACCGGCCGCAAGATTTACGAGGGCCCGCCCGAACCGCTGGGCGACCGCCAATACCTGATGACCCTTTTCTAAGAATTCCGCACAGAAGGATCGTGTTCATGGCCCGTCAGAAGATGCTGATCGTGGGTGCGCTGGGGACCGTCGGCCGCCCGATGCTGGAGCATTTCGAAGCCTCCCCGGAATGGGACGTCTGCGGCGTGTCGCGCCGCACTCCGGATTTCGAGACCACCGCCGAATGGGCGGCCGTCGATCTGCGCAACCCCGACGACTGCCGCAACCTGCGCGAGATCAAGGGCGTCACCAACATCTGCTACACCGCCGTCTACGAGAAGCCCGACGTGACGCGCGGCTGGTCGGAATGGGACCATGTCGAGACCAACCTCGCCATGCTGAAGAACGTGGTCGAGAACGTCGAGGCGGTGTCGTCCAACCTGCGCCACATCACGCTGTTGCAGGGCACCAAGGCCTATGGCGGCCATCTCGGCCCCTTCCGCCAGCCAGCGCGGGAGAGCGACCAACGCTACATGCGCCCCAACTTCTACTACGACCAGCAGGACTGGATCAGCGAACGCCAGCAGGGCAAGGAGTGGAGCTGGAGCGTGCTGCGCCCGCAGATCGTCTGCGGCCTCGCGGTCGGCAGCCCCTTGAACATCATCACCGCCATCGGCGTCTTCGCCGCGGTGTCGCGCGAATACGGCCTGCCGCTGCGCTTCCCCGGCGGGGCGTCGCGCATCGGCGAGGCGACCGACGCCCGGCTGATCGCCAAGGCCGCCGAATGGGCCGGCACCAGCCCGCAATGCGCCAACCAGGTCTTCAACATCGCCAACGGCGACGTCTATGTCTGGGAGAACGTGTTTCCCAAGGTGGCGGAGCTGTTCCGCATGGAGCTGGAGCCGGCGCAACCCTTCTCGCTGGCCCGCATCATGCCGCAGAACGAGCCGATCTGGGACCGCGTGGTCGCCAAGCACGGTCTCAAGCCCTACAAATACACCGAGGTCGTGCCGTCCTGGCAGTTCGCCGACTTCCTGTTCGGCTACGGCCAGCGCCCCAACCCGCACCACATGAGCACGATCAAAGCGCGCAAGCTGGGCTTCCACGACTGCGTGGACAGCGAGGAGATGTTCGTCGATCTCCTCCAGGAACTCCAGAAGCGCCGCATCCTGCCGGAATGAGAGAGGCCCGCCGCATGACCATCACGCGCAGCATCCACGGCGTTCCGGTGCAATGGGAAACCTTGCCGGCTCTGGTCGCCGCCCGCGCGGCGCAGCACGGGGAGGCGCCCCGGCTGACCGTTGCCGGACGGGCGATGAGCTATCGCGAGCTGGACGGGGAGTCCAGCCGCGTGGCCGCGAACCTGCACCGGCTGGGGGTGGGCCGGGGCGACCGGGTCGCCTGCTTCCTGCGCAACGCGCCGGAGCATCTGCTGACCTGGGTCGCCGCCGGCAAGCTGGGGGCGATCTGGGTGCCGCTGAACGCCGGTCTGGTGGGGGAGGATCTCGTCCACACCCTGACCAACGCCACGCCTGCCGTCCTGGTGGTGGACGGGGAACTGGCGGAGCGGGTCGAGGCGGTCGCGGACCGGCTGCCCCGCATGCGCGTCTACACGGTGGAGGACGGCGAGGGGAGGGGAGGCGGTCGCTTCCCGCCCTTCGCCGAGCTTCTGGAGCCGGGGCATCCGATGCCGACGGTTGAGGTGTCCGGTGGCGATCCCGCGGTCATCATCTACACCGGCGGCACCACCGGCCTGCCCAAGGGTGCCCTGCTGCCGCATTTTGCCTGGATCGCGGCGGGAATGCGCTACGTCGAGGCGTTCGAGACGCGGCCGGACGATGTGCATTACTCGATCCTGACGCTGTTCCACGTCGGCGGTCTGATGCTGGGGGTGATGGGACCGATGGTCGCCGACATCCCCACGGTGATCGACCGCCGCTTCAGCGGCAGCAACTTCTGGGCGCGGGTGAGGGAGACCGGTGCGACCATCGTCGATCTCATCGGCACCATGATCACCGTGCTGACCGAACAGCCGGAGAGCCCGACCGACCGCGACCACCGCGTGCGCGTCTCGCTGGGGGTGACGGGTCAGATCCCGCCCGCCGTGGCCGACCGTTTCGTCGAACGGTTCGGCATCGGCTTCGTCAACGTCTATTCGCTGACCGAGACCGGCGGCGTGCTGATCGTCAACAACCGGATGGACTCGCCCAAGCCGCGCGCCAACGGCCTGACCCACGGCTGGGCGGAGGTGACCATCCTCGACGACGACGACCAGCCGGTACCGCCGGGCGTCACCGGCCAGATCGCCCTGCGCCCCCGCTATCCGCACATCTTCATGTCGGGCTATTTCAACGCGCCGGAACGCACGCTGGAATGCCTGTCGAATTTGTGGCTGCACACCGGCGATCTCGGCCATCTGGACGCGGACGGCTTTCTGCACTTCACGGGCCGTCAGGCCCACTGGCTGCGCCGCCGTGGCGAGAACGTCTCGGCCTATGAGGTGGAAAGCGTGCTCAGCCAGTGTCCGGGCGTGCGCGAGGTCGTGGTGGTCGGCACGCCGTCGGAAAAGGGGGAGGAGGAGGTGAAGGCCTTCGTCATCCGTGAACCGGGCAGCGGCGTGGAGCCGGCCGCCATCGCCGCGTGGTGCGAGGGCCGCATGGCCGCCTTCAAGATCCCGCGCTTCATCGCCTTCGTGGAGAGCTTCCCCCGTTCCGTGACGAAGCGCGAAGTGGAGCGTCACAAGCTGCGCGCGTTGCCGAACGACGGAATCTGGGACCGCGAGGCGGTGCCCTCGGGGCCAGGTCCTGTTGCCAAAGGTCCTGTTGCCAAAGGGACTGGCGTCAACGGGCCGGTCGTCAACGGGTTGGCGGGTTAGAGCGCGGATCAAAACCCCGTCTCCATAGGCTCAAGCCATTGATTTTACTCGGCCCGGCGGAGGTTTTGATCGGCACTCTTAGCAGGACGAGGCCACCGTCCCGTGATGGGCTTGGCGCGCTCCGGCACGCGGAGGCGGCACGGATCCGGCGATGCGCGGCCCCAGCCCGTCAAGCGGGTGCCTCGGTGGATCGCACGTCCTGCCTTGCGGCCCGCCGCATCGCCTGGGGCGGCTGGCCGAAGGCGCGCAGAAAGGCGCGCCGCATGCGCTCCGGATCGGCAAAGCCGCTTTCGCGGGCGATAACCTCGACCGGGTGCCGCGTCTGCTCCAGCATCAGGCGCGCGCTTTCCAGCCGCAATTGCTCCACCGCCTTGGCCGGGGACTGCCCGGTCTCGGCGCGGAAGGCGCGGCTGAACTGGCGGGGGCTCAAGGCGGCGGCACCCGCCAACTCCTCCACCGACAGCGGATTTTTCAGGTTCTGCCGCGCGTAGGTCAACGCCGCCTCGATGCGGTCGGACTTCGCCGCCATCTCCAGCAGCTCCGAATGCTGGGTCTGGCCGCCGCCCCGGCGATGATACATGACCAGCTTACGGGCGACCGACCGGGCGATGTCGCTGCCGAGATCCTTCTCCACCATCGCCAGAGCCAGATCGACGCCCGCGGTCATGCCGGCGGAACTCCAGACCGGCCCGTCGATGATGAAGATGCGGTCCTCCTCGACCTGGATGGCCGGAAACCGCGTCCCCAACTCGCGCGCCAGAAGCCAGTGGGTGGTGGCGCGCCGCCCGTTCAGCACACCGGATTCGGCGAGCACGAACGCGCCGGTGCAGATTGCGCCCAGGCGTCGCACGGCGGGCAGACGGCCGGCGATCCAGGCGCGCAGCCCGTCGCTCGGCCGGGGCACCTCCACACCGCCGCCCACCAGCACCGTGTCGAAGTCCTGTCCGGCAAAGGACTCGCTGTCCACCGCCATTCCGGTGGAACTGCGCACCGCCCCTCCATGCTCCGAGACGGTGACCAACTCATAGATCTCTTCGCCCGCACAGATGTTGGCGAACTCGAACACCGAACCCGCGGCCAGGCTCATCATCTGGAAGCCCGGGTAGATGACGAAGCCGATGCGCATGGCGGAATCCTCTGGTGGCTGAAAAGGAGGGATATACGACATTCAGGCCAAGAGCCAAGTGTTTTACACATGTCCTCACCCCGGGCGGCAACGACGCGGCCCACAGACAGGACACGGACCCATGAGCCTTTCCCCTCTCGGCACCGCGCTCGTCACCGGCGCATCCTCCGGCATCGGCGCGATCTACGCCAACCGGCTGGCCGACCGCGGCCACGATCTGATCCTGGTGGCCCGCAACCGTGGCAAGCTCGCCGGCCTCGCGGCGCAGATCGTCGACCGCACCGGCCGCTCCGTCGAGGTCGTCGCCGCCGATCTGGGCGACAAGGCCGACCGGCGCGCGGTGGAGACGGTGCTGGCGACCGACTCCAGCATCACCATGCTGGTCAACAACGCCGGAGTCGGCGCAACGGCCCCGCTGCTCTCGGCCGACGTCGATGCCATGGAGCGGATGATCGACCTCGACGTGACGGCGCTGATGCGGCTGACCTACGCGGCCGCGCCGGCCTTCGTGGCGCGCGGACGCGGCACGATCGTCAACATCGCCTCCATCGTCGCGATCGGGCCGGAAATCCTCAACGGCGTCTATGGCGGGGCCAAGGCTTTCGTCCTGGCGCTGACCCAATCGCTGCACCACGAGCTGGCCGCCAAGGGATTGCGGGTCCAGGCGGTGCTGCCCGGCGCCACGGCCACCGATTTCTGGGGAACCGCCGGCACGCCGGTGGAGCATCTGCCGGGCGAGATCGTCATGCCCGCCGCCGCCATGGTCGACGCGGCGCTGGCCGGACTCGACGCGGGCGAACTGGTGACCATCCCGGCCCTGCCGGATGCCGCCCAGTGGCACGCCTACGAGGCCGCCCGTCAGGCGATGCTGCCCAACCTGTCCCGCAGCGAACCCGCCGCGCGCTACCGCGTCGCGCCGCTCTCCGCCTGACCTCCGCTGCCTTCCTTCCTGACGCTCGGCACCCTCACCGGCGTGTCTGAGCTGATCGCCCTCGCGCTCAATCGCCACGCCGTCCGGCGATCATCATCCCAAGGTGAGGCTCAGAGACCACGCCGTGCCAGCGCGCCCTGTGGGTGGTCGACGCTCCGGGGTGCCGCACGGAGGCGGCGCCAAGCCAACAGCGCGAACAGGCCGCCCGTCGCCAGGGCGGTCAGGTCGATGCCGGCCACACCCCACAGCCCGCGCGCCAGCGTCACCCCGAGATGGGCGTTGCTGGTCAGGGCGTTCATCAGCGGCAGGGCGGCCCACAGCAGAGCCGCCGCCGCCAACTGCTCGCCCCAGGCGCGCTGGACGCCGCGCAGCGCCGGGTGCAGGGCCGTGAGAAACCACGCGGCGAAGAAGGCGAGGGCCTCGAAGGTCTCCCGGCCGGGCAGCCCGGCGGGCAGCAGCCGGTTGGCCCAGAAATAGGCGGCGATGGCGATGGGCAGACCGATCATCACCGCCAGATTGGCGCCGTCGGCCAGACGCAGCCCGAAGGACGGGGTCGCCTCCCGTTTGCGCCGCTTGATGATCCAGTAGACCTGTCCGGTGCCGATCATCGCGGTGCCGGCCAGCCCGCACAGGGTCATCGCCAGCCGCAGCGGCGTGTCGGCGAAGCGCATCATGTGCAGGCCATAGGCGCCGGCCCGCGTCGCGGCGGCTCCGCCCGTCCCGTCCCAGACCTCGCGCACCACGCCGGTCATGCCGTCGAACAGGATAGCTTCCGGCGTGATCACCACCCGGTCGGAGTCGGTGCGCTTGAGAAGAATGGTGGCGGCGGCGTCGCCCGGGTTGTCGATGACGATCCATCCCGGCCGCCCGCCGTCCCAGCGCCGCTCCGCCTCCGCCAGCAGCGGCGCGATGGCGGTCAGGGGGCCGGCCCGCCCCGCGGCGGCCGCCGGCGGCGGCTCGGCGTAAACGGCGGTGTTGAAGGCGGCCGGCCGGTCACCGAAGGCCGCTTGCAGGCCCCAGGGCATGTAGAGCAGCATCAGCGGCACCAGCCCGGTCACGGTGATCAGCGCGTGGTAGGGCAACACGATGATGCCCAGGGCGTTGTGGACGTCCATCCACAGCCGTGTGCGCGACCGTCCGGGGCGGAAGGCGAAGAAGTCCCAGAAGACCCGCCGGTGGATGACGAAGCCGGTGGTCAGCGCCACCAGCAGGGCCACCCCGGCGGCGCCGATCAGATAGCGTCCCACCAGGCCGGGAACGCGCAGGTCGAAGTGGAAGTAATAGAGGAAATCGCCGCCGAAGGTCGCCCGCGCCTGCAAGGGGCGCCCGTCCGCCGGCTCCAGCGCCAGCTTGCGGAAGGCGGGCTGTATCCCCGGCGGGTTGTAGACGTAGACCTGGGTCGCGGTCCGCCGCTCGTCCGGCAGCGTGATCAGCCAGCGGCGCGCCTGCGGCGCCTCGCGCCACAGGCTGGCGATCGCCGCCGCCGCGGCGTCGGGGCTGTTGGTCGCCTCGACCCGCTCGGGCTGCATCCAGCGGGTGATCTCGAAGCGGGCGTAGGCGGTGGTTCCGGTCAGGAAGACGCAGAACAGCAGCCAGCCGACCACCAGCCCGCCCCAATTGTGCAGCCACGTCATCGACAGGCGAAAACTGCCGTTCATACCCCGGTTCCCGTCATGCTTTTCAACAATGAGACCGCCGCCCAGATTGCCGCCGTCAGGCCGGCGGTCCAGGCCAGGGCGCGCCGGGCGCTGGCCGCGGCGAACACCATCACCACGGTCAGGACGCAGGGCAGCAGCGCCGCCATGGTGGCGGTCAGCACCGCCTCCGCCCGGTCCTGCACGGCCGGTAGCCCCAGGGACAGCGCCGCCGCCGTTCCCGCCGCCAGGGCGTAGCCGCCGACGACGGCGGTCACGACCCGCAGCGCGATCTCGGTCTTTCGCCTCACCAGGAGTACTTCAGCGAGCCGATCACGGTGCGGCGCAGGCCGTAATAGCAATTGGTCGCCCGCGAGCAGGCCGCGACATACTCCTTGTCGAAGAGGTTGCTGGCGTTGATCGCCGCCTGAATGCCCTGAAGCTGCGGGTTCAGATAGGACAGGTCGTAGCGCAGGGCGGCGTCGACCAGCGTGTGCGCCGGCACCTTGAAGCTGTTGGCCGGATCGCCGTAGGTGAAGCCGACGTAGCGCAGGCCGACGCCGCCGCCCAGGCCGGCCAGCGGGCCGTCCTGCACCGTGTAGTCGCCCCAGGCCGAGGCCGAATGGGTCGGCACGGCCACCGGCCGCTTGCCGCGGTCGGCGCCGTTGCTCTTCGTCACCTCGGCGTCGAGGAAGGTGTAGCTGGCCACCGCGTTCAGTCCGGCGGCGAGGCTGACGCGCGCCTCAGCCTCGAAGCCGCGCGAGCGGACCTCGCCGGTCTGGATGTTGTAGTTGGTGTGCAGCGGATCGGGCGTGGTGACGTTCTGCTGGGTGATGGTGAAGGCCGACAGGGTGAACAGGCTGCCGGAGCCCGGCGGCTCGTATTTCAGACCGGCCTCGTACTGCTGGCCGGAGGTCGGCTCGAACGGGTTGCCGAAGAAATCGCTGCCGGAGGTCGGCTCGAAGGATTCCGAATAGCTGGCGTAGGGCGCCAAGCCGTTGTCGAACAGGTAGAGCGCGCCGACGCGGCCGGTGAAGGCGTCGTCCTGCTGCGACGTCTGCCCCTGGTTCAGCCGGTTGCGCTGCTGCGTCTCGGCCCAGTCCTTGCGCCCGCCCAGCAGGACGGCGAGCCCGCCCCACTTGATCTGGTCCTGGGCGTAGACGCCGGTCTGGGTGATGCGGGTGGCGGTGCTCTGGTAGATCGGCGGGGTGGCGATCGGCAGCCCGTAGACCGGGTTGAACAGGTCGAGGTTCGGCGCCGCCGCCTGCCCGCGCAGCGTGTCGCTCCGCAGCCGCTGGTGATCGACGCCGGCCAGCACGGTATGGCGCAGCGGGCCGGTGTCGACCGTCACCTGGACCTGGTTGTCGACGGTCAGGTCGTAAGCGCGCTCGCGGGCCGAGAAGGTGGTGCGCCGCGTGGTGCGCAGGTCGGGCAGCAGGCCGGACGCGTAGACCTGCTTGAGGTCGAGGTCGTTGTGCAGGTAGCGGGCGTTCTGCCGCACCGTCCAGCGCTCGTCGAACCGGTGTTCGAACCGGTAGCCGACGCTCATGGTCTTGCGGTCCCAGGTGTTGAAGTTGGGATCGCCCGTGAAGAGCTTGGTCGGCAGCGTGCCGTTGGGGTTGGGCAGCACGGTGCCCTGGGCCGGCAGGTAGTTCAGCGGCGAATCGTCGTAATTGTCGCGTTGGTAGAGGCCGATCAGGGTCAGGCTGGTGTCGTCGGTCGGCCGGATGGTCACGGTCGGGGCGGCGGCCAGCCGGCGGCGCTCGGCGATGTCGGTCTGGGTGTCGGTGTCCAGCGCGACGCCGGCGAACCGGTAGGAGAGCCGTCCGTCGCCGGTCACGTCGCCGCCGACATCCAGCGCGGCCTGCTTGCGGCCCTGGTTTCCGGTTTGCAGCAGGATTTCATGCCGGGCGTCGGGGGAGGGCTGCTTAGTCACCATGTTGACCAGACCGCCGGGGCTGGTCTGGCCGAACAGCACCGAGGCCGGGCCCTTCAGCACCTCGACCCGCTCGAACAGGTACGGGTCGATGCCGGAGGTCAGGAAGCCGCTGCCCTTCAGCCGCAGCCCGTCGAGATATTCGTTGAAGGACACGCCGGTGGTGCCGTTGCCGCCGAAGCCGCGCACCGAGATGCCATCGCCGCCGAAGGAGGAGGAGCCGCCGTTGCGGGCGGTGGTGACGCCGGAGGTGTAGTTCAGGACGTCGGCCAGACTCCGCACCGCCTGGGCGTCCATCTGGTCGCGGGTGACGACGGAGATCGACTGCGGCGTTTCCAGGATCGGCGTGTCGGTCTTGGTGGCGGTGGCGCTCTGGCGGGCGGCGTAGCCCATGACCGGGCCGGTCGCCCGCTCGCGCGTGCCCTCGACGGTCACCGGGTCCAGCACCACCCCGCCGGTTTGCGGCCGCGACAGCACGGCGCGGCCGGGGCCGGTCATCTGGTACGACACGCCGGTGCCGGACAGCAGGCGGCGAAGCGCCTCGTCGGCGCTCATGGTGCCCGACACGCCGGGCGAGGACAGGCCGCGCGCCACCTCGGCCGGGAAGCCGACCTCCCAGCCGCTGGCCGCGCTGAAGGCGTTGAGGGCCGTCACCAGCCCCTGCGGGGCGATGTCGAAGCGCTGCCCCGCCGTTTGCCCGGAAGCCTGGGCAACCTGCCCGTCGGTCTTCGCCGGCGCTGCCAGGGCGTAGCCCCCAGCCGCCACACCGATGCCGGCCACCGCCGATGACAGCAGCGCCGCCCTCAGCAGGGCCGTCCCCCGACGCCCCCGCGCACCCCTATCCATGATCCCCGCACCCATCGTAACGCTTTCCCCATGATCGCGACGCATCGACCGGCCGGACCGCATCGCTTTTTGCAATTGCGACGCATTCCTAAGTGCCGTGCCGACCTGACGTTTGGGGATCACGGAAAGCGGAAATTTTTTTGGGGGCGTCCCGTGAGCAGAAAACCGGCGGATCAGGGGCGCGGGCGTAGGATCAGCAGGGCGTCGGACAGCCGCAAGGTCTCGGCCCGCACCAGCCCGGCCAGGGCCGTCGCCGTCCGCACCGGGTCGTCCAGCCGGTAATTCCCGGTGATCCGCCGGTCGGCAAGGGAATCGGGGACCACGATCAGGCCCGGATAATAGCGGTCCAGCTCTTCCAGAACCTCGCGCAGGGGGCGGTCCTCGAAGACCAGCCGGCCATCGACCCAGCCGAGCGCCGCGGAGAGGTCGGCGGGGTGCCCCGCGCCGACGCCCGACGCGGTGACCACCACCTCCTCGCCCGCGCGCAGGCGGACGGCGGGACCGTCGGGACGCGCCACGTCCACGGTGCCGTGGCGCACCGTCACCGTCACCCGGTCGTCCAGATAACGGACGGCGAAGGCGGTGCCGACCACGGTCACGACGGCGGAACCGGCGGAAACCCGGAAGGGGCGGGCGGGGTCGGGCGTCACCTCGAAGAAGGCGGCCCCGCGCAGCAACCGGGTCCGCCGCTCGCTGCCCACGATGTCGGTGGCCAGCGCCGTCCCGGTGTCCATCAGCACCTGCGATCCGTCGGCCAGCATCACACGCTCCTGAACGCCGGTCGCGGTGCGATGGTCAGCCTGCAGGCGCAGCGGCAGGTCGGCGGCCCAACCCAGCCCGACCGCCACCATCACCGCCGCCGCCCACGCCATTGTGCGACGTCGCACCGGATGGCTGGGCCGGGCGCGCGATCGCGTTCGGTCGCGGGCTGGCGCTCCGGCGGTGGGCCACCGGGCTGTTTCCGGCGGTTTGGGCGCCGGTGCGTGGGGTTCCGGCGCGACGTCCGGAGTTGCGGTTGCCGCCAGCGCGTCGGTCAGGAGGGGCGAGACCCACATGGCCTGCGCCAGGTCCCAGGCGCGGGCGTTGCGGGGGTCGGCGGTGCACCAGGCGGCGCAGGCTTGGCGGCACTCCTCGTCCGCGTCCTCCGCCTGCAGACGGATGAACCAGTCGAGCGCCTGCTCCAGCGGCAGGGAAGGGTCGGTGTCGTCAGGCATGGGACCCGCGTGTGGTGCCGTCACGGTCTTTCACCTTGTAAGACGTTCGAGCCGGCGGAAACCCGCAACCCTTCACGAACAGGCCGGCCTTCACGATCAAGCCGGGCAAAAATCTCCAGGCACGCGAGCAGGGCGGTCTTCAGGTCCTTCTGCACCGTGCTGACCGAGACGTCGAGCCGTTCGGCGATCTGCGCGTGGGACAAACCCTCCATCCGGTTCAGCAGAAGGATGCGGCGCTGCCGCTCGCTCAAAGCCGCCAACGCGGTCTCCATGCGGGCCAGCCGCTGGCGGTCGCCGGCCTCGGTTTCCGGGGAGGGCAGGGGGGCGGCGACCGCCTCCATGCCTTCGGCGGTGATGTCCTGAGTCACGACGACGGCGTTCCGGCGCTCCCGCCGCAAATGGTCGAGGGCCAGATTGCGCGCCGTCTGGAACAGGAAGGGCGCCGGATACTCCACCGGCCGGTCGCGTTCCGCCGCCCGCACCTTGAGATAGGCCTCCTGTGCCAGATCCTCGGCGGTGGCGGCGCTGCCGACCATGCGGGACAACAGCCGGACAAGCGCCCCCCGGTGTCCGATGAAAACGGCGTCGAGCGTCGGCTTGGCGGCGTCAACCATGCGCCACCAAGCGAGGAACCGGTGCGTTCGTGCGATGCTGATCGGGCATGGCCAGCCCCGTTCCTCCACAGACAACCGGCTTGGCCACGCCATGGCCGGTGCATGGCGGCGCACTATAGTTAGAATGCGTATCATTCGCAATGATCGGCGGCTTTGCCGACCCCCGTCCGTGCCCGGTCCGCCGGGATGACCGCAACAGGGGTGGACTTGCGGTCCTCATCCCGGCCAGCGGCGCTGCCATCGCCTATGGGCGACCCTCCATGGCTTTCAACGTGCGGTCGCGGGTGGCGATCAGGTGGTCGCGCATCGCCGCCGCCGCGGCCTCGGCGTCCTTGGCGCGCAGCGCTTTGCAGATGGCGATGTGTTCCTCCAGCGAGGGGTCGAAGGCGTTCGGCACCTTCTCGATCACCGCGTTCCGGCACCAAGCCACCGAATCCCGCAGCGTCGCCATGATGCGGGCCAGCCGCTGGTTCGGGCAGTGGGCGAGCACGAAGTCGTGGATGACCTCGTCCACCTCCTGCAGGCGGGCCTGCCGCTCCTCCTCCGGGGCGGGCCGGCCGGCGGCGATGTAGGCTTCGGTCATCGCCTCCACCTCCGCCTCCGGAGCGTGGGGGGTGGCCAGCTCCGTCACCAGCGGCTCCAGGGCGATGCGGAGCTGGAACACCTCCATCAGGGCGTTGCGGTCGATCTCCGCCACGAAGATGCCGCGCCGCGGGTAGATGTGGACCAGCCCGTCCGCCTCCAGCCGCTTGGCGGCGTCGCGCAGCGGCGTGATGCTGATGTTCCACAGGGCCTTGTATTGGTCCAGCATCAGCCGCGACCCCGGCGCCAGCCGGCCGGAGATGATCTCGCTCCTCAACCGCTCGGTGACCTGCTCGCCGATGGAGGCCGTGTCGAGGGGACCGCTGCCGTCGAGCATGGAAGACCGTTCCTCAGTGAATCGCCGCAGACGGAGGCGCCGCGTCAGGTCCGACATTTTAACACCGCGCCTCCCCCGCCTTCAAACCCGCCTTCACGTCCTTGGGGCATCGGGGGCCGTCACCGCGCCGTGAACCAGGCCAGCGGCGCCATCACCAGCTCCGGGAACAGCACCAGCAGGAACAGCACGGCGGTCTGCGCCAGCAGGAAGGGGCCGACGCCCTTCATCAGGTTCGACATCGACATGCGTCCGACGCCGCAGACCACGTTCAGCACCGTGCCGACCGGCGGGGTGATCAGGCCGATGGCGTTGTTCATGATGAAGAGGACACCGAAATAGACCGGGTCGATGCCGGCCTGCTTGATGATCGGCATCAGCACCGGGACCATCAGCAGGATGGTCGGCGCGAAGTCCAGCGCGGTGCCGACGATCAGAACGATGACCATCAGCGCGAGCATCAGCAGCAGCCGGTTGTCCATCACCGGGGCCAGCAGATCGGCGAGCTGGGCCGGGATGTTGGACGCGGTGATCAGCCAGGCGGAGATGCCCGCCGCCGCCACCAGGAACATCACCACCGCCGTCGTCTTCGCCGCCGACAGCATCAGCCCGTACAGGTCGGCGATCCTCAGCTCGCGGTAGATGACCAGCCCGACGAACATGGCGTAGACCGCGGCGACCACCGCCGCTTCGGTCGGCGTGAAGACGCCGGTCTTCAGCCCGCCGATGATGACCACCGGAAGCAGCATCGCCCAGAAGGCGTCGGCGGTCAGCCGCAGCCGCTCGCGCAGCGGCACCTTGGGCGGCGTGGTCAGGATCTCGCGGCGGGCCAGCCACCACCAGGTGATCAGAAGCGCCACACCCATCATGATTCCCGGCACGATGCCGGCCAGGAACAGCTTGGTGATCGAGACCTGCCCGGCGACGCCGTACAGGATCATGCCGATCGACGGCGGAATGACCGGCGCGATGATGCCGCCCGCCGCGATCAGCCCGCCGGAGCGGTGGATGTCGTAGCCCGCCTGCCGCATCATCGGCAGCAGGATGGACGCCAGGGCCGCCGTGTCCGCCACCGCCGAGCCGGAGAGCGAGGCCATCAGGATCGCCGCGAACACCGCGACGAATCCCAGCCCGCCGCGCAGGTGGCCGACCCAGGCCATCGCCATGGCGATGATGCGCCGCGACATGCCGCCGGCGTTCATGAACTCGCCGGCCAGCATGAAGAAGGGCACGGCGAGCAGCGGGAAGCTGTTGGCGCCGTCCCACATGCTCTGAACGACGATCTGGGGGTCGAGCATCCCCATGAAGGCCATCAGAGCGAGGCCGGAGACGATCAGCGCGAAGGCGATGGGCAGCCCCAGCGCCATCGCGCCCAGCAGGCTGCCGACGAAGATGACAATGGTCACGGCGCCGTTTCCTTCAGCGTGTTTGGGCTCGCGAGCGGGCCTGGGCCTTTCAGCCGGTTCGGGTCCACCTCACCCATGCCCTCCTCCTCGACCTGGATCAGCTCGTCGTCGCCGACCTTGCCGAGCGCCAGCCGGACGAGGTTCACGATGCACATCAGCCCGATCACCCCGCCGGTCAGATAGGTGACGCCGAAGACCCAGATCATCGACAGGCCGGTCACCGGGGCGTGGTTCGTCGCGTTCAGATCGTGCTGGAGCAGCGTGCCCTGGACGATGACCGCGCAGCAGACCAGCATGATGACCTGATTGATCGCCCAGCAGACCTTCTTGCCGGCGCGCGGCAGCAGACGGACCAGCGCGTCCACGCCGAAATGCGCCCCTTCACGGAAGCCGATCACGGCGCCGATGAAGGTCATCCACACGAACAGGAAGCGCGGAAGCTCCTCCGACACGTCGATGCCGCTGTTGAAGACGGCGCGCAGCACGACGTTGCCGAACACCATGACCAGCATCGCGGCGATGCACACCACCAGGATGCCGTCGAGGATTCTGAAGAAGAGGGTGCCGTTCCACATCACGGATCTCCGGCGGGACGTCTCCAACCCGGTCACGCGCTGCGCGACCGCACGGTGTAGCGGGCGAGCTGGTCGGGATCGACCTCCACACCCAGCCCCGCCCCGCCGGGCAGGGCGAGGCACCCGTCCACCAGCGTGAAATTGTCGATCAGCAGGTCGTCGCGCAGCGGGTTGTGGGTGCGGTCGAACTCCACCATCGGCTCGTTCTGCAACGGCACGCCGAGCGCCGTGTAGGGAACCAGGGGCGCCGTCGCCAGCGCCTGGAGCGCCGCGGCGAGCGCGATACCGGACCCCCAGATGTGCGGGACGGTCATCACGCCGTGGGCGGTGGTCAGCGCCAGGATCTTCTGCCACTCGGTGAAGCCGCCGGCGCAGCACAGGTCCGGCTGGGCGATGTCGATGCAGCCCCCGGCCAGCAGTTCGCGGAAGCCGTAGCGGGTGTATTCGCACTCGCCGCCCGCGATGGGCACGTCGATGGAATCGCGCACGCGGCGGTAGCCCTGGCGGTCTTCCGGCGGCACCGGCTCCTCGAACCAGCGGACGTCGAACCGCTCAAGCGCCCGCCCGATCCGGATGGCGCCCGCCGTGTTGTAGGCGTGGTTGGCGTCGACCATGATCAGGGTATCGGGTCCCAGCACGTCGCGGACCAGCGCCACCCGCTCGATGTCCTGGGCGATCGGCAGCAGGCCGATCTTGATCTTGATCGCCGGCAGCCCGGCCTCGCGGTAGCGCTGCGCCTCCTCGGCCAGCGCCGCCATCATGCGCGGCGTGTCGCGGAAATAGTCCGGGTAGTAGCAGCCGGTGCCGTAGGCCGCGACCTTGTCGCGGAAGGCGCCGCCCATCAGCGCGTGCACCGGCCGGTTCAGCGACTTGCCCCACAGGTCCCACAGCGCGATGTCGATGGCGCTCAGCGCCTCGATGTAGGTGCCCTTCTGGCCGAAGTCGCGGCAGAAGGAATAGAGATCCTCGAAGACCCGCACCGGCTGGTCGGCGCGGCGGCCGATCAGCCGGGGGGCCAGCACGTCGATGATGCAGCTTTCCGGCGGCTCCGCCGGGCCGTACTGCCCGCCTTCGCCCCAGCCGACCAGACCGTCGTCGGTGGTGATGCGGACCAGCAGGCTGTTGCGCTCCGGGAAAGCCGCCTGGGAGGAATAGAAGGTCTTCGCGTTCAGCGGAGTCTTCAGGACGAAGGTGTCGATCTTTTTGATGAGCATCGGGGTTCCCACGGGGAGATCGGGCGTCGGGCGGGCGCACGGTCCCACGGGCGGACTCGCGGCCCGCCCGCGGGGCACGGGACGTGCGTTACGGGTTGGCCTTGCGGAGCTGGCCGAGTTCGGATTGCAGCAGGGTCATCGTCTCGGCGCCGATGGTCGCGGCGTGCTTCTCGTAGACCGGCGCCACCTTCTGGAGCATGCGCTTGCGCTCCTCGGCGGACAGCTCGTTCACCTGCATGCCGAGGTCCTTCAGGCGGGCCAGCGACTTCTCCGACTGCTCGCGGTTCACCCGGCGTTCCTCGGTGCGGGCCACCGCGGCGCAGGACTGGAGCACGTCCCGCTCGGCCGACGACAGGCCGTCCCAGATCTTCTTGGAGTAGAGGATCACCGCCGGCGTGTAGGCGTGGTTGGTGACCGACAGGTACTTCTGCGCCTCGTAGAACTTGCCGGTCTCGATGTTGGCGTAGGGGTTCTCCTGCCCGTCGACCGCGCGGGTCTCCAGCGCCGTGAACAGCTCGCTGAAGGCCATGGGGACGGCGTTGGCGCCCAGCGTGGAGAAGGTGTCCATGAACACCGGATTCTGCATCACGCGGATCTTGGTGCCGCCCAGATCCTCCCATTTCTGGATGGGCCGGCGGGAGTTGGTGAGGTTGCGGAACCCGTTCTCCCAATAAGCGAGATTGACCAGCCCGACGCCCTGGAGCTTTTCGGACAGCTGCTGGCCGACGGCGCCGTCGAGGATGCGGTCGGCCTCCGTCTCGTTCTCGAACAGGAAGGGCAGGTCGAAGACGCCCATGGCCGGCACCAGCGAGGCGAGCGGCGAGGTGGAGGCCACCACCATGTCCAGAGAGCCGCCGCGCACGAGCTGCACGGCCTGCATGTCGCTGCCCAGCGCGGCGTTCCAGAAGCTCTGGATCTTCATCTTGCCGCCGGACTTCTCGGCCGCGCAGGCGGTCAGCGCCGAAACCCCGGCGGCGAAGGGGTGGTCCTGAGCGACGGCGGCCGAGAGGCGCATGGTGCGCTCCGCGGTCTGCGCCTTGGCCGGGGCCGCGGCGAACAGCGCCGCCACGGCAACCGTCAGGATGATGGAGAATTTATCGACGTTCATAGGGGCGTTCCTCCGATCCGCATTTTTCAGGGTCACGGTTCTGTGCCGGACCCAAAAGGTTGATGACGCGCACAATGCCTGATGCATCAGGCATTAGCAAGGCCGTTCGCGTGCGAAATCGAACCGCCCCGTTGTCGACGGGGGAGTGGTCGGTGCGGCCACGGCACATCGGCGCCGCTGCGTGGCGTTGGGACGATCAAGGCAGGTGGTGAGCGTTCTCTTGCGGCGCGGTGCCGTCTCGATCCGGCGTCAGGGCGCCGCGCCGCCTTCCGCCGCGCCGCCTTCCGCTGCACCGCCTTCCGCTGCGGCGAGCGCCGCCTCCGAGGCCACCGCGGCGTACCGGAAGCGGCGGGCGTCTTTCCTGGCGCCGGCCAGCAGGGCCAAGCCGCTGTCCATATCCCGCCGGCCAGCGGCCCAGCGGTCCGCGATGGACGATGGCGAGAAGTCGAAACCCTTGGCCGCAAGCTCGTGGCTCGCCGCCTGATAGGCCATGTGGATCAGCGTGGCGGCCGCTCCCTCCGGCTCGATCCTCTCGCGCAAGGCGAACTCCCGCTGCAGCGCCTGCACGCTCCGGCGGGCGTGGCTGGCGAACAGCAGGTCGTTGGTGCGCTCCAGAATGGCGTCCAGCGAGGCCGGCCGGGCGCTGCGCAAGCTGAAAAGCTCGACCGCGAAGCAGAGGATGTCCTGGTCGAGCGGTTCCATGAAGGGCAGGTCGAGCGGCAGATTGTTGGTGTAGCCGGGATCGCAGAACAGGCGGCCATCGATCTCCACCGGCGGAAAGGCCGGGGTGATGGCGGCGCTCGCCATGATGTGTTCGGGCCGGATCTCGTCCCGGCTGCTGTCGAAGTAAACCTCGTCTCCGGTTTCGATGTCGATGCAGCCGGCGGAAAAGCGGACCTCGGCGCGGTTGAGCAGGTCGAAGTCGATCAGGCGTTCAAGGGTGTCCCGCAACGGCGACTGATCGTAGAGCGCCACGTCGTTGGGCACCCAGGGGAGCACCGACCACAAGCCGGGGAAGCGGTGCCGGAAGATGCTCGGCCGTCCGAAGAGCGTGGCCATGACGGCATGGGCGCCGTTGTAGACCTGCCGGGCTTTCGCATGGCTGTGGGGCAGCAGCCCGGAGGTGTGGAGGGTCGCCTCCCGCCAGAACTGGCGAAGGCGTTCGAGGCGCCGCTCGGGGGGATTCCCGGCCAGGATCGCTCCGGTGATCGCGCCGATGGAGGCGCCGATGATCCAGTCCGGCTGGACGTCACGGCTGTGCAGCTGTTCGTAGGCTCCGGCGTGATAGGCACCGAGCGCGTTGCCACCGCCCAGGACGAGCACGATCCGGGGCCCTTCCTGGCGGAGGCGGGATGGCGGCGCCTCGACGGCGCTCGGTCCTGGCCCGGAAACCGCGGATCGAGACATCAGCATCACCCTCCCGTTGGCTGTTTGCGGTCTTCAGCATTTCGCACTTGCGAAATGGCCGCTCCGGCGGTGTCCAGCAAGGCCCGACATTCTCCCCATTGGGGATTTCATGGTATGAACCGCGCCGACTTTTTCTCTGGCTGGTTTGGTCGAGGCAGGCTCGTCGCGGCCGGTTCCGGATGCTCCGGAGCCGTGCCATGCATCGATGGAATGACAAGGGGCGGGTGCGTGACGGATCGGGCGGCGGGCATCGAAGCCCTGAGAGCCATCGAGGCGGACATCGGGCGTTTGCAGGCCGAAGCCGCGACGTTGCGCGCGCGGCTGGGGCTGCCCCACGGCATCCCCGCGCCATCCGAAGCGGATCAGGCGCCTGCCGTCGTGCAGAGCGCCAGCGAGCATGCCATCGTCACGACCGATCTGGAGGGCCGCATCACCGGCTGGAATCCCGGTGCGGCCAACAGTCTGGGCTGGAGCGCGGAGGAGGCGCTCGGCCAGGACGCCGGCACGCTGTTCTTCACCGCCGAGGACCGGGCCGCCGGCCAGCCCGAACGCGAAATGACCTTGGCGCGCACCCAAGGCCACGCCACCGACGAGCGATGGCGCACGCGCAAGGATGGCCGCTTTTTCGCGCAGGGAGAGATGACGCCCCTGCTCAACATCCGGGGCGAGCACATCGGCTATGTGAAGGTGTTCCGTGACCGCACCGGCCAGCGGCTTGCCGAGGACGCGGCCAGCGCGGCGGCCACCGAATTGCGCCTGCTCGCCGACGCCCTGCCCCTTCTGGTTGCCATCGTCGGTCCCGACCACCGCTATCGCTTCGCCAACCGCTTCTACGAGGCGTGGTTCGGCGTGCCGCGTGAGCGTCTGGTCGGCATGCACGCGCGCGATCTGATCGGCGAGGCCGCCTATCAGGCCCGCTTCGCCCAGATGGAGCGCGCGTTCGGCGGCGAGGTGGTCGAGTATGAGGGCTTTCTGCCGAACCGGGACGGGGAGCGGCGGGACTGCCACATCCACTACCTGCCGCGGCGCACCGCCGACGGCGCCGTCGACGGCATCTATGTCCAGGTCATGGACATCACCGAACGCAAACGGGCGGAGGAGGCGAGGCGGCGGGCGGACGAGCGCATCCGGCTCGCTCTCGACGCCGACGCGGTCCTCGGCACCTGGGTGTGGGATCTGGTGGAGGATCGTTTCACCGGCGACGCCCGCTTCGCCCGCACCTTTTCCCTCGACCCGGCGGCGATGGAGCGCGGCCTGCGGCTCGCCGACGTCGTTCGATCGATCCATCCCGACGACGAACCCCGGGTCCAGGAGCTGATCGCCCGGGCGTTGCGCGACGGAGGGCCTTACAGCGCGGAATACCGCGTGCGCCAGTTCGACGGCGCCTATCGATGGATCGAGGCCAACGGTCACGTCACCCAGGACGACGCGGGTCGCCCCCTGCGCTTTCCCGGAGTCCTGCTGAACATCCACAGGCGCAAGATCAACGAGGGTTATCAGGCCGCTCTTCTCCAACTCGGCGACCGCCTGCGCCTGCTCGACGAGTCGGCCGGCATCGCCGCCGCCGCCGCCGAAATCGCCGGCCGGACGATGGAGTTGCTGCGCACCGGCTATGGGACCACCGACCCGTCCCGTTCCGCGATGACGGTCGAGCGCGACTGGTGCCGCTCTCCGGAGGTCGTGAGCACGGCCGGCCGCCACCGCTTCGCCGATTACAGCTCCTGCATCGAGAATCTGAAGCGTGGAGAGGTCGTCGCCATCGCCGACATCACCGCCGACCCGCGCACCGCCGGCAACTGCGGCACCTTTCTGGCGCTTGGCGTCCGCGCCCTGCTGAACGTGCCGCTGATGGAGGAAGGCGGGCTGACGGGTGTCTTCTTCCTCCATCACGATTCGCCGCGTGTGTGGAGCGAGGAGGAGATCGCCTTCGTGCGCGGGGTGACGGACCGCACCTGGGCCGCGATGAGCAAGGCCGAGGCCGCCCAGGCGCTGCGGCGGCTGAACGACACGCTGGAGCAGCGCATCGATGCCGCCATCGCCGAACGCGACCAGCTGTGGCACAGCTCCCGCGATCTTATCGTGATCACCGATCGAACGGGATGCGTCACGCTGACCAACCCGGCCTGGAACCGGGCCTTCGGCCATCCCGAGGGCATGACGGCCCGTGTCCCTCTTACCGATTTCGTCCATCCCGACGACCACGGCGTGTTCCGGCGCGTGCACGCGACGATGGGCATCGGCGAGACCGTCACGAACGTCGAGGTGCGGATGCGCGCCGCCGACGGCGCCGAGCGGCTGATCGACTGGTCGGTGGCGGCGCTGGAAGGTGGCTTTTCGGCGACGGGACGCGACGTGACCGAACAGCGCCGTGTCGAGGAGCAGCTTCACCAGTCGCAGAAGATGGAAGCGGTCGGACAGTTGACCGGCGGCATGGCGCACGATTTCAACAATCTGCTGCAGGCGATGTCGGGCTGCCTCCACCTGATCGAGCGGCGCGCCGGCGAGGTCGCCGGGGTCCGGAAGATCCTCGACGCCGGCCGGCAGGCGGTCGACCGCGGGGCCAGCCTGATCCGCCAGCTGATGGCCTTCTCGCGCCGCCAGAGCCTGCAGCCGGAAGCCTTCGACGTGCGCGACCGGCTGCTCGGCATGCGCGTTTTCCTGGACCGCGCGCTGCGCGCCGACATCCAGCTGGAATTCGACCTGGAGGATGGATTGTGGCCGGCCATGGCCGACCCGGTGCAGTTCGAGCTGGCGGTGCTGAACCTCGCGACCAATTCGCGCGACGCCATTCCGGCGGCCGGACGGGTGGTGATCGGCGCCGGCAACCTCCCGCTCTCGGGCGAGCATGGCCTGCATGGGGACTTTGTGCGGGTGTGGGTCCAGGACAGCGGCCATGGCATCGCGCCGGAGTCGCTCGGGCGCGTGTTCGAACCCTTCTTCACGACCAAGGCGGTGGGCCAGGGCACCGGGCTCGGCCTGGCCCAGGTCTACGGCTTCTGCCGGCAGTCGGGCGGGACCGCCACGGTGGAGAGCACTGTGGGAAAGGGCACCACGGTGGCCTTGCTGCTGCCGCGCGCCGAGGCGGTTCAGGCGGAGGACAGGACGACACGGCGGTCCATGGTGGACGGGGGCGGCGCCCGCATCCTGCTGGTCGAGGACGATCCCGTTGTGGCTCCGGTCATCACGGCCGCGCTGGAGAATCTGGGCTACCGGGTCACGCGCGCCGCCAACGGGGAGGAGGCCTTGCGCCGCTTGCAGGCGGGGGAGGAGACGGATCTTCTGTTCAGCGACGTGGTGATGCCGGGCGACGTCGACGGCATCGCCTTGGCGCGCGTGGCGCGTGCCCTGCTGCCTGACCTGTCGGTGGTTCTGACCACCGGCTACAGCGAGAACCAAGCCGGGCTGGAGGGCCTGCCGGTGTTGCCCAAGCCCTACCGGATCGAGGATCTGGCGACGGTCTTCCGGGAGGAGCTGAACCGCCGGAAGGGACCGCAACCACCGCCGCGGTAGCGTCTGCCGTCATGGCGCCCTGACGGCGGAGGAAGCCTCCCTCCGTCAACACGCGGGTGGATAGGGCCTGTGGCATCACCACAAAAAAAACTCTCTTGACCCTGTAGTGACTCCAGGGTCCAGGATGGCGCACGACAGGCAGCCGCGCGTCCTTCCCCACCGCGGCCCCTCACATCGCCGGTCGGAGTGGAACATGCAGGACGAGACGATGGAGGCCGCCCCGCCAGTCACCGGGCAGGCCTTGCGCTACAAGGTGGCGGGCATGGATTGCCCGAGCTGCGTCGGCAAGATCGAAACCGCGTTGCGCCGTCTGCCGGGGGCGTCCGGCGTTGGGCTCAATCACCATTCACAGATCCTGCGGCTGACGCTGAACGAGGCGACGACGCCGCGCGCGACGGTCGAGGCGACGATCCGCGGGCTCGGCTTCGGGGTGGAGCCCGCCGACGCGATCCACATTGCCGAGGGCGGCGAATCGTTCGATCCCACCGCCCGGCCGGAGCCCCGCTGGTGGCAGACCGGCCGGGGCCGCATCGCCATCCTGATCGCGCTGCTGGTCGGGGGCGGTTGTCTGCTGTCCTGGCTGGCGCCGGGCGTGGCGGATCACGCGCCGATGCCCGCCGCCCTGTTCGGGCTGGCCGTCTTCGGGCGCCGAGCCCTCCGGCTTGCCCGCTCCGGTTCGCCCTTCAGCATCGAAATGCTGATGTCGGTGGCGACCCTGGGCGCGTTCGCCATCGGCGAGGCGGAGGAGGCCGCTGTGGTCGTCCTGCTCTTTGCCATCGGCGAGCTGCTGGAGGGCGTCGCCGCCGGGACCGCCCGGTCGGGCATCCGGGCGCTGTCGGCGCTGGTCCCGCGGACCGCGCTGCTGATCGAGGGGGAGAGCGCTCGCGCGGTGCCGGTGGAGCGGCTGGAGGTCGGGCAGCTCGTGCTCGTCCGGCCCGGCGACCGCGTGTCCGCCGACGGCGTGGTGGAGGAAGGCGAGTCCGACATCGACGAATCCCCGGTGACCGGCGAGTCCGTGCCGGTCGCCAAGGCCGTGGGCTCACCGGTCTTCGCCGGCGGCATCAACGCCACCGGGGTGCTGCGCGTCCGCGTCACCCGCAAGGCGTCGGACAACACCATCGCCCGCATCGTCCAGCTCGTCGAGGAGGCGCAGGCCGCCAGATCGCCGACCGCGCGCTGGATCGAGCGGTTCAGCGCCCGCTACACCCCCGCCGTCATCGCGGTGTCGGTCCTGACCGTCCTGGTGCCGCCGCTGGCCTTCGGTGGGGACTGGCACAGCTGGATCTACCGCGGTCTGGCGCTGCTGCTGATCGGCTGCCCCTGCGCGCTGGTCCTCTCCACCCCGGCGGCCATCGCTTCCGGGATCGCCGCGGGCGCCCGGCGCGGCCTGCTCATCAAGGGCGGCGCCGCGCTGGAGGCGATCGGCAAGGTGCGGACCATCGCCTTCGACAAGACCGGCACGCTGACGCTGGGGCAGCCGCGGGTCACCGACATCGTCCCGCTCGACGGAAGCGAGCGCACGCTGCTCGGACTCGCCGCCACCGTCGAGAGCGGCTCGGCCCACCCGCTGGCCCGGGCTATCCTGGAGCGCGCGATGGCGGACGGCGTGCCGCTGCGCCCGGCCCGCGACCGCAAGGCCGTTCCGGGGCGGGCGGTGCAGGCCGTGGTCGGCGGGCGCCTGATCGAGGTCGGCTCCCCCCGTCACGCCGTCGAACGGGGCGGTGCCGGTGCCTTGCCCGCCGACACCATCGCCGCTTTCGAGGAAGAGGGGAAGACGGTCGCCGTGGTTCTGGCGGATGGCCGGCCCATCGGCCTCCTGGCGCTCCGCGACGAGCCGCGGCCCGACGCCGTCCAGGGGATCGCCGCCTTGCGCGGGCTGGGTGTGCGCAGCGTCATGCTGACCGGCGACAACCGCCGCACCGGACAGGCGGTCGCCCGGACGCTCGGCCTGGCGGTCGAGGCCGAACTTCTGCCGGAGGACAAGCTGCGCGCCATCGCCGGCCTGAAGGGGCAGGGAACGGTCGCGATGATCGGCGACGGCATCAACGACGGTCCGGCCCTGGCCGCCGCCGACGTCGGCATCGCCATGGGCGGCGGCACCGACGTCGCGCTGGAGACCGCCGACGCCGCCCTTCTGGGCAACCGGGTCGAGGGGGTGGCCGAACTCGTCACCCTGTCGCGGGCGACCCTGGCGAACATCCATCAGAACGTCGCCTTCGCCCTCGGCCTGAAGGCGGTTTTCCTGGTGACGACCCTGTTCGGCATCACCGACCTGTGGCTGGCCATCCTGGCGGACACCGGCGCCACCATCGTCGTCACGCTCAACGCGCTTCGCCTGCTCCGCCGCAACGGCGGAAGCCTCCCGGCTTCACAGCCGTCTGCTTGAAGGCCATCGGATTGAAGACCATCCGCGTGAAGGCCATCCGCTTGAAGGAAAGAATCATGAAGACGACATGGGCGGCCCCGTCCGCCGGCCTGAGACTGGCGGGTGCCATCGGCGCCATCGTCCTGGTCCTCGACCAGCTCACCAAATGGGCCGCGCTGGAGCATCTCCTGGAACCGCCGCGGCTGGTCGAGGCGGCGCCCTTCCTGAATCTGGTGCTCGGTTTCAACACCGGCGTCAGTTTCGGGCTTCTGGAGAACGACAGCGCCTACGGACCCTGGCTGCTCTCCGGGACCGCGCTGCTCGTCGTCGCGGTTCTGGTGGTGTGGGCGGCCCGCTCGGACAGCCGCGCCGAGGCGGCGAGCTTCGGCGCCATCGCGGGTGGTGCGGTGGGCAACGTCGTGGATCGCCTGCGCCAGGGCGCCGTCACCGACTTCATCGACCTTCATGCCTTCGGATGGCACTGGCCGACCTTCAACGTCGCCGACATCGGGATCACCGGCGGCGTCGGGCTGCTGCTGATCTCCGGGCTGTGGCCGCGCCGCGCCGGAAGCGAAGAGGCCGGCGAGCGGAACGGCAAGCCGCTTTGAGTGCCAAGCTTCACCGGCAAACAGCGAGGAGAAAACGACAATGACCGTCCTTCCGTTCAACCGACGCCGGGCGGTGACGCTGCTCGGCGCCATCGGCCTGCTGGCCGGCGCGCCCATGGCCCTGGCGCAATCCCCGGCCGCCGCCCCGGCTCCGGCGGCCCCCGCGACGGCGACGACCCCGCGCGTCCTGGGCAGCCCCGACGCGCCCGTCGAAGTCGTCGAATACGCGTCCCTCACCTGCCACCACTGCGCCGCCTTCCACAACGAGGTGCTGCCCCAGGTGAAGAAGGAATTGATCGACACCGGCAAGATCCGCATCGTCTACCGGGACTTTCCGCTGGACCGGGCCGCTCTCGATGCCGCCGTCCTGGCCCGTTGCGTGCCGCCCGGACGGTACTTCGCCATCCTGTCGGTGCTGTTCGCCAAGCAGGACGACTGGTCCCACGCCAAGGACCCGCGTGAAAGCCTGAGCCGCTACGGCCTGCTGGCGGGATTGCCGAAGGAGACCTACCAGGCGTGCCTGGACGATCAGGCTCTCAGCGACGCCATCCTCCAGTCGCGCCTCGACGGTGCGGAAAAGCACCAGATCGATTCGACCCCGTCCTTTGTGATCGACGGCAAGACGCACAAGGGGGTGCTGAGCTACGAGGCGTTCCTGAACGCCGTGCGGCCGCTCCTCCCGCCCTCCTGATGACACGGCGCAGCGTTCGCTTCAACGGTTCCTCGGACTGACACACGGCATCGGACTGAACACATGGCACATCATCACAGTCACGATCATGGGCACGATCATGGGCACGATCATGGGCACGGTCACACGCATGACCACGGGCATAACCACGGGCATAACCACGGGTATGGCGAAGCGGGCCACAGCCACGACATGCCGACGGTGACCGAGAGCAGCGAGCGCAAGGTCTTCTGGGTGATGCTGCTGACCGGCGGCTTCATGCTGGCCGAGGTGGTGGGCGGCATCGTTTCAGGCTCGCTGGCGCTGCTCGCCGACGCCGGGCACATGCTGACCGACTTCGCGGCGCTGGCGCTCGCCTGGTTCGCCTTCCGCCTCGGCCGCCGCCCGGCCGACCCGCTGCGCTCCTACGGGTACCACCGCTTCCAGGTGGTGGCCGCCTACACCAACGGGATCAGCCTGTTCGCCATCGCGCTGTGGATCGTCGTCGAGGCGGTCGGTCGCCTCTTCGATCCGGTCGAGGTGATGGGACCCCAGATGCTGGTCATCGCCACGCTGGGGCTGCTGGTCAACATCCTCGCCTTCTGGATCCTGAGCCGCGGCGGGGACGGGAACCTCAACGTCCGCGGGGCCGCCGTCCACGTCCTCGGCGACCTTCTCGGTTCGGTCGGCGCCATCGCCGCCGCTCTGATCATCCTGTGGACCGGCTGGATGCCCATCGACCCGATCCTGTCGGTGGTGGTCGCCCTGCTCATCCTGCGCAGCGCCTGGAGGATCACCAAGGAAGCCGGGCACATCCTTCTCGAAGGTACCCCGCCGGGCATCGACGCGGCCAGCGTCGGCGCCGCCCTGGGCGAGGTCGCCGGGGTGTCGGACGTTCACCATGTCCATGTCTGGTCGCTCAACACGGAACGACCCCTGCTAACCCTGCACGCGGTCGTCGAGGACGGCGCCGACCGGAACCGAGTGCTGCGCGACGTCAACCGGGTTCTGGAGGAACGGTTCGGCATCCGGCACGCCACGGTGCAGCTGGAGCACGGCGGGTGCGCCCACGCCGACCAGGGACACCGGTGACGCCGCTACCGCGGATAGCCGGCGAATTTGTTGACGGAAATGGAGGTCGCCGCCACCTGCACATGCCGGGCGAGTTCCTGCTCGGCCGACTCCGGCGTCCAGCGGGTGGTCGGGACGGAAATGTTCAGGCCGGCAACCGCGTGCCCATGCTCGTCGGTGATGGCGGCGGCGACCGAGATGTCGCCCATCACCGTCTCGTTGGTCACCACGGCATAGCCTTTTTCCGCCGCCTCCTGGACGCGGGCGCGCAGGCGGCCGGGGTCGTTTACGGTGAAGGGAGTGAGCGGGCGAAGATCGGTGCGGGCCAGGATCTCCTCCTGCTCCTCCTCCGACAGGCGCGACAGGATGGCGGTGCCCGACGCGGTGAAGTAGGCGGGCAGCCGGCTGCCGACCATGATGTCGATGTTCACCAGATGCCGGCCGGGGAAGCGGGCGACGAAGACGATCTCGTGGCCGTCCAGCTCCTGCAGATTGGCGGTCTCGCCGACGCTCCGGCTGATCTCCAGCAGGTAGGGCGACGCCTTCTCGATCAGCTCGTTCGCCCGCAGGTAATTGTAGGAGAACTGAAGCAGCTTCGGGCTGAGCGCGTAGTTGCGCGTGCCGTGGACGCGCCGCAGATAGCCCAGCGTCTCCAGCGTGTAGACCAGCCGCTGGGCGGCGCTGCGGTCAAGCCCCGCCGCCTTGGCGATCTCGGACAGCGGCATCTG
Organism: Azospirillum baldaniorum; assembly: GCF_003119195.2. NCBI lineage: Bacteria > Pseudomonadati > Pseudomonadota > Alphaproteobacteria > Rhodospirillales > Azospirillaceae > Azospirillum > Azospirillum baldaniorum. The sequence continues at coordinate 473,124 of NZ_CP022255.1, read as the reverse complement.
CCGGTGCGGGCCGTCGAAGGCGTGCAGGATCTGGAAGGTCTTCTCGGTCGAGCCGACGAACAGCGACGACTCGCGCGGGTCGGCCTTCGGCTTCACGGTCGGCGCGGCATCGGCCTGCTGGGCGTCGCCGCCCGCCATGCCGTCCGCCATGCCGCCCGTTCTGGTGGTCTTTCCGGCCTTCATGGGTGCTCGTCCTCGCGTCGTCGGCATGGTGCGCCTACGCATAGCATCCGGCGCGCCGGATGCCACGCGCAAGCGTTGCCACCGGTCAGGCCACCGCGGCCGCCGGCAGCCCTTCATAGGTGGTCAGAAGGCGCGACAGCTCGCTTTTCAGCGCCTCGCGCAGTTCCGGCCGCGGCTCGCGCAGCGGCGGCAGCATCGCCGGGGCGTTCACGCCGATCAGGCCCATCACCGACTTCATCGGGCCGGGGTTGGTCTCGGCGAAGGCGAGGTTCATCATCGGGATGAGGGTGCGATGGACCTCCAGCGCCTCGGCGGTCTTGCCGGACGAGGCGAGGTCGAAGACCAGGCGCCAAGCGCGCGGCAGGAGGTTGGCCGTGACCACGATGCCACCCTTGGCCCCCGCGGCCACATGCAGCGGGAACAGCGTGTCCTCGCCGCTCAGCATGGCGAAGGACGGGTCCAGCCCGGCCATCGTGCGCAGGAAATGGTACATGTCGGTGTTGCAGGCCTTCATGCCGACGATCCGCTCGTGGCGCGACAGCTCGTGCAGGACTTCCGGATCGACGGCGATGCGGGTGCGATAGGGGATCTCGTAGATCAGGATCGGCACCGGCGACTCGTCGGCGTAGCGCAGGAAGTAGTCGCGGATGCCGGCCTGGGTCGGGTTGGTGTAGTAGGGCGTCAGGACCAGCAGGCCGTCCACGCCGGCCGCCGCGAAATCGCGGCCCGCGGCCAGGGCGTCGTGATAGCCGGTGTCGAGGACGCCGGCGATGACCGGCTTCTTGCCGTCCATCGCCTCGACCGTCAGCGCGGCGAAGCGGTTGCGCTCCGCCCGCGCCAGCGCGCCGTACTCGCCGGTGCCGCCCAGCGGAACCACCCCGTCGATCCCCTGGCGGTTTAGCCAGGAGAACAGCGCCTTCGAGGCCGCGACGTCGATGGTGCCGTCGGCGGTCACCGGCGTCGGGGTGGCGGGCAGAATGCCGCGGAGTTTGGTGGCGTCGAGCATGATGTATCCTTGGAAGTGCGAAGAGGTGGAGCGTCGGTTCCGGTGCGGATCAGGAGGCCAGGCTGCGCCGGCGCAGCCGGTCCGCGGCGTAGATCAGCACCGCGACGAAGACGAGGAGACCGGTGGACACCGCCGCGATGACAGGGGAGACCTGCAGCGTCACCTCGTCCCAGAACTGCTTGGGCAGGGTGGCGCTGAGACCGCCCGACGAGAACAGCGAGATGGTCAGCTCGTCGAAGGAGGTGGCGAAGGCGAACAGGAAGGACGACAGCATGCCGGCCCCTAGGATCGGGAAGGTGACGTGGCGCAGCGCCGCCAGCGGACGGGCGCCCAGGCTCTGCGCCGCGAGGTCGAGCCGGGTGTCGTAGTTGCGCAGAACCGCCGTCATCGTCATCACCACATAGGGGACGGCAACGACCGTGTGGCCGATCACCAGACCCAGGATGGTGCCGACCAGCCCCATCTGCGCGAACAGGTAGAACATGCCGACGGCGATGATCATGCGCGGCACGATCACCGGCGACAGGATGAAGGCCAGCATCGCGCCCTTGCCCCGCATCCGGCTGCGCACCATCAGGAAGGCCGCCGGCACGCCGATCGCCATCGACAGCAGGCCGGTGCCGAAGGCCACCACCAGCGAGCGGGTCAGCGCCTGCATCCACAGCGGCGACTGGAACAGCTGCTCGTACCATTGCAGGGAGAAGCCGGTGGGCGGCCAGGCCAGACCGGCCTTGCCGAAGGACAGCGGGATCATCAGGAAGGCCGGCAGGCTGACGAGCACCAGCATGGTCCACACCAGCGTCCGCAGGGTGGCCGACGGCATCTCGCCGGTGCCGCGCGGGCGGCGGCGCGGGAACAGGCCGAGCAGGGCGTCGCTCGCGGCACCCAGCAGTCCGAGCACCCGGCCGCCCAGACGCCGCATGGCGGTGTCGCGGTTGTGCGCGGCCCCCGCGGTCTCGCCGGTCAGCGTCGCGAAGCCGAAGACGCGGTCGTAGAGCACGAACACCGCCAGCACCACCGTCAGCAGCAGCACCGAGATCGCCCCGGCGAGGCCCCAGTTCAGCGTCTGCTGGATCTGATCGATGATGAGCTGGGTGATCATCGTCTCGCGCCGTCCGCCGAGCAGGGCCGGCACGATGAAGAAGCCGATGGCCGACACGAAGACCATGATCGCCGCGGCGGCGACGCCGGGCAGCGACAGCGGGAAATAGACGGTCCAGAAGGCGGTGCCGGGGCGCGCGCCGAGCGTGCTGGCGGCGCGGGGCAGGGTGCGGTCGATGTTCTCCATCACCGCTAGCATGGTCATCACCGCCAGCGGCAGCATGGCGTGCACCATGCCGACCAGCACGGAGCCGAAGCCGTAGAGCAGGTCGATCGGCCGGTCGATGATGCCCAGCGACATCAGCGTGCCGTTGATGACGCCGTTGCGGCCGAGGATGATGACCCAGGCGAAGGCGCGCACCAGGAAGCTGGTCCAGAAGGCCAGCAGCACCCAGAAGATCAGACGGCTCTTCGCCGGGCCCTTGGTGACGGAGATCAGGTAGGCGATGGGGTAGGCCCCGGCCACCGCGACCAGTGTCGTCGCCAGCGAGATCTTCAGCGTGATCCACAGCACGGTGACGTAGAGGCTGGACGAGAAGAGCTGCTGGTAGGGAGCCAGTGTGAAGCCCTGGCCGTTGTAGACGCTGAGCGCCAGGAGCTGGCCGACCGGAAAGACCAGGAAGACGGTGAGGAGCAGGACGATGGGGGCGCCCATCAGCACCGGCTTGCGCCAGGCCGGTGGGGCGCCGCGCCGTGGAGCGGCGTGGGGCATGGTCATGATCTGGTCGCTCATGTCAGGCCGCCTTGGCCGTGGTTGCGGGCATGGCCGCCGGGCCGCGGTCCGCGATCACCACGGCGTCGCGGCTGTCCCAGGACAGCGCCAGCACGTCGTCGATGCAGATCGCCTCGGCCTCGTTGCGGGTGGCGAAGGCGGCGACCAGCGGCGGCAGGGCGTCGTCGAGCGGCTGCATGTAGACCTTGGTCAGGCTGCCGGTCACCATCACGTCGGACACCCGGCCCATCACGGCCGGCTCATCCCCCGAGGGACGGGCGATGGTCAGGTTCTGCGGCCGCACCATCACCCGCACCGGGGAGCCCGGCGGCAGGTCCTGGCCGTTGGCCAGCGCGCGGCCCGGAAGGCCGGTGCTGCCCAGCCGGATCTCCGCCTCGTCGCCCAGCCGCGGCCCCAGCGAGGCCGGCAGCAGGTTGGATTCGCCGAGGAAGTCGGCGACGAACAGGGTGCGCGGGCGGAAATAGAGGTCGGCCGGCGTGCCGAGCTGCTCGATGCGGCCGGAATTCATCAGGCAGATGCGATCGGACATCGTCATCGCCTCTTCCTGGTCGTGGGTGACGTAGACGACCGTGGTGCCCAGCTCGCGGTGCAGATGCTTGATCTCAAGCTGCATGTGCTCGCGCAGCTTCTTGTCGAGGGCGCCCAGCGGCTCGTCCATCAGGATGATCGACGGCTTGTAGACCATGCAGCGGGCCAGGGCGACGCGCTGCTGCTGGCCGCCCGACAGCTCGCGCGGGTAGCGCCCGGCGATGTGCGGCAGGTGGACCATCTCCAGCGCCTCGCGCGCGCGCTTCTTCGCCTCGGCCTCCGGGATCTTCCGCATCTTCAGCGGGAAAGCGATGTTCTCGGCGATCGTCATGTGCGGGAACAGGGCGTAGTTCTGGAACACCACGCCGATGTCGCGCTCGTAGGGCGGGGCGTAGGTCACGTCCTGCGCGCCGATGCGCACGATTCCTTCGTCGGGCGGAACCAGCCCGGCGAGCAGACTGAGCAACGTCGTCTTGCCCGAGCCCGACGGGCCGAGCAGGGTCAGGAATTCACCGTCGGCGACCACGAGATCCGTGGGGGCGAGCGCCACGAAATCGCCATAGCGCTTGGCGAGGCCCTGGACGGTTAGGCTGGACGACGACATGGCAGGTCTCCTCGCGTCGAAAGGGGAATGGGGAACATGCGGGAGCCCCGCAACCGGCCACGTCCTGCGGGCGGGTCCGGTTGCGGGTCCTCAGTCGGGACGGAGCGTCCCGTCGCCTCAGCTCAGCAGCCAGGCGTTGTAGCGCTCGAGCGCCTTCTGCTGGTTGTCCAGCCAGAACTGCGCGTTGATCTTGACGCCCTTCTCGATGTTCGCCGGGAAGGTCGGGCAGTTGGGGGCGATCGCCGCGTCGATGTGCTTGAAGGCGTCGGGCAGGGTGACGCCGGCCGGGAAGTACTTCACCAGTTCCGCCTGGCGCTTGGCATCGCAGGTGAACTTGATGAACTGGCGGCAGGCGTCGGCGTTCGGCGTGCCGGCCAGGATGGCCCAGCTGTCGAGGCCCCAGATGTTCTGGTCCCAGACGATGCCGACCGGAGCACCGGCGGCGATCGCCGCCTGCGGACGCGACACCCAGGTCGGGACGAGATCGACCTCGCCGGAGATCAGCATCTGCTCGACCTGCGCGCCGCTGGTCCAGAAGATCGGAATGTCCTTCTTGATGCGGTCCAGCGTCTTGAAGGCACGGTCGAAGTCGCAGGGATAGACCTCGCCGGTGGGCACGCCGTCGGCCATCAGCGCCTGCTCGATGGTATCGAAGGGATGCTTGCGCAGGGCGCGGCGGCCGGAGACGCCGGCGACGTCGTAGAAATCCTTCCAGGAGGCCGGCGCCTTGCGGCCCTTGAAGGCGTCGGTGCGGTAGGCCAGCACGGTGGTGTAGACGTTGGTGCCGACGCCGTATTCCGACATGTACTGCTTGGGAATGGCGGCGACCGCCGGATCATTCTCCAGCCCGTGCTTCTCCAGCATCGGCTTGTCGCCGGCGGTCAGCATGAGGATGGCCGGCTCGCTGATCTTGGCCATGTCCCAGGTGTAGGACTTCGCCTCGACCATCGAGCGGATCTGCGCGGTCGGCTCGGCGTTGGCCTGGACGCCGACGACCTCGATGCCGGTGGCCGCGGTGAAGGGCTTGTAGAAGACCTCGCCATAGGCCTTGGTGTAGATGCCGCCGTCGTCGCGCACGACGATGCGCTTGTTCTGCGCGCGGGCCGGGCTCCAGATCGCCGGCATGGCGAGCGCCGCGGTGCCGGCGGCGCCGGCTTTCAGCAGGGTGCGGCGGGACCAGCCGGATTGACGTGTGCTCATGTCGGAACTCCTCAAGGATGGGCCGGGACGGCGGATGGGCTGGGGACGACGGGAAAATCAGCCGGGCGGCAGGAGCCGTCCGGGATTGAGGATGTTGTGCGGGTCGAGCGCCCGCTTGACGGCGCGCATCAGCGCCAGCTCCGCCGGCGGCTTGTAGCGGGCCATCTCGGCGAGCTGGACGCGGCCGACCCCGTGTTCGGCGCTGAAGGTGCCCTTGAGCCGGGCGGCCTCGTCGTTGACGGCGTGGCGCAGCGCGGCGGCGAGCGCGTCGCGGTCGCCCGATCCGGCGGCCTCCCAGGCGTCGAAGGTGAAGAAGGGGATGAAGTGGACGTTGCCATCGCCGAGATGGGCCACCACGATCACCGGCAGGTCGGGCACCAGGGCGCGCACCGCCGCGGTCGCCGCCGCGATGAAGGCCGGCACCGCCGACAGCGGCACCGCGCAGTCGGTGGTCAGACCGACGCCGGCCTTCTTGTTGGCCTCCGACACGCTGTGGCGGATCTCCCACATGGCGTGGCGCTGCGCTTCGCTGGACGCCAGCGCCGCGTCGCTCAGCAGGCCATCGGCGAAGGCGTCCTCAAGGATCGCCTGCAATTCGTCGTCGAGCGCCTCGCCGGAGCCGTTGTCCGACAGCTCGATCAGCACATGCCAGTCGGCCTCGCTCTCGATCGGGCTGCGGCGGCCGGGGACATGGCCGATCACCAGATCGAGCTGCAGGCGGTTGATCATCTCGAAGGCGGACAGCCGGGCCGCGCTGCGCTCCTGCACGCGGGTCAGCAGGGTCAGCGCGTCCTCCGGCGAGGCCATCCCGACCCAGGCCACCGCGTGGCGCGTCGGCAGCGGGTGCAGCTTCAGCGTCGCCGCCGTGATGACGCCGAGCGTGCCTTCCGAGCCGATGAACAGATGCTTCAGATCGTAGCCGGTGTTGTTCTTGCGCAGGCCGTAGAGGCCAGACCAGACGGTGCCATCGGCCAGCACGACCTCCAGCCCCAGCACGTTCTCGCGCGTGTTGCCGTAGCGCAGGACCGAGGTGCCGCCGGCGTTGGTGGCGATGGTGCCGCCGATCTGGCAGGAGCCCTCGGCGCCCAGGCTGACCGGGTAGAGCCGCCCGGCGGCGGCGGCGGCCTCCTGGACGGTGGCGAGGACGCAGCCGGCCTCGACTTCCATCGTGCTGTTCACCGGGTCGATGGCGCGGACCGCGCGCATGCGGGTCAGGCTGAGGATGACCGGGGCGGGGCCGGACTCCGACGGGACGGCGCCGCCGCACAGGCTGGTGTTGCCGCCCTGCGGCAGGACCGGCACCCCGTGCCTGGCGCAGCACCGCACCACGTCGGCCACCTGCCCGGCGTTGGCGGGGCGCGCGAGGCAGAGCGCCGGGCCGCGGTAACGCCCACGCCAGTCCTCGGTCACGGCGTCCAGATCGGCGGGGTCGGTCAGGACGGCGTCGGCGCCGATCAGGCTCGTCAGTTCAGCGATCACGTCCACGCGCGATCTCCTTGATCTATCCATTATTCAATCGCTATGCGATTGCTTCAACTGGAATATGATAACTTGAGATTTGTGCTCCAACAAACTTCTTTTTGCAGAGAGGACGAATTTTCGGTGTGCGGAAGGGTCGGCGCAGGCGCCGTCAGGCCATGCCGGCCCGAGGAAAGCCCGCTCCCCACCTGTTGCGAAGGCCCAGGGTTCCGGCGGTCATGGCTATGCGGTGGGCGGCGGCTCCAGCGGCCGGCCAGACGGCGCGCCGACAAAGCCTACGACGCCCAACCCGCATCGAGCGTTGCCGCCGCAGCCACGGGTGGAAGTCGTTGAATGCTCGCCGGAAGCGTGCGACACCGACCATCGGAACGCTGGTTTCGAATGCGGCGTGGCGGTTGGGAGAGGCGCATGCGTGTTGTCGCGGTGGCCAGATGCAAGGATGAGGAGGACATTATCGAGGCCTTCGTCCGCCATACCTTGTGCTTCGCGGATGATCTCGTCGTGCTCGACAACGGATCGGTGGACCGGAGCGTCGATATCCTGAAGGCTTTGCGCGGCGAAGGCCTTCCGCTGCACCTGTTCCAGCACCGCGACGAGGTGCTCGTTGAAGACCTCCATTCCAACTGGCTGTTCGAGGCGGCGATCAGGCAGTTCTCGGCCGACTGGGTGCTTTTTCTCGACGCCGACGAGTTCGTCCACGTCCGTACGCCCAACCTCGTGTTTCGAGACTGGCTCCTCTCCACGCCGTCAGACCTCTGCGGCATCAACGTGCTTCTGGAGAACTATCACCCGCTGCCGGAGGCTGCCGCCGCGCCGGTCGGCAACGTCGCTGAGCGGCTCACGCACCGTTGGCCGTCCATGCCGCCGGTCCCGAAGATATTCTACCGCCACCGCGGTGGGCCGCGGCCATCAATCTCGGCGGGACACCACTATCTCTCCGCGGATGGTGTCGTTCTGCCGTGCCACACCCAGGCCGACGTCGTCCTGGCCCACTTCAACGCTCGGAGTCCGTGGCAACTGGCGCGCAAGGCCATGATCGGCTGGCTCCGGATGGAGGCCAGCGGGACCGACGCCAGGAACACCGGGATCGCGGCGAACTACCGCCATATGTTCGATCTCCTCATGGACAATCCCGACGTCTTCATGGCCCAGGTGATCGATCGCCGCGATGATCTGGTCTTCGATCCGCTGCCATACGCGGGAGGGCCTCTGAAATACACGGCGCCGACCGACGAAACGGCGCTGTTCATCAAGGCCACCAGCGAATTCGCGCTGCGGATCGCGCGTCAGCACGGCGCTCGGGTCGACGCCGACACACAGGTGCTGCACCGCCTCAGGGCGCGCATCGCGGACGTCATGCCGGTGCCGTGATCCAAGGCCCGTGTCCGCGGCCACCCGCTGGGCGGACTGGTTGTAACGCTGCGCACAATCACCGTAACCGCTGCCGTCCTGGCCGAAAGACGTCCAGGTGATCGTGTGGGTTCCGCCTTCAGCGCCGCGGCTTGGGAGACGCGCCGGATGTTCGGCGTGAAGACGGTGACCTGGAACTCCCCGCCGACGGTTGCGCCGGCGGCGTAACGCTGTCCGTCAACACCCGGCTGTCGAAGGCGTCGGGGTTGAGCAGACCCGGCAACTGCGCGCCGTCGTGCCGCGTCGGTGACGATAAAGCGTCGGATCTGGCGGAACCGGCGGTAGAGTTAAGTCGCCGCGCTCCTTCAATGCCGTGTCGAAGCGGGCGAACAGGCCTTCCATCGCTCCCGCCGTTACCAGCGCCTCGCGGAACAGCCAGACCGTCGTGCGGTCCGGAACCCGGTCGCTCAACCCCAGCCCAAGGAAACGCATGAACGGCAGCCGGTCGCGCACCTGATACTCCGCCTGCTCGTCCGACAGCCCATACAGCGCCTGCAGCACCAGGATCTTGAACATCATCACCGCGTCCAGCGGCGGCCGGACCATTTCGAAGTCTACCACCGATGACAGACGTTCCAGTGGATCGCCGCACTTTGCTCAGATCCGCGCAGCGGTCCTGAAGCTCGAACAGCCCAGCTTGCCCGGCCATGTCCCGTCCTCCTTCGCCCTTAAGTAAAGGGAATAACCAGAACGCCGGTCGCGCTATGGTTTTTCGAGGCTTCCACCTGACGGAACCCTGTCCGGCGCGTCGCGCTCCGGTCCCCAATGCCTGCATGCGCATGTTCATCCGAGCACAAACGCTGTTCAATTTTGGACGATTGCGCGAACTCAACAAGCAAATAGGATGAATAAAAATGATTTAGCGAAATAAATTGGTGATTGGGTGCCGCCGGTGGTCCCATCACCCCTGCCGTGGAGAGAATCATGGATCGCCGTGCCTTCCTGGGTGCGATGGCCGGGCTGGTGCCCGCCGCCGCCTTCACCCGCACCGCCGCCTTCGCCCAGAGCAACCCCGCGGCCTCCTCCGGCTCCCGCCCGCTCTCCATCGGGGCGATCTCGGCCCCGAACTCGCTGGACCCCCATTTCTACCAGTCGCCGACCAACAACCAGACGCTGCGGCAGATCTTCGACCCGCTGGTGACGGAGGACGCGACGGGAACGCTGCGCCCCCTGCTGGCCGAATCCTGGCGGGCGCTGGACGAGACCACCTGGGAATTCAAGTTGCGTCCGGGAATCCGCTTCCACGACGGCACGCCGCTGACTCCGGACGACATCGCCTTCACCATCGAGCGGGTGCCCAACGTCCCGAACAGCCCCGGCTCCTTCGTGCCTTACGTGCGCAACGTCGCGGCGGTGGAGGTGATCGACGAGCGGACCTTCCGCATCCGCAGCAAGACGCCGAACCCCTTCCTCGACCGCGACTTTACGAACCTCTACATCCTGTCGCGCAAGATCCACGCGGGCGCCGAGACGGCGGATTTCACCTCGGGCAAGCTGGCCGTCGGCACCGGGGCCTTCCGCTACGCCGGCTTCACCGTCGGCCAGCAGATCGAGCTGGAGCCCAACCCCGCCTATTGGGGGCGGACGCCGGGCTGGAGCCGCATCCGCACCCGCTTCATCCCCGACGCCGGGGCGCGCGTCGCCGGGCTGCTGTCGGGCGACCTCGACCTGATCGACGGCGTGCCGGTGCAGGACGTGGCCCATCTGACCGCCGACAAGACTGTGGACATCTTCAGCGTCGCCAGCGCCACCAGCGCCTATCTGTTCCCCGACGCCAGCCGCGACCAGGCGCCCTTCGTCACCGACCGCGCCGGCCGGCCGCTGGACCGCAATCCGCTGAAGGACGTGCGGGTGCGTCAGGCGCTGTCGCTGGCCATCGACCGCAAGGGCATCGTGGAGCGGCTTCTGCTCGGCCAGGGCACGCCCGCCGACCAGTTCGCCCCGCCGCCCGCCCCGGACCGGCTGCCCAACCGCGCGCCCATCGCCGTGGACGTCGCCCGCGCCAAGCGGCTGCTGGCGGAGGCCGGCTATCCCGAGGGCTTCGGGCTGACCATCCACGGGCCGAGCGGCTTCTTCACCGGGGACGTCGCGGTGCTCCAGGCCATCGCCCAGGGCTTCTCGCGCATCGGTGTGGAGACCAAGGTGGAGACTCTGCCCATCGCCACCTTCTTCTCCCGCGCCACCAACCGGGAGTTCGCCCTGTTCCTGACCACCTACGCCACCACCAACAGCGCGGAGCTGCTGCGGCAGGTGGTGCTGACCAAGGATCAGGAAACCGGGGCCGGTCCCTTCAACCGCCAGCGCTATTCCAACCCCAAGCTGGACGCGCCGCTGCTGGCGGCACTCGGCGACTTCGACGCCGAGCGGCGGGTCGCCCGCATCCGCGACGCGCTGGCCGCGCTGGAGGAGGACGTGGGGGTCATCCCGGTCTTCTACCCGCGCTTCAACTGGGCGGGGCGCAAGGGCTACGTGCGCTTCGTTCCCGGCAACGCCTTCGGCCACACCAACGCCGTCTTCGCCGAGCCGGTCTGAGGAATCCCGCCATGTCCCTGTTCTCCGACTATCAGGCCCACGACGCGGTGGGCCTCGCCGCCCTCGTCCGGCGCCGCGCGGTGTCCCCGGTCGAACTGCTGAAGTCCGCCCTGGCCCGGCTGGAGGCGGTCAATCCGCTCATCAACGCCGTCGTCGACCAGTTCGCCGAGGACGCCTTCGCCCAGGCCCGGAGCCTGACGGGGGAGGAGCCGCTGGCCGGCGTGCCCTTCCTGCTGAAGGATCTGAACATCCAGGTGCTCGGGCGGCGCACCAGCAACGGCAGCCGCCTGTGGCGCGACCATGTGGCGGTCAAGGATTCCACCGTCACCGCGCGCTACCGCGCCGCCGGGCTGGTGCTGTTCGGCTTCACCAACACGGCGGAGCTGGGTTTGGCCTGCGAGACGGCGCCGGCCCTGTTCGGCCCCACCCGCAACCCGTGGAACCGGAAGCGCAGCGTTGGCGGCTCCTCCGGCGGGGCGGCGGCGGCGGTGGCGGCGGGCATCGTCCCGGCGGCCCACGCCACCGATGGCGGCGGCTCCATACGGATCCCGTCCTCCAACACCGGGACCTTCGGGCTGAAGCCGACGCGTGGGCGCAACCCCTTCGGCCCCGACCTGGGGGAGGGCTGGAACGGCCTGTCGGTGCACCACGCGATCACCCGCTCGGTGCGCGACAGCGCCGCCCTGCTCGACGCCACCCACGGGCCGGAGCCGGGCGACCCCTACGCCGCGCCGCGCTTCGACGGGCGCTACCTCGACCTCGTGGAGCGCGATCCCGCGCCGCTGCGCATCGCCTTCCAGACCGTGGACCATGAGGGGCGCGCCGTCGATCCCGCCGCCGCCAAGGCGGTGACCGACGCGGCGGCGCTGCTCGAATCGCTCGGCCACCGGGTGGAGGAGGCCAGCCCCGGCGTGGACGGCGCCGCGCTGAAGCGGGCGACGCGCATCATCGTCGCCTCCAACATCGCCAACGTCCTGCGCGCCCGCGAAGAGGCGCTGGGGCGGCCCATCGAGCCGGACGAGCTGGAACCGATCACCCGCCTGTGGGCCGGGGAGTCCGCGAAATACACCGGCGCCGACCTTGCCCGGTCCATCTGGACGATCCACGGCCTGTCGCGCCTGTTCGGGCGCTTCTTCCAGAGTTACGACGCGCTGCTGACCCCGACCTTCGCCGCCCCGCCGCTGCCCATCGGGACGGTGGACATGCAGAGCGCGGATCTCGACGGCTATTACGAGACGCTGCGCCGCTACAGCGCCTTCACCTCCGTCTACAACAGCGCCGGCATCCCGGCGGCCAGCGTGCCCTTCGCGCTTGCGGACGGGCTGCCGGTCGGCGTGCAGATCGCCGCCCCGCTGGGCGAGGACGGTCGGGTGCTCCAGCTCGCCGCGCAGATCGAGCGCGCCCGGCCCTGGGCCGGCCTGTACCCGCCGCTTCCGGTGTAGGCGCCCGATGACCGGAACGATGGCCGGTTGGCTGGTGCGACGGTCGGCGCAGGCCGCCCTTGTGGTCCTGGCGATGACGGTGATCGTCTTCGTCGGCCTTCACGTCGCGGGCAACCCGGTGGACATCCTGGTCCCGCCCGAGGCCGACGCGGCGGAGCGGGCGCGCATCGCCGCGTCCTTTGGCTTGGATCAGCCGCTGTGGCGGCAGTATCTGCTGTTCGTTGGGCGCGCGCTCCAGGGCGATCTGGGGCGCAGCTTCATCTACAACCAGCCGGCCCTGACGCTGGTCGTCGAGCGGCTGCCGGCGACGCTGGAGCTGTCGCTGGCCGCCCTGGTCCTGGCCGCCGGGCTGGGGATCGGCCTTGGCCTCTACGCCGGGCTGCGCCCGCGCGCGGCGGCGGCGCGTCTCATCATGGCGGGCAGCGTGGTCGGGCTGAGCCTGCCCGGCTTCTGGGTCGGGCTGATGCTGGTGATCGGCTTCTCGGTGCGGCTCGGCTGGCTGCCCAGCTCGGGGCGGGGGGAGACGGTGGCGGTGCTGGGGGTGGGCTCGTCCTTCCTGACCGCCGACGGGCTGGCCCATCTGATCCTGCCCGCCGCCAACCTCGCCTTGTTCAAGCTGGCGCTCATCCTGCGGCTGACCCGCGCCGGGGTGCGGGAGGTGGTGCATCTCGATTACGTCCGCTTCGCCCGTGCGCGGGGGTTGGCCCCGTCGCGGGTGGTCGGCGTGCACATCCTGCGCACCATCCTGATTCCCATCGTTACGGTGATCGGGCTGGAATTCTGTTCCACCGTCGCCTTCTCCATGGTGACCGAGAGCATCTTCGCCTGGCCCGGCATGGGGCGGCTGATGGTGGAGAGCATCCATGTGCTCGACCGGCCGGTGATCGTCGCCTATCTGGTCGCGGTGGTCCTGCTGTTCGTCGCGGTGAACCTGCTGGCCGACATCCTCTACCGGCTGCTCGACCCGCGCGTCGGCACCGCCGGGGCGGAGGGCGGAGCATGAGCAGCCTCGCCGAAGAGGGTCCACCGTCCGCCCCGGCGCTTGCCGCGCCCGAATCTTCCCCGTCGCCGTCCTTATCACCCATGCGCGTCCTGTGGCGCGATTTCGCCGCCTCGCGGGTGGCGCTGGGCAGCCTCACCGTCGTCCTGCTGCTGGTGGCCGCCGCCGCTCTGGCGCCCTGGATCGCGCCGCAGAATCCCTTTGACCTGACCCAGCTCGACCTGCTCGACGGGCGGTTGCCGCCGGGGGCGGAAGGGGCGCTGGTCGGCACCTACTGGCTGGGTACCGACGACCAGGGGCGCGACATGTTGTCGGCCATCCTGTTCGGGCTGCGGCTGAGCCTGCTGGTCGGCATCGGCTCGGCGGTGGTCGCCGGCGCGCTCGGCACGCTGGTCGGGCTGGCCGCCGCCCAGTCCAGAGCCCAGGCGGGCGGGCACGCCGACACGGCGCTGATGCGGCTGGCCGACCTGCAACTGTCCTGCCCATCCATCCTGATCGCACTGATGGTGATCGCCTTCCTCGGGCGCGGCACCGGCAACGTGCTGCTGGCGTTGGTGCTGGTCGAATGGGCCTATTACGCCCGCGCCGCCCGCTCGGCGGCGCTGGTGGAGCTGAAGGCGGAGTATGTGGAGGCGGCGCGCGGACTCGTCCTGCCCTCCTGGTGGATTCTGCTGCGCCACGTCCTGCCGAACTGCCTGCCGTCGCTGGTGGTGATCGCCACGACCCAGGTCGCCCGCGCCATTGCGCTGGAGGCGACGCTGAGCTTCCTCGGCCTCGGCGTGCCGGTGACGGAACCGTCGCTCGGCCTGCTGATCGCCAACGGGCGGCAGTATGTGCTGTCCGGGGAGACCTGGATCAGCCTTTACCCCGGCGTGGCGCTCCTGCTGCTGATGGCCGCGATCAATCTGGCCGGCGACCGCTTCCGCGACGCCCTCAATCCAAGGCTCGGCCAATGACCGCCACCCTTCCGTTGCTGGAGGTGCGCGGCCTGCGCACCGAGCTGCCCGCGCGCCAGGGCGCGCTGAACGTGCCCCTGAACGTGCTGGACGGGGTGAGTTTCTCCCTCGGGCGCGGGCGCATCCTGGGTCTGGTCGGCGAGTCCGGGTCGGGCAAGTCGGCCACCGCCTTTTCCATCATGGGGCTGCTCGACCCGCCGGCGCGGGTGGCCGGCGGATCGATCCGCTTCGCCGGACGGGAGCTGGCCGGCCTGCCGGAGCGGGAGCTGCGCCGCCTGCGCGGCAACCGCATCGCCATGATCTTCCAGGACCCGATGATGACGCTGAATCCCGTGCTGACCATCGGCGCCCAGATCGTCGAGACCGTGCTGGCCCACGCCCGCGTCGGCCGGGCCGAGGCGCGGCGGCGGGCGCGCGACGCGCTGGGCCGGGTCGGCGTGCCGGGGCCGGAGGAGCGGCTGGACGCCCACCCCCACGAGCTGTCCGGCGGCCTGCGCCAACGGGTGGCGATCGCCATCGCGCTGCTTCACGAGCCGGACCTGATCATCGCCGACGAGCCGACCACCGCGCTTGACGCCACCATCCAGGCGCAGATCCTGCGGGAGATCCGCGGGCTTGTGGAAGGAGGGCGGACGGCGGTGCTGTGGATCACCCACGACCTGTCGGTGGCCGAACAGCTCTCGGACGAGATCGCCGTGATGTACGCGGGCCGCATCGTCGAGCAGGCCCCGGCGGCGGAGTTGCTGTCCCGCCCGGCGCACCCCTACACCGCTGGGCTGCTCGCCAGCCTGCCGCGGGAGCCGCGGGGCAGCCGGCTGACGCCGATCCCCGGCCTGCCGCCGACGCTGTCCGGACGCCCGGCGGGCTGCGCCTTCCGACCGCGTTGCGCCGCCGCCATGCCGGCCTGCGCCGCCGCCCCCCCCTGGCAGGGGCGGACGGACGGGCGGGGCGGCGTGCGCTGCCTGGATCCCGGTCCGGAGGCGCCGCGATGAGCCCGCCCTTGGCCGAACTGCGCGGCGTCTCGCGGCTGTTCCCCATTCCGGGGTGGCGGGGCGCCGTCCTGCGCGCCGTGGACGGGGTGGACTTGGCGGTGCGGCGGGGGGAACTCGTCGGGCTGGTCGGGGAGTCGGGCTGCGGGAAATCGACCGTGGCGCGGATCGCCACCGGGCTCCTGCCGCCCAGCGCCGGCCGCGTGCTGATCGACGGGCAGGACGCCGCCGAACGGCCCGCCGCCGAGGCGCGGGCCGCCCGGCTGCGCGTGCAGATGGTCTTCCAGAACCCCCACGCCAGCCTGAACCCGCGCTTCACCGTCGAGGAGATCGTCGGCGAGGCGGTGCGCCACCACCGGCTGGTGCCGCGCGCCGCGCTGGCCGAGCATGTGGCGGCGCAGCTTCTGCGCGTCGGCCTCGACCCGGCGCTGCGCCACCACCACCCTCACCGCTTCAGCGGCGGGCAGCGCCAGCGCATCGGCATCGCCCGCGCGCTCGCCGTGCGGCCCGACCTGCTGGTCTGCGACGAGCCGGTGACCGCGCTCGACGTGTCGGTGCGCGCCGGCATCCTCAACCTGTTTCTCGACCTGCGCGACCGGGACGGTCTGGCGATCCTGTTCATCAGCCACGACCTGTCGGTGGTCGGCCACATCTGCGACCGGGTGGTGGTCATGTATCTCGGCCGCGTGGTCGAGGAGGGGCCGGTGGACGCCCTGTTCGAGCGCCCGCGCCACCCCTACACCCAGGCCCTGCTGGCCGATTCCCGAAGCGCCCTGCCGGAGGGAACCGTGCCGGTGCGCGGCGAGGCGCCGTCCCTGGCGGAGCGCCCCGCCGGCTGCCCCTTCCACCCGCGCTGCCCCATGGCGCGGCCCGATTGCCGGCGGGAGGTTCCGGTATTGCGCGGGGTGGGGGAGGGGCATCGGGTGGCCTGTCTGCTGGCGGGGTGAGCGGTTCGAGCGGGTGGAGTGGTTGCCCCCACCCTTCCCACGGCTTCGCCGCGGGCCCCTTCCCTCCCCCGCTTCGCAGGAGAGGGAGCCTCAATTCCCTCCCCTGCGTCAGCGGGGGAGGGTTAGGGAGGGGGCAAGGATCTACCGCCCCCCGGCACCGACCGGAACCGGCGTCAGCGCGCCACCGCCGCCAACCGCCCGCTCCGTCCGGCGGAAGCGGAAGAGACCGCGGCTGTTCAGGTTGTTGACGATCAGCGCGCCGATGGTCAGGCTGGCACCGGCCAGCTCGACGTCCCCGAACGCCCGCCCCTGGGCCAGCCCGATGGCAAAGGCGGTGATCGGCACGAGGTTGATGAACAGCACCCCGTTCACCGGCCCCAGCAGCTTGATGCCGATGTTCCAGCTGAACACCGCCAGAACCGCCGCGATCAGCACCAGATAGGCGATCTCCGCCCGCACCGACCACACCGTCTCCAGCGACGGCACGGCGACGAGCCCCGCCGCGGTGGCCAGCGCCGTCACGGCGGCGATGGTGACGGTGCCCAGCGCCGCGCTGACCGTCGTGTAGCGCAGCGGCGACCAGCCCGGCACCGTGGCCGCGCCCAGCGTGTAGACGACCCAGCTCGCCGCCCCGCCGAGGATCAGCAGGTCGGGCAGCAGCGCGCCGCCGTCCAGCGCCGACAGGCTGCCCCGCGTCACCACCAGGGCCACCCCGGCCAGCGCCGCGGCGATGCACAGGAAGGTCACCCGGTTCGGCCGCACCCCCCTGATGGCCCAGGTCAGCAGCGCCGTGATCAGCGGCATCAGCGCCATGATGATCGCGCCATGCTCCGCCTTGGAATGGGCCAGCCCGACGAAGGCCAGGATGCTGAAGCCGGCGAAGCCCATGGAGCCGTAGAAGAACAGCTTGCCGCCGTGGCCCTCCGTCGCCAGCGCCCGCCAGCCCTCCACCCGGACCAGGATGCCGATCAGGATCAGCGAGGCGAAGCCGTAGCGCAGCAGCGTCAGGTAGAAGCCGTCGATGCTCGCCAACGCCGCCTTGGCCACCGGGAACATGCCACCCCAGGAGATGGCGGTCAGCGCCAGCAGCGCGATGCCCAGCAGCACGCCGTCCACCGTTCCGCCGGTTCGCGCCTTCGCCGCGGGCTTGCCGGTCGCCGGCCTGGCGGCCTCCTCCCCGGCGCGGCCGATGGCCTCCTCCAGCGCCGCCGCACGGACCTTGCCGGACGGGCTGTAGGGAATCTGGTCGAGCGGTTCGAAGCGCGCCAGGGCGATCCGCTCGCGCCGCAGGATCTCGGCGGCGCGGGTCCGCACCTCGTCGGCGGCTCCGGCCCCGGCGGACGCCTTCAGCACCACCGCGCAGTCCACCGCCACCGGCCCGGCCCCGGCCCGGCGCAGCAGCGCCACGTCCTCCACCCCGCGGATGTGGCGGATGGCGTTCTCCAGCGCGTAGAGGTTCACGCTGTCCGCCCCCTGCGAGCGGTTGAGCAGATAGAGCCGCCCGTCCTCGTCCAGATAGCCGGCCTCCGACGTGATCAGGTAGCGCTCCCCGTCGATCTGCACCCGGTTGGCCGGGGCGCCGAGGTAGGTGTCCATGTTCATGTAGCTGGCGATGGCCACCGACCCGACGATTCCCGCCGGCACCGGCTTGCGCTCCGGGTCGAGGATCAGGATGCGGTTGCCATCATAGACGCGCCCGACGCTGGCCGGGTGGGTCAGCAGGTCCCCCGGCTCGGCGATGGTGTTCACGCCGGTCTCGGTGGTGCCGTAATACTCGTAGACGACCGGCCCCAGCACCTGGAGCGCCTCCTGCTTAGCCGGGGCGGGGAAATGCTTGCCGCCGACCAGCACGAAGCGGAGCTGGTTGGGCGTGACGCGCGCCCGGCCGCGGGCGACCTCGCGCAGCACCCCCGACAGGATCGGTGGGGTCATGGTGCTGGAGGTGATCCACTCCCGGCGGATCAGCTCGGCGGTCTCCAGCGGATCGTCGGGCGGAGCCAGCACGAGCGTCGCGCCGAGCTGGAGGAACAGCCGCGCCCAACCGCCGCCCGCCGCGTGGTAGAGCGGGATGGTGGCGAGGTGCCGGTCGGCGGAGGAGAAGCCGTAGCGCGCCGTGAAGTAGGCGAAGCGCCGCGCGTCGAAGGAAGCGGTGCGGATCACCGGCTTCGGCGTGCCGGAGGTGCCGGAGGTGAAGGAGATGGCGCGGAACGGCCGGGCCGGGGCGTTCGGCGTCCGCCGCCCGGCGGCCAGCCCGGCGAAGGCGGCGTAGGGCGTGGCGCCGGGCAGCCGGCTGTCGAGATCGACCACCGCACGGCCCGCCGCCAGCGTGCGGACGTTGATGCCGCGGTCGGCCAGGAAGCCGGAGGAGACGATGAGCAGGTCGGCCTCGATGCGCTCCAGCAGCTCCGTCAGGGCGGCCGGCGACAGGGAGTAGTCGAGCCCGCACAGCGTCGTCTTCAGCGTGGCGGCGGCCGAGGCGGCGACCACCAGTTCCGCGCGGTTGTGCGACAGGAAGGCGACGGTGCGCAGCTCGTCCAGCGCGACGGCGCCGGCCAGCCCTTCCGCCGCGTCGCGCACGGCGTCGGCATACTGGCGCCAGCTCAGGGTTTCGGAACCGGCGACGATGGCCGCCAGATCGGCGCGCGAGGCGGCGATTTCCTCGATTCGGGACAGGGGAATCATGGTCGTCTCTCAGCGTGGGCGGTGTTCGATGGTGTAGATGCGGGCGCCGGCGGAGCGGATCGCTTCGATCCGGCGCAGCGTGTCGCCGCCGATCTCCTCGCCGGGGACGATGATCGGCACGCCCGGCGGGTAGGGGATGATGAAGGAGGTCGACACCCGCCGTTCCCCGGCCTGATCCGCGTCGGGCGACAGCTCGCGCTGGATCGCGCGCAGGGCGTCGAGCAGGGCCGCCACCTCCTCCTCGCCGATGCCGATGTGCAGGTTCAGCAGCAGCGAGGTCCGGGTGCAGCGGTTCACGTAGAGGCCGTGCCGGCTGTACAGCCGCTCGCGCAGCTCCGGCGCGTCGATGGGCAGGCCGGACACCTTCAGCGACAGCTTGGTCGGATCGATGGCGGCGTGGCCGGCGAAGGCGTCCGGCACGGCCGGGGCGTTGACCGAAAAGGCGCTCAACCCCGGATCGCCGGCCACCGTCTCGCTCACCCGCCGGGCGAGCCGCAGCGAGCGTTCGACCAAGTCCCGCCCCTCCAGCTCCATCTGCGCGCGGGCGAGGTCGAGCGAGGCGAGGATCGGGTAGCTGGGCGAGGTGGTGTGGTGGCGGTAGCGGCCGAGCCGCAGCCGCTCCGCCAGCTCCGGATCGCCGCTGAAATGGATCAGCGACCCCTGGCGCAGCGCGCTCAGCGACTTGTGGGCGGAGTGGGTGGCGACGACGGTGAAGCGCTCCAGCGCCGGGTCGGCGGCGCGGGCGTGCAGGGCGGTGCGGCCGCGCGTCGCCTCGTGGAAATAGCTCCAGGCACCCCACGCCTCGTCCACGAAGACGGTGGTCAGCGACGGGCTGGCCTCCGCCAGCGCGGTGAGGATGGCCCGGATGTCGTAGACGACGCCGTCGTAGGACTGGCCGTTCAGCACCAGAAGCTCGTAGGGCGCGCCCGCGCGCTCCGCCGCCGCGGCCTGCTCCAGAAGGGCGGGCAGGGACAGGGCGGCGCGTTCGGAATGCTCGCAGAAGACGCGCGGCTCGATGTAGTCCACCGCCGCGTGCTTGTCGGACAGGGCGAAATGGATCGACTGGTGGGTGCCCTTGTCGGCCAGCACCCGGACGTCGGGGCGGGCGATCAGGGCCTCCAGCGCGATCAGGTTGGCGGTCGTCGTCCCGGCGGTGATGAACAGCGTGCCCGTCGCCCCGAAGGCGCGGGCCGCCAGCTCCTCCGCGCGGGCCAGCGAGCGGTGCGGGAAGAAGAAGCTGTCCAGCGGCGGGGCGGTGATCGTCGCCTCGCTGAACAGGCCGCGCCCGAACAGGGCGTCGTAGGCATCGGCGAAGGCCGACTCCCGGATGGAGCCGCGCCGGCTGACCGGCAGCGCGTGGAACGATGCCCGGGTGGCCCCGGCCGCTGTCAGCAGGGCGTCGGCGAGCGGTGTTTCCGGGATGACCGGAGGCTCGGAGAAATCTCGAGTCGCGGAATCCTGATTTGGCAGGCGTTGGTCGGCAGGGTCTGACATAGCGGACTCGCTCTTGGTGGCGGCCTTCGTTGGGAAGGCGCTCGCATGAAACACTGATCCTGCATGTTGTTCAGAATAATTTGCGCAGTGATCAAGTAGACAATTCGATCGAAGCCCCGTCTTCTGTCCAATAAATAATTCTGAGCCTCAGCATCGGCGAAATTAATGGGCAATTCGATCCATACGAATGTACCCGCAAATAAATATAAAAATGATTTGGCCGGTACGGCCGGCTCGAACACTTGATATGTTCGCAATATCAATTGTCATTGGAGAGTGTAAATTATTATTAACGGCGTCTTTTGGTTTAATTTTGTACGGTGACACTTGCGGTGTCGTATAATGCGCGCCCCGGCGGCCGTGCCGGGAGAGGGCAAGCCGGACGGCGGAACGCTCATGGACCTGCACCATCTGAAGACCTTCGCGATCGTGGCGCGCGAGGGCAGCCTGACCCGAAGCGCACAGATCCTGCTGCTCAGCCAGCCGGCGGTCAGCGGCCACATCAAGCTGCTGGAGGAGGAGCTTGGCACCGTGCTGTTCGAGCGCACGGCCAAGGGCATGCAGTTGACCCGCGCGGGGCTGATCCTGCTGGAGGAGGCGGAGCGCACGCTCGACGCCGCCAAGACGCTGGTCAACCGCGCCCGCGGCCTGCAGGGCGACGCCGCCGGGCCGCTCGCCCTGGGCATCGCCAGCGATCCGGCGGCGTTGCGGCTGGGGACTCTGCTGTCCACCCTCCTGGCGTCCCATCCGCGTTTGCGCCTGCGGGTGTCGCACCACCTGTCCGCCGACGTGGTGGATCAGGTGCAGGACGGGCGCCTGGACGCCGGCTTCGTTCTGGAGGAGCGGCCCGACCGGACGTTGCGTCATCTGCCGGTGGCGCCGGTGCGGCTGCGCGTCGTCGGGCCGGCGGCGTGGCGGGACCGGCTGGCGGGGGCGGGCTGGAGCGATCTGGCCGCTCTGCCCTGGGTCGGCACGCCGCCGCGCTGCAGCTTCCACCTGATCGCCGCGCGGGCCTTCGCCCGGAACGGCGTCACCCCCGGCACGATCATCGAGGTCGACCAGGAAAGCGCCCTGAAGGGGCTGGTCACGGAGGGACTGGGCCTCGCCCTGCTGCGCGAGGAGCAGGCGCTGGCGGCGGCGACGGCGGGGGAGGTCGCGCTGTGGCCCGGCGAGGCCCTGCGCAGCCACCTGCATCTGATCCTGCCGCAGGACAAGGAGGGGGAGCCGGCGCTCCAGGCCCTGCAGGCGGCGGTACGGGCCGTATGGCAGGAGCCACCATGACCCGCGCCCGCCGCCCGATGCCCTTACCCCCAGGCGCGGCTGTCCTTGACGATCACGGCGAAGCGGTCGGCCAGGGCGGCGAGGTTGGCACGGTGCAGCGCCTCGGCCGGGATCACGCCGCCGGCCCCGTCGGGGAGGTCTCGGGTGGCGCTGGCCGCGTCCACCACGGTGGTCCTCCAGCCGAGGTCGAGGGCGGCGCGGACGGTGCTGCTGACGCACATGTGGGTCTGGAAGCCGGCGACGATCAGCTCCTTGCGCCCGGTGGCGCGGATCAGGGCGTCCAGCTCCGTCCCGGCGAAGGCGTTGGGCAGGTGCTTCACCACCACCGTCTCGCCGTCCAGAGGGATCAGCGGGGCGACGATGCCGGACAGCGGGCCTTCCGGGTTGAACAGGGCACCGCCGGGCTTGCCGTGGTGGACGATGTGGAAGACCGGGGTCCCGGCCTTGCGCGCCCGCTCCAGCAGGCGCGCGGCCTCGGTCACTGCGGCCTCCACCCCGACCAGGGGAAGGGCGCCCTCGGTGTATTCGCGCTGGGCGTCGATCAGCACCAGCGCCGCGGAGTCGAGGGGGCTCGGCGTGGCGGGGGCTCCGGCGAGGGCGAGCAGGGTCTTCGGCGTGGCGCTCATGACGGTTGCGGCTCCGGAAAAGGGATGGGTCGGGATGCAGTGTGCCCTGTGTGCTTTTGGCCCGACATTCGATAGGTTTGCGCAATGACTGTTCATAAACAGACAGGCACCCCGAAGCAGATGGGCACCCTGAATTGGGACGATCTGCGCATCTTCCTGGAGCTGGCCCGCACCGGCAGCCTGTCGGCGGCGGCGCGCGCGCTGCGCATCAGCCACGCGACGGTCGGGCGCCGGGTCGCGGCGCTGGAGGAGGGGCTGGGCCGCAGTCTGGTGGATCGGCGGGCCGACGGTTACAGCCTGACCGCCGACGGCGAGGCGGTCTTCGCCCTGGCCGACGGGATGGACGAGCGGGCGCTGGCCATCCTGCGCCAGGTGTCGAGCCAGGACGGGCGGGAGGCCGGGCTGACCGGCACCGTCCGGCTGACCACCACCCAGGCGCTGGCCGACCGTTTCCTGATGCCGCGGCTGGGGCCGTTCCGCGCCCGCCATCCGGGGATCGACCTGGAGGTGACGGTGGACAACCGCTCGCTCAGCCTCGCGCGGCGGGAGGCCGACATCGCCATCCGGCTTGCCCGGCCGCAGCGCGGCGACCTGATCGCGCGGCGGCTCGCCACCATGGGCTACGGCCTGTTCGCCGTCGCCGGGGCTCCCGACACGGTGATCGGCTACGACGAGGCGCTGGCCGAGCTGCCGGAGGCGGTCTGGCTGGCCCGCCATATGGCCGGGCGCCGTGTCGCCTTCCGCTCCAACAGCCTGCAGACCCAGCTCGCGGCGGCGAAGGCGGGATTCGGGGTGGCGCTGCTGCCCTTCTGGCTGACGGCGGGGGAACCGGATCTGGTGCCGGTGCCCTGCGACGCCCCGCTGCTGGAGCGCGAGGCTTGGCTGGTGCTGCACCCGGACCTGCGCGACGTGCCGCGGGTGCGGGCGGTGATCGAGCATCTGGTCGCGCTGTTCACGGCGGAATTCGCCGCCACCGCCGCCACCGCGACGGCAAGCTGAGCGGGCGGCTACTCCCGCGGCGCGCCGGTCTTTGGAGGTCCTTCCGGGCGCGGCGCGAAGAAGTCGGACAATTCGACGGGGAAGCTGTCGAGGATCTTCTTCAGCGACGCGACGGACGGGCTGGTCTTCTCCTTCTCGATCAACGAGATCAGGGCGTTGCTGATGCCGGCCCGGCGCGCCAGGGCGCGCTGCGACAGGCCGTGCGCCTCGCGCAGATCCTGCAACTTTCTTCCGATGTCGAGCATGCTGGATACACCCGGCTGGCGATGGAAACGGAAGGCTGTGCCGCAAGGATAGGCGATCCCGCTCCCGTCTTCCATAGAAAGTGTGATTTCTGGATAAACAACACTATTTTACCGTTTTTATTGGCCTGATCCTGCACGCTGTCGAGGATCAATCCGCTGTCCGGCCCTGCCAGCCGGACGCTGTCGGTCGGTCCGACGCCCTCCGCCCTTTCGCTCTCCACCCTACCGCCAAACGCGCGGCGCAGCCCGACACAGCCGCTTCGGAGCGATCACCGGAACCAGCGTGCCCAGCACCAGCAGAACGGCAAGCGCCACCACCTGGGGGGCGCTGTCGCCGGGTTGGTTGGAACCGCATCGGGTTCGGCAAAAGCCATCCTGGTCGCATCACGCCGCTGTGGCAACGCCTTCGGTTTGAGCACGGCAAGGGCACGCCGATCGGCCGTGCCGCCAAGCGCTTTCCGGAAACAAAGGAGTCCAGCCTTCAACCTCTGGTCCGGTTCCATAACCCTCTGCACATATTTGTTGAGGGATTTGACGCAAATCAACGCCAACGAATGCCCTTGAAGGTGACGGTCGTCCCATGGAGTTCCGCGTCTTCAGGCGCCCCGTTACACACATGCAGTGAAAAGATAGCGCGATACACCCATTGCTGGCTCGGCGAATAGTTGCCTTATAGCTTACACCATCCAGGAGTTGTTCTTTGAACCAGGTACGGCAAGTGAGAGCAGGCAGTCTCGCCTGCGGGTTCGGCGAAGATCCTTGGATGGAGCAGAGCGGAGGCCTTGAGGAACGGCTCAAGTCGTTGCATGACGAGATCCGCGAATGGCCGGGATTGGAGCATCTGCACCGGATCGCCGTGGCGACCTACGATGCCCGGGGTGAGCGGGTCCGGACGTTCGTCCACAGCAACGTCGGCCCACGGCCCCTCGATCCCCTCTCCGGCAGGCTGTGCGATTATCCTCTTCTGCAGACGGTCGCCGAGACGGGACGCCCGTGGATTGACAACGCGATCACGTCGGCCCCCGGTTCCACCGGCCCGGGAGGCCGGTTGCTCAAGCAGGGCTTCCGCTCACGCTACGTGAGCCGTATTCACTGGCAGGGCGATCTCTATGGCTTCCTTTTCTTGAACTCAAGGAAGGAGGGCTTCTTCACCGAATCCATCGTGTCGGCACTCATCCCGTATCGGCGGGTCATCGGCGTGCTCGTCGCGTCGGAGATGACCAGCACGCGCGCCATGCTGGCGGCTGTGCACACGGCGCTCGAGGTCAGCCACTACCGTGACGAGGAGACCGGTGCTCATCTCAACCGCATGAGCCGCTACGCCCAGCTTGTCGCAGCGGGAATCGCATCGAAGCACGGCCTGTCTGACGAGTTCATCGAGTACGTGCTCCAGTACGCCCCCCTGCACGATGTCGGCAAGGTGGCGGTGCCGGACAGCATCCTGCTGAAGCCCGGCAAGCTGTCGCCGGACGAGTTCGAGGTCATGAAAACGCACGTGACCAAGGGCTTGGACATCATCAACGCGATGATTCACGACCACGGCCTTGGTGCCCTGCCGCACGCCGCCATTTTGCGCAATGTGGTGGCCTGTCACCATGAGGCCTTTGACGGCTCCGGCTATCCCAACGGCCTTTCCGGCGCGGCCATTCCATTGGAAGCCCGCATTGTCGCGGTCGCCGACGTGTTCGACGCGCTGACGTCGGAGCGTCCCTACAAGGGAGCGTGGACGAACGAGGCCGCGGCGGCTTTCCTCCGGGAGCAGGCGGGCCGGAAGTTCGATCCGGATTGCGTCGCGGCGCTGCTCACGGACATGAGCGCCATCGCGGCCATCCAGCAGCAGTTCCGCGATACCCCCTCGAACGGGCTCGTGGCCGGCCGCTGACGCCGGCCGCGGTGTCCCCTCGGGCGAGGGCTCTCGCTCACCCGCCTATGGACGTGCGACGGAACCAGCCAATGGCAGGGCGACGCTGATCGTTGTTCCCGCCCCTGGGCGGGACTCCACCGTGATCGGATAGCCGAGGTGATCCGCCAGCGTCTTCACGATGAACAGGCCAAGGCCCAGGCCAACGACCTCATTTCCGGCTTCGATGCGGTAGAACTCTTCGAAAATGTCGGCCAGGGAACTCTCCGGGATGCCTCGGCCGGTATCGCAGACGTCGAGCCACACCCTGTCATCGGCAGTGCGGCACACGATCCGGATTTCCCCGTGGTCGGTGTATTTGATGGCGTTGTCGACGAGGTTGTGAAGGATGCGCGACGCAATCAGCCGGTCCGTGCGCACCGTCACCCCGCTGCCACTCCCTTCCATGCGCCAGTCGAGCCCCTTGGCTTCGGCGGCCAGCTGGAACGTCGCCGTGGCGTGCGTCATCAGATCGTCCAATGGGACGTCTTCGATCCGGACGGCGATCGTGCCGTCGTCCATCCCCACCAGATCCTGCACGCCATCCATCAGTCGCTTCACCACGCCCAGGCAGTGCTTCATCGTCGACACGTAGATTTCCCCGCGGGGTGTGACCCGGGACGACAGGGCGTGGGTGGCGAGGGTCAGGGCATGGACCGGTTGGCGCAGGTCATGGCTCAACGTCGCAAGGAGCCGGGTGCGCGCCGCGTTGGCCCGCCCCACTTCCCTGGCCTGTGCCCGTGCGGCTTCGGCCGCCTCCTGCAACGATTCAAGCAGGCGGACGTTCGACAGCGCCAGGGCGGCCGATCGGGCGATTGCCAGCAGGAGGGTGACGGTGCCCGCGTCGGGCGTGTGCCGCGTCGCCCAATACGCACCGATGGCGGCGATGGGATCAGGCGCGCCGACCGGCACCATCACGAGGCTCCGCACGAAGGTGGGGCGATAGGCTTCGTGTGGAATGCGCGGATCGGCGTAGATGTCCGGAATGACCGCCGGTTGTCCGGTCAGCATGGCCCAGCCCGAGATGCACGTGCCCATGGGAAACCGCTGCCCCTTCCACAGCGGACTGATCGCGTCCTCCTCGACGTAATGGCACAGGTCGCCGTCGCGCAGCACGATGGTGACGCCGTCGGCGCCGGTCAGGCGGCGCGCGGCCGTCCGGAGGATGGAAACCACGGCCGGCAGGTCACGGGCGAAGAACAGGCGCTCGTTGAGATCGATGATCGCGGTCAGATGGTCGGCGTCGCGCAGGGCGGACGGTTGCAGGGCATCGGTGTCGGCAGCGGGCATCAGCCACGGTTCCCAGGCGGTTCGTCACACCAAGAGTCCTTGGCGTGAAGAAGCGGACGAGCGCTTCGTAGACCGAAATATAGCGCATGGAAGCCGCCTCCGCAGCAGGAACTACAGCGCCGTCGGCTGCCGATGCCTGTGCGATCGCAACCTTTGGAGGTCGGCCCGGTTCCGGGGAAACTGCCGGAACCGGTTGAATTGGCGGAGGGTTGAATCGCCATGGCAGCACGGAGACAATTCATGGCGAAGGCTCTCAGCAACCGAACCATCGACATCGTCAGGGCCACGGTTCCCGCTCTGGGCGCGACTGCGATGAACGAGGTTTCATCAGCATGGATTGGATCGTGACCAACACGCCGACGCAGGAGGCGGCCTGCTGTCTGTGTGGCCCTCGACCGTTCCTGCGCGCTATGGTCGGTGGCCTCGCCGGCCGGGGCGTGCCATTGGGCAACATCCAGTACGAGTTTTTCGGCCCAACGGATGAATTGCTTGCCGCATGAGTTTGCAAGGCGTGCGCCGGTTCATTCCAAGGGCACTTCAAAGGCGCGGCGCATTTCCGTCGTTTTCTTGCCGTCAGGCGCATTGGTTTGCAGGGAGTCAAAAGCATGCCTCGAAGTACACGGCGCTTTGCTTTCTTGCGAAAGCATAATCTGGTGGCGTTCCTCTTGACCCACCTCGCGATCGGGGTGGTGGCCGGGGTTGTCGTTTGTCTCGGCCTTCTCGCGCTGGATGTCGCCAGCCTCCGTACACTGCTCCTTGGCTCCGAATACTGGCTGATCGGTTTCATCCTGCTCTTCGGCTCGGTGTGCGGAACGTTCGGTGGTGTGGCGATGGCTGTCGCCGTGATGAATCTGGGCGACTGGTCCGATCATCCGGATCGGGATTACTGACACGCCTCTGGCGTCGCCAGGAGCCGACCACCGTGTAGTCGGCGACCATCGGGCGCCTCAACAGGTCTCGGCTTGGCGGAGAACGACGACGCGGTCATGAATGCGAAGCTGCGCCTCGATGCAGCCTTTGGCGAAGGCGTCGCCGTGACAGCATCCCTGGGCATTCGCTGGGTTGGTCGCCGCCCCGGCTGTGGCGGCAGGCGGGACGTGGTGTTTCGCAACTCTCTGCAAGCCATACGCCCCGGTCACTTCCTCACTCTCACAGGCAGTTTATTGAAATTGTGACAAAAACAAGCAAAATACAAAAAGTCAGAGCGTTTCTCTTTGTTCAAATTCTTGACGGTCGTCAAGTAATTGGGGTGTGAAATCTGGGACGTTGGTTTCGGAAGCAACACTCGCCCTGGATTGCATCATGAAAACCAAGACCTTCCTCGCCACCGTCAGCGCCGCCGCCCTCATCGCCCTGTCGGGGATCGGCGCCGCATCGGCCACCACGCTGTACGCCGAACCGAAGGTCAAGGAGCCGGCGGTCGACATTGTCCAAGACCCCGCGGCGGTCCCGGCGCCGGAAGCGGCGGGCAAGCGCGCCCCCAAGACCCACAACGTCGTGCTGACCACGACCGAGGTCGAAGCCAGACTGGATGACGGCACGACCTACACCTACTGGACGTTCAACAACAAGGTCCCCGGCCCGATGGTCCGCGTCCGTGTCGGCGACACGGTGAACGTGTCCATGACGAACGCGCCCGGATCGATCATGAACCATTCCATTGATTTCCACGCGGCCACCGGTTTCCTTGGCGGCGGACAGATCACCCAGGCGGAGCCGGGCCAGACCAAGGAATTCTCGTTCAAGGCGATGGCGCCGGGCGTCTACGTCTATCACTGCGCCACGCCGATGGTCGCCCAGCACATCGCCAAGGGCATGTTCGGCCTGATTGTGGTGGAGCCCGAAGGCGGCCTGCCGAAGGTCGACAAGGAATTCTATGTGATGCAGCAGGAAATCTACGCCACCAAGGCGAAGAACCTGCCGGCCGCGGAGGACGACTATGACGGCTTGGTCAACGAGAAGCCCGGCTATCTGGTGTTCAACGGCGCCGTGGGTGGGCTGGTGAAGGACAAGCCGCTGAAGGCCAGTGTGGGCGAAACCGTGCGCATCTGGTTCGGTGTCGGCGGGCCGAACTTCACCTCGTCGTTCCATGTCATCGGCGAGATCTTCGATCGCGTCCACAACCTGGGTGACCTGGACACGCCGCCGCTGAAAAACGTGCAGACGGTCTCGGTGGCGCCCGGCGGGGCGACGATGGTGGAGTTCAAGGTCGACTATCCGGGCAAGTACGCCTTGGTCGACCACGCTCTGAGCCGCGCCACCAAGGGGCTCATCGGCATTCTGGAGGTCGATGGCAAGGCGGACGACAGCATCATCCTCGACAAGAGCGGCGACTCCCGCAAGCAGCTCGGCGAGATGAAGCATTGATCCTACCCCGGTGGGATGCTCACGGGGAGGGTGGGGGTGAGACCCTGCCTTCCTCCGTTGGGCATTTCCCGTTTGCCGCCGGTGCTTGGCCGTTCCGTTTGCGCGAGGACAAAGAGGCTCTTGCATCATCGTGGCACGATCCGGTCATGACCTTTCCATCCTTCTATGATGCGGCGCCGCGGCTCGTCGTGTTCGATCCGCTCAGCGCGTTCCTCGGCGCGGCCGAGGACGGCCTGCTTGAGTACGGCTATGCCGATGCGGTGCGGCTGGCCGGCCATTCCTGCCCGACCGTCGCGGGCGCTTACCTGATGACCGTACGGTCACTGGAACGTCTGTATCCCGATGAGGTGCCCGAGCGCGGGGCCGTCGCGGTGTCTGTTCGCGAGGCCGCCGACGACGGTGTGGCCGGCGTGATGGCAAGCGTCGCCACGCTGCTGACCGGAGCGACGGAAAACACCGGCTTCAAGGGCATCGCTGGACGCTTCGACCGCCGGAACCTCCTGTCCTTCGGTGTCGGCATTCAAGGGACGATGGCCTTCGTCCGCATGGACACGGGAGCGGGCGTGCAGGCGACGCTCGACAGCGGCGTCGTGCCGGTCGATCCGGCGATGCCCGGCCTTCTTCAGCGCCTGTTGTCCCAAGCGGCATCCCCGGACGAAGCGGCACAGTTCCGCATCCTGTGGCAAAAGCGGGTCCGGCGCATGCTGGTGGACCACGCCAGCGATCCTCGGCTGGTCAGGCTTGCCGCCTGGAATGGCCGACCCGACGCGTGACCTCCTTTCAAACGGCTTCGAACATGCACACCGACAGCAAGACCGGCCAACTCCTGCACGACGATCATCACCGGACCATCGACCTTCTGAACGCGTTCGAAGCCTACCTGGAGCGCACCGGGGAGGACGACATCCCGCATCTCGACGCGGACGGTCGCGGTCTGCTCGCCACCATCGGCAAGGAACTGGGCCAGGACCTCGAACGGCATTTCCTCCTGGAAGAGCAGTGGCTCTTCCCGCCCATCGCCGCCGCCGGCGCTTACGAGATGACGGCCGACCTGTCGACCGACCATGAAGCCCTGCGCCCGCTCGTCCGTCGGATCGCCCGGCTGTGCGCCCTGGCTCTGCGTGAGGGGTTCGATGAGGAAAGCTGGCCGGTCTTCCGCCATGTCGGGCAGCAGCTGATCGAGGGCCTCGTTCTGCACATTCAAAAGGAAGAGACCGCACTGCTCGGCGCCGTCGACGCCGTGCTCACGCCGGCACAGGACGTCGCCCTTGCACGGGCTTACCGCCATGGGGACGAGGCGCTTGGCGGCGTGGATGAACACGCATCATCGCCGCAGGTTTAGGTTCAGCAGCGGGTCGGTCGCGGCCAACGTGCGCCGGTGTTCCGAGCCGCATCAAGCCGGATTCATCGGCTCGGTGGGCGGGACGGGGGTGTCCTCAGGTTCCGCCGGCGCGGCGGGCACGGGCTCGTCCTCCTCGTCCGGAAGGCGACCGAGGCAGGACCCGTCGGGGCGCGCGAAGGGTGACGAGGGCCGGGGTGCGGACCGCTGGGGCTTCATGGTGCTTTCTCCTTTCCCGTCAGAACATCGTTCACGCCGCTTCGTCGCGACGGCATGAAAGTGAACCGCTTCGGATTTTCCGGAGGCCATTTGGTCTGGGTCAGGCCGCCACGGCCCGAGGCTATCGACAACGGCATCAGCGGAGCCTCGGGGATCGCTTGGCGTCGCCGGCGCGGTTCGCTACGGCCCTTTGCCGTCGTGCACCGACACCTCAACCGGTTGCGTCTCGCTTCCTGAACACGTCCTTGTGCTGCGAACTGAGTTCGTTCTTTAAGATCTTTCCCATGGCGTTCCGGGGCAGGGCATCCTGGACGATCACGGCCTTGGGCAGCTTGTATCCGGCGAGTTCGCGCGCCGCCTGTGCGAGAATGGAGGCCGGATCGAGCGGCTCGCTGCCCGGTCGGCGCTCGACGACGGCCACCACGCCCTCGCCGAAATCGGGGTGGGGAACGCCGAAGACCGCGGTCTCGCCCACCCCCTCGATGCGATTGAGCACGATCTCGACCTCGCGCGGATAGACATTGTAGCCGCCGGAAATGATGAGTTCCTTCGCGCGGCTGACCAGCGTGAGACGGCCGTCCGGGGCGGCGCGCGCCAGATCTCCCGTCATGAAGAAGCCGTCCGGCCGGAATTCCGCCGCCGTTTTCTCCGGCATCCGCCAATAGCCCTTGAACACGTTCGGACCGCGCAGTTCGAGGCCGCCGACCGTGCCCGCAGGCTGCGGCTGTCCGGTGGCGTTCACAACCCGGACCTCCAGCCCGGGCAGGGGGTAGCCGACCGTGCCGGGCAGACGCTCGCCGTCGAGGGGGTTGGAGGCGATGATCGTGGTTTCCGTCATGCCGTAGCGTTCAAGGATCCGATGGCCCGTGCGGGCCTCGAACGCCTCGAAGATTTCCCGTGACAGAGGAGCCGAGCCACAGGTGAACAGGCGCATGCTCCCGCACCGCTCCCGTGCGAGCCGCGGATCGGCCAGGAGGCGCGTGTAGAGCGTCGGGACCCCCATGAACACGGTGCTGTTCGGCAGATGCTCGATCGCGGCGTCGGCCGTGAATTTGGGAAGGAAAACACAGGACGCGCCCGCATACAGCATCGAGTTCAAGGCGATGAACAGGCCGTGTGCGTGGAAAATGGGCAGTGCATGCAGCAGCACATCGGCTTCGGAGATGCCCCAAAGCGCGTTCAGCGTGCGGGTGCCAAAGGCCAGATTGCCGTGGGAGATCATGGCGCCCTTGGGGCGCCCCGTCGTTCCGGAGGTGTAGAGGATCGCCGCCACATCGTCGGGGCCGACCTCGGCGACACGCTCCCAGGGCGGCCGTCCACGGCACGCCTCCATCACCGTTCCTTCGCCGTCCGGATCGAGCGTGAAGGTTCGGCACCCGGCCGGCGGCACCAGATCGCCGACGACCGGAGTCTGTCCGACGAACACCGTGGGTTCCGCGTCGTCGAGAAAGTAGCGCAGTTCGGCCAGCGTGTAGGCCGTGTTGAGTGGCAGGTAGACCGCCCCGAGTTGCAGGACGGCGAGATAAAGACACACCGCCTCGGGCGACTTCGCCACCTGCACGGCGACCCGGTTTCCCGGACCGACGCCGGCCTCGTGAAGGACATGCGCCATGCGTCCGGCGGTCCGCCGCAGGTCCGCGTAGGTCCATGTCCGTTCCGTGTCGGTTCGCCCCGTGTCGGTTCGCAGGGCCACCCGCGCGTCGGACGCCGCTCCGGGTTTCAAAAGCAGGCTGTAGAGATTGTGCGTCATTCCGGTGTTCCTGTCGCCGCGATGCGGGCCATGTGATTCCGAGGCGGAGGACGATTCGCTTCAGGGAATGAGCACGATCGATCCCGTCGTGCGGCGGGCTTCCAGGTCGCGGTGCACCGATGCGGCGTCGGTGAGCGGCGCCCGGTGGGCGATGCCGACCTGGACCCGGCCCGAGGCCAGGGCCTCGAACAGCCCGCCGGCCAGGGTCTCGATGTCGTCGCGGCTGCGGGTGACCGTGGCCAGCGTCGGCTTGGCGAGGAAGATCGAGCCCTTTTGCGCCAGCATGCTGATATCCAAGGGCGGCACCGGGCCGCTCGCCTGCCCGAAGCTGACCATCAGGCCGAAGGGCTTCAGACAGTCCAGCGACGCCATGAAGGTGTCCTGCCCGACGGAATCATAGACCACGTCGACACCGCGACCGTCGGTGATGTCGCGGACGCGCGCGGCGAAATCCTCCTCGCGGTAGAGGATGACGTGATCGCAGCCGGCGCACCGGGCGACGGCCGCCTTTTCCGGCGAGCCGACCGTGCCGATCACCGTCGCTCCCAAAGCGTGCGCCCACTGGCACAGCATCTGGCCGACGCCGCCCGCCGCGGCGTGCACGAGAAGGGTTTCCCCCGCCTTGACCGGGTGAACGCGATGCAGCAGATACTGCGCCGTCGTCCCCTTGACCATCGCGGCGGCGGCCACCTCGTCCGACACCGTGTCCGGCAGTTTCACCAGGCGGTGCGTGGGAACGATGCGCCGCTCGGCGTAGGCGCCGAGCAGCATCCAATAGGCGACGCGGTCGCCGGGCGCCACATCGGTGACGCCGGGGCCGACCGCCTCGACGACGCCGGCGCCCTCCACGCCCAGCACGGCCGGCCGCGGGATCGCGTACTGCCCGGAGAGGGCCGAGCGGTGATAGGTGTCGATGAGGTTGACGCCGATCGCCGTGTGGCGGACCAGGGCCTCCCCCGGGCCGGGCGGCGGCACGGCCACCTCCTCCCAGACCAGGGCTTCGGGACCACCGGGCTGGTGGACGCGGATCGCATGAACCATGCTCGGTTTTCCTTTCATTCAATCAAGCGCAAAGCCTGACACGTCAGGCTTTGCGCTTGCCCTCAGACGGCGGGCGCGGCCGTCCGGCCGCTTGCCTTCGCAGGCATGAGCCTGCGGGGCCGCCGTCGCGGCCCTTACCGTCGAGGGTAAGTCAGGACTTACGCTCGACGGCATCACGCCGATGTCAGCCGTCCGGTGATCAGGGCGAAGACGGCGCTGAAATCCTTGTTTCCGTGACCGTGCTCCACAAGCATCTGGTAGAGCGCGGCGGCGCTGCCGGCGAGCGGCGTGGCCGCGCCGCTGGTGGCGGCCGCGTTCTGGGACAGGCGCATGTCCTTCAGCATCATCGCCGCCGCGAAGCCCGGCTGGTAGTCGCGGTTGGCCGGCGATGCCGGAACCGGCCCCGGAACCGGGCAATAGCTCTGCAAGGCCCAGCAATTGCCCGAGGACACGGTCATGACATCGTAGACCGTCTGGTGGTCGAGCCCGAGCTTCTCGGCCAGGGCGAACACCTCGCTGATGGCGACCATGCTCATGCCCGCCATCATGTTGTTGCAGATCTTCAGGGCCACGCCGTTCCCGGATGCGCCGACATGGAAGATCTTGGGTCCCATGGCGGTCAGCACGGGACGGGCGCGCTCGAAGCCCTCGGCGGTGCCGCCGACCATGAAGGTCAGGGTCCCGGCCTGCGCCGCCGGGACCGCGCCGGACACCGGGGCGTCCACCATGACGAAACCGGCATCGGCCGCCGCCTTGCTGACCGCCCGCGCGCTCTCCACGTCGATGGTGGAGCAGTCGATCAGCATCGTGCCCGGACGGGCGTGCGCCAGCACGCCGCCCTCATCCTCGTAAGCGGCCCGCACATGCTTTCCCGTCGGGATCATGCTGATGACGGTGTCGGCATCGGCCAGCGCTTCGGCCAGCGTGGAAGCCACGCGGCCGCCGGCGGCGGCGTAGGCGTCGCGCGCCGCGGGCACGACGTCGTACCCGACGACGTCGTGCCCGGCCTTGGTCAGGTTATCGCACATGGGACGGCCCATGTTGCCGAGTCCGATGAAAGCAATCCGCGCCATGATTTTCCTCCGGAAGAGTCTCTCAGTGGGTCACTTCTTGACCAGGGAGCATTTGCTTTCGCTCAAGGGGATCGCCGCCTGATCACCGGGGATGGTGCGCTGGACCTTGTAGTAATCCCAGGGTCCCTTGGACTCGGCCGGAGTCTTGACCTCGATCAGGTACATGTCGCGGATGACCCGGCCGTCCTCGCGGACCTTGCCGCCCTTGGTGATGAGATCGTCGACCGGAAGTTCCCGCATCTTGGCGGCGACCACGGTGCCGTCGTCGGTGCCGGCCGCCTGCATCGCCTTGAGATAGTGCGTCACCGCCGAGTACACGCCGGCCTGGACCATGTTGGGCTTGCGCTTCATGCGCGCCTCGAAGCGCTCACCCAGCTTGCGGCTGCCCTCGTCGCGATCCCAGTAGTAGGCCGTGGTCGCGATCAGCCCCTTGGCGTTTTCAAGGCCGAGCGCGTGCACGTCGCTGATCAGGACGGCCAGCCCGACGAGCTTCTGGCCGCTGCTGGTGATGCCGAACTCCGCCGCCTGCTTGACCGCGTTGGTGGTGTCCGTCCCGCCGTTGGCGAGCCCGATGATCGCGGCCTTGGACGCCTGCGCCTGAAGAAGGAAGGACGAGAAATCGCTGTTGCCGAGCGGGTGCCTGACCTGCCCCAGTACCTTGCCGCCGTTCTCCTTGACCGTCCTGTCGATGTCGGCGGCCATCTGATGACCGAAGGCATAGTCGGCGGTCAGCATGAACCAGTCCTTGCCGCCGTCCTGGACCACGGCACGGGCGGTTCCGACCGCCTGGGAATAGGTGTCCCACATCCAGTGGAAGCCGTTGGGCGAGCAGTCTTCGTTGGTGAGGCGCGTCGTCCCCGGACCGGTGGCCAGGGTGATCTTCCCGCGTTCGCGGGCGAGGTTCTGGACCCCGAGGGCGATGGCCGAATTGGTCAGGTCGGCGATGGCATGAACGCCCTGGGTGTCGAACCATTCGCGGGCCTTCGCCAGCCCGATGTCGGGCTTGTTCTGGTGGTCCGCCGACAGGATCTCGATCTTCTTGCCCAGAACCTGGCCGCCGAAATCCTCGACGGCCAGTCTCGCCGCCTCGACCGAACCGGCGCCGCCGAATTCGCTGTACAGGCCCGACTGATCGTTCAGAACGCCGATCCGGATGACCTCGGCGGCCTGGGCCGTTCCGGCCGCCAAGGTCGTCGTGGCCAGAAGCGCGGCGATGAAGGACGTACGCATTCTTGTTTCCTCCCTTTTTTTGGTGAACTCTTGATCAGTCCATGTTGATGATGACCGTCTTCTTGTGCGTGAAGTGATCGAGCATCGCTTCGAGGGATGCTTCTTTTCCAAGGCCGGACTGCTTGAAGCCGCCGTAGGACAGACCCGGCTGAACCACGAGGTTCTGGTTGACCTGCACGAAGCCGGCCTGGAGCCGCCGGGTCGCGTCGAGGGCGGTGCGCAGGTCGCGCGTCCA
This sequence comes from Azospirillum baldaniorum, assembly GCF_003119195.2. Lineage (NCBI taxonomy): Bacteria > Pseudomonadati > Pseudomonadota > Alphaproteobacteria > Rhodospirillales > Azospirillaceae > Azospirillum > Azospirillum baldaniorum. Next base: position 437,243 of record NZ_CP022255.1, on the reverse strand, counting down.
GATGGTCGCGGCGAGACCGAAATCGCTGTCGTTGGCCATGGCCAACGCGTCCTCGTAGTCGCGGAAGGCGATCACGCAGGTGACCGGTCCGAAGATTTCCTCGCGGGCCAGCCGGTGATCGTTGGCAAGGCCGGTGAAGAGGACGGGCTGCACGAACAGGCCGCGCGCCAACCGCTCGTCCGTCGGCAGGGCCGAGCACCGATGGGCGATAGCGCCCGCCGTCGTCTCGCCAAGCGCGATGTAGGACTGCACCCGCTCGAACTGCTGCGGCGAGATGATGGTGCCGATGTCCGTCGCCTCGTCCAGCGGGTCGCCCATGGTCATGGCGTCGACCTTCGCCTTCAGTTTGTCGATGAAGGCGTCGTGAAGGCTCTCGTGGACGAAGATGCGCGAGGAGGCGGTGCAGCTCTGGCCTTGCCGTGTGAAGCGCATGCCCGCCACGGCGCCGTCGATGGCCTTGTCGAGATCGGCGTCGCCCATCACGATCATCGGGCTTTTGCCACCCAGCTCGAGGGTGACGGGGATCAGCTTGTCGGCCGCCAGATGCGAAATGATCTTTCCCGTCTCCACCGAACCGGTGAAGGTCACCTTGCCGACCCCCGGATGGGTGACCAGGGGGGCGCCGCATCCGGGGCCGTCACCCGACAGGATGTTGAGGACACCCGGCGGCAGCAGCTGGTTCATGACCTGGATGACGCGCAGGGCCGCCAGCGGCGCCTCCTCGGCGGATTTGACGATGACCGCGTTTCCGGCGACCAGCGCCGGCGCGATCTTGAGCGCCATCAGGTACAGCGGCACGTTCCACGGAATGATGGCGCCGACGACGCCGATCGGCTCGCGCTGGGTGAAGGTCAGCATCTTCGGGTGGAAGGGAACGGTTTCGCCCTTCAGCTCGGACGCGAGCCCGCCATAGAAGGTCAGGGTGTCCGCCACCAGCGACGCCTCGACCCGGCTTTCGGTGCGGATGGCCTTGCCCGTCTCCAGGGCGAGCAGGCGCCCGATCTCCTCGGCATGGCCGACCAGACGGCGCCCGCATTCGACCAGCAGCCGGCCCCGCTCGCGCGCCGAAAGGCGAGCCCAGGCGCCTTGCGCCGCGACCGCCGCGCGGACGGCGGCGTCGACGTCCCGCTCGCCGCCGTCCGCCGCCGTGGCGATCACGTCGCCCGTCGCGGGGTTTACGACGTCGAAGGTCTTTCCCGTGGCCGCCGGCCGGAGTTCGCCGCCGATCAGCAGCAAACCCGACAGCTCGCGTGCGAGGGCATGGGGGGTCGTGTTCAGAACCAGGTTCTGGTCGGTCATGGACGGTCTCTTTTTGAATGGGGCCGGTTTCGAATGGGGCCGGCCGAATGCGGCTGGTGTGCCGATCCGGCGCGCGCCGGGGAGCGGAGGCGGTCAGGACGCCCGGCGCTGCGACCAGACCTTCAGGGCGTTGGCGAACTCGTCCGACCGCAGGCTCGCGGCGAAGGCCGCTTCCGCCGCCCGATCATCCAGCTCGCCGCGGGCGATGTCGTTGAGCGCGCGTTTCATGCCGGCGATGGCCTGCGGCGCGCAGGCGGTGATGCGTCCGGCCAGTTCGTCCACGGCGGCCGGGAGGTCGTCGGGAGCGACGATCCGGTCCAGGAAGCCGATGCTCAGCAGGGCGTCGCCGGCGATCGTTTCCGCCGTGAGGAACAAGCGCTTGGCCGCGTTGAGGCCAAGCCGCGACACGTAGCGGCGAAGGCCGCCGGGGTAGAAGTGTATGCCAAGCTGCCCGGCCGGCATGCGCATGCGCATTCCGGTCACGCCGATGCGGAAGTCGCAGGCGAGCGCCAGATCGGTGGAGCCGCCATAGACGCTGCCGTTGAGGGCGCAGATCGTCGGGACACGGACCGCTTCGACGCGATCGCACAACCGTGCAAAGGCGTTCTCCCCGTCCTGGCCGTCCGAGCCGCCGCGCTGGGAAGACTGGGCCGCGCTCAGGTCGTACCCGGACGAGAAGCTCGGCCCCGTTGCGGTCAGCACCAGCACGCGAACGGACGGGTTCGCTTCGGCCGCCGCGATTTGTTCCTCCAGAATGGCGATGTCCGCCACGTCGATCCGATTGTGCTGGAGCGGGCGGTTGAGCCGGATGGTGCCCACCGTGTCGTCCATGGTCAGTTGGGGGGCTGTCGCCGGCCCGTCCGATTGCCCCCGTGGCGTCCCGTTCATCGTTTCCTCCCAGGTGCCGTCATTGGCGACGGCGCGGCCCTATGGATACCGCCTTTGGTTTTCTAAAGAACCATGAGTGAGTTCATGCATACCAGAGAGTGATAATGGAATGCAACATGGAAAGTTTGGCACGCTTATGGTTGGCAGGCCCCGCAATGAGTGACGGCGGTTTCCTGTGTGCCTTTGCGCGTTGGGAAGGGCCAAAATCCCCTGTTGGATAAGGGTCCACTATGCTTCGCCATGGCCTGATTTCACCGCCGCCCGCGGCTGTTCGGTCGACCAAAACCGAGTTTTGGCATACCATGACATTGACGCCGATCAGCGGACGCGATACCGTTGACCGATCCCGATTTGCCAACGGATCATGCCATGCAGGCGGAAAAGCCAAGCCGCGTAACGGAAATGCGGCAGGTGCTCGAACAGGAAATTCTGGGCGGGATCATCGCGCCCGGCGACCGCCTGGACGAACGAGCTTTGGCCGAACGGTTCGGCGTGTCACGGACGCCGGTGCGCGAGGTGCTGTCCCAGCTTGGCTCGAGCGGACTGGTCACGATAAAGCCGGGAGCCGGCGCCTCCGTATTGCGGATGTCCGCCAAGCAACTCGTCGGCATGATGGAGGTTCTGGTCGAACTGGAATCCCTGGCCGCCAGCCTTGCCGCCCGCCGCATGGGAATCGCCGGGCGCAAGCGTCTTCTGGAAGTGCACGAGGCGAGCCGCGCCGCCGCCGAGGCCAGCGACATCGAGGCCTACGACAATCTCAATCGCGAACTGCATGAGTTGATCTACGCCGGAAGCCGGAACGAGCATCTGGAGCACCAGGCGAAACTCATTCGCAGCCGCTTGCGCATCTACCGCCAGTATCCGTTCCAGCACACCGCGCGCCCTTTGAAGTCCTACACCGAGCACGACCGTTTCGTGAAAGCGATCCTGGAAGGGGACGGCGAGGCCGCGCGCCGGCACATGCACGACCACATGACCACGGGCGGAAGCATTTGGGTCGATATGGTGGTCTCCATGCCGCCGGTCGGTGACCATGAGTAGCGGCGCTGTTTTCTGAACATGTTTGCCGGGCGTTGCTGCGAAAAGGCCGGGCTGAATGTGTTCGGGAAACGGGAACCAACCCAGGTCCGCCGACGCCCTCAAGGCTGGTATCAGGTGCGCGACCGGCTGTCGCTCATCCGCGCCATCGGCCTCGGTCGGGCGACGGTGGACGAGTGGCATCGCCAACTTCGCCAAGAATTTCCGACGCCTGATCTGGCTTGGGGGCGCGCTGTGCCCGTATGGCGCCGCTCCCCCAGGGTATTTCCGCCTTTCCAGCCAAAACTGAGAGTTCAGCTCCTTTAAAAGCGCCGCTTTTCGGTGTGTCGGCGGTCTGCTCGCCGATCGCTCTCAAGACGGCATCCTCCCTCCGTCGCGGCCTCCGGTTCTTGGCGCGAGCATCAACAGCACCCGGCTTCCGCCACCAATTCCCCATCCACGCACCACGCTGCCACGCGGTGCCAGGACTCCCAAACCGCGTCAGAAGCCGTATCCCCATGTCGATTCACGCAAAGCGGTTGGCCGATTCTGATAGGCGCTTTGTCCGGAATTGCCCTCTGCCGCTTGTTGAGTCAGCGAATGGTATGCGGTGCAATGTATACCACAGCAGCGCTGAAGCGGAACGTCCGGATCTTTTCGGCCATCTCCGCAGGTGAAGGCTGCCCTTTGCAACCTGAAGCAACGGAGCATCGCCATGCGACCGATTCCGGTGACCGTGTTGACCGGATTTCTCGGAGCCGGCAAGACGACCCTGCTCAACCGCATCCTGGCGGAGCGCGGTGGCGGGCGGACCGCCGTCATCGTCAACGAATATGGGGAACTTGGCATCGACGGGCTGCTCGTGACGGCGACGGACGAGACGATCGTCGAACTCAACAATGGTTGTGTCTGCTGCATCGTCCGCGGTGATCTGATCGAGGCGTTGGTAAGGCTGGCCGAAGGCGAACGCGGATTCGACCGGGTGGTGATCGAGACGAGCGGCCTTGCCGACCCGGCCCCCGTCATTCAATCCTTCGTGCTGGACGAAGGGCTGCGTGGCCGCTTCGCGCTGGACGCCATCATCACCGTGGCCGATGCCCGCCACCTTCCCCTGCAACTCGGTCATGACGAAGCGCGCGAACAGGTTGCCTTCGCGGACGTTATCCTGCTGAACAAGATCGACCTGGAACCCGCCGCGGCGCTCGATGCCGTGGAACGCGAAATCCGCCGGCTCAACCCGCTGGCGCGCATCCACCGCACCGAGGAGTGCGCGCTGCCGCTCTCGGAGATCCTCGGCATCGGCGCCTTCGACCTGCAGAACATCCTGCGCCTCGACCCCGATATCCTGGATGAGCATGAGCACGAACACGACGCCGGCATCGGCTGCGTGGCCTTTCGCGAGCCTGGGCGGCTCGACCCGGCGGCCGTCGACCGCTGGCTCAACCAGCTTGTCCAGGACAAGGGGCGCGACCTGCTGCGCGCCAAGGGCGTGCTGGATCTCGACGGCCAGGGCCGCCGCTTTGTCTTTCACGGCGTCCACATGACACTGGACGGGCGGCTGGGCCGGCCTTGGAGACCCGGCGAGGAACGGCTGAACCAGCTCGTCTTCATCGGCCGCAACCTCGATGCCGAAAGGCTGCTGGAGGGACTTCGCGGCTGCACCGTCGCGGCGGACGTCGCCGCCCACTGACGCTTCTGACTCCGTTCCCGATTTCAGGAAGCACCCAATGAAGCTGCAACATTACCTCGGGGGCCTGGAGGGTCTCGGCCCCATCACCGTCGAAACGCGCGTCTTCGTGGAGGAGTGGGAGAAACGCATCTTCGGCATTCACACGGCGATGATGGCGCTCAGCCCGCAACTGCCGCTTCCCGCCACGCCGAGCGCCTTCCGCACCGTCTGGACCTGGGCCCATCTGCGCACCGGGGCCGAAGGGCTCAACCCCTTCGACTACTTCAAGTACCGCTACTATGAGAAGTGGCTGGGCGGGATCAGCGGCTACTTCATCGAGAACGGCTACATCACCGAGGAGGAACTGGAGGCCCGCACGGCGGAGTATCTGGCCGATCCGGACAAGCCTCTGCCGCAAGGCGGCGCGCCGGAGATCGACCAGCGCGTCGAACGCTATCTGGCGGAAGGGGATTCCCCGAAGCGTGACGTCGCGATCCTGCCCGACTTCCAAGAAGGCGACACCGTCCAGGTCAGGAATGTGCCGACGCTCGAGCACACCCGCCTGCCCGGGTTCCTGCGCAACCACAGCGGCGTGGTCGAGACGGTCTATCCGGGCGCCTACGGCTATCTGACCGACACCGGGACGGACGGCGTCGGCGCGCCGATGCCCGTCTATTGCGTGCGCTTCGAGGCCAAGGACCTGTGGCCCGGCAACACGGAGCCGAACGTCACGCTCTACGCCGACCTTTACGCCGCCTACGTCACCAAGCCCACCGCCTGACCGGAGCCATCGCGAATGACCGATCGTTTCCACCATCCCGACGACCGCGAGGCCCGGAGCGCCGCCCGCGTCCGCGCCCTCGAAGCGCTGCTCATCGAAAAGGGCGTCATCACCAGCAAGACCGTGGACACGGTGCTGAACGTGTTCGAAACGAAGATGGGCCCGTTCAACGGCGCCAGGATCGTCGCCCGCGCCTGGGTCGATCCGGCCTTCAAGCAACGGCTGATCGAGGATGCGCCGGCCGCCATCGCCGAATTGACGGATCTGCCGGAAGGCATGGCCGGGGCCGAGGGCGAGCACATGCGCGCCGTGGCGAATGGCGAGGGCGTCCACAACCTGGTCATCTGCACGCTCTGCTCCTGCTATCCCTGGCCGGTGCTGGGGCTGCCGCCGTACTGGTACAAGGACCCGACCTTCCGCAGCCGCGCCGCCCGCGAGCCGCGCGCCGTGCTGAAGGAGTTCGGGCTCACCGTGCCCGAAAGCACCGAGGTCAAGGTCTGGGACAGCAGCGCGCAGATCCGCTGGTTCGTCATTCCCGAGCGCCCCGCCGGGACCGAGGGCATGAGCGAAGGCGAACTCGCGGCCCTGGTCACGCCGGAAGCCATGATGGGCGTGGCGGTGGCGGCGTCCGCCTGAACCCCAAACCGGCCCCTCAGAACCGTCAGGAGGAACGGGCATGCTGACCCACTTCGAACATTTCGCCCTGACCAGCATGGCCGGGGCAGAGGATTCCCCGCCCCGTGCCAACGGCACCCTCTGCTTCGCGGAGGAGTGGGAGCGGTCGGCCTTCGGCGTGGCGCTCGCGTTGGCCCGGGAGGGTCATTTCGAGTGGGAGGATTTCCGTCGAAACCTGATCGCCGCCATCGGCGACTGGGAGCGGACCCAGGCCCCCGACGGCCCCTCCTGGAACTACTACGAACAGTGGTTGAGCGCCCTGGAAGCGACAATCCTTCAATCCGGCCTCGCGACGCCCGACGAATTGTCGGCCCGCCTTGCCACGGCCACCGCGACTGCCGACACGCGGTCGGCCTGATACCACCATCCGAACATTGGGAGACGTCCATGCACATTGAACCCGGCATGCTGTCCGCCGCGAAGATCGTCGGCGCCAATGCGGCCGCGCTCAGCCTTCTCGCCTCGCACGTTCCGGCCTTCCTGCGCCGGCCTCTCGAATGGGGCAAGGCGCTCCTGGCGGCCATCTTCTTCTCGGTCTTCATGGAGTTCTGGCACCAGCCGGTCGGCCCGTCGGAACTGCACTTCATCGGCGCCTCGGCCATCTATTTCATTTTCGGATTTCCCGCGACCCTGTTCGGGTTCGGCATTGGACTGACGCTGCAGGCCCTGCTGTTCGAGCCGCAGGATCTCGGGCATCTCGCCGTGAATTCGCTGTCGCTGATGGTGCCGCTGGTTGCCGCACACGCCATGGGTGGAAAGCGCCTGTTGGAATCCGGTGGACTGGCCTCGATCCGCTGGTCGTCGGTGCTGCGCTTCGACGCCGTCTATTACAGCGGCGTGGTCGCCATGGTCGGCTTCTGGCTGATGCTGGGCGAGCGGGCAACGCCGTTCGCGGATTGGGCGGTCTTCGCCGCCGCCTATCTGCCGGTCGTGCTGTGCGAACCGGCGATCAGTTGCGGGCTTCTGCGGGCTCTGGGCCGGCTGGACGCCGGCAATCCGCTGCTTCGCGTCACCACGCTCCGCAGCCCGGCTCTTGCCTGATAGTTGGCATGCCAAATACAATCGGGCGGCTGTGCCGTTTGGCCGCCCGATTGCAGGAAGAGCGTCTTTCATGCGGATTGTGCTTCTCGCCCCTCCCGGGGTTCAGGCGTTGGATGTGGTGGGGCCGGCGGAGGTGTTCTGGGAAGCGGCGCGCCGTCTCGGCGATCCGAAGGCCTACGAGGTGCAGGTGATGGGCACCGCGGAGGGGCCGGTTTGCGGAACCGGCAGCCTGCGGTTTCTTGCCGACCGAACCATCCACGACCCCGACCAGCCGATCGACACGTTGCTGATCGCCGGTGACCCGTCGTTCAGCGCCATCGATCCGGCGGTGATCGACTGGCTCAGGCGCCGCGCGCCCGAAGTCCGCCGCTACGGGTCGATCTGCACGGGGGTGTTCCTGCTGGCGGCCACCGGGCTGCTTGACGGCCGCCGTGTCACCACCCATTGGGAATGCGCCGACAAGCTTCGCGCTGAGTTTCCAACCCTGACGGTCGATTCGGACCAGATCTTCATTCGCGACGGCAACATCTCCACCGCCGCCGGCGTCACCTCCGGCATCGACTTGGCGCTATCCCTGCTGGAGGAGGATCACGGGCGGGAACTGGCGCTGCTGGTCGCGCGCTACATGGTGATGTTCCTGAAGCGGCCTGGAGGGCAGTCGCAATTCAGTGCCCATCTCGCCGCCCAGGTGTCGAGCCGTACCGGAATCCAGAAGATCCAGGCGTATGTGCTGGACAATCTTTCCGCCGATCTGTCCGTGGAGGCCTTGGCGTCCCAGGCCGGCATGAGTTCGCGCAATTTTGCCAGGGTGTTCAAGCGCGACGTCGGCCGCCCTCCGGCCGATTTCGTGGAAGCGGCGCGGCTCGACGCGGCGCGCCGGATGCTGGTCGATTCATCCACGCCGCTCCAGCGGGTGGCTCATATTTGTGGGTTTGGTGACGCCAGTTCGATGAGGCGGGCGTTTGTTCGCAATCTCGGCATCAATCCGGTTGACTACCGGAAGCGCTTTCGCACGACGACGACGGCCTGATCCTGAACCGCATGAATTGGCATGAAGCAAGAGCCCTGTCGCGGGAACGGGACAGGCCTGCAGAACGCCCCAAGATCGCACGTTGCCGACGATGGCCGGGCCAAACTTCTGAACCCACTTCCAGCGAAGATGCCGTCACGAACGATGGGCCGCCGCCATTGCCGTGACAATGCCTGCTCTCGGAAGACCCGTCACAGCGGCTGCAAAGGCATCGTCAACGTCACCCACGTGCCGGCGTGCCGCCTGTCATAATTCAACTGCGCACCCAGGCTGGTTGCCATCGTCTGGACGATCCGGGTACCAAGACCGGTTCCCCGCGGAGTGTCGTCACGGGAGAAGCCGACGCCGTCATCCTCCACGCTCACCGACAGATTCCCGTCGGCGGCCTTCGCACGGACCCGGATGCTGCCGGTTCGGCCGTCCGGGTAGGCGTACTTGCAGGCATTCGTGACCAGCTCGGTCACGATCACCGCCAGGGACACGGCCTTGTCGGTCGGCACCGATACGGCGTCGGCGACGACGATGAAGCTGTCCGGGCGCCGGGACGCCATTGCGGTGTGCATTCCGGCGAGAAGCGTTTCCAGATACAGGTCGATGCGGACGGAGCGCACGTCGTCGGACGTGTACAGGCTGCGGTGGATGCCGGAGATCGCGATGATGCGCGCTTGGGTCTCCCCCAGCGCGGCCCGGGCTTCGGGGTCGGAGAGGCTGGATTTCTGCATCTGGATGAAGGCGCCGACCAGGGCCAGGCTGTTGGCGACGCGGTGGTTGACCTCCCGCAGCAGCAACTCCGCACGGTCCCGCGCGGCGCGCACGTCCTGATCCGCCCGTTCCCGTTCCCGGCGAAGATGAGCCTTCTCCAGGGCCTGCTCGATGGCCGCCACCAGCAGATCGAAAAATTCCTCACCGGCTTCCTTGGGAACGTAATCGTCCGCGCCGGCCTTCAGCGCCGCGACGGCCACCCGCGTGTCGCCGGCGCCCGTGACGTAGACGACCGGCGGCGCGTTGTCGCGCGACAACAGGGCGGGCAGGATGTCCAGCCCGGTCGCCCCTGGCATCTCATGATCCAGCCCGACCACCGTGATGCCGCCCAGGTCCAGCCGTCTCAACCCCTCCTGGCCATCCTGTGCGCATTCGACGGCGTAACCGCGCCGTTCGAGCTTCCGTTGCACCAGCCGCGCCATGGCGACATCATCGTCGATGTAGAGGATGCGGACGGCTAGGTCGGTCATGCCACCGCCTCGGGAATCTCCATGATGGAAAACAGCAGCTCCAACTTCCGGATCGCGGTGGCGAAGCTCTCGTAATTCACCGGCTTGGTGACGTAGACATTGGCCCCGATATCGTAGCAGCGCTGGATTTCCTGCCGGTCGTCGGTCGTGGTCAGCACCACGACCGGGAAGCGTTTTGTGTAGGGGTTGGTCTTGAGCCTCGCCAGGATATCGATCCCCGTCATGTCCGGAAGGTTCAAATCCAGGAGAATGAGAAGGGCCCGTCCCATGCTCGCTTGCCCGCTTCCGTCCGGGCCGAACAGATAGGCGAGGGCGCTCGTGCCGTCGCTGAAGGAGACGATGTCGTTGGTCACGCCGGACCGCCGGATGTTCTTCTCGATCAGCCGTGCGTGGCCCTCGTCGTCCTCGATCATGACGATGCACGCCGACTGTGTGTCACGCGTCATGGACGGTCTTCTCCAAAGGCAGGGCGAGGGCTTTGGGAAGGGTTATGCGAAAGACGCTGCCCTGTCCAGGAACCGATTCGACGGTCACCTCGCCTTGCAGGCGCCGGATGAGCGTCCGGACATAGGCCAGCCCGATCCCCTCTCCGGGGCGATCCTGCACGCCGGAGCGGCGGAACAGCTCGAAGATCCGTTCGTGATCCTGCGGCGCGATTCCGCGCCCATTGTCCGCGACTTCGAAGATCAGGCGGTTCTCTTCGACCCGCCCGTGGATGGCGATCCGTCCCGTCCGCGCCGGATCGAGATACTTGATCGCGTTGTCGAGCAGGTTTCCGAACACCTGCTCCAGCGCGAGCCGGTCCGACAGCAGGGACGGCAAGGGCTCCTTGATGTCGATGGTGCAACGCTGCTCGCTGGCCTGATGGCGGAGGCTGGCAACCACGTTTTCCAGCAGCGCCTGCATGGAGACGGGTTCCGGGTTCAGCGTCCGGCCGCCCTGGCGCGACAGGGCGAGGATGGCGTTGATCAGCCGGTCCATCTTTGTCGTCGATGCGCGGATGAAGCCGATGGCTTCCGGCATGTCCTCCACCACCGCGCGGCGCGCCTCCGACGCGGCGGCGTCATCACCGTCCGACGGCAGGCGGTCGAGATGAGCGCGCACGCTGGCCAGCCCCACCTCGAATTCGCCGGTGAAGCCCATCACGTTCACCAGCGGGGCGCGCAGGTCATGGCTGACGATGTAGGCGAAGCGCTGGATTTCGTCGTTGGCCCGTTGCAGCTCCATCGTGCGTTCCGACACGCGCTGTTCCAGGGAGTCGTTGAGGGCCTGGATCGCGCGCTGCGCCCGCATGAGGCCCCGCGTGTAACGGAGCGCGATCCAAACGGCGCCGCCGACGACCAGAACGATGAACAGGCCGCCCAGGTTGGCCACCCAACCCGATGCCCTGGCCTGCCCGATCAATGCGCTGAGCTGGGTGTCGAGCTGGGCGTCGGCGGGGGTGATCAGGTCGGCGAGCGAGCGGCGGGCATCGTCCATCAGCATCATGCCGCGACCGGTGCGCACGACGGCCAGGGCCTCGTCCCGGCGCCCGGCCTCCATCAGCGTGATGGTCTGCGCCAACTCTTCCCGCTTGGCGTCGGCGAGGACGGCGAGGCGGTCGATGATGCGCAACTCGTCGGCATCCCCGCCGGCGAGGTCCCGCAACCGGACGATCGTGCTGTCGACCGCGGCGGTGGCGGCCTCATAGGGCTTGAGATACTGACGGTCCTCGGTGAGGAGATACCCCCGCTGACCGATCTCGGCGTCTTGCAGCTGGCTGAGGAGCGTCCCGGCGGCGACCCGCAGTGCGGTTATCCGGCCGACGGACCTGGAAAACGTCTGTGTGCTGTCGGCCAGCCATCCCGACATCGCGACGATTCCCAGCAGCGTCAGCGCGGCGGCGAGCAGCATCAGAAGGGCTCGCCGGGTGACGGCGGCGCTGAACATGTGCATTGCAGACGACCGACCCGTGCGGGAATGAGGTGGGTCTCTATAGCAATTCACCGCTCAATTGGCAATTTGGGCTGCACCATCAAGTTGTCGACGGGGTGTTCCCAGGCTGTGATGATTGCAGGACGCGCTGCGTTGTCCTGGGCACATGGCGCCCCTTCCGCCGGGGAACGCGGCGGCGGAAGGGACGCCAACGGCAGCGGAGGCCCGATCAGGCCGCGCTTTCGAGGACCAGCAGGCCGGCCCCGGTGTTGGAGATCGGGATGTGGTAGTTGCTGTGGACCTTCGAGACCTTCCGGCCCAGCGCGCCGCGCATGATCAGCCAGAGGATCAGCTCCGCCCCTTGCGCGCCGGCCAGCCGGACCAGATCGTGGATGGAGTATTTCGCCAGCGCCTCCGGCTCGTCGACGATCTTCTCAAGGCACATCAGGTCGAAGTCCTTGTTGATGAAGCCCGCCCGCTCGCCGTCGAGCTGGTGCGACAGGCCGCCGGTGCCCAGCACGACCACCTTCAGGTCCTTGGGGTAGGACGCCACCGCGCGGCCGATGGCCTCGCCCAGCTTCAGGCAGCGCGCCGGGGTGGGCAGCGGGTGCTGCACCGTGTTGACCGCCACCGGGATGGTGCGGACGGGACGCTGGGTCTGGTCGGGCCACAGCAGGGCCATCGGCACGGTGAAGCCGTGGTCCACCGCCATCTCCTGGCAGGAGCAGATGTCGAACTCGTCGTTCACCAGCGATTCGATGATGTGCCAGGACAGCTCCGGATCGCCGGGGTAGGGCGGCAGCGGCTTCAGGCCCCAGCCCTCGTCCTTGTTCTGGTACTCGGGAGCCGCGCCGATGGAGAAGGTCGGCATCTTGTCGAGGAAGAAGTTCAGTCCGTGGTCGTTGTAGACCACGATCGCCACGTCCGGCTTGACCTCGGCCAGCCACTCGCGGGCCTTGGGATAGCCGTCGAAGAACGGCTTCCAGTAGGGGTCCTCGAAGAGTTCGTTGGCGATGGCGTTGCCGATCGCGGGAATGTGGGAGGTGGTGACGCCACCGACGATCTTGGCCATGGTCTCAGTTCCCCGCCGCCTTGAGCTTCGCCTTGAATTCCTCGACCGTCATGCCGGTCTGCTGCGCGCCGATGTCCTGGACGTTCAGGCCGAGCATGCCGATGAACTTGGCGAGGTAGTAGATGTTGCCGCCGGCCGCCAGCAGGGCCAGGGCGTTGCGCTCCCGGATGGCCGTCTTCTGCTCATCGGTCAGGCCGAACTTGGCGCAGTAGGCCTCCTCGTCGGCCAGGAACTCCTGCCGGGCCGCCGCCTCGTTGAACGAGTAGCACATCTTGTTGAGCGGATAGCCCTTCATGGCCATCCGGCCGTCGAAGATGGTGGTGCCGGGGATCGGCTCGTGGGGTGCGGTCACGGGTGTTTCCTCCTTTTCGTTTCTGTCACTCGTTTTTGGGCTTATTCGGACCAGTAAAGCCGCATCGGGTTGTCGACGAGAAGCGCCGTCCGCTTGGCCTCGTCGGTGGCGATGCGGGGGATGACGTCGACCAGATGCCCGTCGTCGGGCATGTGCGAGGTCATGTTCGGGTGCGGCCAGTCGGTGCCCCACAGCACGCGGTCAGTGAAGCGGTCGACCAGCAGGCGGGCGAAGGGCACCACGTCGTCGTAGGAGGGCGGACCCTGGACGCTCAGCCGCTCGGGGCAACTCACCTTGCTCCAGACCTTCGGGTTCTCGGCCATCAGGGCGACGAATTTCTGGAACTGGGGGTGGTCCACGCCCTTGGCGATGTCCGGGCGGCCCATATGGTCCACGACGATGGTGGTCGGCAGCTCGCGCAGGAAGGGCGTGAGGTCGTCCAGATCCGGCGCCTCGAAATAGACCACGATGTGCCAGCCGAACGTGGCGATCCGGTCGGCGATGCCGAGGAAGACCTCCTTGGGCGTGGCGTCCACCAGACGCTTGACGAAGTTGAAGCGCACGCCGCGCACCCCGGCCTCGTGCAGCTCGGCCAGCTCACCCTCGGTGATCGAGGGGCCGACCGAGGCGACGCCGCGCGCCAGCCCATTGGAGGCCCTCAGCGCGTCGACCAGCGCCCGGTTGTCCTTGCCGTGGCAGGTCGCCTGGACGATGACGTTGCGCGCGAAGCCCAGCTCGTCGCGCAGGGCGAACAGCCGTTCCTTCGGCGCGTCGCAGGGGGTGTATTTGCGTTCCGGCGCGTAGGGGAAGCGGTCGGCCGGGCCGAAGACGTGGCAGTGGGCGTCCACCGCGCCGGGCGGCGGCGTGTAGGCCGGCTTGCTCGGGTTCGGGTGGAAGGGACGGTAGTCGGCGTCCATGGAAGGCTCCCTTCGGGGAAAATGATCAGTCGGCGTAGACGGTGCCGTCGAACAGCTTGCGGGCGGTGCGCAGCAGGGCGGCGCGGGTCACCGTTCCGGCCTCGTCCAGGTCGAGGACCACGGTCATCTCGCCGGTCGGGTGCTCGACGCTCAATGTCTTGGCGGCGCCGTCGGGGACCACGGCGAGCGACGCGGCGGGGGAGCCCTCCAGCGCGCAGGCGGTGGCGACGCTGACCGCGCCGAGCACGCCGATGGAGGCGTGGCAGCGGTGCGGGATGAAGGTCCGGGTGGACACCGCCCCGCCGTTGGCCGGCGCGCTGACCAGCGTCATCTTCGGCACCGACTTGTCCGTCACGTCGCCCAGCTTCATCCGCGGCCCGGCCTGCAGCCGGATCGATTCCAGCCGCGCCTTCAGCGCCGCGTCGCCGTCCAGTTCCTCCCGCGTCTCGTCGCCGCGCACGCCGAGGTCGGCGGCGCGCAGCACCACCACCGGCATGCCATTGTCGATGCAGGTGACCGGAACGCCGTCAATGACGTCCACCACGTTCCCCGTCGGCAGCAGCGCCCCGCAGGAAGAGCCGGCGGTGTCGCGGAATTCGATGGGGATCGCCGCCGCCGTGCCGGGCACGCCGTCGATGCGCGCCTCGCCCCGGTAGGTGACCGTCCCGCCCGGCGTCGGCACGGCGGCCACCGCCACCTGCCCGGTGTTCTCCATGTGGATGGTCACCGGCGTCACGCCGTCGCGGGCGGGGACGAGGCCGCGCTCGATGGCGAAGGGGCCGACGCCGGCCAGGATGTTGCCGCAGTTCTGCGCGTCGGTGACGATGGCCTTGTCCACGAACACCTGAAGGAACAGGTAGTCGACGTCCACGCCCGGCCGTTCCGACCGGCGCACCACCGCCACCTTGGAGGTCAGCGGGTCGGCGCCGCCCATCCCGTCGATCTGGCGCGAGTCGGGCGAGCCCATCACCCGCAGCAGGAAGGCGTCGCGCGCCGCCGTGCCGGGCGGCAGGTCGTCGGCCAGGAAGTACCCGCCCTTGGAGGTCCCGCCGCGCATCCACAGGCAGCGCACGCCGTCAGACATAGCGCAGCCCCTTCGCGGCGAGCGGGCCGCGCATGCCGTAGAGGTCGAGGCCGAGTTCGCCGGCGGCGAGCCGCGCCCGCTTCTCCTCCTCCTTCGCCAGCCGGTCCTGGGCCTTCGCCAGCACCTCGGCGGCCTCCTCGCGGCGGACCACGCAGACGCCGTCGTCGTCCGCGACGATCACGTCGCCGGGATTCACCAGGGCACCCGCGCAGACCACCGGCACGTTGACCGAACCCAGCGTCTCCTTGACCGTGCCCTGCGCGCAGACCGCGCGGGACCAGACCGGGAAGCTCATGTCGGTCAGAGTCCGGACGTCGCGCACCCCGGCGTCGATGACCAGACCCGCGCAGCCGCGCGCCTTGGCCGAGGTCGCCAGCAGGTCGCCGAAATAGCCGGCGTCGGACGGCGAGGTGGTGGCGAGCACCAGGACATCGCCGGGCTTCACCTGCTCGATGGCGACGTGGAGCATCCAGTTGTCGGCCGGCGGGGCGAGGATGGTCACCGCCGAGGCGGCGAACTGGGCGCCCGGATAGATCGGGCGCAGGGCGGAGGCCAGCAGGCCCTTGCGGCCCTGCGCCTCGTGCACGGTGGCGACGCCGCATTCGGCCAGACCGGCGATCACCGCCGGGTCGGCCCGCTCGATGGTTTGGACGACGACGTTCATCACAGCTCATCCACGGTGCGGGGATAGACCGACTGGAAGCCCTCGGCGTAGCGGGCGTTGCGCCCGCCGGCCTGCCCGCCGGAGTTGCGGCGGAAATGGTTGCCGCGGTTCTGCGCCAGGTTGGTGTAATAATCCCAAAGATGCTCCTGCCCGGCCATGCATTCGATGGCGGCGCGCTTGTTGTCCCACACCTCGGTGATGTCGAGGAAGACGTCCGGCTTCCATCCCATCTGCTCGGTCTGGTGCGGCTCAAACAGGTAGAGCTGCGGCGCGCCGAGCACCTTCTGGCCGGGATTGTGGCCCCAGGCCTGGGCGATCATCCGGCATTCCATCAGGACCTTGGTCGCGTAGGAATGGTCGGTGTTGTAGGGATCGTAGTGCGAGTGGCTCATCAGGAAGGCCGGCTGCACCTTGCGGATCACGTCGACCAGACGGAACTTGGCCTCGCGGTCGATCTCCAGCGGGTAGTCGCCCAGGTCGAAGAACTGGATGTCGTGGGCGTTCAGCGCCTTGGCGGCGGCCTCGGCCTCCTTGCGGCGCTCCGTCTTCACGTGGTCCAGCGTGCAGCCGTCCTGCTTCCACAGCTTGGCGGACTCGCCGCGCTCGCCGTAGGACAGGCAGACGATGGTGACCTCGTAGCCCTTCTTCTGATGCAGCGCGATGGCGCCGCCGGCGCGCCACACGAAGTCTGCCGAGTGGGCGCTGAGCACCAGCGCTCGTTTGTTCTGTGCCATGAATGTCCGCTCCCCCGCATGGGCAGTCTGGTGGTGGGCAGCCTTGTTGTGGGCAGTCCGATTTTGATGGCCCATCATCCGCCGGTCCGGTGGCAAATCCTATTTCGAACTCCCTTCGTTACCATTTGGTTTTGCTATAGGCATCTTTTTCGATTGGGCCTCGCCATGGGATGCCGGGCGCGGAACAGCCTCCGGGGTCGATACGAAGATGTCGCGTCAAGCGTAATCTCATGTCGAATCATGGGGATGCAACATACGGGGCTGTGCTCAAAGGCGCGCTGTCAGGTAAGGAAAGGGCTGTTTTGCCGCCGCCTCGACGGGGCTCCTTCCCTACCGCTCGACCCCGTCGCTATTCAAAAAACAAATGGGCTCTTCGACGAACGAATTTCCTCGGCGGCGGGCGGGATGATACCCATTCGATCATGAGGGATTAAGGGGTGAGGAGCTGGACCCGCCGCTGCGGGGGGCTCCCGGCCCGGACAAGGGATTTCGGGAGAGGACGCGATGAGGATTTGTGTGGCCGGGGCCGCGGGCGCCTTCGGCGTGAAGCATCTGGAGGCGGTCGCCGCCATCGACGGCGTCGAGGTGGTGTCGGTGGTCGGCGGCGAGCCGGACGACATCGAGGGTTTCGCCAAGGCGCGCGGCATTCCGCATTGGACCAAGGATCTGGCCGAGAGCCTGGAGCGGGCCGACGTGGAGGCGGTGATCCTCGCCACCCCGACGCCGGTGCACGCCACCCAGGCGATCCAGTGCCTGGAAGCCGGCAAGCATGTGCTGGTGGAAATCCCCATGGCCGACAGTCTGGCCGACGCGGAGCGGCTGGTCGCGGCGCAGCGGACCAGCGGTCTGGTCGCCATGGCCGGGCACACGCGGCGCTTCAACCCCAGCCACCAGTGGATCCGCAACCGGGTCCAGGCGGGGGAGCTGACGATCCAGCAGATGGACGTGCAGACCTACTTCTTCCGCCGCTCCAACATGAACGCGCTGGGCAAGCCGCGGACCTGGACCGACCATTTGCTGTGGCACCACGCCTGCCACACGGTGGACCTGTTCCAGTACCAGACCGGCGAGGTCGCCAGCCAAATGCACGCCCTGCAGGGGCCGGCTCACCCGCAGCTCGGCATCGCCATGGACATGAGCATCGGCATGAAGGTGCCGTCCGGGGCGATCTGCACCCTGTCGCTGTCCTTCAACAACGACGGGCCGCTGGGGACCTTCTTCCGCTACATCTGCGACAACGGCACCTACATCGCCCGCTACGACGATCTGTACGACGGCAAGGACAACAAGATCGACCTCAGCGGCCTCACCGTGTCGACCAACGGCATCGAGCTGATCGACCGCGAGTTCTTTGCCGCCATCCGCGACGGGCGCGAGCCCAACGCCAGCGTGGCGCAGTGTCTGCCGGCCATGCGGACGCTCGACCGCCTGGAGAAGTCGCTGAACGCCTGACCGGGGAACGCGCCGCCAGCTCCACGGCCCCAGCCCTATGGTTGCCTGGGGCCGCAGTTCCCAAAAAACAAAAGACGGGACGCAAAACAAAAAACGCCCCGTGACGAGTCCCCCCGAGGAGGAAACCCATGCCAACCGCGCGCAGCGTCGACGTCCAAGCCTTTCTCAACGAGCACCCTTTCTCGCGATACCAGTGGCTGGTGTTCGCGCTGTGCTTCTTCATCGTCCTTCTGGACGGCTTCGACACGGCGGCCATCGGCTACATCGCCCCGTCGCTGACGACGGAATGGGGAATCGCGCGGCCGGCGCTGGCGCCGGTGCTGAGCGCGGCGCTGTTCGGGCTGGCCTTCGGCGCCCTGTCCGCCGGGCCTCTGGCCGACCGCTTCGGCCGCAAGGCGATCCTGATCGGCTCGGTCCTGGTCATCGGCACCGCCTGTCTGGCCTCCGCCTTCTCGGGCAACCTGGACCAGCTCGTCATGCTGCGCTTCGTCACCGGCCTCGGGCTGGGGGCGGCGATGCCCAACGCCGTCACGCTGATGAGCGAGTATTGCCCCGAGGGGCGGCGGGCCATGGTCACCAACGCCATGTTCTGCGGCTTCCCGCTCGGCGCGGCCTTCGGCGGCTTCCTCGCTGCCTGGATGATCCCGCTGTGGGGCTGGCGCAGCGTGCTGGTGCTGGGCGGGATCGCGCCGCTGGTCCTGGCGGCGGTGCTGCTGGTCCTGCTGCCGGAATCGGTCCGCTACATGGTCGCCCACAACCACCCGGTGGAGCGCATCCGCGCCGTGCTGCGCCGCATCTCCGAGACGGCGGCCGGAGCGGCCGGCTTCGTGATGACCGAGAAGGCCCCGGCCACCAAGGCGCGGAACGGCATCGCGGTCGTGCTGTCCCGCGGCTATCTGGTCGGCTCGGTGATGCTGTGGGTCGCCTATTTCATGGGGCTGGTGATCTTCTACGCGCTGATCAACTGGATGCCGATCCTGTTCAAGGACGCCGGGCTGGCGCCGCGCGACGCCGCGCTGATCGCCGCGCTGTTCCCGCTGGGCGGTGTCGGGGCCGTGCTGTCGGGCTGGCTGATGGACCGCTTCAACGCCAACAGGATCATCGCCTTCGGCTTCGTGCTGACCTACGGCGCCGTCTACGCCATCGGGCAGGTGGCCGGGAACGTCGGGCTTCTGGTGGTCACGGTCTTCGCGGCGGGCACCATCATGAACACCGCCCAGACCTCGCTGCCGGCGCTGGCCGCCAGCTTCTACCCGACCCACGGACGGGCCACCGGCGTGGCGTGGATGCTGGGGCTGGGCCGCTTCGGCGGGATCGGCGGCTCGTTCCTGGTGGCCGAACTGGCGCGCCGGCAGCTCGACTTCACCAGCATCTTCGCCATCGTCGCCGTTCCGGGTCTGGTCGCCGCCCTGGCCCTGCTGGTCAAGCAGTTCGTCCATCCCGAGGACCGGTCGAGCGGCACGGGTCGGACCGTCGAAGCCCTGGGGCATTGAGTTTTACTATAGACCACCCATAGGCTTTGCGGCTCGGCACCGTCGGTCTGCGGTTCGGATGCTCCTGCTGCATTGCAATGGCGCCCCGGACGTTATTCAAAAAACGAATGGGGCCTTCGTCCAACGAATGAGCGCAGCGCTGCGATCACTGATATCCCTGCTGTGGTGACGGTATCGGCGGCCTGCGCGTCCGGCCCCGGCGAACGCCAAGACGCCCCCAAGCAACGCCCCCAAAGCAACGCCCCCCAATCAACGACGAAAAAGCACGGGGGCTTTCAGAACGAGGAGGAAACATGTCCGGAACATTTCGCAAGGCCCTGCTGGGCACGGCCTTCCTGTGCGCCTTCGGGGTCGGAGGCAACGCCGGTTCGGCCTGGGCCGACACGATCAAGGTCGGGGTGATCGCGCCGTTCTCCGGCCCCTTCGCCACGGTCGGCCAGACCTTCAAGCAGGCCATCGAGGTCTATCAGGCCCAGCATGGGAAGACGGTCGCCGGCAACACGGTGGAGTTCGTCTACAAGGACCTCGACCAGGCCAACCCGGCGCAGAGCAAGGCCCTGGCCCAGGAGCTGGTGGTCAAGGAGAAGGTCGGCTACCTCGCCGGCTTCTTCTTCACGCCGGACGCGCTGGCGGTCGCCCCGCTGATCGACGAGGCGAACATCCCCTGCGTGATCTTCAACGCCGCGACCTCGGCCATCACCGAGAAGTCGCCGCGCTACGTCCGCACCTCCTTCACCCTGTGGCAGAACACCGTGCCGCTGGCCGAGCACGTCGCCAAGCAGGGCATCCGCAAGGTGGCCACCGCGGTCAGCGACTACGGCCCCGGCATCGACGGCGAGACCGCCTTCAAGCAGACCTTCGAGAAGGCCGGCGGCAAGGTGGTCGACAGCATCCGCATGCCGCTGAAGTCCACCGACTTCGCCCCCTTCATGCAGCGCATCAAGGATTCCGGGGCGGAGGCGATCTACGCCTTCCTGCCCGCCGGCCCGACGACGCTGGGCTTCGCCCGGGCCTTCAGCGACACCGGCCTGAAGGCCGCGGGGATCAAGTTCTTCGGCCCCGGCGACATCACGCAGGAACCGGACCTGCCGGTGCTCGGCGACGCGGCGGTCGGCATCACCACGACCTTCAACTACAGCCAGGCCCACGAGTCCGACCTGAACCGCCAATTCCTCGCCAAGCACAAGGAGCTGTTCGGCTCGTCCGACATCGTCACCTTCACCTCGGTCGGCGCCTATGACGGCGCGCACGTCATCTACCGCATGGTCGAGGCGACGGGCGGCAGGAGCGACGGGGCGAAGGCGGTGGAGGCGGTCAAGGGGATGGCCTGGGAAAGCCCGCGCGGGCCGGTGCGGATCGACCCCGAGTCCCGCCACGTCACCCAGACCATCTACCTGCGCGTGACCGAGCGCAAGGACGGCAAATTGCAGAACACCGAGGTCGCCGGGTTCCCCGACCAGCCCGATTACGGCTTCAAGGCCGGCAAGTAGGACCATCGACGGCCCCTGTCCCCGACGGGAGGGGGCCTGTCCGCGCTGGAGTTCCTGATGGAAACGCTTTTCGGCATCGTGGTGGACGGGGTCGCCTACGGGATGATCCTGTTCATCATCTCGGTCGGCCTGTCGGTCACGCTCGGCCTGATGCGCGTGGTCAACCTCGCCCACGGCGCCTTCGCCATGGTCGCCGGCTACGTCGCCTCCTACGCCGCGCAGGGGCTGGGCCTGCCCTACGCCGTGGGTCTGGTGGCGGCGATCCTGTTCACCGTGCTCGCCACGCTGCCGCTGGAGAAGCTGCTGTACCGGCGCATCTACGGCTCGGCCAACGAGCTGGCCCAGGTGCTGCTGACCATCGGCCTGACCTTCGTCATCGTCGCCGGGATCAACTACCTGTTCGGCCCGACGCTGAAGCGCATCCCGCTGCCGGACGCGCTGCTCGGCACCGTGGCGATCGGGCCGAAGTCCATCCCGGTGCACCGCGCCTTCGTCATCGCCATGGGGGCGGCGACCGTGCTGGGCCTGTGGTGGCTGCTGGAGCGCACCGATTTCGGCATCAAGCTGCGCGCCGCCGTGGACGACCCGAACATGGCCGCGGCGCTGGGCATCCGGACGGAGCGTCTCTACACCGCGACCTTCGCGCTGGGCACCGGGCTGGCGGCGCTGGGCGGTGTGCTGGGGGCGGAACTGCTGCCGCTGGAGCCCTATTACGCCATCCGCTACATCGTCCTGTTCCTGGCGGTGGTCGCCGTCGGCGGGGCGGGCAACATCCTCGGCTCGGCCGCCGCCGCCCTGGCGCTCGGCATCGTCGACACCGCCGGCAAATATCTGATCCCCAGCTTCGGCGAGTTCTTCTTCTACGCCGCGCTGATCCTGATCCTGTTCCGCTGGCCGCACGGCTTCTTCCAGGGGAGGGCGGCCTGATGAGCGGACGTCACACGGGCGCGGTGGCCATCGATCCGTCTCCGCAGGTCTCCGCGCGCGAGCCCTGGTTCCGCCGGGCGCTCGGCGGGGCCGCGTTTCCGCTGCTCGCCGCCGCCGGGCTGGCCGCCTTCTGGCTGTTTCCCAACGATCTCGGCCTGATGACGCGCATCGCCGCGACGGCGCTCTACGTCCTGTCGCTCGACCTCGTGCTCGGCTTCGGCGGCATCGCCACGCTGGGGCACGCGGCGATGTTCGGCACCGGGGCCTACGCCGCCGGCATCGCCGCCGTGCATCTGGTGAGCGACCCGCTCGTCCTGCTCGCCGTCGGCGGTCTGGCCGGCGGTCTGGTCGCCCTGGTCACCGGCGCGCTGATCCTGCACGCGCGCGGCCTGACGCTGCTGATGCTGACCATCGCCGTGGTGCAGATCGTCCAGGAGGTGGTCAACAAGGCGCGCGACCTCACCGGCGGCAGCGACGGCCTGTCGGGCATCGAGCCCAGCCCGCTGTTCGGCCTGTTCCGCTTCGACATGTTCGGGCGCACCTCCTACCTGTTCGCGCTGGCGGTGCTTCTGGTCGGTTTCCTGGTGGCGCGGCGCATCGTCCGCTCGCCCTTCGGGCTGGCCTGCCGGGGGGTGAAGGAGGACCCGCTGCGCGTCGCCGCGCTGGGCGGTTCGCCGCGCCGCTATCTGGTCACGCTCTACGCCATCGCCGGGGTGTTCGCCGGTGTGGCCGGGGCGCTGACCGCGGTGACCAGCGGCATTGTCGGGCTGGACAGCGTCAGCTTCTCCTGGTCGGCGGAGGCGCTGGTCATGCTGGTGCTCGGCGGCGCCGGGCGGCTCGTCGGCGCCATCATCGGCACGGTGGCCTTCATGACCATCCATCACGTGATGGCCGCGATCGACCCCTTCCACTGGATGCTGTTCATCGGCCTGTTCCTGATGGGCACCGTGCTGTTCCTGCCGGGAGGCATCGCCTCGCTCGCCGACCGTCTCATCAAGGGGAACCGGGCATGACCGCGCTTCTCGACGTCCAGGGGCTGAGCAAGAACTTCGACGGCCTCCAGGTGTCGGCCGACATCACGCTGGCGCTTCATCCGGGCGAGCGCTGCGCGCTGATCGGGCCGAACGGGGCGGGCAAGACGACCTTCGTCAATCTGGTGACCGGCGTGCTGGCGCCCAGCTCCGGCACCATCCGGCTGGCCGGGCAGGACGTCACCCGCTTGTCGGCGCAGGCGCGGGTGCGCCTCGGGCTGATCCGCTCCTTCCAGGTGGCCCGGCTGTTCCGTTCGATGACGGTGCGCGAGCATCTGGAGCTGGCCGTTCTGGAGCGCGAGCGGAAGACCTTCCGCCTCTTCGCCTCGGTCCGGCGCACGCCGGGTCTGGCCGACGAGGTGGCCGGCCTGCTCGACGGCATGGGGCTGGTCCCGATGGCGGACACCGCCGTCGGCGCCCTGGCCTACGGGCAGCAGCGTCTTCTGGAGATCGCGCTGGCGCTCGCCCTGAAGCCCAAGCTCCTGATCCTCGACGAGCCGGCGGCCGGCGTGCCGCATTCGGAAAGCCACCGCATCCTCGACGCTCTGGACCGCCTGCCGCCCGATCTGGCCGTGCTGATGATCGAGCACGACATGGATCTGGTGTTCCGCTTCGCCAAGCGCATCGTCGTGCTGGCGCAGGGCCGTCTGCTGTGCAGCGGCACGGCACAGGAGATCACCACCGATCCGCGCGTCCGCGAGGTCTATCTGGGGAGCCGGGCCAATGCGCCGCACTGAAGGGACGCTGGAAGTCACCGGCCTGACCGCCGGCTATGGCGAGACCCGCATCGTCGAAGGGCTGTCCTTCGCCGTGCCGGCCGGCGGGCGGATGGCCCTGCTGGGCCGCAACGGCATGGGCAAGACCACGACGCTGGCCACCCTGGTCGGGCAGACGACGCGGCACGCCGGCAGCATCCGGCTGGACGGCGTCGAGCTGAGCGGCCTCAACTCCTCCGCACGGGCGGCGGCCGGGCTGGGCTACGTGCCGCAGACGCGCGACATCTTCCGCTCGCTGACGGTGGAGGAGAATCTGGTCACCGGGCTGAAGGGCCGGCCGCGCTCCGCCCTGGAGGAGGCCTACGCGCTGTTCCCCCGCCTGAAGGAGCGGCGGGGCAACGGCGGGGGCGCGCTCTCCGGCGGCGAGCAGCAGATGCTGTCCGTCGCCCGCGCGCTGCTCGGCCGGCCGACGGTGCTGCTGCTCGACGAGCCGCTGGAGGGCCTGGCCCCGGTGATCTGCGATCAGCTGATGCAGGCGCTGGCGCAGCTGACCGTCACCCTGATCCTGGTGGAGCAGCAGGTGGACCGTGCCCTGGACTTCGCGCAGAGCGCGGTGATCCTCGAACGCGGGCAGGTGGTGCATGAGGGGGCGGCCGCCGACCTGCGGGACGACCACGCCCTCATGGAGCGGCACCTCGGCGTCGCTCTGGCGGTGTAGCGGAACCGAGGGATCAGTCGGCGCGGACCGTCCGGTCCGCCGGACCCGTGCCGACGATGCGGACCCACAGGTCCTGCCACGCCGCCCCCGACGCGTCACGGGGGGTCTGGAAGGTCTCCACCGGACCCACCAGCCTCCCCGCCGGGTCGACGACCGCCCGGATGCCCCAGAAGCCGAGCGACGAGACGCCGGGCATGCCGTAGCGATGGTCGAGCGCCTGGACCAGGGTGCGGCCGGACTCCAGCGGCTGTTCGCGCCAGATCAGATTGTCCATCGAGAACCAGCGGAAGACCTCGGCCTCCGGGGTCGCCGCGACCGCCGCGATGGCCGGGGAGCGGTGCCGCTCGAAACGCTCCCACTGGATCTTCCCGTCGCCCAGAACGGAGTGGAAGCCAACCAGCACCGCGTCCGGGGTTTCGGCCACGACCCGGCGCAGCAGCGGCTGGAACAGGGTCGGGTAGGCCGCCACCTGGGCCGTGCCGCCGGTCTGCGCCCGGGCGATCGCCTCGACGCGGTCGTTGATGGCCCAGCCGCCGAGCGTGTAGGCCGTCACGAGGATCAGCGCCGCGCCCGCGATGTCCTGCGCCAGGGCCGCCCGCTTGCGGAGCGCGACGCCGGCCACCAGCGAGAACAACAGGATCAGGCTGTAGATCGGGTCGATGATCGGCATCGCGTTGATCGCGAAGCGCGTGGTGGTGAGCGGATAGAGCCACTGCGTTCCGTAGGACGTGAAGACGTCGATCACCGGGTGGGTCATCAGCGCCAGAATGGCCAGCCAGACCCAGGGGCGCAGCGCGTCGGTCCCACCCCATGGACTGTCCGGACCATGGCGACGGCGCTGCCAGCGCCAGACCAGCCAGCCGAGCAGCAGGCCGGCGATCGGGCCGAACAGGATCGAATGGGTCAGGCCGCGGTGATGGACCCAGTTTGCGAAGGGGCCGCCGATCCAGCCGGCGGCCACGTCCAGGTCGGGGATCAGCGCGATGCCCGCGCCGACGGCCAGCGCGCGGCGGCCCAGCCGGCGGCGGAAGCCGGCCTGCGCGACCGTGGCCCCGAGAAGCATTTGGGTGATGGTGTCCATGGTCCTCGGTCGTGCCGTGACGCGCCGGGGTCAGGCGCCGGGGGGGATCGCCAGCATCCGCTTCAGCGCGTCCGAAACCTCCTCGACGCGCACCGGCTTCGGCATGATCGCGATGGGGTCCGAAAAGCTCACCTTCAGCTTTTCGGAAATCTCGCCGGTGGCGTAGCCGCTGACCACCACCACGGGCAGGCCGGGCTCTTCGCTCCGCAGGTTGCGGATCAGCTCGTCGCCGGCCATCACCGGCATCCTGAGGTCGGTGACCAGGGCGTCGAAGGAATCGTCCTGCCAGATCTTCAGGGCCTCCTGGCCATTGAAGGCCGTGGTGACCCGGAACCCCTCGTCCATCAGGCCATGCTCCAGCGCCATGATCGCGATGGCTTCATCGTCGACCAGCAGGATGTGGCGGGGTTCGGTCATGGCGGCTCACCGTACAGAGTAAACACAGTCCTGGGTGCGGAACGATGCGGTCCAGCTTCAGGTACGATTGTAACCGGCGGTGCGATGAAAAACAAAGCTGAACGGGCTGTGGTTGTTTCCCTAGCCATTTCGGGGGGCTTCTAACCCTTGTTCGTTCCGCGGGGATGTGTGCATTCTTCCTGCTGGGAACCGGCATGGCGGCGCCGGGGGAAGCCTTCACCAAAGGAAGACCCGCGACCTTGAAAATCGGCCTGAGGACGATGCTGATCGCCTGTCTGGGGGGTGTCGGGCTGGCCTTCACGGCCGGCACCGCCGCGATTCTGCAGGTCGAAGCCGGGGAACGGCTCCAGCGTGTGATCGGCGGGCAGCTGCACCTCTACGCCGGACAGGTCGCCGACAAGCTCGACCGCGGCATGTTCGAGCGCTACCGCGATCTTCTCGTCGTGACGAGTCTCGAGACGATCCGCGCGACGGACACCTCCCGCGATTCGCGGCGCGCCGTCCTTCAGAAGCTTCAGGACAGCTATCCGGACTATGCCTGGATCGGCTTTATCCGGCCGACCGGCCTTCTGGAGGCGGCGACCGGCCGCGTCTATGAAGGCATGGATGTCAGCGCGCGCGGCTGGTGGAAGCAGGGGTTCGACCGCCCCTATGTCGGCGATGTGCACGACGCGGTGGTTCTGGCCAAGATTCTTTACGCCAACCGGATGGAGGTTCCGCGTTTCGTCGATCTGGCGGCGCCGGTGCGCGACGAGCAGGGGACGCTGACCGGAGTCGTCGCCGCCCATCTGAGCTGGGATTGGGCGTCGGAGGTCGAACGCTCGGTGCTCGGCCAGATATCCGAGGACGCCGAGGTCGAGGCGATGATCCTCTCCGCCGACGGCACGGTGATTCTCGGACCCAAACCCCTGGTGGGCAAGCCGCTGGCCTTCGCGTCGGCGCCGGGGCGGCGCGCCTGGGTCGAATCCTGGCCGGACGGGCGCCGCTTCCTGACGAGCGTGGCGCGGACGAAGGGCTACCGGGATTATCCCGGGCTGGGGTGGAACGTCGTGCTCCGCCAGCCGGTCGATCAGGCGATGGCGCCGGTCGCCGAGCTGCGGAACCGGGTGATCGCCTGGGGAATCGCCGCCAGCCTGCTGGCGGTCCTCGTCGGTCACGTCCTGGCGACGTGGCTGTCGGCGCCCTTGCGCGCCATGTCCAGGGCCGTCGAGGCGGCGGGTCCGGACGGCGCGATGCCCGTCCTGCCGCTGACCGGCCGCTACACGGAGGCGGCCACGCTGTCCGGGGCGCTGCACACCTACGTGAGCGACTTGCAGGAAGCGGACCGGCGGCTCCGCGGCACCGTCGCCGAGAAGACGGTGCTTCTTCGCGAGGTCCACCACCGCGTGAAGAACAACCTGCAGGTGATCTACGGCCTGATGATGGTGGAGATGCGCCGCCTGCCCAAGGGGGACCTGTCGCGGGGCCGCATCGAGGCGCTGGCCGGGCGCGTCACCTCGATGGGGCGCCTGCACGAGCAACTCTACACCTCCGGCGACCTGATGAACGTCGATTTCGGAACGCACCTGCGCCAGCTCTGCGACGCCCTTCGGGAACTTGTTCCGAACGAGGCGATCACCATCCACCCCGACACGGACGACGTGTCCTGCTCCATCGAACTCGCCACACCGCTCGGCCTGATCGCCAACGAACTGGTCGTCAACGCGCTGAAGCACGCCTTCCCGGAGGGGCGAGGCGGGACGGTCACGGTCCGGCTGCGGCAAGCGGGCGACCGTCTGACGATGACGGTGGCCGACGACGGCATCGGCTGCCCGGACATGCCGCCCAAGGGGGGAATCGGCACGACGCTGGTCGACGCGCTGGTCCGGCAGGTCGGCGGCACCATCACCTTCGACGCGCGGCCGGGCTGCACCGCCACGGTCAGCGTTCCGTTCACCGCCGACGCGAACCGTCCCGTCGCCGTTCACGCCTGATGTGATCCCGGCAGCGGGTGTGTGCCCAAATCATTTTTGGAAATCCGGACGTTACCGCTCAGTCTTCGCTTGTAAAAGCCGGCGGACCCTCCCATCTGGGACAGATCAAGATTGCTCCGGGGCCTGTTGTCTGCCGCTCCGGCCATCCGCTCTGGGTCTCTTTCTCCCAAAGTGCATTTGATGCCTTCCCGATGACGGGCAGGACAGGGTGTCGATCGGGGACCTGCGGGCGCTTTGAGCGCCGCATACCCCGGATTTCAACACATAACAACAACGGCCGACGGGCTTCGCCCATATCGGCAAGGGGATTCTCATGACCATCAAGCTTCCGACGACCGGGGCGGCCCAGGCCGCCCAACCCCAGCATCAGCGCCCCGTTCCCGCGGTGGAGCCGGCGTGGGCGCCGGGGTGGCCCCGCCTCACCCCGCGCGAGATCCGCCAGATCGTTCTCGACACCTTGGGCTGAGCGGCCTTTTCGACGAAAAACCCTTTCCATACAAGCAATTGGGAGGATGATCGCCTTATGCTCGTTCAGGTCCGCGACAACGATGTGGGGGGCGCTCTGCGCGTCCTGAAAAGAAAAATGCAGCGCGAAGGGCTTTTTCGTGAGATGAAGCTGCACCGGCGTTACGAAAAGCCCTCGGAGCGCCGGGCACGGCAGGCGGCGGAATCGGTCCGGCGGCGGCGAAAGCTGCTGCGCAAGCGTTTGCAGCGCGAGGGCTATTGACCGTGGCCACCGATGCCTTAATTTGAGGGACGGCGTCAGGGCCGTCAGCATCCATTCCGGTTCCTCGCCGGACAGACCGTTGGAGACAGGACATAGCTAAACTCTACGATGCGGACCCGGTCCGCGAAGGCCCGCGCATCAATCGGGAAATCACGGCACGCACGGTGCGCCTCGTTGGTGCCAACGGTGAGATGATCGGCGTGGTCTCGCTGCGCGACGCCTTCGACGCTGCGGTCGAGGCCGAACTCGACCTCGTCGAGGTGGCCCCCCAGGCGGAGCCGCCGGTCTGCAAGATCCTCGACTACGGCCGGTTCCGGTTCGAGGAGCAGAAAAAGGCCAACGAGGCCCGCAAGAAGCAGAAGATCATCGAGATCAAGGAGCTCAAGCTCCGGCCGAACATCGATGACCACGACTACGACGTGAAGATGCGGGCGGCGCGGCGTTTCCTCGAAGAGGGCGACAAGGTCAAGATGACCATGCGGTTCCGCGGGCGCGAGATGGCGCACCAGGATCTGGGCATGAACGTGTTGATCCGTGTGCGCGACCAGTTCGAGGACATCGCCAAGGTCGAGCAGATGCCCCGGATGGAAGGGCGCATGATGGTCATGGTCATCGCTCCGCGTTGACCGGCCACTGACCTGCCGGAATGTTTGATAGCAAGGGGACCGCCCTCCGTGGGGCGGTCCCCTTGCGTTTTCAGCGCCCGGTCGCCTTCCTCGCACCCACTTTTCATCGGCATCGCTGAACCCAATCGCCGCGGCCCTGTTTAGAAGGCACGGTTGAACGGGAGCACTCTCGATGCTGCGCCTTCGCCACGGCCTCGCCGTCTCGTGCCTGCTCGTCCTGCTCCCTTCGGGCGCGGTCCTGGCCCAGCAGCCTGCGAACGCTCCGTCCCCCACGGTCATGACCGAGGTGGTGCGCGAACGGGACGTCACCCCGACCAGCGCGTTCATCGGTCGCGTCCAGGCGATCCAGGACTTCGAGGCCCGCGCCCGCGTCGAGGGCTTCGTCGAGCAGGTGGCCTTCCAGGAAGGCCAGAACGTCACCAAGGACACCCTGCTCTACGTCATCGAGCAGGCCCCCTACCAGGCCGCCGTGGACAGCGCCAAGGCCGACCTCGCCCGCGCCCAGGCGACCCTGCGCGAGGCCCAGCGCGCCTTCCAGCGCGCGCAGGAGCTGCGGACCCGCGGCAACATCTCCCAGGCCGACCTCGATCAGGCCCAGGCGGCGCAGGAGACGGCGGACGCCGACATCATGCAGACGCAGGCCAAGCTGCGGCAGGCGGAACTGAACCTCGGCTACACACGCATTTCTTCGCCCATCGACGGGCGCATCGGCGCCACCGCGATGACGGTGGGGGACCTCGTCAACCCGTCCAGCGGCCCGCTCGCCACCGTCGTCCAGCTCGACCCCATCCGCGTCGTCTTCTCGGTCAGCGACCGCGACATCCTGGAGGTCCAGCGCGCCGCCCCCGATCTCGCCTCGGCCGACGCGGTGAACCGCTTCGTGCCGGCCCTGCGGCTGGCCGACGGTTCCGAGTACGAGCAGAAGGGCAAGGTCTCCTTCGCCAGCAACCGCATCGACCCGCAGACCGGGACCATCCCCGTCTACGCCGACTTCGCGAACCCCAAGGGGTTTCTGCTGCCCGGCCAGTATGTGACCGTCCTGATCCGCCCGGCGCAGACCGAGCGGCAGCCGGTGGTGCCGGTGTCGGCCATCCAGCAGGACCAGCAGGGCAGCTACGTCCTGGTGCTCGACCAGCAGAACCGGGCGCAGCGCCGTCCGATCGAGCCCGGACCGCAGCTCGATCAGGTGATCGCGGTGCCCAAGGGCGTCCAGGCCGGCGAGACCGTCATCGTCGGCGGCGCCCAGAAGGTTCGCCCCGGCATGGCCGTGCAGCCCGAGCGGGCCCCCCAGACCGCCGAACAGCCGCGAGGATAAGCGCCCATGTTCTCCGGCCTGTTCATCCGGCGCCCGAACCTCGCCATCGTCATCGCGCTGGTCGTGACCATCGCGGGCGCGCTGGCCATCCTGGCCATCCCGGTGGCCCAGTTCCCGCCGATCACCCCGCCCTCGGTGCAGGTCTCCGCCACCTATCCCGGCGCCAACGCCCAGGTCGTCGCCGACAGCGTCGCCGCCCCGATCGAGGCTCAGGTGAACGGGGTGGAGGGCATGCTCTACATGTCCTCGACCAGCACCGACACCGGCGCCTACACGCTGTCGGTCACCTTCGCGCAGGGCACCGACCCCGATCTGGCCCAGATCAACGTGCAGAACCGCCTGTCGCTCGCCACGCCGACCCTGCCGACGGAGGTGTCGCGTCAAGGCGTCACGGTGCGCAAGCAGTCGTCCAACATGCTGATGGCCGTCAACGTCTTCTCCCCCGGCGGCCAGTTCGACCCCATCTTCATCTCCAACTACGCGAGCATCAACCTGCGCGACGCCATCGCGCGGGTGCCCGGCGTCGGCGACGCGCAGGTGATGGGCGCGCTGACCTACGCCATGCGCGTCTGGATGGACCCGAACCGCATGACGGCGCTGGGCATCACCGCGGCGGACGTGGTCGCGGCGATCCAGAACCAGAATCTCCAGGCCTCGGCCGGGCAGATCGGCGCCCCTCCCGTCCCCGACGGCCAGCAGCAGCAATTGACCATCCTGGCCCGCGGCCGGCTGGACGACCCCAAGCAGTTCGCCGGCATCATCGTGCGCACCAACCCGAACGGCGGCGTGGTGCGGCTGGGCGACATCGGGCGGGTGGAGCTGGGGGCGCAGAGCTACGGCTCCACCGCCAAGCTGGACGGCGATCCGGCGGCGACGCTGGTTGTCTACCAGTCGCCGGACGCCAACGCGCTGGACGTCGCCAAGGCGGTGCGGGCGGAACTGGACCGGCTGTCCGGCCGCTTCCCGGAGGGGCTGGACTACGCCGTCGTGTTCGACACCACCAGCTTCGTCAGCGCGACGATCGAGGAGATCGTGCTGACGCTGGGCATCACCTTCCTGCTGGTGGTGGTGGTCATCTACGTCTTCCTGCAGGACTGGCGGGCGACGATGATCCCCACTCTGGCGATCCCGGTGTCGATCATCGGTGTCTTCGCCGTGCTGCTGGTGCTGGGCTACAGCGCCAACACCATCACGCTGTTCGCGCTGGTGCTGGCGATCGGGCTGGTCGTGGACGACGCCATCGTGGTGGTCGAGAACGTCCGCCGCGTCATGGAGGAGCATCCCGACCAGCCCGCCCCCTCGGCCAGCCGCATCGCCATGGAGCAGGTGACCGGCGCCATCGTCGCCTCCACCCTGGTGCTGGCCGCGGTGTTCGTGCCGGTGGCCTTCCTTCCCGGCATCACCGGCCAGCTCTACCGGCAGTTCGCGGTCACCATCACCACCGCCTTCCTGATTTCCGGCATGGTGTCGCTGACGCTGACCCCGGCGCTGTGCGGCCTGCTGCTGCGCCCGCCGACCCGGCCCTGGCGCCCGCTGGCCGCCTTCAATCGGGGGCTGGACGGGGTGCGCGACCGCTACGGCGGCCTCGTCGGCTGGCTGTCGCGCAAGCTGGTGATCGGGATCGCCGTCTTCGCCCTGCTGACCGCCGGGGCCTTCCTGCTGCTGCGGAGCCTGCCCACCGCCTTCCTGCCGTCGGAGGACCAGGGGTATTTCTTCGTCAATGTCCAGTTGCCGAGTGCCGCGTCGCTCAGCCGGACGGAGGCGGTGATGACCGACGTCACCGAGCGGCTGCGCGCGACGCCGGGTGTGGCCCATGTGATCTCCATCGCCGGCTACAGCATCCTCAGCGGAGCGGCCTCCAACGTCGGCCTGCAGATCGTCGTGCTGAAGCCCTGGGGGGAGCGGGGGGCCGCCGAGACGGTGGACGCGCTGCTGGGCCGGCTGAGGCCGCAGCTCGCCGCGGTGCCGCAGGCGACCATCGCCGCCTTCAACCCGCCCTCCATCCCCGGTCTCGGCAGCACCGGCGGGTTCCAGCTGCAGGTGCAGGCGCTGGGCGGGCAATCCGCGCAGCAGCTCGGCGCGGTGCTGCGCGGCCTGCTGGTCGCCGCCAACCAGGACGCGCGGCTGTCGGCCGTCTTCAGCACCTTCAGCCCCGACGTGCCGCACCTGTTCGTCGACCTCGACCGCACCAAGGCGGCGCTGCTCGGCGTCTCGCCGGGCGACGTCTTCACCACGCTGCAGTCCCATCTCGGGTCGCGCTACGTCAACGACTTCAACCTCTACGGCCGGGTCTTCCAGGTCCAGGTGCAGGACGCCGCGGAGTACCGGGACGAGGTGGCGGCCATCGACCAGCTCTATGTGCGGAGTTCGTCGGGGGACATGGTGCCGCTGCGCAGCATCGTGACCATCCGCAACACGCTGGCCCCCGACAGCCTCGTCCGCTACGACCAGTTCCTCTCCGCTTCGGTCAACGGCAACCCGGCCCCCGGCGGCAGCTCCGGCCAAGCGCTGGCGGCGATGCAGGAGGTGGCGGACCGCACCCTGCCGGCGGGCTACGCCACGGAATGGACCGGCCTGTCCTATCAGGAAAGCCGGATCGGCAACCAGACGATCATCATCTTCGGGCTGGCGGTGATGTTCGGCTATCTGTTCCTGGTGGCGCAGTACGAGAACTGGCTGATCCCGCTGGCCGTGCTGCTGTCGGTGGCCATCGCGGTGCTGGGGGCCGGCATCGGCCTGAGCGTCGCCGGCATCGCCAACGACGTCTACGCGCAGATCGGCCTCGTCCTGCTGGTGGGCCTCGCCGCCAAGAACGCCATCCTGATCGTCGAGTTCGCGCGGGAGCAGCGCGCCGCCGGCCACCCCATCATCGATTCCGCGGTGATGGGCGCCCGCCAGCGCTTCCGCGCTGTGCTGATGACGGCGCTGGCCTTCATCCTGGGGGCGGTGCCGCTGCTGGTCGCCACCGGCGCCGGAGCGGCCAGCCGACGGTCCATCGGCACGACGGTCTTCAGCGGCATGACCGCGGCGACGCTGGTCGGCATCATCTTCGTGCCGGTCCTGTTCGTCGCCTTCCAGCGCCTGACCGAGCGGCTGGTTCCACACCGCGACCCGGTGGACGTGCCCGCGAAGACATCTCCGGCGGAATGACCCGGCCCGGCCCCTGTTGGACGTCGGATACACCCATGGACCCGGGAGGCACGGACATCATGAGCAGGAGAGGAAGGGACCTCTGGTCCACAAGCGGCCTGATCGCCTTCGCCAGCGGTGCCGCCGTGGCGATCCTCGCCAGCCGCCTGCTGCCGCCGGTGGTCGCCCAGGCCGCCGGGACGACGATGGCGCGCGACCCGTTCGACGCCCTGATGGACGACCACCGCCACATCATGGCGCTGCTCGACGCGATGGAGCGGACGCACACCGGCGAGACCTTCCAGCGGACGCAGTTGCTGCTCCGCCTGAAGCGCCGCCTCGCCGCGCACGCCATGGCCGAGGAGGACGTCGTCTACCCCCTGCTGCACGACCACGCGCATCAGGAGGCGGATGCCCGGCACCTCTACGGCGAGCACGCCGACATGAAGATGCAGCTGTACGCCCTCGAGCAGATGCCGAAGGACGATCCCGCGTGGCGGCGGCGCGTCATCGCGCTGAGGCAGCTGGTCGCGGAGCATGTCCAGCAGGAGGAGGAGGTCGATTTCCCCAAGCTGCGGAACGCGCTGGACCAGCGGGAGACGGCCCGGCTTTCGGGCCATGTGCAGCGGGAGAAGGCCCTGCTGCTGTAGCGCCGCGATCCGGCTACGCCTCGGAGTCGGCGGTGATGCCGTGCTTGCGCAGCTTCGCGTAGAGGTTGGTGCGCGACAGGCCGAGGCTCCGCGCGGCTTCGAGCTTGTTGCCCTGCGCGTCTTCGAGCGCGGCGAGGATGAGCGAGCGTTCCAGCTCATCCATGCTGTCGGCGAGGGGACGCTTGCGCGCCGGCGATGCGGTGGGCCGGGTGGCGGCTCCGGGGAGGATGTCGGCGAAGTCGTCGGCCAGGATGCGCTCGCCTTCGGTGCGCACATAGACCTGCTCGATGACGTTGGCCAGTTCACGGACGTTGCCCGGCCAGTCGTGCCCGCGCAGCGCGTCGAGCGCCCCAGGGGTGAGGTCGCGCATCGGCTGGTCGAGGCTCACCGCCATCCGTTCCGAAAACAGCGAGGCGAGGATTTCCAGATCCTCCTTGTGGTCGCGCAGCGCCGGAAGCTGGATCGGGAAGACGTTTAGGCGGTAGTAGAGGTCCGAGCGGAAGGTGCCGTTCCGCATCATCTCCGGCAGCGGCCGGCTGGTGGCGGCGATGATGCGGACATCGACCTTGATGACCTGGTTGGAGCCGAGCGGCTCGACCTCGCGCTCCTGAAGCACGCGCAGCAGTTTGGCCTGAAGCGGCAGCGGCATGTCGCCGATCTCGTCGAGGAACAGCGTGCCGCCGTGCGCGAGCTGGAATTTTCCGGGCCGCGGCTGGCGGCCGGCGCCGGTGTAGGCGCCCGGAGCCACGCCGAAGAACTCCGCCTCCAGCAGGTTTTCGGGGATCGCCGCGACGTTGATGCCGACGAAGGGGCGGTCGACCCGATCCGAGGCGGCGTGGATGGCCTGCGCCACCAGCTCCTTTCCAGTCCCCGTCTCGCCCAGCACCAGCACCGCCGAGTTGATCTGGCCCGCCTTGCGCACCAGCCGCTTCACCTGGAGCATCGCCGGGCTGAAGCCGACGAGGTTCTCGACCGAGTATTTCGGCGCCCGGCTGGCGGCGAGCTCCTGTTCCATGCGCGCGAGCCGCGATTGCAGCTTGTTGAAGCGCTCGGCGATGGGGCGGAGGTAGGTCAGGCTGTTCTTCAGGGCGAAGGCGAGTGCGCCGATGATCTCCCCCTGTTCGTCGCGCAGGGGCAGGCGGCTCACCAGCAGCGTGTGCTCCCCGTAGCGCATGATGTCGAGCGGGAAGGAGCGGCCGGTCTCCACCACGTCGCGCATCTGGCTGTGCGGGATGACCCGTTCGATGGGCTGCCCCACCACCTCGGTGAGGGAGCGGATGCCCAGCAGCGCCTTGCGCTTGTCATCGAACCAGACGTGCTTATCATTGGACCAGACGATCCGCGCGTCCTTGTCGACGAGGATGGCGCCGTCGATCATCTCGTCGATCATCACCATCAGCGCGCGCGCCGCCGCGAAGTGCTCGTCCCGCCCCGCCGTCATGGCCCGCCTCCCGTCGCACCGTTTCTGTCAATATTCTGAACACTGTTTGTCAAAATTCAGCACACGACGGAAGCCCTGAGTCGCAGGCCGATGGCGGCGAAGGATTGAAAACCGCAGGCAATCCGCCCGCTGGCTCGGCCGAAGGCCCTCCATACCAACAATTCCCATTGCTGGCACGCCCCTTGCTTTGATTGCGGCAAGAAAATATGTGCGCCGCGAACAATTGGCCGGACGGCCGTCGCGGCGGCGCTCAAGGCAGGGGGGACGCGACAGAGGCATGACGCAGCAGCGTATTGGAATCATCGGCGCCGGGCTGATGGGGCATGGGATCGCCCAGGCGTTCGCCGTCGCCGGGCACCCGGTCGACATCCACGAGCCCGATCCCGACCGCCGGGCCGGGATCGTCGAACGGGTCCGCGGCAACCTTGAGAGTCTGGGAATGGACACCGCCGCCGCGGACCGGGTTCGGCCCTGCGCCTCCCTGGAGGACGCAGTCAGCCGGGCGGACGTCGTCATCGAGGCGGTCCCGGAGGATCTGGTCCTCAAGCAGCGGATCTTCCAGGCGGTCGAGGCCGCCGCCCCGCCCCATGCGCTTCTGGCGAGCAACACGTCGGTGATCCCGATCACCCGGATCATGGAACCGCTCCGGGACAAGAGCCGCGCGCTCGGCACCCACTGGTGGAACCCGCCGTATCAGATTCCGCTCGTCGAGGTCATCCAGACCGCTGACACCGACGACGCGGCGGTCGCCGCGATGATCGGGTTGCTGGCCGCCATCGGCAAGACGCCGGTGCATGTCCGCAAGGACGTTCCCGGCTTCATCGGCAACCGTTTGCAGCACGCGCTCTGGCGCGAGGCCATCGCGCTCGTCCAGAACGGCGTGTGCGACGCCGAGACGGTGGACGCCGTGGTCAAGGCCAGCTTCGGCCGGCGCCTCGCCGTCCTGGGGCCGCTGGAGAACGCCGACCTCGTCGGCACCGACCTGACCCTGGCGGTGCACGAGCATGTCCTGCCCGACCTCGACCGGACGCCGGAACCGTTGCCCCTGCTGCGCGATCTCGTCGCGTCCGGGCGGCTGGGCATGAAGTCCGGCGCCGGCTTCCGGACCTGGACGGAGGCGCAGCGGACCGAGACCCACGCCCGTCTGGCGGCCCACCTCCAGCGGCTGGACAGCGTCGAGCGCGGGTGACCGCGCGCCGGTCACGCCGTCCTTCCCTTCGAACCGAACCAACACAGAGACTGTCCCATGGCCGCACCACAGAAGGCACCACAGAAGAAGGTCATCATCAGCTGCGCATTGACGGGGTCGATCCACACCCCGACCATGTCGGACGCGCTGCCGGTGACGCCCGATGAGATCGTCGAGCAGGGCGTCGGCGCCGCCGAGGCCGGTGCCGCGATCCTCCACCTGCACGCCCGCGACCCCCGCACCGGGCAGCCGACGCCGGACCCGGCGGTGTTCATGCAGTTCCTGCCGCGCCTCAAGCAGTCCACCGACGCGGTGCTCAACATCACCACCGGCGGCTCGCTCAACATGACGGTGCAGGAGCGCCTTGCCGCCCCGCTCCAGGCCCGGCCGGAGATGTGCTCGCTCAACATGGGCTCGATGAATTTCGGCATCTTCCCGCTGGCCGACCGTTACCAGGGCTGGAAGCACGACTGGGAGGAGCCCTATCTGCGCAGCACCGACGATTTCATCTTCCGCAACACCTTCCGCGACATCGCCTACATCCTGGAGCATCTGGGCGAGGGCTGCGGGACGCGCTTCGAATTCGAGTGCTACGACGTCGGGCATCTCTACAACCTCGCGCACTTCGTCGATCGGGGGCTGGTGAAGCCGCCCTTCTTCGTCCAGACGATCTTCGGTATCCTCGGCGGCATCGGTGCTGAGCAGCGCAACCTCGTCTTCATGCGCGAGACCGCCGACCGGCTGTTCGGGACGGATTACGAATGGTCGGTGCTGGCCGCCGGCCGTCACCAGATCCCCTTCACGACCATGGCCGCGGTCATGGGCGGCAACGTCCGGGTCGGGCTGGAGGACAGCCTGTATCTCAGCAAGGGCCGGCTGGCCCGGAACAGCGCGGAGCAGGTGGCGAAGATCCGCCGGATTCTCGAAGAGCTGTCGCTGGAGGTCGCTACCCCCGCCGAGGCGCGGGCGATGCTCGCCCTGAAGGGCGCCGATCAGGTGGCTTTCTGACCTGCAGGACGCCTCAGACTCCATGACGCCCGAAAGAAGGACAGAGATGCGAAACAGGAACGCTGTCGTCACCGGCTCCACCACCGGCATCGGGCTGGCGACCGCCCGCGAACTCGCCCGCCAGGGTTGCCATGTCATGCTCAACGGCTTCGGCGACCGCGCGGAGATCGACCGGCTGTGCACGGAGATCGCGGCGCAGAGCGGCACGACGATCGTCTATTCGGGGGCCGACCTCAGCCGGCCGGAGGAGGCCCGCGCCATGATGGCCGACGCCGCGGCGGCGCTCGGCCCCATCGATATCCTGGTGAACAACGCCGGGGTGCAGCATGTGGCGGCGGTGCACGAGTTCCCCGACGACAAATGGGACCTGCTGCTCGCGGTCAACCTCAGCGCCGCCTTTCACACCATCAAGGCGGCCCTTCCCGCGATGCGGGAGCGCCGCTGGGGGCGCATCGTCAACACGGCGTCGGTCCTCGGCATGGTCGGCGCTCCGCACAAACCCGCCTATGTCGCGACCAAGCACGGCATCATCGGCCTGACGAAGTCGGTGGCGATCGAGGTCGCGGAGCACGGCATCACCTGCAACGCGGTGTGCCCCGGCACGGTGCTGACCCCGATCATCGAGAAGCAGATCGCCCAGCAGGCGCAGGTCACCGGCCTGCCGGAGGAACGGGTTCTGCAGGCGGTGTTCCTCGACCGCATGCCGACCGGCCGGCTGATTCCGCCGGAGGAGGTCGCAGCCGCCATCGCCTTCCTGTGCTCCGACGCCGCCGCGTCGATTACCGGCACGGCGATCCCCGTGGACGGCGGCTACACGACCCATTGAATCCCCAACCACCAAGAAAACAACACCCTAGGGAGTGAACCATGCGCAGCACCCGTCTTGCCGGCCTTCTCGCCGGAGTTGCCTTCGCCGCCCTGGCGTCCGGCACGGCCCAGGCCCAGATGTCGGACAACGTCATCAAGATCGGCATGCTGTCCGACCGGTCCGGCATCTACGCCGACATCAACGGCGAGGGCTCGGCGGTGGCCGCCCGGCTGGCCGCCGAGGAGTTCGGCAACGCCATCAACGGCACCAAGATCGAGATCATCGTCGGCGACCACCAGAACAAGGCGGACATCGCCGCCAACCTCGCCCGCCAGTGGATCGACGTCGAGAAGGTCGACGTCGTCGCCGACGTGCCGAACTCGGCCGCGGCGCTGGCCGTGCAGGGCATCACCAAGGACAAGAAGCGCATCTTTCTGATGTCCGGCCCCGGCTCCACCGATCTGACGGGCAAGGACTGCAGCCCCTACGGCTTCCTGTGGACCTGGGACAACCACGCCGTGGCGTCCTCCACCGCCCGCGCGCTGGTCGAGCAGGGCAAAAAGAGCTGGTTCTTCATCACCGCGGACTATGCCTTCGGCCATTCGCTGGAAACGGAGGCGGCCAACACCGTCAAGACGCTCGGCGGTACCATCAAGGGCAGCGTCCGCCATCCCCTGGCAAGCTCGGACTTCTCGTCCTTCCTGTTGCAGGCGCAAGCCTCGGGCGCGGAGGTGGTCGCCTTCGCCAACGCCGGCGGCGACACCATCAACGCGGTCAAGCAGGCCGCCGAGTTCGGCATTCCCCAGGGCGGCCAGACGCTGGCGGGCCTGCTGCTGAACGTCAACGACATCCACGCGCTGGGCCTCGACACCGCGCAGGGGCTGATGCTGGCGAACTCCTTCTACTGGGACATGAACGACGAGACCCGCGCCTGGTCGAAGAAGTTCGAGGAGCGGACCGGGCGCAAGCCGTCGATGAACCAGGCAGGCGTCTATTCGGCGGTCAAGCATTACCTGAAGGCCGTGCAGGAGGCCGGCACCGACGACGCCGACAAGGTCGCCGCCAAGATGCGCGCCACGCCGATCAGCGACATGATGATGAAGGACGCGAAGATCGCCGACAACGGCCGGATCTTCAACGACATGTATCTGGCGCAGATCAAGACGCCGGGCGAGTCGAAAGGGGCCTGGGATTACTTCAAGATCCTCAAGACCATTCCCGGCGAGCAGGCCTACATCAACCCGAAGGACAGCGGCTGCCCGCTCGTGAAGTAACGGGGTGATTGCATTTGAAGTCCCCTCTCCCCTCTGGGGAGAGGGTTAGGGTGAGGGGGTTGCGCTTTTGCAGGACGTATCGCCACGCGCAACCCCCTCACCGGCCCTCCGGGCCACCCTCTCCCCAGAGGGGAGAGGGTTATAGAGGCCAAATGCGATAGCTCTGAGTTAAATCACGGCCTGAGGTGAGAGCGGCCGGCCAGCGGGCGCTTCTTCCATTTCCATATTTTCTTCACGGTTATATACCGAACGTATATAGCGCCGTTGACAGACGCCGGTATGCGCTGTATCCAAACAAACATAGCGAATGGATACGCCTGATCGGTCCCCTGTGACGGAGCCCGCGATGAGATTGCGTGCGTTGGTTGTGCTGGCGATGGGCATCCTTCCGGGTGCGCTGCATGCGGAGCCCCTGGAATCGAGCCTGCTCGTCCTGACCAGCTACCCCGACGAGCTGGTCGCGCGGTTCGAGGCGGCGTTCGAGCGGGCCAATCCCGGCACCGACTTGCGCGTCCTCTGGAAGACCGGGCGGGAGGCTATGCCGATCCTGCGCAGCGCCGACCAGGGGGGCGTGGACGTCTACTGGACCCCGGCGCTGCGCAACTTCCCGCTGCTGCGCGACGAGGGACGGCTCCGCCCGCTGGACACCGCTTCACCGGAGCTTGATCGCGAGGCGCTGCCGGGCCGCATCGGGGCGCAGACCCTGTCCGACCCCTCGGGCCGCTTCGAGGCGTTCGAGGTCGCCGGTTACGGGATCGTGGTCAACCCGGCCTATCTGGCGGACCGCGGGCTGCCGACGCCGCGGCGCTGGGCCGACCTTGCCGACCCCGCGCTGGCCGGGCACGTCGCCTTCCCGGTGCCCTCGCGGGTCGGCTTCGCCCCGGTGCTGGTGGACATCATCCTCCAGGCCGAAGGCTGGACGGCGGGCTGGACGCTGCTGCAACGCATCGCCGCCGGCGCCGAACTGGCCGACCGCGGGCCGGGGGTGGGCGACGGCGTCG
Source organism: Azospirillum baldaniorum (assembly GCF_003119195.2). Lineage (NCBI taxonomy): Bacteria > Pseudomonadati > Pseudomonadota > Alphaproteobacteria > Rhodospirillales > Azospirillaceae > Azospirillum > Azospirillum baldaniorum. Next base: position 396,408 of record NZ_CP022255.1, on the reverse strand, counting down.
CCTCGGGGCGGCGCGGCGCCGGGCCGACCATCGACTTCCAGGCGCTGAACGCCCAGGCCGACGGCAAGCCGGTGGCGATCCTCTATCCGGAGCGCACCGCCTGGCTGCCCGCGCACATCGGCGTGACCGCCGCCGCTCCGCACCCGAAGGCCGCCGCCGCCTTCGTCGCCTTCGCCCTGTCGGAGGAGGGGCAGCGCATTCTCTTCCACCCGGACATCCGCCGCCACCCGGTCCGCCCCGCGGTCTATCGGGACGCCCCGGCCGGAACCGGGAACCCCTTCGCCGCGGCCGATGCCTTCGCCTACGAGACGGAGCGGGGCGGCCGCCGCGAGCCGGCGGTCGCCGCCCTGTTCGACGCGTTGATCACCCGCCGCCAGGACGAGCTGCGCGAGCTGCTGGCCCTGCTGGACGAGGCACGGCGGGCCGCCGCCCGGACGGGCGATCCCGCGCTCGTCGCGAAAGCGGAGGAGGCGCTGGCCCTCGCCACCGCCGTGCCGGTGACGGAGGAGCAGGCCGCCGGACTGACGGTCACCCCGGCGCTCGACCAGGAGTGGGCGGAGCGCATCGGCAAGGCCCGCGCCGCCGCCACGGACACCGCCCGCGCCGTGCTGGCCGCCGCCAAGGAGCCCTGACCCGTGCGCCGGACCCTCCACGCGCTTCTCGGCCTGTCGGTCACCCTGTCCGCGACGGCGGGAGCGGCGGTTCAGGCCGCCGCCCCGTCCAACCCGACGCGTGCCGCCTTCGACCAGACCCTGCCGCCGGCCGACGAGGCGCAGCGCGTCCAGTTCACCATCGGGCGCATCCTGTTCAACCATGTCTGGACGCCGGGCGGCCCGGACCCGGAGGCCGGGACCGGCGTCGGCCGCGCCCAGGCCGGCGGACGGGCGCTGGTGCAGAACGGCTTCGCCGGGGAGGGCGGGTTCCACGGGCTGGGGCCGACCTACAACCGGCTGTCCTGCGCCGCCTGCCACATCAAGAACGGGCGGGGCGAGCCGCCGCAGGGTCCCGACGACGCGCTGCGCGCCATGCTGGTCCGCCTGTCGGTGCCCGGCGAGGACGCGCATGGCGGACCGAAGCCGCACCCCGCCTACGGCGACCAGATCAACGACCAGTCGGTGCCCGGCGTCCCGGCCGAGGCGCGCGTCTTCTTCACGTGGCACGAGCGGGTGGAGCGTCTGGCCGACGGCACCGAGGTGCCGCTGCGCGCGCCCGAGATCCGCATCACCGATCCGGCCTTCGGGCCGCTCGGCGACGATGCGATGACCTCGCCGCGCATGGGGCCGCCGGTCTTCGGGCTGGGCCTGCTGGAGGCCGTGCCGGAGCGCGCCATTCTGGCGCTGGCCGAGGCGCAGGCGCGCGAGGGCGTGGTCTCCGGCCAGCCCAACCGCGTCTGGGACCGCGAAGCCGGCGTGGAGGCGCTCGGCCGCTTCGGGCTGAAGGCCAACCAGCCGACCGTACGCCAGCAGATCGCCGGGGCCTTCGTCGGCGATCTCGGCATCACCACGCGCCTCTATCCGGAGCCCAACTGTCCGGAGGCGCAGGACGCCTGCGCCGCTTATGTCGCCAAGGACGAGGGGCCGCAACCGGAACTGTCCGAGGCGATGCTCGACACCATCCACCTCTACACGCTGGCGCTCCAGCCGCCGCCGCGGCGCAACGCGGACGACCCGGCGGTGCATCGCGGCGAGGCGGTCTTCGCGGAGGCCGGCTGCGCCCGCTGCCACGCCCCCAGCCTGGAGACGGCGGAACACCCGCGCCTGCCTGGGTTGGGCGGGCGGACGATCCATCCCTACAGCGACCTGCTGCTGCACGACCTGGGCGACGGGCTGGCGGACGGGCGGCCCGATCATCGCGCCAGCGGTCGGCAGTGGCGCACGGCGCCGCTGTGGGGGCTGGGCCTCGTGCCGCTGATCTCCGACCACCCCGCCTATCTGCACGACGGCCGCGCCCGCAGCCCGCTGGAGGCCGTGCTGTGGCACGGCGGCGAGGCCCAGGGCAGCGCCGACGCCGTGCGCGCCCTGCCCACCGCCGACCGCGCGGCGCTTCTGTCCTTCCTGGCTTCGCTCTGATCCACACCTTCCGCTGACGCCCTTCCCCTCAGGAGTCCGATGAGACGATTGCTGCTTGCCGCTGCGTCGTCGGCCGTGCTGGCCGCCGCGCAGAACGCCCCCGCCTTGGCTCAATCCGCCACTCAAACTGCCGCACCCGACGAGCCGGTCTACCGGCTGGGCCAGATCAACGCGACGGCCCAGGCGGCCGGCGGCACCCCGGTCGGCGGTTCCGTCCTGTCGTCGGAGGACATCGCCCGCTTCAACCGCGAGCGGCTGGACCGCGCGCTCGACCTGCTGCCGGGCGTCAGCATCGCCACCACCCGCGGCCCGCGCAACGAGCGCTACGTCACGGTGCGCGGCTACGACCGGTTCCAGGTGCCGCTGTATCTGGACGGCGTGCAGCTCTACCTGCCGGCGGACAACCGCTTCGACCTCGGCCGCTTCCTGACCGGTGATCTGGCCGAGATCCAGGTGGCCAAGGGCTACGCCTCGGTTCTCGACGGGCCAGGCGGGCTCGGCGGCTCGATCAACCTCGTCAGCCGCAAGCCGACGCGCGAGTTGGAAGGCGAGTTGCGCACCGGCATCAACCTCGACGCCACCGGCGCCTTCTCCGGCTATCTGACCAGCGCCAGCGCCGGGACGAAGCAGGAGCGCTTCTACGTCCAGGGCGGCATCGCCAAGGTCGAGCAGAATTTCTTCCGCCTGTCCGACGATTACAAGCCCACCGCCAACGAGAATGGCGGCCGGCGTGAGGGGTCGGACAGCCGCGACTGGCGGGTGAACGCCAAGTTCGGCATCACGCCCAACGACACCGACGAGTATTCCTTCAACGTGCTGAAGCAGAACGGCTCGAAGGGCGCCCCGCTGCACACCTACGACCCGGCCAGCAGCCAGACCATGCGCTACTGGAAATGGCCGGAATGGGCGGTGCAGAACCTGTCCTTCAATTCGCGCACACAGCTTGGCGAGAAGTCCTACGTCAAGACACGGCTGTTCCATTCGACCTTCGACAACAAGCTGGAATCCTACGACGACCGCCGCTACGTCCGGCAGAGCACGTCGCGGGCCTTCACCAGCATCTATGACGACCGCGCCTATGGCGGCGGCGTGGAACTGGGCACCGACCTGATCCCGCGCAACACGCTGAAGGGCGCCGTGCATGTCCGCCGCGACGAGCACGAGGAATTCCAGACCCTCTACGCGCCGCGCTTCCGCGAGCCGAACCAGAAGAGCGTCGAGGACACCTATTCGGTCGCGCTGGAGAACACCTTCCACGCCACCGGGGCGGTGGATGTGGTGACCGGCGCCAGCTACGACTGGCGCGACCTGCGCAAAGCCCAGGACTGGGACGGCACCAACACCGGCCGCTTCGTCAATTACCCGACGAAGGACATGGACGCCTTCAACTGGCAGGGCGCGGTGCTCTGGCGCCACAGCGCCACCGGCGAGACCCACGCCAGCGTGTCCAGCCGCACCCGCTTCCCCACGCTGTTCGAACGTTTCAGCTCGCGCTTCGGCGGGGCCGTGTCAAATCCGGGGCTGAAGCCGGAACGCGCCATCAATTACGAGATCGGCGCGTCCGAGCAGGTCTTCGGCAACACCCGCCTCGAAGGGGCGGTGTTCGTCAACGACCTGACCGACGCCATCCAGCCGGTGAACATCCTCTACAACGGCCAGTCGGTGACGCAGAACCGCAACGTCGGGTCCGGCTTCGACCGCGGCTTCGAGCTGTCGGCGCGCACGCTGCTGTCCGAGTGGCTGGAGATCGGCGGCAATTACACGCTGCTGGTCCGCACGCTCGACGCCGCGGGCACCCCGGAGCCCAAGCCGACCGGCACGCCGACGCACAAGCTGTTCGCCTACGCCGATCTCCAGCCCGTCGAGGCGCTGCACGTCGTGCCGTCGTTGGAGGTCTCCTCGACCCGCTGGACCAGCAACTCCGCGCAGACCGCTTATTACCGCACCGGCGCCTACGCGCTGGCGAACCTCAAGGTCTCCTACGAGATCGTCAAGGGGGTGGAGGCAGAGGCCGTGGTCCGCAACATCACCGACCGCAACTACCAGCTCATGGACGGCTACCCGGAGGAGGGGCGCAGCTTCTACCTCGGGGCGCGCTACCAGTTCTGACGCGGAAGACGGCGGGCTGAGCACGGGGCCTGAGCATGGACGGCATGCGCGCCGGCGATGGGGCAATCGTTGGAGAAGGGGAGGGGGATGGGCCATGGGCACCCTGGGCTTTCGCCCTGTCCGCCCTGGCCCATGCCGCCCTGTTGGGCCTGCTGATCGCCACGGCCGAGAATCCGGCCGAGCCGGTTCCGGAGGCCTTCAGCGTCGACGTCGTGCCGGGAAACGGCGCGGAAACGGCCGGCGAAGCGGGGGGAGGCCCGGACGGTAACGGAGAGCCCGATGCGGAGCCGCCGCTGGCCGCCGCCGAACCGGCGCCGGACCCGCGACCGGTCGAGGCCGTTCCGCTTCCCGACCCCTCGCCCCCCGACGTCCCGGACTCCGTTGCACCGCTTCCGGCCCGCAAGCCGACGGTGAAACCGGTGACGGCGGCCACCACCCGCGCCCCCTCACCTGCCATCCCGGCATCGGTCATCCCGGCACCGGCCGCCCCGGCAAAGGACATGGTCGGGAATCGCGATGGGGCCGCCGCCGCAACCGGACCAGCGGCCGGACCTGCGATGGGCAGCGGGATGAACGGCTCCGCTGTGGCGGATGCCGGTGCTGGCGGCGGAGGCGCGGACGCCATGCGCGTCTATCTGGAGGAGGTGCGCCGCCGCCTTCAGGCCCGGCTTGCGGTGCCGGCGGAGGCGCGGCGGTTGCGGCTGGGCGGGACGGTGCTGGTGCGCTTCACGGTGCAGCGCGACGGCAGCGTTCCGGGCGAGTCCATGGCCGTCCTGTCCGGCCCCGGCGTTGCGGTTCTGGAGCGGGCGGCGCTGGAGACGGTCGCCCGGACCGCACCCTTTCCGCCTCCGCCCAAGCCGGCCACCGTCGAGGTGCCGGTGCTGTTCGCCGTGTCGGTCAGGTGAGGTCGTCGAGATCCACCCGAAGGGCGTCGGCGATCCGCTTGAGCACATCCACGGAACCACCCCGCGTGCCGGCCTCGATCTGCGAGACATAAGCCTGCTTGAGACCGGTGGCCTCGGCGAGCTGGGCCTGTGTCATGCCGCGGTGGTCGCGGAAGACCTTCACCGGATGCTCGCCACCCAGCAGACGCTCAGCCACGTCATCGGGGAAGGTTTCCGGTTGCGTGGCCTTGTAGACATCGAAGGCGCGGGTCGCGGTTGCCTCGTCGGCGGCTTCCAGCAATCGTTCATATTCGGCGATGGGCAGAACCGCGAAGGCCGGATTGCCGTTGCCATCCCGGATGATCTGCGCGGAATCAGTCATAGATGCCTCCTCTCGGGCCGATTTCGATGACGATCAGCACCAGCACGCCGGATTCGAGGTCATAAACGATCCGCCAGTCGCCGACGCGGAGCCGGTAGCCGTCCCGGCCCTTCAGCTTCTTCACGTTCCGCGCGTTCGCCGGGTCGGCAGCCACCTCCTGCAGCTTCAGGCGGATCAGCTCCGCCGTGTTGCGCGGCATTCGGCGAAGCGTCTTCAGAGCCGCCGCGGTATAGCGGATCGTGTGCATCGCATAAATATAGCGTTCCGCTATTTATCCATCAATCGGATCGTTATGTGTCATTGATACTTGGCGTAAACCCAGAGCACGCGGGCGTTCTCGTCCCCCTCAGAGACCCAGAGATGGGGGGTGCTGGCGTCGTAATACATGGAATCGCCGGCTTCCAGACGCAGCGGCTCGTAGATCTGGCTGTGAACCACCAGTGTGCCGGAGAGGACGTGGAGGAACAGCTCCGCGTCGTACTTGGCCCATTCCGGATAGGCGTCGAGCGAGCGGGCGGCGACGGTGGTCATGATCGGACTCATGACCTTGTTCGTCAGATCCGGGCAGAGCCAGGCGTTGTTGCAGGTGCCGGTCGGGAAAGGGCGGCCCTCCCCCGACCGCGTCACCGAGCGGCGGCCGGCGACACGCAGCGCCGGGGTCGGCCCGCCGATGATCGCCGCCGCGTCCATGTCGAACCCGCCGGCGATCTTCTGGAGGGTGGTGACGGTCGGCGACAGCTCGTTCCGCTCGATCTTGGACAGGGTGGACACGCCGACCCCGGTGCGGTCGGCCGCCTGCTGGAGCGTCAGCCCCAGCCGCTTGCGCAGATTCTTCAGCCGGACGCCGAGGTCCAGTTCCCCGTCCGCCCCGCTCTGGGAAGGGGAGGAGGCCGCCGCGTCGGGCCTGTCGATCACATCCATTGCGTCGTCCGCCGCCTGTCGTGTCGCGATTCGTCGTACATGCCTGGTCGTCAGGGCGGGCCGCTTCATTGAGGGTCCTCGAACACAAGAACCTTTCCAGGATTCATCATATGGTCAGGGTCGAGCAACGCTTTGATCTGCGTCATCAGCCGGTAGCGCGCCGGGTCGATGGAGTCGGCGAGCCGTTTGCGGTTGCTGAGGCCGATCCCATGCTCCGCGCTGATCGAACCATCGCAGGCGAGCGTCGCCGTGTCGACAATCTCGTTGATCCGCCCCGCCGTCGCCTCGAAGTCGGCGCGGGAAGGAAAGGCGTCGTGATCGAAATGGATCACCGCATGCAGGTTGCCGTCGCCGACATGGCCGACGAACAACAGCCGCGCCTGCGGGAAGGCGGCGCGCACGCCGCGCTCCGTCTCCGCCGCGAAGTCGCCCAGCCGGTCGAGCGGCACCACGGTGTCGTAGGAGACGCTGATGCCGGAAACCTTGTTCGCTTCCGATACCGAATGGCGCAGGCGCCACAGCGCCTCGCGCTGCGCTTCGCTCCTGGGGATCACGGCGTCGGCGACGAGGCCGCGCTCCAGCGCGTCGGCAAGGCAATCCTCAAGAATTGAGGCCAGATCCATGGCGGCGAAGCTGTCCTCGGCCTCGATCAGCACGTACCAGGGGTGCGGCTCCGCGAAGGGCAGGGTGCTGCCGGGAATGTGGTCGAGCACGAGCTGCATCTGGGAGTGCGACATGACCTCGTAGGCGCTGACCCGGTCGCCGAGGCGGGAGCGGACGGAGGCCAGCAACTCCAGCGCCTGGTCGAGATGCCCGGCGCCAGCCATGGCGGTGGCGTTGGCCTGCGGCTGCGGGAACAGCTTCAGCACCGCCGCCGTGATGATGCCCAGCGTGCCTTCCGCCCCGATGAACAGGTGGCGCACGGCGTAGCCGCTGTTGTCCTTGCGCAGCCGTTTCAGGTCGTTCATCACCGAGCCGTCGGGAAGCACCACCTCCAGCCCCAGCACCATGTCGCGCATCGGGCCGTAGCGCAGGACCGCCGTGCCGCCGGCGTTGGTCGCGATGTTGCCGCCGATCTGGCAACTCCCCTCCGCCCCCAGGCTGAGCGGAAGGAGGCGCCCGGCCTCCTGTGCGCGGGCCTGCAGGTCGGCCAGGATGCAGCCGGCCTCCACCGTCATGGTGTTGTCCAGCGGGCTGACCTGCCGGACCCGGTTCAGCCGGTCGAGCCGCAGCACCACCGCCTCCTCCGAGAAGGGCGTGGCACCGCCGCACATGCCGGTGTTGCCGCCCTGCGGCACGATCTTCCCACCATGCTCGCGCACCAGCAGGACAGTCGCCGCCACCTGCTCCGTGTCCGCCGGATAGACGGCGCACAGCGCCGTGCCCTGGTAGCGGCCCCGCCAGTCGCGGGTCAGCGGTTCGAGGTCCGTCGCCTGCGTGACCACATGGCGCTCCCCCAGGAGCGTGCGCAGCGACGTCAGCAGAGCCTGTGGGTCACGCATCGGGCAGGTCCTTGTGGCTTCGGGGCCGGAGGAGGGGCGCCGGGGTGGAGGTCGGTGAGGCGGACAATCGGCCAGGACGATCGGACGTTGACGATACTGTTTCCTTATGTCTAGCATACGAAAAATTGTTCCCGAAAAGATAATTTTTGTCGGAGCAGCACCCAATGGGCACATCCTGCGAATCGTGCGATGCACGCGTCTTCCCGCGGAAACCGGGGAAATGGCGGTGACCGCGTCGCTCAACATCGCCGAGGCCCGGCAGCGGGCACGCGCCCGCCTCCCGCGCGGCCTGTTCGAGTACATCGACCGCGGAGCCGAGGACGAAACTGGCATCGCGACGAGCAAAACGGCACTCGACAGCCTCGTCTTCAAGCCGCGCGTTCTGGTGGACGTGTCGAAACGCGACGCCACCACCCGCCTGTTCGGGGTGGATCAGCCCATGCCGCTGGTCGTGGCGCCCACCGCCGTGGCCGGGCTGGTCTGGTACGACGGCGAGGTCGAACTGGCCAAGGCCGCCGCCGCGGTCGGCATTCCCTTCTGCGTCTCCACCCAGTCCATCACCTCCGTCGAGCGGATCGCCGGGGAATCCGGGGCGCGGCTGTGGTTCCAGCTCTATGTCTGGCGCAGCCGCGAGCGCACCCGCGAGCTGGTGCGGCGCGCCGAACGGGCCGGGGCGGAGGCCCTGGTCCTGACCGTGGACACGGCGGTGACGCCCAATCGCGAATACAACGTCCGCAACGGCTTCGGGATTCCGATCAAGCCGTCGGTGCGCGCCGGGCTGGACTGTCTCGCCCACCCGCGCTGGTTCGCCGGGGTTTTCGCCAAGTATCTGCGCAACGGCGGCGTGCCGACCTACGCCCACTATCCCGACGAGTTCCGCACCGCGCTGGGTCGGGTCGCCGTCGGCGACGAGATCGGCCTCGCCCAGGACGTGGGGTGGGGCGACGTGCGGAGCTTGCGGGACGCCTGGAAGGGCAAGCTGATTTTGAAGGGCGTGCTGCGCGCCGACGACGCGGAGAAGGCCGCCGAACTGGGGGTGGACGGGATCGTTGTGTCCAATCACGGCGCCCGCAACCTGGACCACGCCATCCACCCCGTGCGCTGTCTGACGGACATCGCCGAGCGGGTCGGCGACCGGGTGACCGTCCTGGCGGACAGCGGGGTGCGGCGCGGCAGCCACGTTGCCGGCTATCTGGGGCTCGGAGCGCAGGGCGTGCTGCTTGGCCGTGCCGTTCTCTACGGGCTGGCCACCGACGGGGCGGCCGGTGCGCAGGCGGTGCTGGAGATGATCCGGCGCGAGCTTCTGACCACCATGGGTTTCCTCGGCGCCCCGACCGTGGCCGACATCGTGGGGACGGTGGAACGGCCACGTTGACGTGTGTTGGCGCGCCAGATTTTATCGTATCATCACTTTTCATCCATGAAACGATTTGTTGTTGCAGCAAAAGGAAAAATAGGGTCACATCTCCGTTGTCGGAAGCGGGCGGGGCCGGATCGAGGTCTCACAAGGGACGCTCCATCGCCCCCGTTCCCTCCGGCACCCACCCGAGCGTTGATCCGGGTGCGGGTTCAGGCACGGATTTCCGGCGGTGCGCCGGTCTTTGTCGATTTCATCGGACTCGTTTCATCGCGCTTTTTCCGATCGTCCCGAACCGGCTTCCCGCATCGCGGGGGCGAGGCCGCCCTGCGGCCGCCACACACCCTTACGCCACGCCTCAAACGCCACGCTTAGGAAATCCGAGGACCCCATGGCACTCACCCATTCGGAGATCAGCGGCCTGTTCAGCGCCATCGTCACGCCGCTGACGGTCGACGGTTCCGTCGACATCGCCGGCCTGAAGCGGCTGGTGCGCCACCAGCTCGACGCCGGGGCGTCCGGCGTCGTGCCGATCGGCGGCACCGGCGAGTATCCCGCCCTGTCGCGGGACGAGCGCAAACGCGTGGTCGCCGCCTGCGTGGAGGAGGCCGGTGGCAAGCCGGTGATCCCCGGCGTGCTGTCCACCGGCTTCCAGGACGCGGTCGAAGCCGGGCGCGACTTCGCCGCCGCCGGGGCCGCCGCGGTGATGACCGTCACCCCTTATTACGCCGCCGGCACCCAGGAGGGCATGCGCGCCTATTTCCGCGCCTACCGCGACGCGGTGGACCTGCCGGTCATGCTCTACCAGATCCCCCGCCGCACCACCGTGGCGGTCACCGCCGAGGGCGTGCAGGCGATGGCGGAGGACGGCTCCATCATCGGCATGAAGTTCTCCTCCTACGACATGCCGGAATTCATCAAGACGATGAAGTACGCCGGCGACAAGATCTCGGTGCTGAGCGGCGAGGAACCGCTGTTCGCCACCCACGTCGCGCTGGGCGCGCGGGGCGGCGTGCTGGCCTCGGCGACCATCTACCCGAAGATCTGGCTGCGCATCTTCGCGCTGGCGCGCGCCGGCAAGCTGAACGAGGCGCTGGCCGAGCAGACCCAGATCGACCCGGTGGTGAATTCCATCTTCCTGGAAACCAACCCCGGCCCGCTGAAGGCCTTCATGGCGATGGCCGGCATGCCGGTCGGCGGGGTGCGGCTGCCGCTGACCGCGCCGACCGCCGAAACCACCGAGAAGCTCCAGGCCGTCGCGCGGCACGCGCGCGACATCGCGCTCGCCTGACGGCCGAAAAGAACACTCCGGGCGCCCCGGCTTCTTTCTCGAGAGCGCCCCAACAACGCGAAGCCGCGGCGGCGGCCGGTCAACGAACACGGAATGGCCCGAAGACACGTCACGACACACACGTCACGACACATCCGGTCGGACAGCCCGACGGACCACAAGGGAGACGGACATGGTGAATCGCAGGGAACTGGCTGGGTTTCTGGGCGCCGGCGCGGCGGTCGGGGCTTTCGGGGCCACCATGGCGGCGGGCATCGCCCCGGCCGCGGCGCAGGAGGGCGGCAGCTCCTTCGACCGGGTCCTGAAGGCCAAGAAGCTGCGCATCGGCGGTGTGGCGACCGGCGCCCCCTGGATCATGAAGGACCAGACGACCGGCCAGTGGTCGGGTCAGTTCTGGGACATCGGGTCGGCGCTCGCCGCCGACATGGACGTCGGCATCGAGGTGGTCGAGACCACCTGGGGCAACGCCATCCTCGATCTCCAGGCCAACAAGATCGACGTCATGTTCGGCATGAACCCGACGCCCAAACGCGCCCTGGCCGTCGACTTCACGGTGCCGGTCTACAACAGCGCCCTGGTCGTCATCGCCAAGCCGGGCTTCGAGCCGAAGAGCTGGGCCGACATGAACAAGCCGGAGGTGAAGATCGCGGTGGACGTCGGTTCCGCCCACGACCAAGTGGCCAGCCGCCTCTGCCCGAACGCCCAGATCATCCGCTTCAAGTCGCTGGACGAGGCGACGCTGGCCGTGCGCAGCGGCCGGGCCGACGCCCAGTCGATCTTCTGGATGGGCGGCGTGCGCGCGGTGAAGCGCGACCCGTCGCTGGGCAAGGTGATCGTGCCGCGCCCGATCTTCGGCTCCACCTCCAACGCGGCGGTGCGGCGCGAGCCGGACAAGACCCTGCGCGACTTCGTGAACACCTGGATCGTCTACGCCCAGGGCCTGGGTCTGATCCGCGAAGCGGTGGTGAACAGCCTCGCCAAGGTGGACATCGCCATGAGCGACATCCCGGAAGGCATCACCTTCTAAAGCGAACGTCCGTTCGCTTTAGAGTCACATCGCCTCACTCGCCGGCGGGCTTCGGCCGCACGTGCGGCCGGGACCGCCGTCGCGGTCCAAAGCGGATTGCAATCCGCTTTGAAGGAACCTGTCGATGAATTTGGGTTCCGATGGCGCACGGCGGCCGGCCCCGCGGGGATTCGGCCGCCGTTCCGAAGTTTTGCAAGCAGGCCCGCCATGTACACCTTCAACTTCGAGATGCTCTGGGGATACCGCTGGCTGTTCCTCAACGGCACGCTGGTCACCATCGGCCTGACGGCCGCCGTCGTCGTGCTGGGCCTGCTGCTCGGGCTGGTCGGCGGGCTGGCCCAGCTCTCGCGCTTCGCGGTGCTGCGCTGGATCTCCTGGGCCTACATCGAGCTGTTCCGCTGCACGCCCCTGCTGGTGCAGCTTCTGTGGTTCTACTACGCGCTGCCGATGCTGACCGGCATCCAGATCGACGCGGTGACGGCCTCCGTCCTCACCCTGTCGCTCTACGGCGGGTCCTTCTACGCGGAGGTGATCCGGGGCGGTGTGGTCTCCATCGAGGCGGGACAGACGGAGGCCGGGCTGGCGCTCGGCATGACGCCGGCCAAGGTGATGCGACGCATCGTGCTGCCCCAGGCGGTCAAGCGCATGATCCCGCCGCTGATGAACCAGTCGATCATCCAGTTCAAGAACACTTCGCTGGTCTCGGTGGTGGCGGTGCCGGACCTTCTCTACCAGGGGCAGGTCGCCGCGACGGACACCTTCCGCCCTCTGGAGGTCTATACCATCGTCGCGCTGATCTACTTCGTCGTGCTGGTCCCCCTGACGGCCATCGTGAAGCGGGGCGAGAAGCAGCTCCAGACCGGTCATTAAGGTCCGGGTCACTGACGTTCCCCCGGCGATCCAACGCGAGAGGGCCTTTCCCATGAGCATTCCCAAGATCGAAGTCGCCGGGCTGAGGAAGCAATTCGGCGAACTGGTCGTCCTGCGCGACATCACCCTGAAGGTCGACCCCGGAGCCGTGGTGGCGCTGATCGGCCCCTCGGGGTCGGGCAAGTCCACCCTGCTGCGCTGCCTGAATCTGCTGGTGGTGCCCAACGGCGGCCGCATCCGCATCGGCGGTGATGCCTTCGACTTCGAGACGGGGAAGGCGCTGCCCCGGCCCAAGGCGCAGGCGAAGTTCCGCTCCAACACCGGCATGGTGTTCCAGCACTTCAACCTGTTCCCGCACATGACCGTGCTGGGCAACGTGATGGAGGGGCCGGTCTCCGCCAAGAACATGCCGAAGGCGCAGGCCGAGGCCATCGGGCGCCGGCTGCTCGCCAAGGTCGGGCTGGCCGACAAGGCCGAGGCCTACCCGGACCGGCTGTCCGGCGGGCAGAAGCAGCGCGTAGCCATCGCCCGCGCGCTCGCCATGGAGCCGGAGGTGATGCTGTTCGACGAGGCGACCTCCGCCCTCGATCCCGAGCTGGTGTCGGAGGTGCTGGGGGTGATGCGCGACCTCGCCGCCGAGGGCATGACGATGATCATCGTGACCCACGAGATCGCCTTCGCCCGCGAGGTCGCCGACCGCGTGATCTTCATGCGCGACGGCGTGATCGTGGAGGAGGGGCCGGCGCGCGACGTCATCGACCGGCCACAGCAGGAGGCTACACGCGCCTTCCTCAGCCATTTCCACACGCGCGGCTGAGGGGGCTGAACCGGCGTCAGTCCTGATCGGGCAGGCGGAAGGTGGCGACGGCGTCGCGGAACCCACCCAGGAAATCCTGCGCGAGGGTGGACAGCGACCGCTGCGCCGAATGCAGCACCGCCATTTCGAAGGTGATGGCCGGTTCGAAGGGGCGGATGGCGACGCCGCGCCCCGCATACTCCTGCGCCGTGAAGGGATCGACGATGGAGATTCCCGCCCCGGCGGCGACCATGGCGCAGGCGATCATGGTGAGTTGCGTCTCCACCCGCATGGTCCGGGCGACACCGTGCTCGGCAAACATCGCGTCGATGGAATAGCGCATCAGCGTGGCGGCGCCGAGCGCGATGAACGCCTCGCCCGCGAAGTCCTCCGGGACCAGCCGCTTGCGCGCGGCCAGGGGATGGTTGCTCGGCACCACGGCGACCGCCCGCACCCGCGGCATCCGCTCGCACAGCACCGTCGCGTGCTCCACCGCCGACTGGCCGAAGCCCAGCTCGCACTGGCCGGCGGCCACCCAATCGAGCACCTGGGGGGAGCTGCTGCCCCACAGCGACACGTCCACCCGCGGCCGCTCCTCAAGGAAGCGGGCGACGAAGCGCGGCAGGAAGCCGATGGCCATCGCCGGCATGGCGGCCACCCGCAGCGTGCCCGCCCGCCGCTCCTGGAGGTCGCGCGCCGCCTGCTCGATCCGCTCCAGCCCGACGAAGGACCGCTCCACCTCCTGGTACAGCGACATGGCCTCGCTGGTCGGCGCGATGCGCGAGCCACGCCGCTCGAACAAGGTCAGCTTCAGCGCGTATTGCAGGTCGGCGATCAGGCGGCTGACCGCCGGCTGGGAGATGTTCAGAAGCTCCGCCGCCGCGGTGATCCCGCCGGTCAGCATGACGGCGCGGAACGCCTCGATCTGGCGGGGATTGAGCATTCCGGTGCGGTCCAAGGGTGTCAGATGCGTTGCAGTATAACATTCAGTTATAGACACCACAAACAATTCGATTTGACGATTATGCCAGCGGGGCGCGACGCTCCGGGGGTGCGACAAAACGCGCACCGCTGGGAAACGAACCAGAACAGGAGAGGGACAGATGCGAGCGTTGGTGTACGGCCTGATGGCAACCGCCGCCCTGGGATGCGGCGCCGCGCAGGCGCAGCAGAAGACCCTGTATGTCGCCGCCTACGGCGGGTCCTTCGAACAGACCATGCGCAAGGACATCATCCCGGCCTTCGAGAGCAAGACGGGCGTGAAGGTCGAGTATGTCGCCGGCAACTCCACCGACAACCTCGCCAAGCTCCAGGCCCAGAAGGGCAACCAGCAGATCGACGTGGTGATCCTGGACGACGGCCCGATGTACCAGGCGGTGGCGCTGGGCTTCTGCACCGACATCGCCAAGGCGCCGGTCTACGACGACCTCTACGATCTGGCGAAGATCCCCTCGGGCAAGGCGGTCAGCGTCGGCGCGGTCGGCACCGGCATCGTCTACAACAAAAAGGTCTTCGACGAGAACGGCTGGGCCGCCCCCGCCTCCTGGAAGGACATCGAGGACGCCAAGTTCCGCAAGAAGCTGGTCGTCCCGCCGATCAACAACAGCTACGGCCTGCACGCGCTGGTGATGATGGCGCGGCTCGACGGCGGCGGCGAGAAGAACATCGACCCCGGCTTCAAGGCTTTCAAGGACAAGGTGAACCCGAACGTGCTCGCCTACGAGCCGTCGCCGGGCAAGATGACCGAGCTGTTCCAGAGCGGGCAGGCCACCGTCGCCGTCTGGGGCTCGGGCCGCGCCAAGGCGCTGGCCGACACCGGCTTCCCCGCCGCCTTCGTCTACCCCAAGGAGGGCGGCGTCGTGCTGGCCTCGGCGGCCTGCGCCATCACCGGCAGCAAGCAGGCGGCGGAAGCCCAGCAGTTCATCCAGCACATGCTGTCGCCCGAGGTGCAGACCGTGATGGCGACCGGCGCCGGCTTCGGCCCGGTCAACAAGACCGTCACCCTGACCGCCGACCAGCAGGTGGGCATCCCCTACGGCCCCGAGCAGATGGGCAAGCTGCTGGTGGTCGACTGGGACACCATCAACGCCAACCGCGAGGCCTGGAACAAGCGCTGGACCCGCGAGATCGAGCGCTGACCCCCGCATCCGGCCCGCACCCGCGGCGGGCCGGACTTTTCCAGGCTCCTTGGTGGGAGACGACGCCATGCCTTACCTTGTCCTCGATCGGCTGACCAAGCGGTTCGGCCCCTGGGTCGCCGTCGACAACCTGTCCCTGACGGTGGAGAAGGGGGAGCTGGTCTCGCTGCTCGGTCCGTCGGGCTGCGGCAAGACCACGACGCTCCAGATGATCGCCGGCTTCCTCGACCCCAGCGCCGGGCGCGTCACGCTGGACGGCGCCGACCTGCTGGCCAGGAAGCCCAACGAGCGCGGGCTCGGCATCGTCTTCCAGAGCTACGCCCTGTTCCCCCACATGACGGCGGCGGAGAACGTCGCCTTCGGGCTGGAGATGCGCGGCATCCCGCGCGCCGACCGCGACCGCATGGTGCGCGACGCGCTCCAGCTCGTCGGGCTGGGGGCCTTCGGCGACCGCTACCCGCGGCGCATGTCCGGCGGCCAGCAGCAGCGCGTGGCGCTGGCCCGCGCCATGGTCATCAAGCCGAGCCTGCTGCTGCTCGACGAGCCGCTGTCCAACCTCGACGCCAAGATGCGCGAGGAGATGCAGATCGAGCTTCGGCGCATCCAGCGCAGCGTCGGCACCACCATGATCCTCGTCACCCACGATCAGGCGGAGGCGATGGCCTTGTCCGACCGGGTGGTCATCATGAACAAGGGCCGGGTCGAGCAGGTCGCCGCCCCGCAGGACGCCTACGACAACCCGGCCAGCGCCTTCGTCGCCAACTTCCTCGGCCGCACCAACCTGCTCCAGGGTGTGGTGCGCCGCGACGGCGCCGGGCGGCGCATCGACGTGGCCGGAACGGCGTGGCCGGTCGCTGCGGAGCTGCCGGACGGCCCCGGCCTGCTGACCGTGCGGCCGGAGAAGGTCCGCTTCGTGGACGGCGGCGGCGTGCCGGGCCTCGTCCGGGCGCGGGTCTTTCAGGGAACCCAATGGCTGTTCGAAATCCGCACGGAGGCCGGCGACCTGACGGTGATCCGCCAGCACGACGGCCAAACCCTGCCGGCCGAAAACGAGCCGGTCATGCTCGGCTGGCGGGCGGAGGACATGCGCGTGATGGCGGGTGAGGCATGACCGCCGTGGACGCTCACAAATCACTGATCGACTCCCCGGACACGGATACGGCGGCCGATGCCCCGCCGCCGCGGCCGGAGCGGCGTCCGCTGGCGCCCTACCTGCTCAGCCTGCCGGCGCTGGCTCTGTTCGCGGTGCTGCTGCTGGTGCCGCTGGTCATGACCGGGCTGCTGTCGCTGAACAGCTTCGGATTCTACACGGGCATCCAGGACGTCTGGCAGCTCGGCAACTACATCGACATCGTCACCGACGACTATTTCCACGAAATCTTCCTGCGCACCTTCCGCATCGCTGTGGTGGTGACCCTGCTCTGCGCCGTGCTCGGCGCGCCGGAGGCCTACATCCTGCGCCGCATGCGGTCGCCCTGGCGCGGCCTGTGCCTGCTGGTCGTCCTGGGGCCGCTGCTGATCTCGGTGGTGTCACGCACGCTCGGCTGGGCGCTGCTGTTCGGCTCCACCGGCATCATCAACACGGCGCTGATGGCGGTTGGGCTGATCGCGACGCCGATCGAGTTCATGTACACCGAGACCGGCGTCATCATCGCGCTGACCCACGTGCTGGTGCCCTTCATGGTGCTGTCGGTCTGGGCGTCGCTGCAGCGGCTCGACCCGCAGGTCGAGAATGCCGCGCTGTCGCTGGGGGCCAAGCCCTTCACGGTGCTGCGCCGCGTGGTGCTGCCGCAGGTGGTGCCGGGCATCCTGTCGGGTTCGATCATCGTCTTCGCGCTGGCCGCAAGTGCCTTCGCCACCCCGGCGATCATCGGCGGGCGGCGGTTGAAGGTGGCGGCGACGCTGGCCTACGACGAGTTTCTGAACACGCTGAACTGGCCGCTGGGCGCCGCCATCGCGATCCTTCTGCTGCTCGCCAACATCGTGATCATCGTCGGCTGCAACCGGCTGGTCGAACGTCGCTACAAGCAGGTGTTCGAATGAACCGCAACGGCCCCGTCGCCCTGGTCTTCCACACGCTGTTCCTGGCCTTCCTGCTGGCGCCGATCCTGGTGGTCTGCGTGGTCGCCTTCACCTCGCAGGGCTATCTGTCGCTGCCGACCGAGGGGCTGTCGCTGCGCTGGTTCAAGGCCATCGGCGACAACCCGGAATTCGCGCGGGCCTTCCGCGACAGCCTGCTGCTGGGGGCGGTCAGTTCCACCATCGCGGTGGCCTTCTCGGTCCCGGCGGCGCTGGCCATCGCCCGCCACCAGTTCCGCGGGCGCGAGGCGATCACCGCGCTGTTCCTGTCGCCGCTGATGGTGCCGCACATCGTGCTGGGCATCGCCTTCCTGCGCTTCTTCACGCAGATCGGGCTGGGCGGCACCTTCGCCGGGCTGGTGCTGAGCCATGTGGTCATCATCCTGCCCTTCGCGCTGCGGCTGATCCTGGCGGCCTCCACCGGCATGGACCGCTCCATCGAGAACGCCGCGGCCTCGCTCGGCGCCACCTCCTGGACGACCTTCCGGCGGGTGACGCTGCCGCTGATCCTGCCGGGCGTGGCGAGCGGCTGGGTGCTGGCCTTCATCAACAGTTTCGACGAGGTGACGATGACCGTCTTCATCGCCTCGCCCGAGACGACGACGCTGCCGGTGCGTCTCTTCCTCTACATCCAGGACAACATCGACCCGCTGGTCGCCGCGGTGTCCGCCTCGCTGATCTTCATGACGGTGGCGGCGATGCTGGTGCTCGACCGGCTCTACGGACTTGAGAGGCTGCTGGTCGGCCGCGGACAGGAGTGAGCGTCACCATGACCGAGAGAACGAGGTCCGACTGCGACGTCGCCGTGATCGGCGGCGGGCTGGTCGGGTCGGCCATCGCCTGGGGCCTCGCCCAGCAGGGGCAGACGGTCGCCGTCCTTGACGAGGGGGACGTGGCCGTCCGCCCGTCGCGCGGCAACTTCGCCCTGGTCTGGGTGCAGGGCAAGGGGCTGGGCCTACCGGAATACGCCGGCTGGACCAAGATGTCCTCCGACACCTGGACCGGCTTCGCCGAGCGGCTTCAGGAGCAGACCGGGATCGACGTGTGCTACCGCCGGCCGGGCGGTTTCCTGCCCCTGCTGTCGGAGGAGGAGATGGAGCGGCGCGCCGGCCAGCTCCGCCGCCTGCACAACCAGCCGAACGTCGTCCGCTACGACTACGAGATGATGGACCGCGCCGCCGTGGCGAAGGAGATGCCCTTCATCGGCAAGGACGTGGTCGGGGCGAGCTACTGCCCGCTCGACGGTCATTGCAACTCGCTGAAGCTGCTGCGCGCGCTGCACACCGGGATGGTCCGGTCCGGCATGTCCTACCGTCCGCACCACCGGGTGGAGCGGATCGAGCCGCGCGACGGCGGGTTCCGCATGGTCACCGCCTCGGGGGACGAGGTGCGGTCGGGCAAGGTGGTCATCGCCGCCGGGCACGACGCGCGCCGGCTGGCCCCGATGGTCGGGCTCGACGCCCCGGTACGGCCGGAGCGCGGCCACATCATCGTGACGGAGAAGACCGCCCCCTTCCTGAAGTTTCCTGTCGGTTTCATCCGCCAGACCGACGAGGGCGGCGTGATGATCGGCGACAGCTTCGAGGATGCCGGGCTCGACACCACGGTGCGCAACGGCGTCACCTCGACCATCGCCGACCGCGCGCTGCGCATCTTCCCGCTGCTCGGCAAGCTGAACGTGGTGCGGACCTGGGCGGCGCTGCGCGTGCTGACCCCGGACGGCTTCCCGATCTACGAGCAGTCCACCACCATGCCCGGCGCCTTCGTCGCCACCTGCCACAGCGGCGTGACGCTCGCCGCCAACCACGCGCTGGCGCTGGCGCCGCACATCGCCGCCGGCACCCTGCCCGACGAATTCTCGGCCTTCAGCGCCCGGAGGTTCCATGTTCCAGCGGTTGCCTGACGCGGGCGGAGAGCGCGTCTCCTTCACCATCGACGGCCGCCCGGCCGAGGCGCTGTCCGGCGACAGCGTCGCCGCCGCCCTGATCGCCAACGGGGTCGGCGCCTGCCGGACCACCCCGGTGTCCGGCGCCCCGCGCGGCCCCTACTGCATGATGGGCGTGTGCTTCGACTGTCTGGTGACCATCGACGGCACCGGAAACCAGCAGGGCTGCCAGATCCGCGTCCGCCCCGGCATGCGGGTGGAGACCCAGAACGGCAAGCGGGAGATCGAGCGGTGACCGACCTGAAGCCTCGTTACGATCTGGCGGTGATCGGCGCCGGCCCGGCCGGCCTCGCCGCCGCCACGCTGGCCGCCCAGCGCGGCCTGTCCACCGTCCTGCTCGACGAGCAGGCGGCTCCCGGCGGCCAGATCTACCGCGCCATCACCCGCTCGCCGGTGAGGAATCCCAGCGTCCTCGGGACCGACTACTGGCACGGCGCCGATCTGGTCGGGCCGTTCCGCGACAGCGGCGCCGACTATCTGCCCGGTGCGGCGGTGTGGAGCGTCTCGCGCACGCTCGACATCGGCCTGTCGCGCGACGGTGCGGCGCGAATCCTGCCGGCGCGGCACGTCATCCTGGCGACCGGCGCGCTGGAGCGGCCCTTCCCGGTTCCCGGCTGGACGCTGCCGGGCGTGATGGGGGCGGGAGCGGCGCAGATCCTGCTCAAGACCTCCGGCCTCGTCGCCTCGGGCAACGTGGTCATGGCCGGCACCGGGCCGCTGCTCTGGCTGCTCGCCTGGCAGTATCTGCGGGCCGGCGCGCGCATCGACGCGATCCTCGACACCACGCCGCGGGAGAACTGGCGTCAGGCCATGCCGCTCCTGCCGGCCTTCGCCCGCTCCGGCTATGTCGGCAAGGGGCTGAAGCTGCTGCTGGAGGTCCGGCGCAAGGTCAAGGTGATCGGCAACGTCTCCGCCCTGCGCGCCGAGGGTGACGGGCGGGTGCAGACGGTCGTTTATCGCCAGGGGAACGGCGCCGAGCAGCGCCTTCCGGCCGACACGCTCCTCCTGCACCACGGGGTGATCCCCAACATCAACCTCGCCAACGCCATCGGCTGCGCCCAGTCCTGGGACGAGGCGCAGCGCTGCTGGGTGCCGGACGTCGACGGCTGGGGCGCCACGTCGGTGGAGGGAGTCTCCATCGCTGGCGATGGGGCCGGCATCGGCGGCGCGCTGGCGGCGGAGCACCGCGGCCGGCTGACGGCGCTGGACACCCTGCACCGGCTGGGCGCCATCGACCGCGCCACCCGCGACCGCGACGCCGCCCCCCACCGTGAGGCGCTGGACCGGGCGCTGCGCGGCCGCGACTTCCTCGACGCGCTCTACCGGCCGGGCAAGGATTTCCGTGTCCCCGCCGACGACACCATCGTCTGCCGTTGCGAGGAGGTGACGGCGGGGCAGGTGCGCGACGCCGTGAAGCTGGGCGTCAGCGGGCCGAACCAGACCAAGTCCTTCCTGCGCTGCGGCATGGGGCCGTGCCAGGGGCGGCTGTGCGGCCCAACCGTGGTCGAGGTCATCGCCGACGCCCGCGGCGTCTCCCCGGCGGAGGTCGGCTATTACCGGCTGCGCCCGCCGGTGAAGCCGATCACGCTGGCCGAACTCGCCTCGCTGCCCAAGGCCGAGGACGAGGTGGCCGCCGTGATGCACCACTGACGGGGCAGGGGGGACGCCATGTCGGAGCCGGACGTCATCGTCGTCGGGGGTGGCCTGCACGGCTGCTCCACCGCGCTGCACCTCGCCATGCGCGGGGTCCGGGCGCTGGTGCTGGAGAAGGACCACATCGGCCGCCACGCCTCCGGCGTGAACGCCGGCGGGGTGCGCCAGCTCGGCCGCCATGCCGCGGAGGTGCCGCTGTCCGTCGCCTCCATGGCGCTGTGGCACGGCATCCGCGACCTCGTGGACGACGATTGCGGCTTCGAAAGCCACGGCCAGCTCAAGGTCGCCGAGACCGAGGCGGAGCTGGACTCCTGCCGGGACCGGGCGGCCCAGCTCGCCGCACTCGGCTTCACGCACGAGGAGGTGGTGGATCAGGCGGAGCTGCGCCGCCTCGTCCCGTCCATCGCGGAGCATTGCCTCGGCGCGCTGGTGTCGCGCCGCGACGGGGCGGCCATCCCCTACCGCACGACCTTCGCCTTCAAGCGCAAGGCGGAGAGCCTGGGCGCCCGCTTCCACGAAGGGGCGGCGGTGGCGCGGGTCGCCCGCTCGGGCCGCAACTGGCGGGTGGAGACGGCGGACGGCGCCGCGCACGAGGCGCCGGTGCTGGTCAACTGCGCCGGGGCCTGGGCCGACCGGCTGGCCGCCCAGCTCGGCGAGCCGGTGCCGCTGGAGGTCATCGCGCCCATGCTGATGATCACCGCCCGCGTGCCCCCCTTCCTCAAGCCGGTGGTCGGGGCGACGGGCCGCACCCTGTCCTTCAAGCAGTTTCCCAATGGGACGGTGCTGATCGGCGGCGGGCTGCTGGGCCGCGCCTACCGCGACGAGAACCGGACGGATCTGGACTTCGCCAACGTCACCACCAACGCCCGCACGGTGTGGGACCTGTTCCCGATCATGCGCAGCGCCACCATCGTCCGCGCCTGGGCGGGGATCGAGGCGCGGATGCCCGACGACATCCCGGTGATCGGCCCCAGCGGCACGGAGGAAGGGGTGTTCCACGCCTTCGGTTTCTCCGCCCACGGCTTCCAGCTCGGCCCGATCGTCGGGCGGATCACCGCCGACCTGATCACCCGCGGGGCGACCGACCTGCCCATCGACGCCTTCCGCATCCAGCGATTCCGCCACACAGCGGCCGCCGCGTGACCGCTCCGGCGGAGCGGCCTTTTCAGGAGACCCACGTTTTGACGATTCAGCGTTTCGATTGCGGCCCGCGGATGAGCGAGATGGTCGTTCATAACGGCACCGTCTATCTGTGCGGCCAGATCGCCGATTTCGAGGCCATGGGCGGCGTGACCCACGACGTGCCGGCGCAGACCCGCGACGTGCTGCGCCAGATCGACGTTCTGCTGGAGCGCGCCGGCACGGACAAGAGCCGGCTGCTCACCGCCACCGTCTATCTCGCCGACATGGCCGGCTTCGCGGCGATGAACGCCGCCTGGGACGCCTGGGTGGATCGCGCCAACGCCCCGGCCCGCGCGACCGTCGAGGCCAAGCTCGCCGACCCAGACCTGCTGGTCGAGATTCAGGTGATCGCCGCCCTCTGATCGGCTCCTACCGATTTACCAAACCGGAGTTTTCCATGAAACGTCTGGCCCTCGGGCTGGCGATGGGCCTGTGCGCCCTCGCGGCGGCCGTCCCCACGGCCTCGCGCGCCGACGGTCCGCCGCTGCGCATCGCGACGGAGGGCGCCTACCCGCCCTTCAACATGACCTCTCCCGACGGCACGCTCGGCGGGCTGGAGGTGGAGCTGGCCAACGCGCTGTGCGAGCGCATTAAGCGGCGCTGCACCCTGGTCGCCCAGGATTGGGACGGCATCATCCCCGGCCTGCTGTCGCGCCGCTACGACGCGATCATGGCGACCATGAACATCACGCCGGAGCGCGCGAAGGCCATCGCCTTCTCCGCCCCCTACATGGTCGTACCGGCCTATTTCGTCGCGGCCACCGGCGGCGGCATTGACGGAACCGAGGCCACCCTGGCCGGCAAGTCGGTCGGCGCCCAGACCTCGACCACCCATTACCGCTACGTCGAGAAGCACTTCGGCAAGACCGTCTCGCTGAAGAACTACGACACCGCGTCGAACCTGCTGGCCGACCTGAAGAGCGGGCGCATCGACGCCGCCATCACCACCGGCGCCACCGCATCCGACTGGGTGAAGGCCGACGCCTCGAAATCGCTCCAGCTCGTCGGCAAGCCGCTGGTCGACGCCGAGGTGTTCGGCCCCGGCGTGGGCGTCGGCCTGCGCAAGGAGGACGCGGACCTCAAGGCCGCCTTCGACGCCGCCATCGCCTCGGTCGTCCAGGACGGCACGCTGGCCCGCATCGCCGCCAAGTACGTCGACTTCACTGTCACCCCCTGAAAACCAAGCCCTGACCAACAACCGTACCGATACCAACCAAAACCGGGAGAGTTCTCGTGATCAAGCGCGTTGAAAAGACCAAGATCATGCACCGCGTCGTCGTCAGCAACGGCATCGCCTTCCTCGGCGGCATCATCGCCGACGACGTCAGCGTCGGCATGCAGGAGCAGACCGCCCAGATTTGCCGGAAGCTGGACGCCGTGCTCGCCATGGCCGGCACGGACAAGACCAAGCTGCTGTCCGCCCAGCTCTTCATCACCGACATGAAGGCCAAGGACGGCATGAACGCCGCGTGGCTGGAGTGGCTGAACGGCGACGACCTGCCGGCCCGCGCCACCATCGGCGTCGCCGACCTGGGCGACCCGTCGATCCTGATCGAGGTCGTGGTGACGGCGGCCGTTTAACCACTCCCAAACGAACAGGGGCGCCCGGCACCGTGATGGTGCGGCGGGCGCCCCCGGTCAACGAGCCCGACCGTGATCGGCGGTCGGCCTCACGCCATGTCCTCACGCCATGTGGCGGAGGACTTCGTTGCTGCCGCGCCAGATCATGTCGAGCGCGACGTAGGAGATGATGGCGAGGCCGACCCAGCCGATCCAGCGGTGCTTGTGCAGCACATGCGCGATCATGTTGGCGGCCGCACCCATCAGAACGACCGACAGCACCAGACCGATCACCAGGATGGTCGGGTGTTCCTTGGCGGCGCCGGCCACCGCCAGCACGTTGTCGAGCGACATCGACACGTCCGCCACCACGATCTGCCAGATGGCAGCACCAAAGGTGGTCGCTCCGGCCGCCGCGACGGCGGCGTTGCCCGCCACACCGGCGGTGACGGTGCCCGAGGGGTCGGGCGCGTCCATCGCCTCGTCGGGGGCGATCTCGTCGGCGCCGTGGCTGCGCAGCTCGCGGAACATCTTCCAGCACACCCAGAGCAGCAGGACGCCGCCCGCCAGGGTCAGGCCGATGATGGCGAGGAGCTGAGTGGTGATGAGGGCGAAGAACACGCGCAGCCCCATGGCGGCGGCGATCCCCCAGAAGATGACCTTGCGGCGCTGGGCCAGCGGCACCGCCGCGGCGGCCATGCCGACCACGATGGCGTTGTCGCCGGCCAGAACGAGGTCGATGGCGATGACTTGAAGCAGCGCGGCGAGCGCTTCGGCTGTGAACAGATCGGTCATGCGGTGCCTTCCTCTAGCATAGGGCAAGAGAGCAGCACCCACGGGCGGGACCAGGCACACGGCAGAAACGCTGCCGGCAGGGGCGGGCGGGGGCCACTCTGAATGTCTCCAGTCCGACATCACAGTTCAGGGAACTGTCAGAGGGGCCCGGCCTGGTAAGCCGGTCTTTATACCAACACGCCGGATTCCACCACTTCGGTTTCGCCGGGGCGGCCATGCGATCCTGTGTGGGGTGGGGCGGCACGCCCTTGGACATGGGCGTGCCGTTTTGCCCGGTCAGAGCGGCCCCGTCAGAGAGGCAGGCTGCCGACCGGCGTGCCGTCCGCCACCTCGATGGACAGGGAGGTCCAGCGTGGCGCCCGGCCGCCGCTGCGGCTCACTGACAGGGCGGCCGCGTCCGTGCCGCTGATGGTCAGCAGGCAGACGGACTCCTCGCGGCACACGCTCTCCCCGTCGTCGTCGAACAGGGTCAGCGGGGCGTAGCCCTCCGGACCGGGGAAGCAGCGGACGGTCAGCGGACCGTCGGCCCAGGAGGGGGCGGGGCCGAGCGGCAGCAGCGTGCCGGCCCGGACGAAGGCCGGGGACACGCCCAGCGGCGCCGCCACGGTGACGCGCCCGCCGCCGTCGTAACGCCGGCCGTCGCGCAGGTCGTACCAGCCGCCGGGCACCGCCGGCAGCCAGACCTCCAGCTCCGTCCGGCCGGGGTCGAGGACCGGGGCGACCAGCAGCCGGTCGCCGACCATGGTGCTGTCCTCCTCCCCGTAGGCGGTGGGCTGGTCGGGGAAGTCGTAGAACAGCGGCCGCATCACCGGGTCATGGTCGCGGTGCGCCCGCCACAGCAGCGTGTAGAGCAGCGGCACCAGCCGCTCCCGCCAGTCGAGCGCGGCCTTCACCTGGGGCAGCAGCTCCGGATAGGTCCAGGGCTCGGTGACGCTGCCGTCGTCGTTCCAGGAATGGATGGTGAAGCGCGGCCACCACACCGCCTGCTCGATCCAGCGCATCAGCAGCTCCGGCTCCGGCCGGGGACCGGCGAAGCCGCCGACGTCGTGGCCGTAGTCGAACAGCCCCGACAGGCTGAAGCCGTGCCCCATGCGCAGGTTCCAGCGCAGCGTCTTCCAGCTCGTCCGGTTGTCGCCCGACCAGGTCTGCACATAGCGCTGGAGGCCCGGCCCGCCGGAGCGCGAGATCAGGTAGGGGCGCTTGTCCGGGGCGTGCGCCACCTGGGCCAGATGCGAGGCGCGGATCATCAGATGGGTCTGCACCGGGCGCAGCGTCGCCATCGTGCCGCCATGGCCGTTGACGTCGCAGACCGCCGCGTCGTCCCAGATCTCGAACTCGTTGTTGTCGTTCCAGGTCGAGCCGATGCCGCGTTCCAGCAGCTCCCGCGTGACGTTCGCCATCCACCAGCGCGTGGTTGCCGGGTTGGTGAAGTCGAGATAGGCGCCGTCGCCGCCCCAGAACTGGGTGGTCTGCGGGCGGTCCGGGGCGTCGCTGTCGCGCACGAAGCCGCCGAAGCCCTGGACCTCGGCGAATTTCGGATGGTCGTCGAGCAGTGCCGGCTTGATGTTGGCGACGAGATGGACGCCGGCCTCGGCGAACTTGGCGGTCACCGCCTCCGGCTCGGGGAACTTGTCGCGGTTCCAGTGGAAGACGTAGCGCTTGTCGCCGATCATCGTGTAGCCGGACGACATCTGGAACGACCCGCAGGGCAGGCCGTGCTCCCTCAGCGCGTCGAGGAATCCGAGCAGCCGCACCCCGGCGTCCGGCGCGTCGGTGTACTGCATGGTCGAGCCGGAATAGCTGATCGCCCAGCGCGGCCGGAAGGAGGTGCGGCCGGTCAGGGCGGTGAAGTTCGCCACCACCTGCGGAACGCTCGGGCCGAACAGGACGTAGCAGTCGAGGTCGCCGTCCGACGCCTCGAAGCGGATGAAGTCGCCGTGGTAGGCGTCGATGGTCTGGCCGAGGTCGAAGAGACCGCGCGACAGGTTGTCGTAGAAGACGCCGACCGCCGCCCCGCCGCGCTCCGGCCGCACGCTGAGGCAGAAGGGGATGTGCTTGTAGAGCGGGTCGCTCGTCTCCGCGTCGTAGCCGAGCGCGTCGGTCGTCCCCATGGCGAGGCGCCGGCCGCGCTTGTCGGTGCCGCCGCTCTTGTCGCCGAAGCCGTGGTAGCGCTCCCCGGCGTGGCTGACCAGATGGTGGGCGAAGCGGGGGGAGCGGTCGTCGAACAGGTAGGGCTGGGTCGGCCGGTCGGCGAGGACGAGGCGCCAGCCGTCGCCCTCCGCCGCCGGCTCGTACCAGCGCAGCGCCAGGGGCGAGCGCTGGACCACGACGCGCCAGCCGGGGGTGGTGACGGTGACGCAGTCGGCGCTCTCCTCGACCGCTGCCGGCGTGCCGGGGAAGCCGGTCAGGTCGCGGCGGTCGCGCCCGTCGATGGGGTCGGCCAGCGCGGGGTCGGTCTCGCCCGACAGCTCGGGCGCCAGCGACCAGGTGCGCGGCGTGCGCAGCCCGCCCGGCCGCTCGATGAGGACGCGCGCCAGCGCGGGCCCCAGCGGGAACAGGGTCAGGCGGTAGCCGCGGTCGAGGTCGAAGGCGATCCCTTGGGGGCCGGCTTGCGCCCCGTCGCGGGACAGGGCGGGCGCAACGAGGGAGGCGCCGGTCAGCGTGCGCATGGCGCGTGAACTCCTGACGTCATGAGACCTGAGGTTTGGGGGGAGCCGGCTCCCGGGGGCGGGACCCGGCTTGCGTCCCGCTTACTTGATGAGGCCGAACAGGCTGGGCAGCCAGAGCGACAGGCCGGGCACGTAGGTGACCACCAGCAGCGCCGCGGTGCTCCAGGCGAAGAGAGGGATCAGCGGCCGGATCACCTGCT
This sequence comes from Azospirillum baldaniorum, assembly GCF_003119195.2. Taxonomy (NCBI): domain Bacteria; kingdom Pseudomonadati; phylum Pseudomonadota; class Alphaproteobacteria; order Rhodospirillales; family Azospirillaceae; genus Azospirillum; species Azospirillum baldaniorum. Next base: position 368,979 of record NZ_CP022255.1, on the reverse strand, counting down.
CGATCGACACGCGCGCCACGGCGCAGCCGATGAACAGGGCGCTGCCGGTCGGCGGCGAGACGATGCCGAGCGACAGGTTGAACACCAGGATCACCCCGAAATGCACCGGGTCCACCCCCAGCTCCACCAGCACCGGCAGGAAGATCGGCGTGAAGATCAGGATGCCCGGCGTGATGTCGAGGAAGGTGCCCATCAGCAGCAGCACGATGTTGACCAGCAGCAGGGCGATGATCCAGTTGCCGGACACCGACTGCACCCAGTCGCCGATGATCTGCGGGATCTCGGCCAGCGACATCACATAGGCCATCGCCATGGAGGTGCCGACCATCAGCGCCACCACCGCCGTCGCGACGATGGTGTCCACCAGGATCTGCCCGATGTCGTCCAGCGACAGCTCCCGGTAGGCGAGCGCCAGGGCGAGCGCGTAGACGACCGCGATGGCCGATCCCTCGGTCGCGGTGAAGACGCCGCCGACGATGCCGCCGATCACCACCACGATCAGCCCCAGGCTGGGCAGGGCGGACAGCAGGGCGCGCGAGGACTGGGACAGGGTGGGGGAGGGCAGGCGGGCGTAGCCGCGCTTCTTCGCCATCATCCAGGCCGGGATCATCACCGCCAGGCCGAGCAGGATGCCCGGCAGATAGCCGGCCACGAACAGCGCCGCGATGGAGGTGCCGCCCGACACCAGCGAATAGACGATGAAGGCGCCCGACGGCGGGATCAGCAGACCGGTGATGCAGGAGGAGATGTTGACCGCCGCGGTGTAGCTGCGGTCGTAGCCGGCCTTGTCCATCGACGGCTGCATGGTGCCGCCGATGGCCGAGGCGGCGGCCACCGCCGACCCCGACACGCAGCCGAACATCATGTTGGCGAGAATGGTGATCTGCGCCAGCGGTCCGGGCATCCAGCCGACGAAGACCTTGGCGCAGTCGATCAGGCGGCGGGCGATGCCGCCGCGGTTCATGATCGATCCGGCCATGAAGAAGAAGGGGATCGCCAGCAGCGCGAAGCTGTCCAGGCCGGTGGCGATGCGCTGCGCCGTCACCGAGATCGCCGGCAGCGGCGGCATGATGGTCAGCAGCGCCGTGATCGAGGCGAGCCCGGTGGCGTAGGAGATGGGAACGCCGAAGGCCAGAAGGGCGACGAAGGCGGCGCTGAGGACGAGGGCGGGGGAGAAGTCCATGGCTGCGTTTCCGCGACGGATAGGGTGGGCGTCATACCGACGGCACCTGAAGGCGCCGCCGGCATGACCCTCTCGATCAATGCCAAGGCATTGATCTGCCGGGTTTCACGGCTGGAAAATGATGGAAGTGATCATTTTCCAGCCGTATCAGTCGAGCGAGACGGCGTGGCTGGTCACGCCCGGCCCTTCGCGCAGGCTCTCCAGCAGGGCGATGACCATGTAGATCAGGGTCAGCACGCCGGAGAGCGGGATCACCGCGTAGACCATCCACATCGGCAGCTGGAGCGCCGGCGTGACCTGGCCGAGCGTGCGCGCCTTGTCCACCAGCAGCCAGCCGCCGCCGCACAGGATCGTCACCGTGAACAGCGCGACCAGCGCCGCGATGGCGATCTCGACGCCGCCGCGCGGCCGGGCCGGCAGAAGGTCCACCAGCCCGGTGATGGCGATGTGCCCGCGCTTGCCCAGCACATAGGCCGAGCCGAGCAGGCTGACCCAGATGAAGGCGAAGCGGGCGATCTCGTCCGTCGCCGACGTCGAGACGTTGAGCGCGTAGCGGGCGACGACCTGCCACACCACGCAGCCCAGCATGGCGACCGTCAGCGGGATCGTGATGGCGAGCACGACGCGGTCGAGCGTGCGGTGGATGGATGCCAGCATGGGGGCGCTCCTCTGTTTCGACGCGGCGAGCGGGCGGGGCGGGGTCTTACTTGACCGCCTGGATGCGGTCGGCGAGCGTGGCCAGCGCCGGGGTGGCCTTCAGGTCGTCGTACATGGGCTGCACCATCTGACGGTAGGCGGCCTTGTCGGCGTCCACGAACTTGACCCCCATCTTCGCCGCCTCGCCCTCGGCCTTCTCCAGCTCGGCCGTCCAGCGCGCGTTGTGGGCCTTGGCGCTGTCGCGGGCGGCTTGGCGCAGAAGTTCCTGCTGCTCCGGCTTCAGGCGGTCCAGCGTCGAGGTGGCGACCAGCACCACGTCGGGCACGCGGGTGTGCTCGTCGCGGGTGTAGACCTTCATCACCTCGCCGTGGCGGGCCAGGGTCAGGGCGGTCACGTTGTTCTCCGCCCCGTCGACGACGCCGGACTGCAGGGCCGTGTAGACCTCGCCCCAGGCCAGCGGGGTGGCGGTGGCGCCCAGCAGGTTGATCATGCGGGTGGCGATCGGGCCGGGCTGGACGCGGACCTTCAGGCCCTTCAGGTCCTCCGGCTTGGCCAGCGGCTTGTTGGCGTAGAAGCTGCGCGTGCCGTTGTCGTAGTAGGCGAGGCCGACGAAGGCCTTGGCGCGGCTGGAGGCCAGGATCTCGTCGCCCACCGCGCCCTCGACCACCTTGAAGAAATGGTCGTTGTCGCGGAACAGGAAGGGCATGTCGTAGACGCCGAAACCCGGCTCGAAGGCGGCGAGCGGCGAGGCGTTGGCGTGCACAAGGTCGAGCGCGCCGTTCTGCATCTGCTCGATCAGTTCGCGCTGCTGGCCGAGCTGGCCGGCCGGGAACACCTTGATGTCCAGTTCGCCCTTGCTGCGCTCGCGCACCAGCTTGGCGAACTCGTCCAGCGAGACGTCCACTGGGTGGCCCTTGGCCAGCCCGTGGCCGAGGCGCAGCGTGGTCTTGGCGGCGGCCGGGCCGGCGAGGGTGAGACCCAGAACGGCCGCGGCGAGCAGGGCGGCGTGACGACGGTTCAACGCGAACATGACGGTTCCTCCGGTTATTGTGATTTGGCTGAATCGGTGTGCGGCGATGCGGGCGCTTCGGCGTCGGCCATCGCCCGGTAATGCTCCGCAAGAACGGCGAAAGCGCGCTTGCGGGTGGTCTTGTCCCCGGCGATCAGCCCCTTGCGGTTCCAGCCGCGCTGGAAGGCGGTCTGCCGCCGCTCGGTGCGGAAGTCGTAGAGGATCCAGGGCGTCATCCCGCGCACGTAAGATGCGGTGGCGAGGATGGCGAGCTGCTCGCGGTAGACCGCCTCCTGGCAGTCCTCGGTGAAGAGCTGGCGCGGACCGCCGCGCAAGCCCGCCACCGCGTCGGCCCCGAATTCGGAGATGATGACCGGCTTTCCGGGGGCGGAGTTGGCGAGCAGCCGGCGCAGCCCGTCGAAGGAAGGCTCGTACCAGCCGAAATACTCGTTGAGTCCGATCACGTCGAGATGGTCGGCCAGCCGGTCGGCGATGGCGAACCGCTCGCGGTCGATCAGGCAGGCCGCGGTCACCAGCCGCGTCGGGTCCAGCTGGCGGGCCAGCGCGGCCAGACGCGCCATGAAGGACAGGCGGGCGTCGGTGTCGGCGTTCTCGTTGCCGACGCCCCACAGGATCGTGCTGGCCCGGTTGCGGTCACGGGCGATCAGCTCGGCGAGCTGGTTCGCAGCGTCCTCGTAGGTGTCGGGGTTGGCGAAGTCGATGGCCCAGTAGACCGGGATCTCCGACCACAGCATCAGCCCGACCTCGTCGGCGATGGCCGCCGCCCGCGGGTCGTGCGGGTAATGGGCGAGGCGGAGGACGTTGCAGCCCAGCGCCTTGGCGTCGGCGTAGCGGCGGCGGATGTCCGCCTCGTCGCTGGTCTTGCCGAGCGTGAGATCATCCTCATGCACCGAGACGCCGCGCAGGGTGATGTTGCGCCCGTTGAGGAGGATGCGCTCGCCCGCCACGGCAATCTCGCGGAAGCCGACGCGGTCGGCCACGGCATCGGCGCCAAAGCGCAGGGTGACGCCGTAGAGGCGCGGCGACTCCGGCGACCACAGCTCCGGAGCGAGGTCGAACTCCACCCGCCCGCGCCCGGCGGTGACGGGAATGGGGGAGGGCGGCAACAGCCCGTCGATGGCGACGGTGGCGGTGCCGTCCACCGGGTCGGACAGGGTGACGTCCACGGCGACGCGGCGGAGGCCGCTGCCCGGCACCAGCGCCACGCCGAAGTTCCGGATGAACAGCGCCGGCAGGCGCAGCAGTGTCACGGAGCGGTAGAGGCCGCCGTAGTTGAACCAGTCGGTGTGGCGCATCGGCACCCGGTCGGCCCGGCGCGCGTTGTCGACCTGGATCTGGAGGCGGTTCGCGCCGGGGCGCAGATGCCCGGTCAGTTCGACGCAGAAGGGCGTCGAGGCGCCGCGGTGCGCGCCGAGGAATTGGCCGTTGAGGAAGACGCGCGCCTCGTAGGCGGCGGCGCCGACGTGCAGGACGGTGCGTTCACCGGCCTCGCCCGGTTGATGATCCAGCGTCCGCGTGTACCAGGCCCCGCCCTCGTAGTGCCGCCACTCCGGGCGAAGCATGTTCCAGCAGGCGGGAACCGGGGCGGTCTGCCACGCGCCGTCGTCGTAATCGCGCGGAACGGTCCAGTCCGAGGCCGGCACCGGCTCGTCGGCGTACCATGCCTGGCGCAGCCCTTCGTCATGGGGGTCGATGGCAAATCGCCAGTCGCCATCCAGAGTCTCGACGGCGCGCCCGGCGACGGTCACCAGAGTCGCGGCGCCCACCCGCCCGCGGGCGAAGGCGTCGGCGTAGCTCTCGTCATGAAGATGGTCGTAAGGATCAACGACCGTGGCGCGGTCGGCGCCTTCGGCTGTCATGAGCGTCCTCTCCCTCGTCTTTTTTTCCGCGCCCGCATTGTTGAGGGGGCTTGGTGGGCAATTCGTCCGTCCGCCGGCATCGTTACCGATATCACGGCCGAGGGAAATCGATTACCCTTGCCGAAACAATAGGCGGGCGTGCATCTCTACGCAACCGGTTTTCACGCCGCCGCCCACCGCCAACCCTCTTGCGCAGACCGAGGTGCCATGCCCCCGCCAGCCGACCGCAAGCGCGCCTCGCGCACGGAGCGTGCGTCGCTCGCCCCGTCGCTCGCCCAGGTGGCGGCCCGCGCCGGGGTGTCGGTCGCCACCGCCTCGCGCGTCATCAACGGCGTCGCCAACAAGGCGACGGAGGAGACGGCGGAGCGGGTGCGGGCGGCAATCCGCGAGTTGGGGTACCGGCCCGGCAGCGTCGGGCGGGCGCTGCGCCGCCGGGAGAGCCGCATCGTCGGTGTCCTGGCCGCGAACCTCGCCAACCCCTCCATGGCCGCCATCGCCTCGTCCATCGAATGGTCGCTGCGCGGGGAGGGGCTGGTGATGTCGCTGTGCGACACGCACGAGCGCGCCGACGTGCAGGACGAGTACATCCGCGAAATGCGCGCCCAACTCGTCCGCGCGATGATCCTGGTGGGGGCGGTGGACAGCCCGGCGCTGGACGAGGCGCGGGCCGCCGGCGACACGCTGGTCTTCGTGAACCGCCCGGACCCCGGCGACCCGTCCTCGCCCTATGTCGGGCTCGACAACGCCGGGGCCGGGGCGGAGATCGCCGACCGGCTGCTGGAACGCGGGGTACGCCGCATCGGCGTCCTCCACGCCTCGCTGGACCGCACCGCCGGCCACTGGCGCCTGCTCGGGCTGTTCGACCGGCTGGCCGCGGCGGGGGTGGACACGGCGGCCATTCCCTGCGCCACCGGGCCGGGCCTGGATCACATCGTGGCCGGCTACCACGCCATGGGGACGATGCTGGAGCGGCCGGACCGCCCGCCGGTGATCGTCTGCCTGAGCGACCTGCTGGCCTACGGCGCCTACCGCCGCGCGCGGGAAGCCGGGCTGGAGGTGCCGGGCGACGTGGCCTTCTTCGGCTTCGACGACAACCCGATCAACCCCTGGATCGCCGACTGGCTGAACTCGGTCCGCGTGCCGTCCGACCATTTCGGTCCGGCCATCGTGAGCATGCTGCACCGGCTCTGGAACGGAGAGGAGCGGCCGGCTCCGCTGCTCCTGACCCACCAGCTGACCATCCGCAACCGCCGCCTGCCGGGTGAGACCGCACCGGTCTCGGAGAGTTGATCCGGACGCCGACCCCCGCAAATCGGTGAGCCGTTGCACTGATGCAAGGCTTGTGCTTTGACATGGGGTTGGCCTCTAAGCAGCACATAAATCCCATAAGATAGCTTATGGAAAATAATGGCCTGCCAATAGGTCGGCACGGCATTGTGCTTTATGCCTGTGTCAGTGCACTAAGCTCGCGGTACGGCCACTGGCGCGCGGCGCAGCGCGTTCAGCAGAATCCCGATCGTGGTTCCGTTGTGCAGAACGGCGGTGCCCACCGGGGACAGCAGGCCAAGCGCGGCGGCGCCAAGGATCGCGCTGTTCAGACCGACGGTCAGGCGGTAATTGCGGGCGATCAGCGCCATGGCGGCGTTCGCCGTCTCCTTGGCATCGGCCACCCGTTCGATCCGGTCCTCCAGAAGCGCCACGTCGGCGGTCAGCCGGGCGATGTCGGCTCCCTTCTGCATGGCGATCCCGACATGGGCGCCGGCCAACGCCGGGGCGTCGTTGATGCCGTCGCCGACGAAGGCGATGCGCGCGCCTTCGCGGCTCAGATCCTCGATGATGCGGGCCTTGTCGGTGGGCAGCAGGTCGGCGTGGAAGCCGTCGAGATGCAACTCCGCGGCCAGTTCGGCGGCGCGGTCGCGGTGGTCGCCGGTCAGCATCAACACCCGCTTCACCCCGGCCCGCCGCAATCGCGCGATGGTCGCCGCACTGGCTGCGCGCACGCTGTCCTTCAGCGCCAGAACGCCGGCCAGAACCCCACCGAAGCCGATGAACAGCAGCGTCTTGCCGTCGCGGTGCAGCGCGTCGATGGCCTCGCGGTGGGCCGTGGTGTCGATGCCCTCGTCGTCCTCGATGAAATGGCGGGAGCCGACAACAATGCGCTTGCCGTCGATGACGCTGGCCACCCCGTGGGCGACGATGAACTTCACCTCCTGATGGTCAAAGTGGCGGTTGTGCGTCTCCTTGGCAGCGTTGACCACGGCCATCGCCAGCGGGTGGAAGTAGTGCTCCTCCACCGAGGCGGCGAGGCAGATCAGGTCGTCGGGACTGAAGGTCGGGTCGAAGGCGATGGAATCGGTCACCTGCAGGTCGCCGGTGGTCAGCGTGCCGGTCTTGTCGAAGATCACCGTGTCGGCCTGGGCCAGCCGTTCCAGCGCGTTGGCGCCCTTGATCAGGATGCCCGCCTGCCCCGCGCCATACATGGCCGACTTGAAGGCCACCGGGGTCGCCAGCTTCAGCGCGCAGGAATAGTCGGCCTGGAGCACCGACGCGGCGCTGCGCCAGTCGCCGGTCATCAGGAAGGAGCCGCCGGCCAGCTTCAGCACCGTGGGAACTAGCCGGTCGGCCAGGCGTGCCGCGTCGAGCTGCGCCTCGCTCTTGGCGGTCAGCGACTGTTCGACGTAATCGGCGATGCGGGCGGCGGCGGTGTGGCTGCCGACATGCTCGGCGTAGACGACCAGCCGCCCCTCCTCCATCAGCGTGCCGGACAGGACGGCGGAGCCGCGCTGCTTGACCACCGGAGCGCTCTCGCCGGTCATGGCGGCCTCGTTGACGGTCGCCTCCCCGCTCAGCACCGTGCCGTCCACCGGGATCACCGTCCCGGCGCCGATGACCACGCTGTCGCCGACCAGGACGGTGTCGGCGGGCACCTGGATCTCCACCCCGCCGCGCAGCAGCCACACCTGATCGCTCGACGGGCGCAGCAGCCGCTTCAGCAGCGCGTCCGACCGGCGGGCGATGGAGTCCTCCATATACTCGCCGAGCGCCAGCATGAAGACGGTGGTGTTGGCCGCGGTGAAGTCCCGCCGCGCCAGGGAGATCGCCACCGCCGCCGCTTCCAGCACATGGGAATTGACGCCCTCCCGCCCGTAGATGGCCATGCCCTCGCGCAGCATCGGCATCGCGACGGCCAGCGACAGCGGCAGGCGCAGCGGCATGGGCAACAGGAAGCCGCCGGCCAGCGTGGCGAGGCTGCGGACCAGCGCGGCGCCGCCCGCCCCGCCCTCCGCCGCCGGGGCGGGCGGCGCCGGTTCCGGAATCGGCAGGGCGGCCAGCGCGAGGCACAGCGCCGTGGCGTCGGTCACCGCCGGATCGTAGCGGACGGCCAGCGACCGCGCGGCGCGGCTCGCCCGAACCGACGTCACGCCGGCGACCGCCTCCACCACCCGGTTCAGGGTCGCCGCGTCGTCGGGGGTGCCGGGACGGCAGGCGTAGCGCAGCCGGATGCGCCCCGGAATCCGATGGACCGGCTCCAGCCGCAGGAACCAGGGCAGGCCGCTCATAACGGTCCGGCCTGTTCCGCTTCCAGTTCGGCCTGGAGGTCGGCCATCTGCTCCTTCATCTCGGCGAGGCCACCGGCGAGGTTGCCGTACAGCTTCAGGCCGGACTTCACGATCTTGCCGCGCAGTTCCTCATCGGACAGCACATAGGCCGCCGCCGCCCCGACCAGGAGCCCGACCAGGAACTGCTCGGACCGGCGCGACGGCAGCAAGCCGCTCAGCCCGCCGAGAAGCCCCTGCCCCCGCGCCGCGTTGGCCCCCATGCCACCTCCAATGGGGGCGCCGCCAGCGGCCATGGCGGCTTCGTACTGGCGCTGCTGCTTCTTCAGCTTCTTCAACGCCTTCTTGATCTTCTTAGCCATGGGAGCCCTCGTTCTTCGGCGGTTCTTGCGGCGGCTGTTCCGCCGGATTCAGCAGATGTTCGATCATGACCACGCCCGCTGCCCCGGCGGCGACCGCCAAGGCGAGGCGCGCGTAGTCGCGGTTGCGCAGGGCGTCGGCGGCGACGCTGGCGGCGGCCAGCGCCGCACCGCCCTGCAGGCCGTGACGCAGGATGGTGCGCGGCGCGGGGGGCTCGGCGCCCGTCACCCAGCGGTCCTGGACGGCGGTCAGCAGGCCGGTCGCCACCATGCCGCGCGTGAAGTCGGCGGCGAGCGTGCCGGCCTCCCGCGCCTTGCCGCTTCGCTTCGCGCGCTTCACGCGGCCCCCGGTGCGGCGGACGGCGCCGGCTCAGACTTTGCCGGCTCCGCCACATCTTCCTTTGCGAGCTCCGCCTCGGCGGGCGCCGCGTCCACCGGGGCTTCCTCAACCGGCTCCTGTTCGGCCGCGTTCGCGGGCGTGGCGAGACGGGAGCGCAGACCGGCGGAGGTCCTCTCGATGGCCAGCAGGCCGGTGACCGCGGCCTCGCGCACCGCGGTCTGGGCCTTGCCGGCGCCCTCGCGGGCGGCGGCCCTCACATCGACGGACTTGAGGTCGGCGATCTTGGGATCGGCCTTGGCCTTGGCATTTTTCACCATCCGGACGCCGATGGCCCCGGCGATCACGCCGGACGCGAATGTCAGAAGCGGCAGCATCATGGTCTCCTTTCCGGCGCACCGCCCGCAAACCCGGCAGTGGCGATGCGCAGCAGCGTCCTCGCCGCCGCGCTGGCTTCCCCGCGCAGCAGATCCGGCCACGCTGAGGGCGGGATCACCGTGGGGTCGTATTCGATGGTGCAGGAGCGGGCGAGCGGGTTCAGCGCGACGGAGCGGATGCCCTCCGCCCCGGTGAGCGCCCGGTGCAGCGCCCTGGCGTCGTCGGCCAGCGCCACCAGACCGCGCTCCGCGGCGCCGTCGAGCTTCAGCCGCACCCGGCCCGGAATGTGGTGCGCGATGGTCAGGGCGGCGGCCAGCCGGTTCAGGAATTCGTCGGGCATGCTCGGTTTTCGGTCGGTCATTGGAGGCGGACAGTCATTGGAAGAGGCGTTTGCGCTGCACGGTCATGTGGACGAGCATGAAGGCGACGAACAGCGTGCCGAAACCGGCGTGGACGCGCTTGCCCACCCCCAGCGCCGCCAGGGTCGCCCCCATGCTGCCCATCATCCCGATCTTGGCCGCGCGGTTGATCCGCCATTTCAGCTCCGGAGCGGCCGGCTTGCTCTCCGCGACGGAGGCGGGCGCGTCCGGCGGCGGTGCGGCCTCAGCGGGATGCAGAACCGCCGACAGCAGCGCCTCCACCTGGGACCGGGCGTCATCCGGCGTCAACACGGCGGGGTCGTAGCTCAGCAGGACGCTGCCCACCGCCGGGTTGCTCTCGGTCACCCCGACGGCATCCAGGGTCTCGAGGCGGCCCAGCGCCTCCTGGAAGCGGTCCGCCCGGCGCAGCAGCGGGTGGCGCACGCGGATGCGTCCGGGCACCGCCGATGCGATGGGAGAGGTCCGTCCGGTCATTGCCCGTTCTCCTGCGTCAGCCGCGGTCCGCCCACACGGCCGGGGGCATTCCATGGTTGTGCAGAATATCCATAATTACACAATGGTGAAACAATTCCTCGGCTTCGCGCACAGGCGCCGGACGCAAGGCCGCGTTGCGGAAAAACCGCGTCCTCACCCAAGAAGTGCAGGGATCGGAGCACAGAGCAACGCCGCGGGGCCAAGCCTCAAGGCCGCCCGCGGCGCGTGGGGCAGCAGGACCAGCGCCGCGGCGGCCACCGTCAGCAGCCCCAGCCAAGCCGGAATCCCGATCGCCCACCCCCACGCCATCACCGCGGGCGGCAGCGACAGCACGAGCTCCAGCCATCCCGCCCACCCCAGCAGGCGGCTGATCCGTGCGGGGGGAGGCCGGGCGAGGACCTGCTCGTGATGGCGGTCCATGGCGAGCGCCAGGGCGAGCAAACCCGCGTAGGCGACGCACAGCGACGACAGGATCATGTCACTTCCTCCGCGACGGCCCCGGCGGGCAACACGGGGGCCGGTGTTGTCTTGCCGGCGAAGGCGTTCCGCCCGACTTTGCGCGCGGCGAAGCCCAGCAGCAGCGTCGGCGCCAGCAGGCCCGGGCCAGACCCACCGCGTCCGCACGGAGAAGGCCCAGACAAAGGCCCCCGCGTCACGCTCGCTGCTCATCATCGTGGAAACACGGCGGAGCGTCCACAGAAATGAGAATGACTTGCATTCTCTCAGAAAAGAGCGCTGACGGCTCGCTCGATCCCCAAACATGTGGAATTCAGAAAAAAACAGTTTTTGATCACGTGGTCGATCTATAAACTATACTAAACAACTAGATTTTATATGAGCGACCCATGCGCGCCCCGATGTCTCGCATCGCCCCCGCCGTGAGCTTCGGCCTGACCACCCTGTCCATCGGCACACTGTCCACGCTGCTGCTGTGGAGCGTCACGGCGCAATGGCCGCATTGGACCCGCCATGGCGAACCGCTGGCTTGGTTCAACGTGAGCTATGGGCTGGAACGGCTGGGCCTCGATCTGGCCTGGTTGGAAGCCTGCCGCGCCGACCCGTCCTGGCAGACGTTCCACCGCGCCGCCAGCTGGGTTCTCGGCAGCAACCTGACAGTCGGTCTGCTGGTCGCGGCGGCGGTGATGATCCCACTGTCGGTCTGGGGGGCGAACGCCGTCGAGCGCACGCTCCTCCGCCGCTCCTGAGCCCGAGTTCCGTCAAGGTTCCCCCACCCCGGCCCTCCCCCGCTCACGCAGGGGAGGGAGATCAGTCCCCTCCCCTGCAAAGCGGGGGAGGGCTAGGGTGGGGGCAACACGCCCCCCACCCTACCAGCTCCCGGCAAGGCCCAGCAGTTCCAGCGCCTTGTGGCGCAGCTCCACCAGCACCGTGTCGTCGCGGTGACGGGGATAGGGGCGGTCGACGACGATCTCCGCCTTGATGCGGGCCGGGCGCTCGCTGAACACGATGACGCGGGTGGCCATCAGCAGCGCCTCCTCCACGTCGTGGGTCACCAGCAGGGCGGTGAAGCCGGCGCGCCGCCACAGCGCGACGATCTCGCCCTGCATCTGGATGCGGGTCAGGCTGTCGAGCTTGCCCAGCGGCTCGTCCAGCACCAGCAGGCGCGGGTCGTTGACCAGCGCGCGGGCCAGCGCCGCGCGTTGCGCCATGCCGCCGGAGAGCTGATGCGGGTAGGCCTTGGCGAAGCCGCCCAGCCCGACCAGCCGCAGCGCTTCGTCCACGCGGTTGCGCCGCTGGCGCAGCACGCCCCGCGCCTCCAGCCCCAGCGCCACATTGTCCCAGACGGTGCGCCAGGGGTAGAGCGTCGGGTCCTGGAAGACCACCACCCGCGACGGATGCGGCCCGGTGATCGGCAGCCCGTCGGCCAGAATCCGGCCCGCGCGCGGCGGCTCCAGCCCGGCGACCAGCCGCAGCAGCGTGGACTTGCCGCAGCCCGACGGGCCGAGCAGCGCCACGAACTCGCCCGGCTTGGCGCGCAGGCCGACCGTGTCCAGCACGGGCAGCGGCGCGCCGTGCAGGTCGAAGGCGTGGCTGACCCCGTGAACCTCAAGGTCCAGACCGGCCGGCAACTCCTGTTCCAGCGCTACCATTTCAGCAATCCCTTCTGCCAGGCGAGCAGCCGGTCGCGCGCCTTGAACAGCAGCGTGACGAGGCTGGAGCACACCAGCGCCATCACCAGAAGCGCCGCGTACATGTTGGCGTAGGCCGCCCAGCCCTGCGCCCATTGCAGGTACCAGCCGAGCCCGGCCTTGACCCCCATCATCTCCGCCACCACCAGCACCGCGAAGGAGGCGCCGAGCCCCATGAACAGGCCGACGAAGACGTGCGGCATCGCCGCCGGCACCGCCACCTTCAGCACCAGGAAGCGCGAGGACGCGCCCAGCGTGCGGGCGATGTCGTAATAGGCCGGGTTGACGCCGGCCACGCCCGACCAAGTCAGGATGGTCACCGGCACCCCGGTCGCCAGCGCGATCAGGAAGACGCTGGCGCTCCAGCTCGACGGGAAGGCGAAGAAGGCGATGGGCAGCCACGCCGTGGCCGGCAGCGGCCCGATCAGCCGCAGCACCGGATGCACCCAATAGCCCACCGCCCGCGACCAGCCGATGGACACGCCGGTGACGAAGCCGACGAAGGCGCCGATCCCGTAGCCGAGCAGCAGCAGTTGCAGCGACGCCACGGTGCATTCCAGCAGGCGCGGCCACTCATCCAGATACACCTCCAGCAGCGCCTGCGGCGGCGCGAAGAAGGGACGCGGCAGCAGGTCGAGCTTGGCGGTGACCAGCTCCCAGCCGATCACGCCGAGCGCCAGCACGACCAGCCAGGGGGCGGCGGCCCGCAGCCGCTCTCCCACCGCGCCGAACAGGCGCGACAGCGGCACGGCGAAGGCCAGCGCACCGCCGATGACCGCCAGCAGGCTGGCAAACTCGCCGGTGCGCACCCACTCCTCCGTTTCCGGCCACAGGGCGGTCAGGGCGGCGGCGGCCAGCCAGGCGGCACTGGCCGCCAGCCCGCCCAGCCAGAGGCGCGGGGCCGTGGAGGAATGGTTGCGCTCCCCCTCCAGCACCGCGGCGTCATCGAGGCTGCTCATCTCAGCCCAGCACGTCAGCGTAGACGCGGTCGGCGAACTTCGCTGTGTCGGTGCTTTGCTTGAAGACCTGGACGCTCTTCAGTTCCTCCGCGTAGAGCGCGATCTCGCGCTTGATGTCGGCGCCCACCGGGTTGTGGTCGTGCGTCTGGCTGGAAAGCTGGGCGGCGAGGTCCTCGATGCTGCTCTTGGGCGAGTATTGCTGGTAGACCTTGGCGGCCTCCACCGGGTTGGCGGCGGCGTAGTGCTGCGCCTCGAACACGGCGCGGGTCACCGCGGCGGCGGCGGCCTTGTCCTCGCGCAGCAGGCTGCCGCGCGCGCCGAGGACGCAGCAGACGCGGTTGGCGAATTCGCCCGACAGGTTGGTGGAGATCTCGACCAGAGTGCCGGACTTCAGGAAGTTGTAGGTCACCGGGTCCCAATGGGCGACGGCCTGCGCCTCGCCCTTGTCGACCGCGATGGCCAGCAGGTCGCCGGGGAAGACGCGCCATTCCACGTCCTTGTTCGGGTCGATCCCCTGCTTGGCGAGCTGGATGGAGAACAGGTGCTTGGCCGGGCTGGACAGGTCGCTGATCGCCACCGTCTTGCCCTTCAGCCCGGCAAGGCTGGTGATGCCGCCGTTCTTGGCGGCCAGCAGGCGCATGCAGCCGCCGTGCACGCCCGCGATGATGCGCACGTCGAAGCCCTGCTCCAGCGGCTTCAGCCAGCGCAGCGCCATGCCGTGGCCGATGTCCGCCTTGCCGGTGGCGAGCGCCTCCAGAAGCTGCTCCGTCGTGCCGGCGAAGTTGACGAACTCCACGTCCAGCCCGTGCTTCTCGAAAAAGCCGTTGTGCTTAGCGACCGCCACCGGGGCACCGCACACCGCGCCGGTGTTCCAGGCGAGCTTCAGCGGCTTCAGCGCGGCGGGCGTCGGGGCAGCGACCAGCCGGGACGCCACGCCCGCGAAAGGCAGCGCCACCGCGCCCGCCGCCGCCACCTTCAGCAGCCCGCGCCGCGAGGGCGCCAGCGTCGAAATCCCCGAACCGTTCCGATGCGTGCTCATGGTCGTCGTCCTTCGATCAAGCCGTATTCACTCATTATAAATGTGAATACATGATTTTCATGGACTATATTCAACGGCCTCGCGCTATAATGTCAACTCATGAAGTAGAGAAACAACGCACGGAAGTTCCCCATGATCACCGCCATCGTCCGCTACCGCCTGCCCGCCGCGATCGGACGGGAGGAGTGCCGGGCGCATTTCCTGTCAATCGCGCCGGGTTTCGGCGATGTGCCGGGCCTGATCCGCAAGCAGTTCATCTGGAGCGGGACCGGCACCGCCGGGGGCGTCTACCAGTGGGAAAAGCGGGAGGACGCCCAGCGCTTCTACCAGGGGCCATGGCTGGACGGCATCCGGCGGCGCTACGGCACCGATCCGGAGATCGAGTTCTTCGAGACCTTCGCGGTCACGGACAATCCGGGCGGGGTGGTGTCGGTGCCGACGTGAGTCGGCCATCCCCTGCGCGCCTGGCAACGTCATAGGTGTCGGAGAACACCCTCCGATGCGCTCGACGCTGTTCATAAGGCCGCGATGACGCCGCGCTCATCCGCCGCCCGAGGCGTAGCCCCGTCGGCTCCATGTCACGGTCTGCCCTCATCAGAACCGCGAAACAATGTTGACGTTCAATCCGGTCGGCGAATGTCCCCCAGCCGTACGGACATTGGGTGAACCGGCAAGCGGCCGTGAAAGATAAAGGTCCAGGCTCAGCGTATGCCACAGTGCGGCACGAACGCCGACGCCGACGCTTGCCACCCGCTGGGCGCCCCCCTCCACCGGCAGAACCTGTCCATGATCGGCAAAGAGGACACCATCGACCTGCAGGGTGGCATCGGCGTGAACCGGGACAACCAGATCGAGCGATTCCACGTGCCCGCTGTTTCCGGTCAAGGCACCGACCTCGATTCCGCGAACGCTGTTGCTGCCGCCCAGCACGAAGCGGGCAGCGGGAAGCAGGCGGTCGGGACTCCATTGGCCGCGCGCCCGAAGCTCCAGCCGGCCCTCCAGGGGTAAGGGGCCGTAAGCGGCCTCGGCCTCGGCGTCCAGGGCCGAATAGGTCCCGCCTCCAATCTTGCTGTGCATCCACGAGGCGACGCCCCTCATCCCCCGGCGCATGCCCAGGTAAAGGCGTGCCCCGCCGGCACGCTCCCGTCTGCGCATTTCGACCCCGGCGCGCGCTTCCAGAAAGTCGATCTCCCCGTCGTGGGCGGCCGTGTCGAAGGAAAATGGCTCCCCCAACAGATAGGACCGTGTCCAGATGTCGCGCACGCCGACGACGATTGTCAGTTCGTTGTGGGAAAGGCCGATGTCCTCGGCGACCGTCCGGTCGGCGCTCCAGTCGTCGATCACCCGCCATCGCGTCGCAAGATCGAAGTCCAGCGCCTCGCTCCGTATGCCGAGGTCAGAGAAATAATCCTCCACGAACCTGGATTTCGTCCGGCCGACCGCCACCAGCCAGCGGTGCTCCGTCGCACCGATGGGGCCGTCGTAGCCGATGGCTTCGCGGCGGTAACCCTCGCCGCGGGCCGTTTCAGCGGTCAGATGATCGAAGCCCGGCATGAACGCCGGCACGCTCACCGACGCGTAGGCCACTGCGGCACCCAGCGCCCATGGCAGATCGTTGGTCGCGCCGATCACGGCCGACGGCGAGGAAGGCCGCTCCACCTCCACCACGACCCGCGCCGCGCCGGCCGTGTGGCCGGGCCGCACGCTGATGGACAGGGGGCCGACCCGGCCGCTGTCCCTGGCGCGGCGCCACCCATTCTCAAGATCCGCGGTGCTGAACGGGCGCGCGCCGTCCGGGATCAGCATCCGGCGCAGCCACCGGACGACATGCGGAGGCTCCGGCAGGCCCGTTCTGCGGTCCACGGCAACCAGTTCAACGTCGTCGCCACGGCCGATGCGCACACGGTAAATGACCGCGCCATCGTCGGCCCGAACGACCTCGTCGACACCCGAGGTCGGAAAGCCGGCGGCGAACAGGCAGGCGTTGACGCGACGCATCAGGGCGTCGATGTCCAGGTCGCCAAGCCGGACACCGGCATAGCTCCCGTTCAGGAAGCCGTCGATTTCGACGGCGAGCGGCGCCGAGGGATCGGCTGCGGCGAAGCGGGTGACGCGAACGGCGTCCGGATCGGGGTTCTCCGCGATGGGCGGCCGGTTGGCCAGCACGCCAAGGCAGGCGCGGGCCGCGTCGTCGCCGGCCTCGCCCGCGTGCGCCGCAAACGGAACCGCAAGCACCAGGGCCGTCAACGCCGGAGCGGCCAACGCGCGCAAGACGCCGCGCAGGCTGGTCCGGCGTGGGGACGGCGGCCGGCCGCCGGGCGTTGCACCGGCCGTCATTGGAGGGGGCAATTGGGGGCGTCGACGAGGGCCGTCCAGTCACCGGAAAAGACGAATCCGGCCCAATGATGGGGGGACCGCCACGCTCCATGGCCGACGCGCCCTTGCTTCAGATCCAGCTGCGCGAGACGAAGCGCCCGCGCCTTGTCGCACCCCATGGTCATGTACTCGTAGAACCGTGTCATGAGTTCCGGCGTGGATTCCTTGTTCACGGTCCACAGCGTTCCGACGGAAGCGCGCACTCCGGTGCGCAAGGCCATCCCCAGCAGGCCGAGTTCCTTGCCCCCCGAGCCGTCGCCGAGAGCGGTTTCGCAGGCCGACAGGGTCAGCAGATCCAGGGCATTCCCGGACGGATCCCGCATCATACGCACGAGTGTCTCGATGTCGGCGGCGCCAGCCGTGGTGCCGTCGCCCATGGTGATGGACGGCCCCCCGGCCCCGCCGAACGACGCGTGCGTGGCGATATGCAGGACGTCAAACCGGTCCCTCGCCGCCGCCTCCAGGTTCCTCAGGGTAAGCTCGGTTTCATTCAGAACGACGCTGTCCAGCAGCGTGGCGATGCGCCGGATCTCCGACGCCGAGTGCGTCAGACGCTCGGTCAGGCCGCCGGCAAGAACGCGAGGCGGCGGCTTGTTCAGCGCCTTCTCCTTCGGCCAAAGCCGCGCGTCCAGCGCGGGCATGACCACGAGATCGGCCGCGTCGGCGATGGTGGTGTTCCGGTCACCGAACGGAAGGGCGGAGAACGGAATCCGCGCCGCCCAGGCGTCGGGAACGATGATGATCCGTTTTGGTTTCGCGCGCAGAAGACCCTGCGCGACCGGGCCGAACAGGGTCTGCGACAAGTTCGCGGCGATGGTTTCCAGCGAAGGCGGGGCGTCTTCCGCATCCAGCCCTTTGCGCCAGTCGCGCACGGCCTCTTCAACCGGCAGGCTGGGCGTTCGGTGCAGGAGGGTGACGCCGTTGTCAAACAGATCCGATGGCGAATCCGCAGCTCCGGCCGCCGTCAGAACCTCGCCGCCGATGTTCGACACGACGACGATCCAGTCGCCTCGCAAGGCGGCGTCTGGCGCCCAGACTGTGGTCCGGCGGGAGGTTGGGCTGGGAACGGGTTCGAACCAGCAGTCCGATCGGAAGGCACGGACGAGGTCGATCCGTCGGCGGTCTTCCAGGATGCGGAGGACCTCCGGCATTCCGGCCACTCCGCTGCGGCCGTCGACGGCGAGCCGGATGGACCGGTCGTAGACCGCGTCCAGGAGCGAGCGGAAGCGCGGATCGGATTCGGCCCCGTCGCCCACGAAGGCCAGCCGATTCTCCGCCACCAGTTCGCGCGCGTAGGCCAGCGCCCGCCGAGCCTGCTCCTCCTTCCCGGCGGCCGCAAAGGCATCGGCCCGGGTCCGTAAGCTGGCGAGGCGTTCCAGCGGGCCATCGTCCGTGCCAGCGGCGGGCTGGTTGGCGGCGAGAAAACGTTGCGTCGCACGGTTCAGTTCGACCGGGTCCGTCAGCGTCGCCAGCGGCCCCATCTGGGCGGCCGCACACGCCTCCGCGGTGCCGGGTTCAACGGCGGTTGGCCCCGCCACATCTTCCATCCGGGCCAGGTACAGGCAGGCGTGAGCCTTGGCGAAGGCGACGTTGATCCGGCAGCCGTCCGTCGCGCAACGGTATCGGGTTTCCAACGCCTCGCGGAAACCCATGCGGGCGGAGGCCATGTCATCGGCGGAACCGGCCGGCCCTGCTCGCTCGATGGCGCGCGCGCTCCTGATTCCCAAAAGAACCGTGAACGCGGCGTCGGTGTCGTCGGGGAACCCCGCCTTCCGGTCGCGGTTCGTATCCGCCGATGCCTTGAGCGCGTCGACCGAAGCCGGTGGACATCCGGCCCGGATGCTGTCGAAGGCCGCCGCGGCCGCCAGCAACCGCCGATCGCGGCTGTCGAGTTCGGACGCGCAGGCCAGCGCCGCCTCGCTCCAGCCCGGCCACCCCGAACTCGCGGGCGCCGACCACAGAGCCCCCCGCAACCGGTCGGCCGCCTCATCGCACGCCGGGTGACGCGGGCTTGGCTGACTCACCCCGCCCACCGGGGCTGGAGCGGCCCCTCCCATGCGGGCCTTGTAGGCGGTCCACCAATTGGAATCCGGGCAGGAGGCGGCCAACGCTGGTGCGGACAACAGAAGGAGGACCGGCAGCGCCAGCCGTCCTAACCACGGGGCCGTGCAACGCATCACCGGTCCGGTTGGAAGACGAGATCCTTCAGGTGGCTTGCGCAGGCTGCCCAGGCTTGGCGATCCTTCTGCTCGGCGCGGTCCTGCCGGCTGTCGAGCCAGCTGTCGAACTGGAAATACAGAGCGGCGACGCCAACGGCGAACATGGCAAGCTCCGGCAGCGCCAGAACAGGAACCACGAGTCGATTCGACAGATCCTCCAGGAGGATTTTCAGTTCGGGCTCCAGTTTCATGGCGGCATCGGACAACGCCTCGACCCTCTTGTCGGGATCGAAACTGACGGGGCCGAAATTGGCAATGTCGCGCGCACCATCCGCGAAGAAGCTGTTCCATTCGCTCCGCAGGGCGTCGAAGTCCCGGGTGATCTTCCCGTAGCGGGCCATGTGCTCGCCGGAGATCTTTCCCTCGTCCTTCATTCTCCGCAGCGTGCTGATCTCCGCTTCCAGGTTCCTCTTGATGAGGATGACCCTGTCGTAGGCGCCCATCGCGTCACGGCACGGCAACTCCGCCCGGCCCGCCGGCACCGCGGCCGATTGGGCGGGGGATTGGGCGGCGAAAGGGACCGTCGCCAGGAGCGAGGCCATCATCAACGTGGTCAGAAGCCTACCCATCAGGGCGAATCTCCGGATTTCATCCCTCATAGGATGATATATATTATATTATATCCTCTTATGGGAGTTATATTGTCATATGACTCGCCTTACGGTTACCATCGTCTTCTTTTCCTTCGCCGTCATCGCACACCACGCGTGTGCCGATGTGGTGACCGATGGCACCATGGGGCCGCTGCGGACGCTGTCCGGTTCGACGATGATCATTCCGGAGTCCCTGGGCACGCGCGCGGGACCAAACCTCTTCCACAGCTTTGAAAAGTTCGAGGTCAGGGCCGATCAGGCCGCGCGTTTCCGGGGGGGAGAGGATGTCCAACGCGTCATCACGCGCGTCACCGGCAAGGAACCCACCCGCATCTACGGCAACCTGTCGTCCGATATAAAATCCGCCGACCTCTACATGATCAACCCCAATGGGATCGTCGTCGGCCCGACCGCGGCGATCAACGTCAGCGGGGCATTCCACGCGGCCACCGCCGGTTCCATCGCCTTCCCCGACGGCAAAAGCTTCGCCGCCAACGGCGCCGCCGGCGGGGCGCTGTCCATTGCCGCTCCGGAGTCCTTCGGCTTCGTCGGGGACTCCTCCGCCATTCGAATCATCCGCGGCTCCGTGACGGCACAACGCAACATCAGCCTGATTGCGCCCCTCCTGGATCTGGACGGTGCCGCGGTGCGGTCGCAGAATGGGCAGGTCGCCATGGTCGCGCCGGCGGATCGGGCGACCGTTCGGTTGGAGGCGGGCGCGCCGTCACGGCCCACGCCGTCGGGTTCCCTGTCCATTGCCAGGGGCAGCCAGGTCAGCGCGGAGCGAGGGGCGATCCGGCTTGAAGGAGGCTCGGTCTCGGTTGACGGTTCGACCGTGGAGGTCGCGTCCGACAACATCGGCCCGTCGGGCGGCATCACCGTTGTGGCGTCGGACCTCGCGCTGTCGGCGGCGGCGTCCTACGTCGGGCAACTCAGCTCGCTGGCCAAGGGAAAGGCGGCCGGCGGGCCCATCCGCGTCACCGCCGACACCCTGACGATGACCGGTGGACGCATCGCGGCGGAAACCATCGGATCGGGAACCTCCGGCGAGGTCGCGGTCGACGTCGCCGGTGCTCTGCGGATGAGCGCGGCGACGATCTCGGGCAGTTCGGCGCTGGGCGCCGCCGGGGCTGGCGGGACCGTCGCGGTGACGGCGGGATCGATCCACCTCGACCAGCGCAGCGGGATTGGCAGCGTGGCGCTCGGCGCAGGGCGCGGGGGTTCGGTCTCGGTGACGGCCCGAGATTCCCTGACAATCGTTGGCAGCGCGCCCGACGGCGCGCCATTGGGCACGCAAAGCGGCGTCTTCGCCCTGTCGCGGGCCACCGCGTCGGGAGATGGCGGCAACATCGTGGTCCGAGCGCGCGATCTCCAGGTGAGCGATTTCGGTCAGATCGCCGGCGGCAGTTTCGGGACCGGCGCCGGGGGAAGCGTGGACGTCGTGGCCGGATCGGTTCGGCTCAGCCACGGTGGAACCATCGGCGCGTCCGCGGGTGAGAACGCCGTCCGCGGCGGTTCGGTGTCGATCCGTGCCGACCGGCTGTGGCTGCACGATGGTGCCGAGGTCACCGTCCGCAGCCGCTCGGCCGGTGTGGCCGGTGACCTTATGCTGTCGTCGACGGGGCCGCTTACCGTCGATCGCTCGACGATCAACGCCAGTGCCGATCGGTCGAACGGAGGCAATGTCCTTATTGAGGTCGGCGGGCTGTTCCGTTTGGTGGGCGGCCGCGTGTCGGCGGCGGCCGGCGGGCTGGGTGGTGGCGGCAACATCATCGTTTCCGGCCGCTCCGTCGTGTTCGACGACTCCAGGGTGGTGGCAACGGCGGTCGGAGGAGACGGCGGCGCTATCCGCGTCGCGTCGCAGACCTATCATGCCTCGCCCGACAGCCTCGTATCGGCCTCCTCGGCGTTCGGCTTCGATGGAACCGTTCGGCTGGAAACCCCTCTTTTCGGCCGCTTCGCTCCAGCGGGCAACACGTCATCCGTCCAGGCCATTCCGCCGGCTCCAACGCTGACCGCCTGCGACCAGGGCGGACGCACCGAAGAAGCTCTGGCCCACGCCGCTTTGACGTTCGATCGGCCGCCGGGACACCTCGCGACGGCCTTCCCCGTGCCGGGAGAGCGGCTGCTCACCCCCGGCAGCCCGAGCGGCGGCCGGTCCTGCGGCATCGCTGAAAAGCAGAAGAAGGGACATTGAATGTCGCAATCCACCGCTGCGTTCACGATCTCCTCCGCTTCCGACAGTCCGCTCGTCACCGTCGATTACATCCAGGCAACCTGGGCGGCATCGACCGCCGAGGTGCGGGAAGGGAGCGTGAGGTTCACGGTATCGCTGACGCTGGAGTATCTGTATTCCTACTACTCGTCACACTCGGGTGATTATTTTTACAACGGCTCCGGCCCTGGGGCGACATTCCGGGCCAAGGTGAAGCCGTACATTGGGACGGCGCAGGCCGGCGATTTCATTTTCTCTCCCGACAGCCGGATCACAACCGATGCCGTGTCCGTCGAGATGTTGTTGACGGTCGGAGTCGAAAACACCTTCACCATCGCCGTTCAGCCGGACGTCGATTACACTGAGGGTGACGAAATCATTGATTTCCTGCTCGACACCAACCTCATCAGCACGGGCAGCCAATCCGCCGTCCAGCTGACGACGACAAACTCCTTTCCGACGGTGACGATCATCGACGCTCCGGCACCGCCGGAGTCGCCGGCTCTTGCGATCACCGCCGCCAACGGTTCGGCCTGGGAGGGACACAGCGGAACGGTGCCTTTGACCTTCACGGTCAGCCGGACAGGCGACAGTTCGACAACGGCCTCGGCACGATGGGTGGTTGCCGGTTCCGGCGACAACCCGGCCGACGCCGCCGATTTCGGCGGCGCGCTGCCCTCGGGATTCATCACCTTTGCCGCCGGTGAAACGAGCCGGACGATCACCGTGAACGTCACCGGCGACACGGCCGTGGAACCCGACGAAACCTTCACCGTCACATTGTCCGACCCGGTCGGGGCGGCGCTGGGAACCGCCAGGGTGACCGGCACCATCCGCAACGATGACATCATGCCTCAGGCGGCCTTGCCGGCGGTGATCGACCCCGCCCGCCGCGCTCTGGTGAACGACGGTGTGAGCGGGCGCATCGTTGAGATGGCTCCTTACGACGGCCCGGTCTCTTGGCTGAAGAATCAGTATTTGGGCAACGATCTGGGCGAAGCGGTGATCGGTAGCGATCGCGCGGATTTCATGAACCTGCTGGGCGGCAATGATGCGGCCGAGGGGTGGGCGGGCGACGATGTGCTCGATGGCGGAACCGGGTCGAACTTTCTGACCGGAGGAGCCGGCAAGGACACGTTTTTCGTCGATGGCCGCACCCCTGGCATCACCTGGTCGACCATCACCGATTTCGAGCCGGGCGAATGGGCGACCGCCTGGGGCTGGCGTACGGGCACCTCGAAGCTGACGTGGGCCGAGATGCAGGGCGCCACCAACTTCAAGGGCTCCACCGCGCACATCGACATGGACGGCAACGGGACGATTGATACCAGCCTTACGTTCAGCGGGAAGTCCGTCGGTTCCTTGATGACCACGACCGGCCAGATCGGCAGCGATTCCTACATCGCGTTTATACTCAAGTAACACCTTGAAGAAATTCACTGGCGCCGGGGGTGGCAAACCGGGGGCGGTTCAACGTTGGACGCGGCCCCCGACTTGGTCAGTTTGGTCAGGGGCGGCCGAAGGCGGCAGGGCCCGTGTGGCTCTTGAACAGCACGAGGCGCACCAGCGTCGTTCCGATCGCTCCCTGGGCAACCGTCAGGGCCGTCACCGCCGCCGCGCCCGTCATGCCGAAGACCGGGATCAGGATGGCGCCAAGCACGATGCACACCGCCAACTGCAGAAGGTTCAACCGGCGCAGCGTGCGCCCATGCCCGGTCATGGCCAGCAGGATGTCCTGGCAGGCCAGAAGGCAATGGATCATCTGGCCCACGGCGAGGATGCGCAGCGCCGTCGCCGCGCTGCCGAACCCCTGCCCCACCAGATCGAGCAACAGCTCCGGCACGATCATCATGACCGACACCATCGGCAGGCTCAGCGCCGCGACGGCCAGCATGATGCCGCGGTTCATGGCCAGCAGACGGGACGTCTCGCCGCGGCGATGCAGTTCGGCGTAGTTGGGCGCGGCGAAGGTGCCGATGCTGATGACGACGACCCAGACCAACATGGAGATGCGGTTCGCCACGCTGAACGCGCCGACCGAGGCCGCGTCCACGAAGACGCCCAGCGCGAGCACCGGCAGCGACGCCAGCGAAACCTGCACCAGCTCGACGACGAACAGGGGAAGCGCGGTGTGCCAGAGCGACGGCAGAACCTCCGCCGGCCTGTCCGAAGACGCGACATCGGCGACCACGGAATGGTCGGTGAAGCGGCGGCGGTCGCGCGCGAGAAGGGCCATCCCGATCGCGGCGGTGAACGTCAACGCCCCGGCCAGGGCCAGGATCAGGGAATCGAGGCTGGACACCCCCGCCACCAGAGCGGCGAGCATCAGCACCGGCCACAGCGCGTTCTGCACGAACTGCGCGGCAATGCCCCGCTTCAGCCCCGCCAGGGCCGATCCGATGGTGATGGTCAGGGTCTGCGGCAGCAGGGCCAGGGCCGACAGGCGCAGCGGCGTTTCGAGGTCCGGCGCCCCGAACAGCAGGTGCGACGCCGGCCCCGCCAGGGCAAAGGCCACCACCGCGGCCAGGGTCGCGGCGAGTCCCGTGCCGATCAAACCGGTCCGCAGGTCACGGCCGGCGGCCCGCCCCTGGCCGATGGCCAGTTCGGCGGCGATGTGCCGCGTGATCGCCCGTTCGAGCCCCAGCCGCGCCATGGTCGATGCCAGGCCGATCCAGGTCAGGCACAGGAAGAACAGGCCGGCATCATGGGCGCCCAGCGCGCGCGCCGCTATGATATAGAGGCCGAGCTTGCCGACGACCTCCACCCCGCGCAGCCCAAGGCCGACGCCGTAACGCCCGAGGGCATGCCATGTCTGGAGACGCATCACGCTCTATGGGATAAAGGGTTGTTGCGGAAGCGGAAGAGATCCGGAGACGCGCGGCGACCCGCCGTGTTGGGCCGCGCAGGGAGAACAGTCGGTTGATGACCAAGGTGGCGAAAGAGCGAGGGCACCGGAGAGTCCATGCGGCGCTGGCCTTGTGCCTTGCCGCGGCGCTGCTCGGGCATGGTGGCCCGGCCGAAGCGCAGGACGGGGAGGAATGGCGCGCCATCGACATCCGCCAGGAAATCCGCACCCATTTCGACCGTCTGCCCTATGGCTGGTGGATCCGCGAACCCGAGCTGCACCTGAACACCTACGAGGTCGAGGTTCACCTTCCCGATTGGTGGCGCGGCAATCCGACCTCGGCGGTCAATAACCTGTGCCCCGAGCGGCAGAGCCGCATCTGGAAGGTGGCGAAGATCCTGACCTTGCGCCCCTTCTACCAGAAGCGGCCCTGGCCCGAGGTCGATTGCCGCCGCTGATGCCACCGCTGGCGCGATCAGCTCCCGCTTGATTGGCCGAGCGCGGCGCGCAGCCGGTCGGCCACGCCGTCGCGCGCGACGAAGATGAAGTTGTTGATGTAGATCCGCCCCTTGACGCGGTGGGTGCCCGCCGCGTTGAGGGCCGAGCGGGACTGGTGGCGATCCGGGTCGAAGCCGTCCAGCGTGCACAGGCGTCCCGCCAGGACGAAATAGCCGCGGTAGCCCAGCGGGGCCAGCCGCGCCTGCAACGCCGCCAGGGCTCCGGGATTGTGCCGCTCCTCCGCCTCGATCAGCAGGTTGGGACGGTCGCGCCCGATCAGGTGGAGGCCGCCGCCGACCACCGCGGACTCGTGCCCTTCCACATCGATCTTCAGGAAGCCGACCGTACGGTCGTCGTAGTGGTCCAGCGTCCGGCGCGGCACGGTGACCGCCTCCACCTCCTCGCCATGGGCGCCCACCGCCCCCACCTCGACCGAGGCCAGGGCGGATGAGCGCGGCACATGAAGCACGATCGACCCGTCGCCGTCGCTCAGCGCGCACCCCTCTACCCGCAGTCGGCCGGACGCGATCAGCGGCGCGAACTTGCTCTCCAGCAGCGACGCGAGCTTCGGATTCGGCTCGAAGGCCGTCACGCTGGCCGCCGTGCGGCAAAGCCAGAAGGTGTAGATGCCGCTGTTGGCGCCAATGTCGTAGGCCGCCTCTCCCGGAACGCACAGGGCGGGAAGCAGACGCAGCTCCGGCTCGGCGTAATAGGGCGCGAGGCGGTCGCGGAGCCAGGTCAGGCGACGGAACATCCGCGGGTGGCGAAGCTCGATCGCGGCTTTCAGGGACGACAGACTGTGGTTCATGGCGCGTGGCTCGGTGGGGCTGGGGCCGGCATCCTGGCACCCAACCAAAAGTGAGGGGTTTCGGCAAAAAGCAAATAGCTAAAAATTGAGACAAAATGCTTCAAAACCCCAACCACCCCATGACAGGTCTACACCGGACGTGGTAAACCATACCAGTAAAGTGTTCGATCCACACGCTACGGTACCCGTAAAAGATGCTGTCCCAACATCTGGAAAATCGCAGGCAGAGTCAATCGGCTGACCAGCCGGATGGCACGCCGGCCCAGCAATCGCATGGGGTGCTGTTCTCCAGCGGTGTGTCGGCATTTACGCCGCGCGACCTTCTGATACTCGCTTTTTATCACAAGCGCATTATCCTGGTCGTTGCTCTTCTCGCAATCATCGCCGGTTTGACCGCCGCCACCTATGCGCGCACGCGCTACGCCGCGGAAAGTCTGGTCATGATGATGATCGACCGCGCGCATGCGGGGATCAGCGACGTGGCCGGGACCCTGCCCTCCATCCTGTCGATCGACGGGCTGAAGTCGGTGGACAGCGAGATCCGCATCCTTGAGAGCCGTCGGGTGATCGAGGATACGTTGAGCGCGCTGGGCCCCGTCACCCTGTTTCCGGAAATCGCGCGCCCGCGCCTCTTCGGCCTCCTGCCCGCCGACAGCCCGCAGGACCAGCTCGAAAAGGCGATCGACAAGTTCAAGCGCCGCCTTCAGGTGGAGCAGCAATCCTCCTCCAACATCGTGCGCCTCAGCTTCAGCCACGAGGACCCGGACCTCGCCGCGGACACCGTCAACGCCCTGGCCGACGCCTACCTGAAGCGCCGCCGCGCGATCTTCGACGTTCCGCGCTCGCCCTTCCTCGCCTCCGAACTGGCGCGCCACTCCGACCAGCTGAAGAGCATCGAGGGGCAGATCCAGGCGCTGAAGTCCGAATACGACATCGTCGATCTCGGGCAGGAAAGCCTGCTCGCCGCCAACCAGGTGGACAGCATCGTGCAGCGCCGCCGGCAGACCCAGGAGCGCCAGGCGGCCCTCCAGGCGGAGGTCACGGCGGCCAAGAAGCGGCTCGCCGCCCTGCCGGAGCGGGTGTTCGACTTCCGGGAGCAGAGCAACCAGACCCAGAACGACGACGACCGCAACGTGCTGCTCCGCCTGGAGCTGGAGCGCGACCGGATGGCCTCGCAGTTCCTGCCGGACTACCCGCCCCTCCAGGAGCTGGAGCGGAAGATCCGGACGGTCCGGCAGTCGATGAAGGGCGGCGACAAGCCGGTCTACAACACCACGCGCGAAGTCCGCAACCCGTCCATCCCCTTCCTGAACAACCATCTGCTGACGCTGGAGATCGAGCAGGACGCGGTGGCCCGGCAGCTCGACGAGTTGAACCGCCAGCACACGGTGGCGGTTGAGAAGGTCGGACGCCTGCGCAAGGCGGAAAGCGAGCTGCGCGATTTGGAGCGCACGCGCAGCGTGATGGAGGACATCTACCGCGACTACGCCCAGCGCACCGAGGCCGCCCGCGCCGAGGAGGAGGCCGCCAAGGTGCGCTTCTCCAACGTCCGCGTCGTGCAGCCGGCGGTGGCCCCGGCGACCGGGACGAGCATGGCGCCGAGCTTCATCATCGCCGGTCTGGTCGGCGGCATCCTGCTGGGCGGGGCGGCCGGCGTGCTGGCGACATGGCTGCGCCAAGTCTACATCCTGCCGCACGAGATCGAGCGCGACCTGGGCGTTCCGGCCATCGCCAGCTTCTCCGACACCGACGGCGAGCTGGTGTCCCCCGGCGCCCAGCAGGAGCTGATCCATCTGGCCGCCCAGCTGCGCGACCATGGCCTGGACGACCAGCCGATGGCGCTGATCCAGTTCGTGACCGCCAACGACGGCGACGGCGACGCCATCGTGGCGCGCGGGCTGGCGCTGGAGTTCGCCAAGGGGCGGGGCCTGCGGACCCTGGTCATCGATCTTTGCGGCGACGGCACCGGGCAGCTGGCGGCGATCAACGCGGGCGCCGACGGCGAGGCGGCCGGGGAAGCGGACAGCGGAGCCGGCGAGCGGTTGCCGACCATCGAGCCGCAAAGCGCCGGCGACCTCGAAGCGCTGCCCTCCGCCGTGCCGTTGCTCTGGGTGTCGCGGCAGGCGACGGGATCGGCGCTGGGCAGCCTGCGCACCCCCATCGCCCAGTCGCGCCAGATGCTGGAGCGGCTGAATCAACGCTTTGACATCATTTTGATTCTGTCGCCGCCGATTGGGAACAGCCATCTTGCCCGCCGGCTGTCGCCGATGGTGGATGCGAACATCCTGGTCGCCCGCGCTGAGCACACCCGTGCGCCGGTCGCCGCCCGGATGCGCGACTCCATTCTCGCGTCCGGCGGCGACATCGTCGGCTTGGTGCTGACCGGCCGTCACTTCCACATTCCCCAGGTGATCTACCGATGGCTGTGATGCGGGGCTTCCTGTTGGCGGCGTTGCTGGCGCTCGGCGCGTGCACCGGCCAGTCGTTGACTCCAAAGGAGGCGATGCCCGAGGGCTTCGCCCGCTGGGAGGACTCCACCCCGCCCTACCGGCTGGGTCCGGGCGACCGCTTCCAGGTCAAGTTCACGCTCGTCCCCGACATGGACGAGGAGGTGATGATCGGCCCGGACGGCTCCGCCGGGCTGCGCATGGCCGGGCAGGTCGAGGCCGCCGGACTGACGCCGGGCGAACTGGCCACCGTGGTCGAGACACGCGCGCGGCGTTGGATGCGCGCCCCGCAGGTCAGCATCGGGCTGAAGGAGACTCCGTCGAACCGCGCCTACATCGGCGGCGCCGTCGCCCGCCCCGGCACCTACCTGCTGAACGGCCGCATCGGCGTGATGGAGGTGATCATGCTGGCCGGCGGCTTCGACCGCGAGGCGCGGTACGAGGAGGTGGTGCTGATCCGCCGCAACCCCGAGAACAAGCCGATGCTGCGCACCATCGACACCCGCCGGTTCATCGAGACCGGGGCAGCGGTCGGCGACGTGCCGCTGGTCGCCGGCGACATCCTGTTCGTGCCGCGCAGCTCCATCGCCGAGACCGGCCTGTGGGTCGAGCAGTTCATCAACCGCGTCGTCCCGTTCGAGCGCACGTTCAACTACACGATCAGCCGTCAAACCGGCGCGATCACGACCTTCCCATGACGGCGCCCCAGACCGAACCGGGGCGGGAGCACCCCTCGGACACCGTGTTCGGGGTCGCCATCACCCGCCTCGACGTGGCCGGCGCCGCCCAGGCCATCGCCGGGCGTGCGCCGGGAGAGTCCTTCGCCTATGTCGTGACGCCGAACGCGCAGCATGTGGTGCGGCTTCACCGCGGCGGCGACGCCCGCTTCCGCGCCGCCTATGACGGCGCGTGGCTGCGGCTGTGCGACAGCCAGATCATGCGGCACCTGTCCCGCCGGCTGTTCCGCAAGCCACTGCCCAGCGCCAGCGGCAGCGACCTGACCGCCCACCTGTTCGCGCACGTCATCACACCGGACGATACCGTCACGGTGATCGGCGGCAACGACGAGCTGGAGCGCCGCCTGCGCGACCGCTTCGGCCTGACCCGGCTGGCCCGGCACGAGCCGCCGATGGGCTTCTCCGCCGACCCGCGGGAGGTCGAGCGCTGCGTCCGCTTCGTGCTGGACCACCCGGCCCGCTTCGTCTTCCTGGCGGTCGGCGCGCCGCAGTCGGAGTGCCTGTCGCTGGCCATCCGGAGCACCGGACAGGCCACCGGCGTCGGTCTGTGCGTCGGGAGCTCGCTTCTGTTCGTGACGGGACTGGTCGAACGCGCGCCGCCGCTGTTCCGCCGCCTCGCTCTGGAATGGCTGTACCGGCTGGCCCAGAACCCGCGCGGCCACGCCCGGCGGGTCTTCGTGGACTCCCTGCCGCTGCTCGGCATTGCCCTCTCCGCCTGGTGGTCGGAGCAGCGGGGTCAAGCGCGCCCGAAGCCGGCGGCGCGCCCATGATCGTCGAGCTGGGAGCCCGGCAGCGCGGCCGCATCCTGTCGCCCGTCCGGGTGGCGGCGCCCCGCCGTTCCCAGCCCCGTTCCCTGACGATGATGATCCTGCTGGCGGTGCTGCCCCTGTTCGGGCAGAGCTTCCATTATCTGGTCGATGTCCCGCCGCTCTACGCCCTGTCGAAAAGCTGGCCGGTCCTGACCATCCCGCTCGCCGTCTACGCGTTGGCGCAGATCGAGCTGCCGTTCAAATCGCTGTGCATCGCCCTGCTCGCCTACCTCGTGGCGATCACCCCGGCGGTGTCCATGGTCCAGCTCGGCAACGGGGTGACCGACGCGATGGCGACCACGGTCAAGGTCTGGCCCTTCGCCTACTACTTCTCCCTCGCCGCCCTTCTGACGCTGCTGCGCCCGACGCTGCCGCAGGTGCGCGGCGCGCTGATCGCGCTTGGCGCCGGCACCTTCGTCATCATGCTCGCTTTGTGGCTGGTCCTCCCGCCGGAGGCCTACGCCACCGACCCGCTGAAGAGCAAGCTGCTGATGTACGACGTCGAGCGCGGCCCGCGCATCTTCATGCCGATGTTCTTCGGCGTGCTGTTCCTTTTCTACCTGTCCCGGCGGTTCTGCGCGTATCGGGAATGGTGGACCATCCCGCTGCTGCTGATCGGGCTGCTGCTGATGGTCCTGATCTACAAGCAGCGCACGGCTCTGGGCAGCGTCGTCCTGGTGGTCGGCTTCGCCATGATCACCTCGGCGCGCGGCTGGTGGCGGATCCTGGCGGTCGGCATGGCCCTGTTGGCAACGGTCTTCCTGGCCGCCGTCTACAGCGTGGACCTCGCCAACCGGGCCGAGCAGATGCTCGGCGCCTCCCTGTCGATCCGGCAGAACTCCATCGTCCTGGCGCTCGACTTCCTGGAGGTGACGCCGTTGCGCTGGTTGCTGGGGGTGGGTGCCGTCACCCGCTTCAGCAACGTGACCCTGGCGGACATCCTGGGCAACAATCAATTCTATCTCGCCGACATCGGCTGGATCGGCATCGTCTTCGAATACGGCGTCATCGGCGCGGTGCTGATCGCGGCCTTCTACGTCGCGGCGCTGCGCAGCGCCCGCAAGGCCGCCACCGGCGACGACCCCATGACCCAGGCGCTGGGCGATTACGTCCTGTTCGCCCTGGCCACCTCCACCATCTATTCGGTCGTCTTCACGCCCGGCGAGGTCGCCAGCGTGATGGCGCTCGCCCTCTACTGGCGCAACGCCCGCCGGCAGGCCGGCGCCCAGCGCCCCCTTCATCCAACGAAACGCCCGATCCTCGGCATGGGAAGACCATGATCGCCGCCGCCTCCCCGGCCTTGCTCCGCCGATGCCTGCAACGTGATCGCCATGCATAGCGGGAACCACCAATCATGAGCATGACCAATGAACCGCAAGGCGAGCGCAGCAGAATCACCAAGCTACGCCCGTCCGAAAATCTTCAAAATGCGACAGAATTGCAAAATTTGGTTGTAACTCTTTGTCGAAATTTATCGCCCCGGCGCCGCCAATACTGGCTTAAGCCATTTTAAACAGTGTGGTAGTAAGAGGTCATCATGTCGCCTCAACCCCCAATAGCATTTTCTTCGGCGCTGCACCGCTATGTGCATGGCGGCCATCGCCGTGTGGACGGCTGGCTGTCGCGCCTGGACGCCAGCCTGATCGCCACGGTCGGCGTCTGGCAGAGCGCTCAGGGCGTGGCGGGAAGCGTCGGCGAGATCGGCGTCCATCACGGACGGCTGTTCATCCTGCTGGCGCTGGTGCGCCAAGCCGGTGAGCGGGCCTTCGCCATCGATCTGTTCGACGACCAGCAATTCAACGTCGACCAGTCGGGACAAGGCGACGAGACGGCCTTCCGCGCCAACCTCGTCCGCTTCGGAATCGAACCGGCGTCGGTCGAGGTCGTCAAGGGCAACTCGACGACTCTCGCCTGGACCGGCCTCGCCGGCCGGCTGGGTCCCGCGGTCCGCCTGTTCAGCATCGACGGCGGCCACACCGCCGACATCACGCGCCACGACCTGGGCATCGCCGACGACAGTTTGGGCGACGGCGGGGTGATCGTCCTCGACGACTACTTCAACCCGGAATTCCCCGCCGTGTCCGAAGGCATGTGCCGCTTCATGGCCGAACGGCCGGGAGTCCTGGCGCCCTTCGCCATCGGCGACAACAAGCTGCTTCTGGCACGCCCCGACTGGGCGGAGCGCTACCGCGCCATGCTGGTCGGTGCGATGGCTTCGCGCCATTACGTGCGCGACACCGAGCTGTTCGGCCAGCCCGTCACCGTGTTCCGTACGCCGCGGACGCCGATGCAGTTCATCCGGCAGACCGGCCTGACCCGCCGGCTTCGCTCCCATCCGCTGGGGCAGGCGTTGAAGCCGATCATCCGCCGCTTCGTGCAAGGGTGAGAGACCGCCATGCGCGACGACGTGCAGGTCCGTTTTCCGGCTGAAGGGCAAACCGCCGTTCTGGACCCTGTCGCGCCGCCGCCGCCGGCCGCCGCGCCAGATGTCGAGCCGGAGGCTGAGCCGGACAGCGCGCCACCCCCCGGCGATTTCGCCGGTGCACGGGATGGCTGGCTGCACTGGACGCATGGATTGGTCAATCGGCTGGTGAAGGGGGCGGACGGGTTCCTTCTGGCGCTCGCCGGCCTGGGCGCCTGGGCCATCTGGGCCGCCCGGACGGACGAGCCGTCGCTTGACGACGGGCGCCTGCTCATCCAGGCGATCATCTTCACGGCCGTCACGCTGGGCGTCTATCTGCGCACCATGACCACCATCGGCGCCTACCGTGTCGAAAACTACCGGCATTGGGGGAAGTCGCTGCTGGACGTGGTCGGCGGCCTGCTGCCGTCCGGAACCGTCCTCTCCCTGCTCGTCTGGGCCTTCCTGCCGGAGGTCGTCCCGTCGGACATGCTCGCCCTGTGGGGTGGGACGGCGCTCGCCTGTCTCGGGGCGGGCCGTGTGGCGGCGGCGTGGGGCGTGCGCCTTCTGGAGGAGCGCGGGGTGCTGCGCCGCCGGGTCGTCATCCTGGGCGCGACCGACGTCGCGGAGCGGATGATCGCGCATCTGGCCCTGCCGGAACACCGGGCGAACTACAGCATCCTCGGCCTGTTCGACGACCGTGACAGCGACCGCCGGCCCGCGTCCCTGGCCGGCCTTCCGGTGTCCGGCGATCTGACGGACTTCAAGCGCTTCCTGCCGGACAACCGTGTGGACATGGTCGTGATCGCCCTGCCCTGGCGGGCGGCGATGCGCATCCACAGCCTGCGCATGCAGCTTCAGATGATCTCCCTCGACATCCTGATCCCGCTGGACGAGGAGAGCATCCGGCTGCGGCTCGCCAACCTGCGACACATCGGCGGCATCCCGGCCCTGCTGGTGATGCGGCAGCCGTTGCGCGGCATGCAGATCATCGTGAAGCGGATCGAGGACGTCGTCGTCGCGGGCCTCGGCCTGCTCGTCGCCTCGCCCTTCATGCTGGCCGCGGCCATCGCGGTCCGCCTGGACTCGCCGGGGCCGATCATCTTCCGGCAGACCCGCGTGGGCTTCAACAACCGCCCCTTCACGATGCTGAAGTTCCGCACGATGAAGGTGGACGACAGCGACGACGGCGCCGTCGGCACCAGCCGCGACAACCCGCGCATCACCCGCGTCGGCCGCTTTCTCCGCCGGACGAGCATCGACGAGTTGCCCCAGCTCTTCAACGTGCTGGCCGGCGACATGTCGGTGGTTGGCCCGCGCGCCCATGTCCCGAACATGCGGGTCGGCAACCAGCGCTACGCCGAGGTCGCGCGCGAATACGCGGCGCGCAGCCGCGTCAAGCCGGGCATCACCGGCTGGGCCCAGATCAACGGCATGCGCGGCGGCATCCACACGGTCGAGAAGGCGCGCGTCGGGGTTGACATGGACATCCACTATATCGAGAACTGGTCGCTATGGCTCGATGCGAAAATCATCATCAGCACCGTGACCACCGGCCTGTTCGGGCGCGACGTGTTCTAGGCGCCCTGGCCCTCGCCGCCGGGCTGCTGGCGGGTGGCATAGCGGGTGGCATGGCGGACGCGAAAGCGGGCGGGCTGCCGGCGCGCCCCCTGCTCGTCTATCACGACAGCTGGTACGAGCGCCCGGCCACCGGCCCGGCCGCGACGACGCTGGCGACGCTCCCCGGCTACATGAATCTGGTCGCCCTGTCCTTCGTCCGGCCGGACGCCGCCTATCCCGGCCGCCTCGACCTCAAGGGGACCGGGCTGCAATACGGCTTTTCCGGCACGGTGCTGAGGGACGCCATCACGCTTCTGAAGCAGCGCCAGCCGGACACCCGCGTGCTGCTCGCCGTCGGCGGGGCCAACTACGCCAATTGGGACGCGCTGAATCTCGACGCGCTGGTGCGGCTGGTCCAGGATCTCGGGGTCGACGGGATCGATCTGGATTTCGAGCCGGTGACGCCCGGCTGTTCGGTCCGGCCGCCCGGCCGGGTGCGCTGCCTGTCCGACGCGATGTGGCTGGATCTGGTCGCGCGTTTCCGCAGCGCCTTCCCGCGCCCCCTGCTGCTGACCGTGCCGGGCTGGAGCATCGGCGCCTATGGCGAGGGCGCGTTCCGGGACGCCCAGCCGCGCGGCTCCCATACCGGGTCGATCCTCAACCTGCTGCGTTCCCCGCAGGCGGAGGCGATCGACCTCGTCTCCATCATGGCCTATGAGGCCGGCCCGACCTTCGATCCCTGGCAGGCGTGGCAGGCTTACCGGCAGGTCTGGAAGGGGCCGCTCGCCCTCGGCGTCCAGGTGCCGCCGAGCCAGCTCGGCGGGCCGACCTACACGGTGCCTCTGGCGGAACAGCTCGCGCGGAACGTCGCGCAGGACCCGCAGGGCGGCATGATGCTCTACCCGCTGCTGGGGCGTCCGCCCGGCACGGTCGGTCCGGACAATCCGGACGGCCGCCTTCTGTCCCAGGCGCTGTGCCGCGGGTTGGGCCTCGACGGCTGCGCCGAGGCGCTGCGCTGACAGGTCCCAAGCGGGACGACCGATGCCGCATGCTTCCGCACAGGCACGAGGCGTCCTGACTTTCAGACGATCGCCGCGCCCCATCCCCTCACCTGCCCTCATCAAAGATATTTTCCCAGGCCGATCTATCGATTGCGAATGATTCGCATTCGTGCTTAGGAGTGGGCTGCGAGGTTTTGGGAACGGATGTCGCCCACGTCATGGCTGAAAGAGACCGGTCTTCCCTGCTGGGTCTGCTGATCGACCATTATGAAGAGATGACCGGCCATCTGGCCCGGCGCCTGGGGTCGCTGTGCCTCGCCGAGGACGTCGTGCAGGACACCTATCTGCGGCTGCGCAGCCTGACGGCCCTGCCGGAGATCGACAACCCGCGTTCCTACCTGTACCGCATGGCCGACAACATCGCGCTCGACCGGATGCGTGCGGAGACCCGCCGAGGGCGGCGCTTCGCCCCGGCGGAACTGGGGCTCGACCGTCCGCTGGACGAGCCGGACGCCGAGGCGACGCTGGAGCACAAGCAGCGACTGGAACGGCTGAGCCGGGCGCTGGACGAACTGCCGCCGCGTTGCCGCGAGGTGTTTCTGCTTCACAAATTCGATGGGCTGAGCCATGCCGACATCGCCGCGCGCCTCGGCATCTCGCGCAGCATGGTGGAGAAGCATGTCATGAAGGCCCTGGCCCACTGCCGCGACCGGCTGGCGCTCTGATGGAGCGCGATCGCGACCAGCCGGACTTACCGGACACCCCGCGGGACGCGGCCCTGGCGTGGTTCGTGCGCATGGAGTCGGGCGACGCCGACGCGGCGGACCGCCGGGCCTTTCACGCCTGGCTGGCGCAGGACCCGGCCCACCGCCGCGAGTACGACCGGCTGGCCGGACTGTGGGGCGATCTGGACCGGGTGCCCGATCCGCGCAAGGAACGCCGCGCCGCGCCGACGCGGCGCCGTTTCCTGGCGCTCGGCGCCGTCGGCGGGGCGGCGGCCTGCGCCGCGGCGCTGGGCGGAGCGGTCGTCCTGACCGGCTGGCCGGGCGACCTGAAGACCGGGATCGGCGAGCGGCGGACGGTGGCGCTGGACGACGGCTCGGTCCTGACCCTGGACGCCGACAGCGCGGTGGCCGTCGCCTTCACCGCCGGCGAACGGCGCGTCCGTTTGACCGAGGGGCGGGCGCATTTCGTGACCGCTCCCGACCCGGGGCGCCCCTTCGTCGTCACCTGCGCCGACGGGCGGATCGCCACCGCCGACGCCAGCTTCGTGGTGCACCGCTGCCTGGACTCCGTGGTGGTGGCGGTGGAATCCGGAACGGCCAGCCTGACCACCGGGACGGAGCCCCCCCTTCCCGTCGCCGCCGGGCAAAGCCGATCCTATGGCCCCGATGGTCCCGGCCCGCTGCTGAGCCAGGGCGTGGCGGTGGAGAACGCATGGCGGCACGGCCGGCTGGTTTTCCAGGGACAGCCGCTCGACGCGGTGATTGCCGATCTCAACCGCTACCACCCCGCCCGCATCGTGCTGTGGGACCGCCCGCTCGCCGGACTGCGCTTCGACGGCAGCGTGGACATCAGCCGGCCGGACGCCGCCCTGAACGCCATTCTCCGCACGCTTCCCTTGCGCACGCTGCGCCCCGTTCCCGGCTTGGTCATCATCCGTTCCATCTAGCCGGTTCGTATCAAATTTTTTCCAAACCGAGGTGAGGTGGTTCCCGCCGGGCATCGTCATGACCTGCATACACGAAAATGCAACTCATTCGCAAAATGGCGGGGTCTTGGTGATGATCAATGGCGGGGGACGTCGGCTGCGGGGGCAGACGGCGCGGGGGAAGACGGCGCGGGGGCAGACGGCGCGGGGGAAGACGGCGCGGGGGCAGACGGCGCGGGGGAAGACGGCGCGGGGGCAGACGGCGCGGGGGAAGACGGCGCGGGGGCAGACGGCGCGGGGGAAGACGGCGCGGGGTGGCTGGACTCCGGCTCTGCTGGGCATGCTGCTGGCATCAACGGCGCTTCACGGCGCCCTGGCGGCGCCTGCAACAATCGGGGAAACGGCCATTCAGGTGGCCCAGCAGGGCCGGACCGTCAGCTTCGCCATCGCCGCCGGCCCGCTGCCGGGCGTGCTCGCCGCCTACGGGCAGGCCACCGGCTTCCAGGTGCTCTACCCCTCCGACATCGCGCAGGGCGTTTCCTCGCCGGGGGTGACGGGCACTCTGGCTCCCCAGGACGCGCTGATCCGCCTGCTGGCCGGCACCGGCCTGATCGCGCGCTTCGTCGATCCCGACACGGTGACGCTGGAGAAGCTGCCGGCTCAGGCCGGCGGTGCGGCGGTGCTTGAGCCGGTGACGGTTCAGGGCGGGCTGTCCCGCGATCCGGGCCGCAGCGAGGGCACCGGCTCCTACACCACCGGCTCGACCGACAGCGCCACCAAGCTGAATCTGACGCCGCGCGAGACGCCGCAGTCGGTCAGCGTGATGACCCGCCAGCGCATGGATGACCAGGGGCTGAACGAGATCCGCGACGTGCTCGACCAGACGGTCGGCGTGTCGCGGATGCAGCGCGGTCCGCTGGGCAGCGACGGAGACGATGTCTTCGCGCGCGGCTTCCCGGTGACGAATTATCAGGTGAACGGAATCCCGCGCTCGACCGTGTACGGGTTCGACGATTCCATTTCGGACACGGCGGTGTTCGACCGGATCGAGGTGGTGCGCGGCGCGACCGGCCTTCTGAACGGTGTCGGCGAGCCGTCGGCCTCGGTCAATCTGGTCCGCAAGCGCCCGACCCCGATCCTCCAGGCCTACGCCGAGGGCCAGATCGGTTCCTGGAACCGCTACCGCGGCGAGGCCGACCTGTCGGGTCCGCTGACCGAGAACGGCCGCCTGCGCGGGCGCGTCGTCGGCGCCTATCAGGACAACGACAGCTTCATCGACCGCCTGCACGCGCGCAAGAAGGTGCTCTACGGAGTCCTGGAGGCCGACGTCACGGACGACACCACCTGGACGGTCGGCGTCGAGTACCAGAAGCACCGCTCCGACGACGCCTCCAACTCCGGCTTCCCGCTGTTCTACAGCGACGGGACGAAGACGAACCTCCCCCGCTCCTACAACAGCGGCGCCCGCTGGGCGTACCACATGCACGACAACCTGACGGTCTTCAGCGAGCTGAAGCAC
The DNA here is from genome assembly GCF_003119195.2 of Azospirillum baldaniorum. NCBI lineage: Bacteria > Pseudomonadati > Pseudomonadota > Alphaproteobacteria > Rhodospirillales > Azospirillaceae > Azospirillum > Azospirillum baldaniorum. The sequence goes on along the minus strand of NZ_CP022255.1, from coordinate 330,941 downwards.
CGCTTTGGTGACGGCTGGACGGCGACGCTGAACGTGGAGCGCAACAACCGCGAATATGACAGCCTGCTCGGCTTCGGCACCCGCGGCGACCTGAACCGGGACGGCACCGGCATGGGCATCTGGCCGGGCCGCTGGAACTCCGACTTGGAGCAGACCTCGGTCAGCGCCGACCTGAACGGCGGCTTCGACCTGTTCGGGCGGCGGCACGACCTGATGGCCGGCATCAGCGGCTATTACGCCAAGCGCGAGGGGCTCGACTACCCGCTCTGGACCATCCCCGGCTACGATCCCTCGATCCCCAACTACTTCACCTGGAACGGCAGCATCGCCCAGCCGACGCTCAACCCGACCGGCCGGTCGCAGACCGACGAGCGGCAGGTGGCCGCCTACGCCGCCACCCGCCTGCGCCCGACCGACGCGCTGTCGGTCATCCTCGGCAGCCGCATCAGCCGGTGGGAGCAGATCGAGAAGAGCAGCCCGAACGCGGGGGCGGGAAGCTACAGCAAACGGTCGGAGAACGGGGTGTTCACACCCTTCGCCGGCGTCGTGCTCGACCTGACCGACATCTGGTCGGTCTACGCCAGCTACACCAGCATCTTCAAGCCGCAAAACTACAAGGACGTCAGCGGCCAGTCCCTCGATCCGCTGGACGGCAACGCCTACGAGGCCGGCGTGAAGGCCGAGTTCTTCGGCGGCGCCCTGAACGCCAGCGCCGCGGTGTTCCTGATCCAGCAGGACAATCTGGGCGAGGCCGATCCCGGCCGCTTCGCTCCGGACGGCACGCAGGCCTACCGGGCGGTGAAGGGTGCGGAAAGCAAGGGCTTCGAGCTGGAAGTGGCCGGAGAGGTGATGACCGGCTGGCAGGTCGGCGGCGGCTACAGCCACACCTCGATCAAGAACGCCGACGGCCAGCGGATGATGACCTACGTGCCGCGCGACACCTTCAAGCTGTTCACCACCTACCGCCTGCCGGGCGCTTGGGATCGCGTGATGGTGGGCGGCAACGTCAAGTGGGAAGGCGACGTCTACACCGGCACCGGCGCCCGGCGCTACGACCGCGACGGCTACGCGGTGGTCGATCTGATGACGCGCTATCAGATCACCGACAAGGTCTCGGCCACGCTGAACCTCAACAACCTGTTCGACAAGAAGTACCTGAGCAGCGTCCAGAACTACGGCTACTACGGCGAGCCGCGCAACGTCCTGCTGTCCCTGCGGGCGACGTGGTGATGACGGCGCGGCGGTCGGCGGCGGCTTCCGGTTCCCGGCGCGGTGTGCGCCGCGGTCTCGCCGCCGCCGCGCTGGTGCTCGGCGGGCTGGCCTCCGCCGCCCTGCTGCGCCCGGCCGATCCCGCCGCCTCGGCGGAGGTGGCGGTGGTCGGCCGCGGCACGGTCGAGGACACGGTGACGGCGCTCGGCAAGATCCAGCCGCGCGCCTACGTCGACGTCGGCGCCCAGGTGTCCGGCCAGTTGACCCGGCTGCACGTGACGGTCGGGCAGATGGTCCGCGAGGGCGATCTGCTGGCCGAGATCGACCCCGCCCTGCAACAGGCCAAGGTCGAGGCCGGGCGCGCCGAACGCGCCCGCCTGACCGCCCTGCTGGCCGAGCAGCGGGCGCGCGCCGACTTCGCCGAGGCCCAGCTGGCCCGTCAGGCGGCGCTGCGGCGCAGCGGGTCGGGGCGCGGCGAGGCCTTCGACCAGGCCCGCATGGAGGCGCGCATCGCCGCCGCCCAGGTCGAGGCCACCCAAGCGCAGATCCGCCAGACGGACTCGACCCTCCAGGCCGACGAGGCGCAGCTCGGCTACACCCGCATCTACGCGCCGATGAGCGGCACGCTGATCGCGGTGGACGCCCGCCAGGGCCAGACCATCAACTCCGCCTACGAGGCGCCGGTCCTGATGCGGATCGCCGACCTGTCGGCGATGACCGTGTGGACCCAGGTGTCGGAAGCCGACGTGACGCGGCTGACCGACGGCATGCCGCTCTACTTCACCACGCTCGGCCATCCGGGACGGCGCTGGACCGCGCGCCTCCAGGAAATCCTGCCCGCGCCGCCGAAGCCGCCCGCGACCGGGAACGGCGGCGGCTCGTCCGCGTCCGGCGGCGGCGGGGCAGCCAACAGCGTCGTGCTCTACACCGCGCTGTTCGAAATCGCCAACGACCGGGGGGAGCTGCGCCCGGACATGACCGCCCAGGTCTTCTTCGTGGCCGCCGCGGCCAAGGACGCCGTCACCGTGCCGGTCGCCGCCCTGACCCCGGCCGCCCCGACCTCGGCCACCCTGCCCCCGGCCGACACGGCGGCGGAACGGCACCGCGTGACGCTGATCAGCAGCGGCGGCGCCATCGAGACGCGCGAGGTCCGCGTCGGGGTGCGCGACCGCTTCAACGCCCAGATCCTGGAGGGGCTGGCCGAAGGCGAGCGGATCGTGGTGGGCTGGAAAACCGACGACGGCCGCCCGCCCAAGATCGGGTTCCGGCTGTGAGCGGCCCGCTCCTCGTCCTGGAGGACATCCGCAAGACCTACATCAGCGGCGGCGGCTTGGCGGTCGAGGTGCTGCGCGGCGTTTCCCTGACCGTCGAGGCGGGGGAGTTCGTCGCCATCGTCGGCAGCTCCGGCTCCGGCAAATCGACGCTGATGAACATCCTCGGCGGGCTCGACCGCCCGACCTCCGGACGCTACCGCGTCGACGGGCGCGACGTGACGGCGCTGGAGGGCGACGAGCGGGCGGCGTTGCGGCGGGACGGGTTCGGGTTCGTCTTCCAGCACTACCATCTGATCCCCGGCACGACGGCGCAGGAGAATGTCGAGATGCCCGGCCGCTACGCGGGCCTGCCCGCCGCGCTGCGCGAAGGCCGCGCCGTGGAGTTGCTGGGCCGCCTGGGGCTGGAGGAGCGGCGCCATCACCGCCCCAACCAGCTTTCGGGCGGCCAGCAACAGCGCGTGTCCATCGCGCGGGCGCTGATGAACGACGCCCCGGTGATCCTGGCCGACGAGCCGACCGGTGCTTTGGACAGCGCCAGCGGGGCGGAGGTGGTGGCGCTGCTGCGCGAGCTGTCCGCCGCCGGGCGCACGGTGATTCTCATCACCCACGACCGCAAGGTGGCGGAGGCCGCCGGCCGGGTGATCGAAATGCGCGACGGCCGCATCGTCGCCGACAGCGGCCGCCCGGCCCCGTCACCGGCGAACCCCTCCCCTGCCCCGGCGGAACGCCCGGTCGCCGGCGCCTCCCTGTGGACCGACGCTGGGGAAGCCCTGTCGGCAGCGTTGCGGTCGCTGGGTGCCAACGGCTTCCGCACGGCGCTGACCCTGCTCGGCATCGTCATCGGCGTGGCGTCCGTGATCGCTCTGCTCGCCATCGGCGAGGGCGCCAAGCAGGCGGTGATGGCGCGGGTCGGCGCGCTGGGGGTGAACTTGGTCTATGTCGTGGCGGGCAGCGGCGATCCCCGCCTGCCGGCCACGCCACTGACCGAGGCGGACAGCGAGGCCATCCTGGACTTGCCCAACGTCGAGAGCGTGATGCCCTACCTCGACACGCCGGTGATGGTCCGCCACGGCAACATCGACCACCGGACCGAAGGGCTGGCGACCTCGGCATCCCTGCCGCTGACGCATCGCTGGCCGGTCGCTGAGGGGGCCTTCTTCACCCGCGCCGACGAGCGGGCCGGGGCGGCGGTGGCGGTTCTCGGCCACGGCGTCGCCGAACGGCTGTTCCCGCGCGGAGAATCTCCGCTGGGCAAGCATGTGCTGGTCAACAACATCCCCTTCCTGGTGACCGGCGTGATGGCGAAGAAGGGCGACCTGACCGGCAGCCAGAGCACCGACGACTGGGTGTTCGTGCCGCTGTCCACGGGCGTGCAACGCCTGATCGGCAAGCCGGACCTGCAACTGATCCTGGTCTCGGTGCACGATGTGGGGCGGATCGCGCAGACCCGCGACGCCATTCGTGCCCTGCTCTCCGAGCGTCACGGCCAGGAGGATTTCCAGATCCACGATGGGACCGCGCGCATCCAGGCGGCGGCGGAGACCCAGGACACCATGACGCTGCTGCTCGGCTGCGCCGCGGTCATCACGCTGCTGGTCGGCGGCATCGGGGTCATGAACATCATGCTGGTCAGCGTGACCGAGCGGACCCGCGAGATCGGCATCCGCATGGCCGTCGGCGCCCGCGCCGCCGACATCGAGCGGCAATTCCTGATGGAGGCGGCGCTGGTCGCCGGGCTGGGCGGGCTGGTCGGTGTGGCGCTGGGGCTGGCCGGCGGCGCGGTGATCGGGCTTCTGGCGATGCCGGTGGTCTTCACCGCGACCGCGATCGCCGGAGCGGCAGCCTCCGCCGTGCTCACCGGCATGGTCTTCGGCCTGATCCCCGCCCGCCGTGCGGCGCGGCTCGACCCGGTGGTGGCGCTGGCGAGCGACTAAAGCGGATTGCAATCCGCTTTGGACCGCGCCGGCGGTCCCGGTCGCACATGCGACCGGAGCCCGCCGGCGAATGAGGCGATATGACTCTGAAGCGAACGGAAGTTCGCTTTAGAAAGAGAGGTTGGGGGCGGTCGGCAGCGCGTGCTGGCTGTCGGTGGGGCCACCCCGACAGGCTCGGGGACGCTGGGCGGCGTGCTGCGTCGTCATGTCCACCTCCCCGCCCCCCCTTGGGAGCTTAACAAAGGTGTCCACTGATTCGGCGGAGGCCCAGGTTCGTGTATCGACCCGTCATAGGCGGATCTCAGAATTGCCAGTTCGCTGGGACCCAGGCATAGCCGCCGTCGGTCTTGAGCATCCGGCCGAGGCCCGGAAACGGAAAATGGAAACCCAGCACGGGAATGCGGTCGGCGGCCGCCCGGTCGAAGATGCGCCGGCGGGAGGCGAGCGCGGTGTCCTTGTCGCGGTCGGGTCCGGGACGCCAGGGATTGTCGACGTTGACGACCGGGTGGTAGGCGAGATCGGCGGTCAGCAGCAGCTGGTCGTTTCCGGAATGGACGAGGAAGGTCGCCATGCCCGGCGTGTGGCCGGAGGCGACGATCGTCGTGAGGCCCGGCACGATCTCGGCACCCGCCTCATAGAGTTCGACCGCGTTCCCGACCGGCTCAAGGCTGCTCTTGATCGCGGCGGCGAAGTGCCGGCGGAAATCCTCCGGGACCGGCATGTAGGACAGGTCCGGATCGTTGCGGACGAAGAACTCCCAGTCCGCCCGCGGCACGAAGACGGTGGCCCGGGGGAACGCCCGGCCGCCATTCGCCGTCCTGAGATTGCCGACGTGGTCGGGATGGGTGTGCGAGATCACGATGGCGTCGATGTCCGCGGGACCGAGCCCGATCGCCGCGAGGTTCTGAAAAATGCGCCCGCCGTTCGGCCCCATGGTCGTGCCCGCGCCGGCCTCGACGAGGATGCGCCGTCCGCCGGTTTCGATCAGAAGGGTGTTCAGATTCAACGTCATGTGGTCCGTCGGCAGGAAGGCGCGCCGCAGCACCTCGTGAAGCTCCGCTTCGGGCGCGTCGCTCGCGTAGACGCGGGGCGGACCGCCGATCAGGCCGTCGCTCAACACCACAGCACTGATGTCGCCGACCCGGAAACGGTAGTGGCCGGCGTTGCCGGTCGCGGGCGTCGGCGTCACCTGCGCGGACGCGCCCGCCCCACCACCGGAAGCGAACAGGGTCGATGCGCCGACGGCCGCGGACAGCATGATCCGGCGTCGGTTCAGGGTGAGGGCATTCATCGGTGTTTCCTCCCGAGTGGGGCGCCCGCTTCCAGCCACGGGACCGGGGGTGAGCGATGGCGGACGGCGACCTGGGCGCGACGATCAACCGCAGATCGACCATGACACGGCAAGATTGCGCTGATAAGCTCGTCAAATGTGATCGGCTTGATTAGGCCAGCTTCGCAATGAACCCCATTCGCTTGGACAGCTTCGATGTGTTCGCAGCGATCGTGCGCTGTGGCGGCTTCCGCGCGGCGGCGCTCGAACGGGGCGTCTCGTCATCGGCCTTGAGCCAGACGATGAACGCCCTGGAGGAGGCGCTGGGCATCCGGTTGCTCAATCGGACGACGCGGAGCGTATCGCCGACGGAGGCCGGGCAGCGCCTCCTCGATCGCCTGGCCCCGGCGCTGAGCGACATCCAGCTTGCGATCGCCGAGGTCGGCGAGTTGAGGGACAGCCCATCGGGAACGCTGCGGATCAACGCGCCGGCACCCGCCGTCGATCATCTCCTCTGTCCGCTGGTCTTCGACTTCATGGACGCCTATCCCGAGGTGAGGATCGAGATCATCAGCGACGCCGCGGTGATCGACATCGTGGAGCAGGGGTTCGATGCCGGCGTCCGTTTCGGCAAGCAGTTGGCGCAGGACATGATCGCGGTCCCGTTCGGACCGTCGCTCCGATACGCGATCGTCGCGTCACCGGATTACATCGCGCGGCATGGGCTGCCGGTGACGCCGCATGCCCTGGTCTACCACGACTGCATCAGGCGGAGATTTCCCGGCGGGACCCTCGTCACATGGCGCTTCGCCCGCGGGAGCGACGCGCTGGAGGTCACGCCCGCCGGACGCCTGACGGTCAGCACGGTGCACAACGAGCTTCAGGCCGCCCTGGCCGGCCGGGGCATCGCCCACGTTCTGGACGACTATGCGAAACCCCATGTCCGGGACGGTCGGCTGGTGGAGCTTTTCCCGGAGTGGAGCCCCACCTTGCCGCAGTGGTTTCTGTATTACCCGAATCGCCGCCTGCCGAGCGCGGCCATGCGGGCGTTCCTCGATCACATGAAAGGCTACGACTGGCGGGCCGGGGTTCAGGCCAGCTTCTGAACGACGGTCGCGATGCTGGAGCCCAGGTCACCCAGCGTCTTGACCGTCGCGCCGTACTCGTCCGCGTATTTCTTGAGAATCGTCTTCCAGTCGGCGTTTGGAATCGCGTCGTAGGTGGACGGGTCGAACGCCCGCCGCGCTCCGTCGATCAGCGCGTCCAGGCGCTTCAGGTCGGCGCGGGCCGCGTTCAGCAGCGGGGTGAGGCGGTCGATCAGATCCTTGTACCGATTCACCTTGTTGACCAGACCCAGGAGGGTGGAATCCGCGGTGATGGTGATCCCGTCGATCTTCTTCTGGGTGAGGATCCGCTCCACGTCCGCGTATTTGGCCTCCGCCGCGCCAAGCTGCCGCTCCAGCTTGTTCACCGACTCCGCCATGAGGTAGCGTCGGCTTTCGGCCCGCTCGACCGCCTTCATCGCCTCCTGCGCGCTGGCCCTGTGTTTCTTCACGGCGCTCTGCAGAGCGACCACCTCGTCCGCGCCGTCGTTGAAGCTGTCGTAGGCCGCCTTCCCTTCCTTAACCACGTCGAGCGTGATCTTGGCACCCGCCACGACCAGCGGCAGCGCCGCGCCCCCGGTCAACACTGTGGCCATGATGGCGAGGGCCGTCGCCGTCAGAGCGAGAACAATCTTTCCCACCGTCTTGGCGTAGACCTTCCACTTCATGTCCTCGAGCATCTTGCGCACGGCCGCGTCGAGGCCGGCGAAGGCCTTCTTCACGATCAGCTTCATGACCGTCGCAATGCCGCCGACGATTCCCCCGAAGCGGTCGGCGGCCCGCTGCTCCATGGTGTCGTTGATCGTGTTCATGAACAAAAACAGGTTGCGGCCGTCGATCTCGTGCTTGTCGATCTTTTGATCCCACGCCTGGATCTGCTTCTTTATTTCGGCGACCGTCTTCTCTTCGGCCTTCATCAACTCCTGAATGGCCTCGCGCACATTCTTGTTGAAAAGATCGACCACCTTCTTCGGTATCGGCTTTCCCGACGGATCGGTTTTCGGGGGGTCCCAGGAGAACTCGACATCCACCTTGTTGTTGTTTCCGGAAAATTCGAAATATTTGTATTTCCCGTACTCGTAGGAGAACTTTATCGACTGGTCCGCCATGCTGTCCACCCTTCCACTGCAAAATGCTGCAAGGCGTCGTCCAGCCGGGAAGACGACCATGGCACCATGGTGATGTCCCGATGAAAACAGCGGAAGAAGAATTGCCTCCAGTTGGGATCAAACACGTCCGCGACCCCAGCAATTTGGCACGGGATGATATCTCCAGGGCAATCGCATTTGACCTTTATAGCCCTCTCCCCTCCGGGGAGAGGGTGGCCCGCAGGGCCGGTGAGGGGGTTGCGCGTGGCGGTGCGTTCGGCACAAGCGCAACCCCCTCACCCTAACCCTCTCCCCAGAGGGGAGAGGGGATTTTAAATGCGATCACCCTGATGATATCTCGGGGCATGGTTGATCCGCTGGCCGGTGATCCACCGGGTGGACCAGAGTGGACTCCCGGCGCCGTCGGCAAGCCAGAAGCTCAGAGTCCGTCGGCGCATTCCGTCGCTTCGCCACCAACCGGCCGATGGCGCGCGCCGGCCCACGTCAGCACTGCAGCGGTGCTGAATGCTGCTCCCAGCATCGAAACGCCGTGCCAGCCGGCATGGGCGTAAGCCATGGTCGCGGCACTTGCTCCCATGGCACTGCCAATCGAATAGAAAACCATGTAGCCACCGACGAGACGGCTGCGTGCCGTCGGGTGGCGGGCGACGATGATGCTCTGGTTGGTGACGTGGACCGCCTGCACGGCGAGATCGAGCAGGACGACGCCGATCAGGAGAAGCGGAATGGACGATGGCAGAAACGCAATCAGCCCCCATGACAGCAGCAGGAGCGTGAGAGACAGGGTCATCGTACATTGGCCGAGACCGCGGTCCGCGAGGCGTCCCGCGCCCGTCGCGGCTATCGCCCCTGCTACACCGACCAGACCGAACAGTCCGATCTGCGTGTGCGAATAGTGGAAAGGGGCGGTGCTGAGCGGCAGAACCAAGCTTGTCCAGAATGTGCTGAAGGCCGCAAAGATCAGCAGAGCGAGAAGTCCGCGCGTCAGCAAAACCCGGTCACGCAGAAACAGGGCGGGAATGGAGCGCAGTGTCCCGGCGTAGCTGTCGGTGCTGCCCGGCAACGGCGTTCGCGGCAGAACACGCGTCAGCAGCCCGACCATAGCCGCCATCAGAATGGCCGATGTCAGATAGACCACCCGCCAGCCGCCGAGGTCGGCGAGCAGCCCGGCGACAAAGCGGGCGCCAAGGATGCCGATGACGATGCCGCTCGTCACCGTGCCGACCGCCCTGCCGCGTTCGGCGGGCGTCGCGAGCGTCGCGGCGAAGGCGACCAGAACCTGCACCACGACGGCGAGCAGGCCCATCGCGGCGAGGCCGGTGAACAGAACCTCTTCGGTTTTCGCCGTCGCTACAGCGACCAACGCGATGATCGACAGAAGGCCTTGGCCAATCACAAGCCGACGACGGTCAAGCAGGTCGCCAAGTGGGGGGTCATCGCAGAATCTGTTCAAAATCGTACGCTAAGCGGCGACCCTCTGGAACGAAGCGGGAATTCGCCGGAGCGGTCGGAACGCTACCGAGGAATCCACGTCGTCGTCGGCCCAGACATAGTCTCCGGTGAGCGCGATGTGCTCCCAGCCGAGTGGCGCCACATGTGCTAACAGGTCGGCGGGAATGTCTTCGCCGGCTGCGCGCAGCGCGTCCACGGCGCGACCCAGATAAACGGTGTTCCAGAGCACGATGGCGGCGACCACCAGGTTGAGCCCCGAGGCCCGATGGCTCTGGTTCTCGAACGTCCGGTCACGCAGTTCGCCCAGACGATGGAAGAAGACGGCCCGCTTGAGCGAATGCTCCGCCTCCCCCTTGTTCAGGCCAGCATGGGAGCGACGGCGGAGGTCCGGGTCCTTCAGCCAGTCCAAGGTTGCCAGTGTGCGTTTGATGCGGCCGATCTCGCGCAACGCTTTGGCGAGCTGGTTCTGCCGCGGGTAGGCCGCGAGGCGGCGCAAGAGGGCGGACGGCGCTGCGGTCCCAGTGCGCACGGACGTGGCCAGATACAGCAGGTCATCCCAGGATTCCTCGACGAAATGCAGGCGCACCGGGCCGCCGATCAATGGCGTCAGCAATCCGTAATCGGCCGTGCGGTCAATCACATACAACCGACGCTCCTTGAGATCGCGGACGCGAGGGGCGAAGCGGAACCCCAGAAGATGGCAGAGTCCCGACACATGATCGGTCGCGCCGGCCGTATCGGTGTAGTGCTCGCGGATGGACAGCGCGCTGCCGTGCATCAGAAGGCCGTCCAGCACATGTGCCGCCTCGCCCGCCGTGGCCGAGATCACCTTCGTGTGGAAGGGAGAGAACCGATCGGAGACATGGGTGTAGAACAGCGCGCCGGGGTCGTCGCCATAGCGGCCGTTCACGTCGGAGCGCGCCTCGCCACGGCCGCCCGCCCGGAAGAACTGCCCGTCCGACGACGAGGTGTCGCCCGGCCCCCAGTGGTGGGCCATCGGGTGGGCGTGGTGGGCGTTCACCACGGTGGCCAGGGCAGCGGCGTAGGTTTCGTCGCGCACATGCCACTCCGCCGTCCAGATCAGCCGGGCATGGTTCAAGCCCCGCGACGCCTCGGCCATGCGCGACAGCCCCAGATTGGTGCCGTCCGCCAGCACCGTGCCGAGCACCGCGGCGCGGTCGAAGGCCGGCTCGCCGGTGCGCACATGGGTGAAGCTGCTGGCGAATCCGGTCCAGCGGTCGACCTCGGCCAGGATCTCGGTGATCCGTATGCGCGGCAGGAGCGCGGACAGCCGTTTGGCGAGAGCGCCCGCGGCCTCGGGTACGGCGCGGGACAGCGGCGAAATGGTCAGGCGGCCGTCCTCCAGCGTAACGCCCGGCAATCGGTTGACTTCGGCCAACGCGGCAACCTCGCGCAATCGGTCGTCCAGGAGCTTCGTCCGCTCCGTGGCATAGTCCGGCCACGACACCGGGATGGGCAAGTCAAGGCTCCCGGTGCTGCGCAGGTCCTCGAACGTTGGCCGGGGCAGCAGAAAGTCGGTGAACCGTCGATAGGCGCGGGCGCCCTCGATCCAGACATCGCCGGCACGCAGCCGTTCGCGCAGATGCGCGAATACGGCCATTTCATAGGCGCGGCGATCGAGGTTCTTACCCTGTGGCAGCACGAGGGGCCGCCAACGGCGCTGGAGAAAGGAGACCGGCGCGTCCTTCGCCAGGGTCGGCCGGCCTTCCGACGCATACAGTGCCTTGATGGCGTCGACCGCCTTGAGCAGCGGATCGGACTTGCGGTACGAGCTGAAGGCAAAGGTTTGCAGGAAGGTCGGGGCAAACCGCCGGGCGGACGCATGCCGCTCCACCACCTCGGGCAGGCTGTTGCCTTCGTCGGCGGTCTCGGCGACGCCGACGGCGTGATCGACACTCTTCTCATAGGCTTCCCACCCCACGGCCGCCTCGATGGCGGCGAACGGATCGGTCCCGTTCCGTCGGGCGGCGACGAGAGCCCGGCCGCTCACCGCGTGCATCCAGACCAAGCTTTCCTGCTCCTTGGCCCGGTCGGTCAGCCGTTCCGTGCGCTTGCGCTCGGCGCGCCGGAACAGGGCTCCCATCAGCCGGTCGAACATCTCCACGGCGGCGTCGCTGAGTCGGGCCTCCTGCTCGATGACGAAGGCGGTCAGGACGGCAAGACGGCGTTCCGGGCCCAGGCGCGACAGGTGCTGCGCATCCATGATTCCCGCTTCGCCGGCGATGATGGCATAGCGGACTTGATGAATGCGTCGCGCCCGATCCGCTTCGATGCCGATGGCCCGCACCGTTGCCAAGCGCTCCGCCAGACGGACCAGATTCGCCGCGGAAGGCACCTCCGACCACTCGCGCAGTTGCGTCAAGCCGGTGCGGCCCTCCGGTTCCGTCACCTTCAGGAGCGCCAGGAGGCGCTCGGTCTGTCGATCCTCCAACCCGCGGATCAGACTGGCATAAGCGGTGGCTCGAGCCCTGGCACGGACGGCGAGGCCGAGGCGCTCCACCACGGTGGCGACCGGCAGCAGGACGCGGCGCGCCCGCAGCTCTTCCACTACAGCCAAGGCGATGGCGTCGCCCCGGTCGGTGCCGCGGGCCACCTCCGATGCCACACGCCACATGGCCCGATAGTCGGCCAAGCCGAAGGGCGACAGCCCGAAGGCCGCTTGCAGTTCGGCCAAATGCTCGCGCCGGGCTTCCTCCCGCCGGGCGTAGTCGACGAACAATGCCGGATCGGCCCCGACCTGTCCGGCGATGTGAGCGAGCATGGCGGTCGGTGGTTCCTCGCCAATTCCCAGGGCCCGTCCAGGATGGCGCAGGTAGGCCAGCTGCATCGCGAAGCCGAGCCGGTTCCAGGGACGGCGCCGGCGACGCACGTGCGCCAGATCGTCCGGCGAGAGGGTGTACAGGCGCGTGATGGCGGTCGGCTCCGACGGTGGATCGAACAGAGCGGCTCGCGTCTGAGGGGATAGAAGCTGGTGGCGGGGCATGGGATGGGCATTGCGCAAACGGCCGTCTGCACACGGGTCTGGAGGGGAACGGAAGAACAAAGGCTTGCGGGTTGCGCAACCCTGTTGCCAAATTCGTATCCAAGGCAACGGGTTTGCGCAAGGACGGTGCGATGCTGCTGGGCTACGCGCGCGTGTCGAAAGCGGAAGGGCAGGATACCTCAGCCCAGGTGGACGCCCTGCGGGTGGCTGGGTGCATGCGTGTCTTCCAGGAAGCGGGATCGGGTGGCCGCTGGGACCGGCCCGAGCTGCATCGGCTGCTCGACCAGCTGCGGCCCGACGACGTGGTTGTCGTCTGGAAGCTCGACCGGCTGTCCAGGTCGCTGAAAGACCTGCTGCTGATCCTGGAGCGGATCGAGCAGGCGCAAGCCGGATTCCGCTCGCTCACCGAGGCCGTCGACACCACCGGCCCGGCAGGCCGCATGATGATGCAAATGCTGGGCGCCTTCGCCGAATTCGAGCGCGCCATGATCCGCGAGCGCACCCGGGCGGGATTGGAAGCCGCCAGAAATCAGGGACGCCACGGCGGTCGACGCCCGAAACTCACGACCGCCCAATGCCGGGAAATCGTTGAGATGGTGACATCGGGGAGGAAGTCCGCCGCCGAGGTTTCACGGCTCTTCGGCGTCCATCCCGCCACGGTCAGCCGCTTGCTCTCCCGGGCCCGCCGCTTAGCGGACGATTCTGAACAGATTCTGCGATGACCCCAAGGACGTGTCACCACCGGACAACTAGCAACCAATTGCGATACCATCGGATCGCCTCCAACGCGACCTTTGCCTTGAACTCCGCCGAATACCGCTTCCATTTCCCATTATCAGGTCCGTCCTCCATCATGGGCGAACCAAGCTTATTCGATTGTCCAGGAAACTTTGAACACATGCCGTCCCCACGGCGGCAGGTCGAGATAAAGTCCTCGTGAAATGAGGGCGTTCCCTTCTCGATCGTAGCTGGCGGAGCCTATCAAATCACGGAGACGCACTGTACCACCTGCGAGATCATCCCATGGGAGGCGGACATAGCACTGGCTCTGATGGGCAGCGTAGTTGACGGCGACGAGGATTCTCTGGCCATTGCTTCCTTCCCAGCATGACGCAATACAGGAATCCCACGTCCAATTGCTCTCCCAGGCCGGTGTGCAACTGAGGAGACGCCACTCGCCATTCCGCACAGTCGGTTGCCGGAGAACGGCCAGGAGTTCGCAGTAGAAGTGCTTCAGCGCCTCGTTTTGGGGCTCGATCGGGGCACGAACGAGGTGCGGCGAGATCCGCTTCTTACATCCCTCGAACTGTCCCTGATGAAAGAACCGCAGGCCCGGAGAAAGATACGTGATGACAGCGGCGGCCTCATGCATTCCAGTTGCCAAAGTCGCGGCGGCGCGGGGCTCGTCGTGGTTCTCGAGAAACCGGGCGAGTTTCTTCTGGTCATCGGGCCCAGCCTGGAGGTGCTCCCGAACCGGCCGGGCCTGCCCGGCACGCAGGCGGTCGTACAGCCGCTTGTCGTAGGCATAGTCGAAGCCCTGCTGCAGCATGGTCCATTCCAAATCCCAGTAGACCTCGGCCATGAAGCGAAACCTCGGGACCCGCTCGCGGATGCGCATAATTGCGGCGGGCCAGAACGCGGGCGCCGGCAGTCCCCAGGTCCGCGCGAATACGTCAGGCAGCACGAGCATCGCCATGTCGCAGCGCACACCATCGCATTGCTCGGCTATCGTCAGCAGCTCGCCGATCATCGCCTCCTGCGTCGCCGGGTTGCCGTAGTTTAGTTGGAGCGTGTCGGGCCAGCCAGAGAAGTACGGGTCGCGACCGTGGGCCAGGAGCCGGTCGCCGCGGCTCCCTTTGACCCATATGTAATTCTGCGGTGCTCGCGCCAGATCCAACTCGGTTCCAGAGACGTAGTATTCAGGATGGTCCTCGATCCACGGGTGATCCAACGCGGTATGATTCGGGACGAAATCCAGCATCAGCTGTAGCCCACGCTGCCGAAGCCGGTCACGCAGCCGTGCCAGCGCAACCTTCCCGCCAAGCCCCGGATGCACCGTATATCCGGTGATCGCAAACCCGGAGCCGGCGATGTCCTCCTCGCGAAGGTCTGGAAGCGTCTCCTCGAACTCGCGGCGCCATGCCTGATCGGTGCGCGAAATATGCTGTCCCGCCAGTCCGGTGCTCCACACGCTGAGCAGCCAGATCCAGTCGAAGCCAGCTCCGGCGATGTGATCGAGCTCGGTGTCGGGAACATCGTCCAGCGTGGCTGGCCGGCCAAGAGACACGGACAGTTTCGTCAGCCAGACACGCGTGTTGATCTGATAAAGCGAAGGGCACGGCGTCGGCCTGTCGATACCCCCGTCCGCTGACAGTGGCGCCGGCGCGCCCAGTTCGTCGTTCACGGTTCTGCCTCCAGGGTGGCGGCCTTCTTCCCGAGTTCGAGCATCTGCTCCGCGGTGGCGGTTGCGAACAGGTGCATGATGCGTGCGATGATGCCGGTCCAACCGGTCTGATGACTGGCGCCGATTCCGGCACCATTGTCACCGTGGAAGTACTCATAGAACAGGAGGTTGTCGCGCCAGTGTGGGTCCTCTTGGAATTTTCGGGTCCCTCCGTAGACCGGCCGTCGGTCATTCGCGTCGCGGATAAAGATGCTGGTCAGGCGGCGTGCAAGTTCCTCGGCGACCTGATACAGCGTCATGTGCCGCCCGGAACCGGTGGGACATTCGATGGTGAAAGCATCGCCGTAGTATAGATAATATTGCAGCAGTGCGCGGATGATCAGCCCATTCACAGGCATCCAGATCGGGCCACGCCAATTGGAATTGCCGCCGAACATCCCGCTGTCGGATTCCGCTGGCAGGTAAGATACCCGATACTCCTGGGTGCCGACGCGGAAAACATAGGGATGCTCCGCATGATGCCGGGAGAGTGCCCGGATGCCATAAGGGCTCAGGAACTCCTTCTCATCGAGCATCGCTGCCAGGACGCGGCGAAGCTTGCTTTCGTCGAGGATCGCCGCGAGCCTCCGGCCGCCCTGACCGCACGTGACCGGATCGTGGATGAAGGCCCTCAGCTCGGGCCGCGCCTCGAGGAACCGGCGGGCGTTTTGCCGGATCTCCGGGTATTTCTCCAACATCTCGCCATCGAAGACCGTGACGGCACAGAGAGGAAGCAGCCCCACCATGGAGCGGACCTTCAGTCGCTCGGTCCGCCCGTCGGGCAGCCGCAGCACATCGTAGAAGAACCCGTCCGCCTCGTCCCACATGCCGGTGCCGCCGCCGGCGCGCAGCATCGATGTCGCAATCCACAGGAAATGCTCGAAGAATTTGAGCGCCATGTCCGCATACGCCGGACGGGACATCGCAAGTTCGGCGGCAATTTCGAGCATATTCTGGCAGAACAGCGCCATCCATGCTGTACCGTCAGCCTGTTCGAGGTAGCCCCCGGTCGGCAACGGAGCGCTGCGGTCGAAAACGCCGATATTGTCCAGACCGAGAAATCCGCCTTCGAACACATTGCTGCCGGTGCGATCCTTGCGGTTCACCCACCAAGTGAAATTGAGCAACAGCTTGTGGAAGCTGCGTTCCAGCCACTCGACATCGCCCTGGCCGCGCCGGGCCGCTTCCAGGCGGAAGGTGAAAATGGTCGCCCAAGCATGGACCGGCGGGTTGACATCGCCGAAGTTCCATTCGTAGGCGGGAATTTGCCCACTCGGATGCTGGTACCGATGCCTGAGCATGAGGTCGAGTTGTTGCTTGCCGAAATTCTCATCCACCATCGTCAGCGCAAGGACGTGGAAGGCCAGGTCCCAGGCCGCGTACCAAGGATATTCCCATTTGTCCGGCATCGACAGGATGTGGGCGTTCTCCATGTGGTGCCAGTGTTCGTTGCGGGGCGCATGGCGTTGCGGGCTCAACCGATCGCTGCCGCGCTCCTCAAGCCAGCGATCGACATCGTAGTAGTAGAACTGCTTCGACCACAGCATGCCGGCCAGCGCCTGCCGCATCACGTTGGCGGCATCCGCGTCGAGCGACGGCGGGACCACCGTGGCGTAGAACTCATCCGCCTCCCTTCGCCGGGCTTCCATCACCACATCGAAATCGTTGCCGAATGGATCGGCTGTCTCTCCATCGTGAAGCCGCAAGCGCAGCGCCACCGATTGCCCAGCCCCAACCGTGATCGGATAGTGGGCCGACACTTTCGTTCCGCTGTGCTCCGGATTCACCGCGTCCTCTCGGCCATGAACGACGTAGTTCCCGATTCCGTCCTTCACGTATGGTATCCGGTTCGGCGTGTCGAAGAGCCGCTCCGTGTTGGTTTCATTTTCGGTAAAGAGCAGCGCTGCAGCGCCGTCGCATGACAGGAAGCGCCCGCCGAGATCCGGGTGGGACGCTGCGATCACGCCGGGGGCGGCCTGACGAAGCACTGGCCGCTTCGCGCCATCCCTCCATGACCAGGTGTTCCGGAACCAGAGCGTCGGCAGCACATGCAGCGTTGCCGGCTCGGGTCCGCGGTTGCTGACTGTGATCCGGATGAGGAGATCGTCTGCAGATGCCTTGGCGTACTCGATAAAGACGTCGAAATAGCGATCCTGGTCGAACACGCCCGTGTCGAGCAGTTCGTACTCGGGATCCTGCTTGGTTCGCCTGCGATTGGTATGAACAAGATCGTCGTAGGGATATGCGCCCTGCGGATATTTGTAGAGATACTTCATGTAGGAGTGGGTTGGTGTAGAGTCGAGGTAGAAGTAGTATTCCTTGACGTCCTCGCCATGATTTCCCTCGTTGTTCGTCAGCCCGAACAGCCGTTCCTTGAGAATCGGGTCCTGGCCGTTCCACAAGGCCAACGCGAAGCACAGAATTTGACGGTCGTCGCAAATGCCGGCGAGACCGTCCTCGCCCCATCTGTAGGCACGCGAGCGTGCATGATCATGCGGGAAGTAGTTCCAGGCATCGCCGCTTTCACTGTAATCCTCGCGGACTGTGCCCCACTGCCGCTCGCTCAGATATGGCCCCCAT
Organism: Azospirillum baldaniorum; assembly: GCF_003119195.2. Lineage (NCBI taxonomy): Bacteria > Pseudomonadati > Pseudomonadota > Alphaproteobacteria > Rhodospirillales > Azospirillaceae > Azospirillum > Azospirillum baldaniorum. Next base: position 313,563 of record NZ_CP022255.1, on the reverse strand, counting down.
TTCTTCCATCCGGCACCATGCTCCTGGCATTCCCGCAGTCGCTCATGCTCCGCGGTCGACCCGGAAGTGCCGTTGCCACGCGGCGGTACCGCGTCGCCTCGAACCGTATTTCCCATCCTTTTGCCCTTCATGGGTTACTCCACTGGTTCGGGGGGTGATGCAGGTTCGATAGGGTGGGCCAGGCGCCGCCAGTTCTGGCCGAAATTCCAAGTCATCAAATTTTGACCATTAAATCTCTTTATTTGTCAATTCGGGAATTGACACTCGAAAAGTCCTGAGAGGAGCGATTCAAAACTTGGTTATTACTATCATAATGCGGCCACGAAGTTCTCCGTATTGAGAAATCCACAGACAATGGCCCTGTTGTTGTCCAAAAATGCAATGGTAGCCTTAGTAGTGATATGGTACTCCTTCACCTGTGCTAGCTGGTTTGCAATAAAGGTGAGGTCAGATATCCACATGTCGGAAGGTGTGCCGGCGTGGCTATCCCTCGATTCAATGGATACCTTTGCTAGGCTCCGGACCCATGAAAGGACTTTTCTGGATGGAATCGTTGTGATTCAACGCCCTGGAAAGGGGCTTTGTGAGGAAGGACGGTCCGTCGGCGCCAGAACGCGTTGATAACAATAGAAATTCTGGAGTCCCACTGCCCGCTGCTTCACTTTCCTATTTGGGGCCACTGCCACACCCTGCATCTCCACATGCCCACTGGACTTGCCTTGGAGCCAAGAGTATTTTGGCTTGCCTTATAGAATAATTCTTCCGCTATCCCATGCATTGGATTGTAGGGGGCATCGCTGGAGCGGTTTTTCGTCCCAGGTTAAGCCGTGGCACTCTGGTAGGGCATAAGGATCGCTGAAATGACGACGTGCTTCACATGGCCTGTTGTCGTCATCGACGCGGCACGGCTTCCCGTGATTCCATCAAGCGCCGGTGGCGTGGCATACAGCGACTGCGGCGGCGGAGGGCATAAAGGAGGTGGTCTTGTCCAGCGGCCAGCGGTGGTTTCTCCACGCATAGCCCCTTCGGAGGCGAGACCGGCTTTTCCCGTACCGCTACCACGCCGGACAATGGCATGGCCGGACAATGGCATGGATGAACCTGCTGCAGCGGCAATTTGGCTGGCCGGCGCAACGGAGCGTTTCACACAGCGGAACACCACGGCTCAGACCGCCGCCCGGCAGGTGGAGGGCACGGAACGTTCGACCAAACACAGCGAGATACCGCGGATCCACTTCCAAGCACGCCGACCCAAGCATCTCCGGTCGACAGGAGCGGACCAAGCGACAGGGGCAACAGCGTCGGAAGACAGCTAACGGGTAAGTCAGAAAGCAGAAAAGGTCCGTGGTCGATCGCGGAAATGAGTTTCAGGGAGGCCGCATGACATGAGAACGCTTGCGGAATTCACCAAGACAACGCTGATCGGCGGCGTGCTGATCATTCTGCCGATCTACATCGCCATACTGCTGCTGGCGAAGGCGGTGAAAGGCCTGCTGGAGGTGCTGGCTCCGGTGGCCGGGACGCTTCCGGCTGGCGTCGAGTTCCGTCAAGCCGCCACCATCATTCTGCTCATCGGCGTCTGTTTCGTCGTCGGGCTTGTCGTCCGCACCGGCCCTGGCCTGCGCGCGAAGAACGCGGTCGAGCAGGCGGTGCTGGAGAGGCTGCCAGGCTACACGTTCTTTCGGGGGCTGGCCAAACGGCTGACGGGCCGCAGCGAAGAGCACAAGCTGGAACCGGCGCTCGTCGAGATCGAGGAGGCGCTGGTCCCCGCCCTCATCGTCGAGAAACTGGAGGATGGATCCTACACGGTCCTGGTTCCGTCGGCGCCGACGCCGATGGCGGGCAGCATCTACATCTTGCCGCCCGAACGGGTGCATGCGGTCGATATTCCGTTCACCACGGCGATTGGCGTGTTCACGAAGTGGGGCACCGGCGCCGGTGAGTTCGTGCGGGCGATGAAACGTCCGGCCACAATTTCCGTTGCGGCGTCCGACAGTGCTTTCTCCCGCAGCGCGGCCGCGCCGGCGCCGGTCCTCACCGTACCCAATGCAAATGCACCGGAACCTCAATGACCGGAGGTAACGTCTGTTCCGGGTGGAGAACGTTCGGGTCTCAGGTCGACGGCCGGTAGCGTGCAGGCGATTGCCGAATCGCCGCAGAAGGGCGGCGTTGGCGGTCGTAGAGGTCCTCGATGTGCTCAACGGTGTCGAGCATGGCTTGCTGGCGGGTCTGGTCGGGGTGCTGGTGGAGGCCTTGCCGTATCTTCGTCGGGCAGAACGGTCGGCTGCAAGTTCCGGGCGCGCAATGGCGAAGTCGGCACCATGTTTCGACGTCGGCGGAGCGCCTTTAGCCGCGGATCTTGACGGAAAGGAGCCATGCCTAACCTTGCTGTGGCAGTTCCGGGAAAGGTAACTCGATAATGGACCTGAATCCTCCACGCTCCGATCATGCGCCGGCGCACTCAACCGTGCTCTATGTTGCCCTTCAACTTGCACTGACCGCCCTTCTGGTCTATGCCTGCGGCCGGATCATATTGCCCATTGCTGGAATTCTGCTCTGGTCGGTTATCCTGGCGGTCTTGCTGTATCCGCTGCATCTCCGCCTCGCCGTCCGGCTCGGTAATTTCTGGTCGGCGCTGCTGATCGGGCTGGTCGGCGTTGCGGTGACGTTGGTGCCGCTCATCATGGTGGCGACGTCGGTTGGGTCCACCGTGTATACGCTTTTTTCAAATCTGCAGAACAACAGCCTGACCGTGCCGCCGCCGCCGCCACGGCTCGCCGACGTCCCGTTGGTCGGCCAGAAACTGACCGAGATCTGGACCCTCATCGCCACCAACTTGCCAGTGGCGCTCGCCAACTACGGCCAGATGTTGCGTGGGCCGGCGGCATGGCTGGTGTCGTCCACGGGCGGCTTGGCCGCCAGCGTCTTCTCGTTCATTCTGTCCTTCGCGATCGCCGCCGTGATCGCCGCCTATGGCAAGGGTGCCGCCGCATTCGCTCAGCGCCTGGTGCGAACCGTGATCGGCAGTGAAACGCAGGGAGGCCGGCTGGTTGCGCTGACTGCCGCCACGATACGGGGCGTCGCCCTTGGTGTTGTCGGCGTGGCCATGATCCAGTCGCTGCTCATCGGGGTCGCCTTCTTCGCCATGGGCATTCCAGCAGCCGGCCTTTTGACGCTCGCGACGCTATTCCTGGGAATCGTGCAGGTGCCGGCGACGCTGGTGACACTGCCCGTGGTGGCCTACGTCCTCGCGACCGAAGCAGCGACCCCTGCGATCATCTTCACGGTCTGGACCCTCGCCGCCGGGCTCAGCGACAATGTCCTCAAGCCATTGATGCTCGGCCGGGGACTGGACGTGCCGATGCCGGTCATTCTGATCGGCGTCATCGGCGGCATGCTTGCCGACGGCCTTCTCGGACTGTTCATGGGGCCTGTGCTGCTGGCCGTCGGCCATATCCTGCTCATGGAATGGCTGCGGGGGCAACCGAACGAGGAGGGGGTGCGGATTGACCATCCAACCCCCCGAGAGGTGCGGCGGTGAGGGGGCGCCCTTCGACGCGGCCCGCCGCTCCCCACCGATCGCGCCCCCGCACCTGCGCCTCTTCACATCACAGAACCGCCTGCGGATGACCGCGGCACAATCGGCATGACGAGGCTGACTGCCCCCAGCGCGTACAGCCCGGCGGCCACAATTTGAGCCAGCCGCTTCAGAAGCTCCACATCGGCCGACGGCGACGCCGGCATGAAGGCCAACCCGAACAGCACGGTGAACGCCACGAAGCCAGGAAGCAGCACGTGAGCGAACATCGGGACCCGCTCGATCCACCACGCCACGAGAAGCGAGGCCGCAACGACGGTGGTGGTGAGCACCGGAATGGTCGCGTGCAGGCTCACCACTCGAACCGCCGCCGCGGCCAGCAACCCGCCCAGCAGGTTTCCGGCGGCGAAGCTCGTCGCATAGCGCGCGGCCAGCTCGATCCGCACTTGGCGGAACATGGTCGCCACGGTGAGCAGCACCACCATCGCGGCCAAACCGTCGGCCACCAGCACCAGATGCAACGGCAGAATGATGAGGGTCGCCATCATCGCCCGGGAAGTGACACCAACGGGCGCCCCCTCTTCCGCCGCCGGTGCGCCGGCAGACGGCGCCTGCTGTGGGAAGGCGGCGTGGGCGAGGAACACCAGGGCGATGCCGAACGCCACCGAGAGCGACAGCTGGACAACGAGGACCGCAGCGAGGTCCGTGGAGACGGCCGCCATGGTGGTCACCACGATGCCCATGGTCAGCGTCATCGTGCCCACGGCCGCGGTCTTCTGCCGCGCGGCCAGGGCGAACCCCCACAGGTAGATCAGCCCGACGCCCAAGGCATAGGGGAGCATTTGATTCACTGTGAGCGCCGACACGCCATAGGCGAACAGCGACGCGCCGCTGATGACCAAGAAAAGCCCCAGAACCATTTTCGCCGTGGGCCGCGGTCCGGGCAATGCAAGCAGTTGCAGCGCAATCACCGCGGCGAGCGGCGGCACCAGCGCGCCGCGCAGGATCTCGAACACCAGCCCCAGCGCCACGGCGGAGGCCAACCGCAGGCCATGGTTTCGCCGCTCCAGCGAGGTCGGGTCACGAAACATAGGTGAGAGCCGCGATCAGTCGGATCCGCAGCCAGCCGATTGCGTCCATCAGCGCGTTGTCGCCGGCGTAGACGATCACAACGGCCTTCGATCCGTAGCGCGCGCCGCGTGGAAGGTTCTCTGGGTCGAAGGCGAACTGCACGGGGAAATGCTCGGGGTCCGTCAGCCAGCCGGTATCGGTCGACGGTTTCGGCAACCCCGTCGCCGGATCCACCGAGCCGGAGGCTATGCCCCAGCCGATGCTCGACACCGTTGCTGCGAACACGCGTCCGGGCAGAACGTCGAGCACGACCTCGGCCCGTTGTCCCGGCGCGAGGACGCTCAGGCTGTTCTCCCGGATGGACGCCAGCAGCCACACGTCCGTCACGCTGATGAAGGTCATCGCCGGCTGGCCGGCCGTCACCACCTGGCCGCCTGCCAACTGAAGGTTGGTGACCACCCCGTCGGACGGCGCCGTCACCGTGGTGTTCGACAGATCGTAGCGCGCCTTGTCGAGCGTGGCGATGGCCTCCTGGACTTGGGGATTGTTCTCGCCCTCGGGTCCGAGCTGCTCGCGGGCGCGGGCGACGTCCGCCTCCGCGCGGACGACGCGGGCACGGGCTTCATCCAGCTGGGCTGTCGCCTGATCCTGGCGCGCCGCGGCGTACACGCCGCGTTTGACGAGATCGAACACGCGCGCGGTCTGGGCCCGTACATTGGTTTCCGTCGCGCGCGCCTCGTCGAGGGCGGCCTGCGCCACATCCACGGCGGCGGTCGAGGCGCCGATGCTCTGCCCCACCTGGGCGAGCTTCGCCTGTGCCTGCGCCACGGCAATCACGAACGGCGTCGGATCCAGCCTGAAGAGCGTGTCGCCCCGTTTCACGCGCGAGTTGTCGACCACATCGACGTTCAGGACTTGGCCGGCCACCTCCGGCGCCATGCGGATCACAAACGCCTGGACCCGTGCGTCGCTGCTGAAGGGTGTCGTCTGGTCTGCCACCACGTAGTAGACGAACACAAACGCAGCAAACGCGATCACGGACAGCGTGATGCGTCTCAGCCCCGTGAGGTCGCGAGTTGCCCCCGGCGCGGCAGCCTCGCCGTCATCCGTCGCGACGCGTTGATCGGTGCCAATTGTTTGGCTCATGAAGTCCCGGCCTTTCGCGTGTCGGCTGCTCGAACAGACACTGTCACATCAACGTCGGGCACGACTTATTTGCGCCATTATCCGTCGCCTCGGGTGCTCTGGCGACATCGAAAAATGATACCAACGCTGCCCTTTGGCGCCGGGAAACCTCAGCCAGTTCAGGCGACGCGGCCTTCGTCCAACCAGACGTTGGCAGATGCAGCGGTCTTGAGTCTGGCGACCGCTGTGCAGCCGGGTAAGACGGAGACCCCGCTGGAGCCATGCCCTGATGCCGTTCAAAGCCGCCGTTCAAAGCCAAGGAGAGCCATCGTCACAAGAGTTCGAAGGCACGGTGGCTGGCCTTTCCAGTGCTCCGCCATCACGACCAGCGTGCCGTCACCGGTCCCGCGACAACGCTTCCGTGAGCGTTTCTGGAGAGTCGCTGAATTGACAGATAACTAATTTAGGAGAACTTTCTGTAAAAAATCAACCGCGGATATTAATATGCCTTCGCCCTACTGCTGGTGAGGACGCCACTTACACAGTAATCCTGTGCTATGTTTAGGGGGGCTGGAGCTGAAAAACCAATCTACGAACAAAGGGGGCGATGCCGTGGGGCCTTGGGTTATGGGGATGGGCCTGTTCGCGGTAACCATCCTGGCTCATGTGGCGGGGTTCCGCCTGTTGCTGATGTTGCTCGATCGAAGGTTTCCGGCGGAAGGACACCCACAGCCGGGGCTGGGGCGGATGATGATCGTTGCCAGTCCGGCAATAGCAATCCTGCACCATGCCGAAGCGGCCTTGTGGGCAGCCGTCTATATCGGGTTGGGTATCCTCACGGACTGGGATACAGCCGTTTATTTTTCCATAGTGACCATGACGACGGTCGGCTACGGCGACGTCATCCTGACGGGCGAATGGCGTGTGCTGGCCGCGTTCCAGGCTATGAACGGTATGCTGTTGTCCGGGCTCAGCACCGCCTTCCTGTTCGCCATCCTGCAGCAATATTGGGTGCTGGTTCGAAAGAACGGCTGACCCGGATTGTGGCTCGACAATCAGAGTGACATCGCCATCAATCAAAGATCGAGTCGGAAACGTACGCGCGAGCCAAACACGACCTGCTGCAAAGCCGGGTTCTGGTCTTCGCATGAGGTTGTCATCCGTAGCGTCAATCAACCAATAACCATGTTGTGCCAGAAGCGCGTAAGAGCCTCTGATCTCGCGCCACAGTATGGATCATACGGCCAAACCGTCGTATAAATTCATGCAAAGTGGCACCTCAGAAGAGCCATTGCGCCACGCCGAATTACATCCCAGTGTCACGGGACCAGGAGCAGGCGCGTACCACATTGGTTCTGCTTAACGGCAGAAGAATTCGATCAAAGCTCCTGAGTCGCTTCCCTTTCGCGTCCTAAACGGGCTGCCGTTCCTGCTGAAGATCGCTTTCAGCGTTTTGCATGAAACATGAACGCCGGATTGGAAAAGGAGGTCGCCATGAATCGTTTCCTTACAATTCTCGCCATCGGTGCCGCCCCCATTCTGCTGGCTGGATGCACCACCCAGCTGAGTTCAGAGGACCGGGCCATGCTTCAACAGGCGCAGGCTGACGCCCGCGATGCCAAGGCCGAGGCCGCCAGGGCCACTGCCGCGGCGCAGGCCGCCTCCACCGCAGCCAGGACCGCCAACGACAAGGCCGACCGCATCCTTGCGGCCGCGGCGGAGCGCAAAGCTCGGTGACGAAGGACAGGCAGCTCCGGCTCAGTGCAGAGGCGACGGAGACGATCCGAACAGGATGCGCACCGCAATCCGGAGCGCATCCTGTTTGGCTTTGCGCGCATGATCCCCCACTTCGGTGCTGTGCGGCCTGATGACCTTCAAGATCAACCGCCAACCGCTGGAGCACGATTCCGCGTCAACGCCATGGCCGCAGTTTAGGCACTCGTGATGCGCTGATGCCACCCGACCGCACCGAAAACGCCGGGGATTTGGAAGGATCATTCTTTTTGGAGACCGCGCCATCTGTCGACGGCTATCTTCTTTACCATCAATTGTGATGATCTATGAATGCCATCACAATAAAGATTTATTGATGCAAATACTGTGATATACTTAAGTTCATTTACCTGTTGGGTTCGGCCAAACGGAAGACTTCCTATTTGAGGCCATTGCCACGCGTTGTATCTCCTCTTGTCCACTGGACTGGACCCGATCCTAGAAATACGTTGTAATTATCCTACGAAACGGCACTTCCGTGTGTTGCATGGATTTGACGATAGAGAGGGCGCTTCGCCGGACCATTTCATGCTGGTTCTATCCTACGTCCATACAGCTTGCCTTCACGTCACCCAATGGGGCGGGGCTCATTCGCCTTCTGATCTGAGGCCATTCCACCGCTGTTGACCCCGTCCTGACAGTGCCGGCCGCAAATGGGCGGCAGGCGGCGCCAGCGAAAGGACGCGGCGGGTCAGGGGCTTGACCTTCGGATCTCTGGTCCAAGGGACCGAAAGCGCCTTCCGTCTGCCAAGGCTGTGGCCAAGCTTGGGTCCGGCGCGCGCGTGGCGCATGAGCGCAAGGTGACCTGCGGCAACGGATCGACGCTCGGAGGCTCGCATGGCACGATGGGACATCGTTGATGTCGATGCTGATCCGGCAGAGGTTCGGCGCCGTCGCCGCCGCCGGTTCTTCCGCTTGGGCGTCCCGATCCTCGGGGTCTTGACGATGGCTGCTGCCCTGGTCGGAACAGCGCTTTACTCCTACGCCATGAACCGGCGGGATGCGCTGCTTCTGACCCAGAATCTGATCGAGGCGCTGGACCATCGCCTCGCCAGTCAGGTTTCGACTTATCTGGAGGTCGCCGCCGACGCGGTTGGCATCCTGTCCTCCGTCGACGGCGGTCCCGAGGCTCCGGCCTCGGAAACGCTCGCGCTCGCCGTGATGCGAACCCGCCCGCATCTCACCGCCCTGTATGTCGGGGCGGAGGACGGCCGCTTCATGATGGTCCAACGCTCGGCGACCGGGGCGCTGGATACGAAGCGCATCACGGTCGGGCCGAAAGGACGAACCGTCGCCTGGACGCGCCGCGACGCGGACGGCAGGGTGCTCGCGGTCGAGGAAGACCCCGGCGACCTCTTCGATCCGGCATCACGCCCTTGGTTTCGCGCAGCGCTCGCCGAGAACCGATTCGTCTGGAGCGATATCTACGTCTTCTTCACCCGGCAATCGCCGGGCATCACCGTATCCCGCTCCATTTCTGGTGGCTCCGGTGTGGTCGCCGCCGCCGACCTTGACCTGACGGACATCGGTGGCGTCCTGAGCGGGCTGAAGGTCGGCGCATCCGGCAGGGCGGTGCTGGTCGACGGCAGCGGCCGCCTGGTCGCGGTGCCGGATGTCGGTTCCATGCTGCGGCCGGATGGAGAGACGCTGCGCCCGGCGCGGATCGAGGAACTGGGCGACCCGTTGATCCAGGAAGCGTTCAACCGGATCCGCATCGCGGGCGAGACCCGCGGGGTGATGGAGATCGACGGAGACCGGTATGTGGTGTCGGCCCGCGTGTTGCGCGAGACGCTCGGGCGGAACTGGTGGCTGTTGCTGGTCGCCGCCGAAAGCGACTTCGTCGGCTTCGTGGCCGCCAACAACCGCACGACGTTGCTGCTGTCCGGGGCGGTCGTCCTGCTCGCCGTGCTCATGGCCGGGTTCCTTGCCTGGCAGGCCTATGCCGCCGACCGTGCCGCACACGCCATGCGCCGCCGACAGCGGGAGCTTGAGCGGCAAGGCGCCGCGCTGGCCGAACTGGGCAGGTTGGAAACGATCGCCGATCCCGGCGATGCGACGGCGCTCCGGCGGGCGACGGAAATCGCAGCGGATGCCACGGTGGCGGACGGCGTCAGCCTGTGGCGCATCGACGGGGAAAAATTGATTTGCGCCGATGGGTTCGACCGGGAAAGCGGCGGGCATGTCGCGGCGGCGGTCATTCCGCTCGACCGCAGCCCGCTGCTGAGCAAGAATCTGTTGGCCGGCGAGATCGTGACGGCCACCGACGCCGCGTCGGATCCGCACACGTCGGGCCTCGTCCCGTACCTCGATGCGACGGGCCGGCGCTCCCTCCTGGCGGTGCCGGTCCGGGCCGGAGGGCGCACATTGGGCTGCCTCTGGATCGAAGACGGGGCCGGCGACGCCGGTGCGGGTGAAGGCTTTGCCCGGATCCTGGGCATGCTGCTGTCCCCCCGGCTCGTCGCATCGCGGGACCATACGCTCGCCGCCGCGGAACAGCCCATGACCCTTGCCGTCGAAGCCGGCGGCCTGCCGTTCGCTCCGTCGACGTTGCGGAGCGCGTCGATTGCATCCGAGCGCAACCGCCTGCAACTCCGCGAGATCGTGAGGCGCGGATTGCAGGGCGACCAGGTCCAGGCCATGCGGTTTCCGCAGGTGACCGTGCTGGTTCTGCGGATGGCCGACGACATCGCCCTGGCGACCGGCGACGCGGTGGAGACCGTTGCCATTGGACAGATCGTCGCCGCCTGTCAGAAGGCGGCGGAACGGCACGGCATCCGCTACCTGAAGATCCTGACCGACCAGATCGTCGCGGCGGAAGGCTTCGACGGAAATCCCAGCGCCGCGGCCGCCCGGCTTGCCACGCTGGCGCTGGAGACCGACGCCGAATGCGCCGGGCTGTTCACGCGGCTGGGACGACCGCCGGGCTACGCCATGGGTTTGGACAGCGGGCCGGTGATGGGCTCGGCCATCGGTTTCGGCCAGGTGGCGTTCAATCTGTGGGGTGAGGCGGTGCGCGTCGCCGGCGCCATGGCTGTGGCGGCGCCGGGCGGCGCCATCCAGACGACGGAGGCCACCTATGCACTGCTGCGCGACGGATTCGCCTTCCGCGCGCGCGGCGCCTTCTATCTGGAGCGGCTGGGCGAGATGACGACCTTCTATCTGCGGGGCCGGCTGTGACCGACACACCCGCCCCGGCAACCGGAACGGTCCAGGCCGGCGATGAAACGGGCAGCAGAACGGCCAGAGCCTGGCGGCATGGTTGGGTTGTCGAGACGGCGGCGGTCGGGGCTGCGGTGCTCGTTCATATGGTCCGGCCGGTCACATGGCGCCGGTCGGTGCGGCGCGAGTTCGTCCACTTCATGGGCATCGCCGGTGTGGACATCGTGCCGACGGTCGTGATCGCCGCGATCCTTGCCGGATTGGGGCTGCTGTTCCAGGGGCTCTGGTGGCTGGAGCAGGTCGGTCAGGGGCAACCGGTCCGAAACATCATCCACACCGTCCTGGTGCGCGAGGTGGCGCCGTTGGCGGTCGGACTGCTGTCGATCGGCCACAGCGGGCTGATCATCGTGAATGAACTGAGCCGGATGCGGGCCGATGGGCGACTGCGGGCACTTGATTCCCAGGGCATCGACCCCTTCGTCCTGTTCGTCGTGCCGCGGGTCGCCGCGCTGTCGGTGAGCCTGTTTTGCCTGACGATGCTGTTCGCGGCGATCGCTCCGGCAGCCGGACTGCTGACCGCCTTGCTTCTCGGCGTGACCAACCTGTCGTTCAGCGCGGTCCTGGTCAGCGTTCTCAGCACCATCGGTGCGCAGGGGTACGCCGTGCTGCCGCTGAAGTCCCTGGGCATCGGCTTTGCGATCGGAACCGTTTGCTGCGTCACCGCGATGGCCGAGCCAAGCAACCCGAACCGCAGCGGTGACGACGCACGGCTGGCTGTCGGGTTCTTCCGGTCCTTGTTCCTCATGTTTCTGGTCAGCGGCACCATCAGCATCCTGGTGCGGTGATGGCCGATCCGCCAGTGATCGAGTTCGACGGCGCAGCGCTGGAAAACGGCATCACGGTCGACTTGGCGCTGCACGCGGGTGAACTCGCTCTGATCGATCCTGGCGACGAGTCCCACGAGCGGGCCGTGGTCGATGCCGCCTGCGGCCTGACCATTCCGGTCCGGGGAACCGTGCGCATGCTTGGCCGGGATTGGCGCCGGCTCCCACCCGATCTTGCCAACGCGCTGCGCGGCCGCATCGGGCATGGCTTCCGGCCGGGCGCCTGGATCTCCTACCTGAGCGTGCTCGACAACATCATGCTGGCGCAACTCCATCACACGACCCGGCCCGAGGCCGACATCCGCAACGAAGCCGTCCGCCTGTCGATGGCCTTCGGGCTGCCCGGCGTGCCGACCGGCCTGCCGACGGACTGCGGGCCCGGCGACCTGGCGCGGGCGGATCTGGTGCGGGCCTTCATGGGATCGCCGGCACTGGTCATCCTGGAGAGCCCGCCGGGCGATCTGACCGGTGCCCTGGTCAACAGGATCCGCACGGTGCGCGACCGGGGCACCTCGGTGGTCTGGCTTACCCTCGCCCCGGAGCTGTGGCACGATCAGGCGATTCCAGCCAGTCAACGCTGCCGGCTGCACGGCGGCGTCATCGCAGCGGCGAAGGACCGGCCATGACGACGGACCGGCAGGCGGCCATCCCATTCGGCGTCCAATCCGGCTTCCGGCAGACCAGCCGGCGCGTCGGCCTGCTGGTGCTGGTGGCCGGCGCCCTGTTCGTGGCCGGGGTGCTCCAGGCGGGCCTGCTGGAGCGGCTGCTGAATCCATCGGTGACGCTCCGCGTCGTCCTGCCGGTCGACGGCCTTGCCGGCCTCACCCGCGGATCGGGCGTGCAGGTGCTGGGCACCGACGCCGGCCGGGTGGAGGAGATCGTCATCGATCCCAACGCAAGCTTCTACGCCGTCGTCCGGATCGAGCATGCCATGCAGCCCTTCATCCGCAGCGACTCCCGCGTCCTGATCCGCAAGCAGTTCGGCATCGCCGGGGCCTCCTTTCTGGACATCTCGCGGGGCGCCGGAGCGCCGCTGGACTGGGATTACGCGGTTCTGGAAGCCACGACCGAACGCGCGGCCACCGACGATCTTGGGAAGCTGGTGCAGGATCTGAGCGCCCGGGTGATCCCGCTCCTCGACAAGACCGACCGGGCGGTCACCGCCCTGGCGGCCCTGGCCGAACGTCTGGAGCGGGGCGAGGGAACCGTTGGTCGCCTGCTCGCCAACGACACGGTGGCGCTCGGGCTGGAGGAGGCCGCCCGGATGGCGCCCCAGTCCATCGGCCACGCCGACGCGGCGCTGATCGCGGCCAGGGACCTGCTCCGTGAGCTGATGACGGCGGCCCGGATGGTGCCCCCGTCCATCGACCATGTTGACGCGCTGCTGGTTTCGGCCGACCGTCTGTTGCAGAACCTGCACCGCCTGACACCACAGCTCCGCAGCCTTGTCGGCCGGGCCGATTCCGCCACGGCGGAGGTGCCGATGTTCATCGCTCAGGCGCAGGCGACGATGACCGAGTTGGAAAAGCTGCTGGTGACCCTCCAGAGCCATTGGCTGATCGGCAACGGCGGCGCTCCCCAAGCCCAACGCAGGCCCCTCTCGCCGCTTGAGGTCCGCCCATGAGGCTGCCGCGGACCGGCTCCGCGGCGGTGGCGACTCTAATGGCGATTGTGTTCAACGCGATGCTTCCGGTCGGCTGTGGCGGACGGCCATCGGCGGTGATCGACACCGGTGGAATTGACGACGCCCACACCGTGTCGATCCTGGAGACCGCACGCCATGCCTTCCTCGCGGGCCGCTATGAACAGGCGGCTACCGGGTATGCCCGCGCCCTGGACCGCGCTCATGCACTCGACGATGCCGCCGCCATTGCCTTGGCGGGGCAGGAATTGGCGATTTCGGACCTGCGCAGAGGCAAGGCGGAGAGTGCGGCGGCGGTCGCCGGGCGGACCCGGTCCGACCTCGCACGTCGGGGGCATCCCGGTCTCCCGGCCCTGGCTCTGGTCGAGGCGACCGCCCGCTACCGGCTGGGTCAGTCGCAGCAGGCGTGGCAGCTTGCGCAGGAGGCCATCAAGTCCAGCAAGGATCCCCTCGTCTCCGCGCGCGCCACATATCTGACGGGGCTTCTGGCGGCCGACCGCGGAGACAGGACCGCGCTGCGGACCGCGATCAAGGGATTGCCGGCATCCGAGCAGCCGGAACTGGCGGCCGACCGGCTGGCGCTGACCGGGCGGCTAGCGCTGTTGGACGATGACGCCGGCGCGGCCTTCAACGCTTTTACGGCCGAGGAGCGGTTACGGCGCGCCAGCGGTGACGAAGCGGGGGTTGCCCGCGCGCTGACCTCGGCAGCGCAGGCAGCGGAGAAGGGAGGGCGGCGATCGGAAGCGGCCGACTTTTATTTCCGGGCCGGCCGCAGTGCCGTCCAGGCAGGCTCTGGCGGCGACGAGGCGGCGGCGTTGCTGCGCCACGCTGAACAACTCGCCCGCCAGACCAGCCAGCCCGAGCTTGCCGCGGAGGCTGTCCGGCTTCGGCGCGCGCTTCCACGTCTCGGAAGGGCGGCGGATGGTGAGGAACGGCAGGCCTGGTGATTCCATTGGTCGAACCCAACCCGCATTCGGCGGCTCTTAAAGTAATGCTGAAGCCGGTGAAATTCAGACCGGGTTGTTCGAGACGGAACTGCAGTCACCTCCCCCCGACCAGATTCATGAGACGGCACGATGCCGAACATGCAGCCTCATTGGAAACCCCCAATACGGCGGCCGAAGGCCAAATGGGAAAAAGGAGAACTCCTTCCAAAAGAGTCATGCTTGGATTTGAACTGCATGATCCTGCAATACGGGCTTATGGATGCGGAAACAAGACCCCGTCATGCTGTTTGATGTCTATAATCCTGTTGACTGGAATTGAGTGCCTACCTCATGGCCGCCAATATTTGAACGGGGAGGTCTCTGATGCGCCTTTTGATATATATTGTGTCATCCCTGTTCTTTTTCCCGGCGCAAGCGGCAGAACTCAGGATTACAGTTGAGGGGATTCGCTCGCAGAACGGGACTATTCTGATTGGGCTGTACGATAGTCTTGCCACTTTCAATCGTGCCATTGCGATGTCCGATAGAGAGGGTTTCCTCAATGATCCCAGCCGCTTTGCTGCGGTGGCCCTCAGAGCCAACGCGGCGCTGAAAAGCTCAGTTGTCTTCACCAACCTCAACCCCGGACGATATGCCATCGTTCTGTTTCATGATGAGGACGGTAACGGCAAACTCAATAAAGATGCTTTGGGTGTTCCGACGGAACCCTATGGGTTCAGCAATGATGCTCGAGGTTTTCTCGGCCCACCAGCGTTTGAAAAAGCAATCATGCAAATCGACGACAGCGATAAGGTTGTTCGCATTACTCTTACTCGCCCTGGCGCTGGGCCAATAGACGACAAATCCAAGCGCAGGTAAACCTGCCTTTGAAATCTGCCTTTGAAATAATCCTCCAGCCATCCACATCTTCGTTGTAACCAATGTTTCCTTAAATTCCATGTGGAGACTTTCGATAACCGGACGTCGGGAGGGTGCGACGACCGGCCCGGCCTCACCGCCGGCCTCAAGGCGCTTCAACCGAGCAACACCCCGCCCCTCGCGCGAACCGCGCAACTGAAAACTCTCTAACGCGGAGGTGTTGCCAGATCCTCCTCCACAAAGCGCAGGAGTGCTTCGAGGAGAGCCTCACGCGGATAAGCGTTCTCGGTCACAAACATCGAGGCGATCGAGAGATGCGTGCGATTGATCGGCACCGCAACGGCCCAGTGGTCGGCGTTCAGATAGCCGACGAGAATGCTATTGGGCACAACCTGATCGTAGAAGATCATTTGGCTGTCGTTGCGCGCATCGATCCGCGCCAGCTCGTTGTAGGCCGAGACGAGGATCGACGAGATCCGCTCCGGCTGAGGGAATGTCACGAGCGAGTAGTACCGCAGGTCCGGAAGCGGATTCCGCGCCAGCCACGCCTTGCGCGCCGCGGGCCGCAGGCTCGCTACGGCGCCGCCGTCACCGGGGCCGCATTTCGCGCCCGGGAAGTGCCGCATGAGGTCGGCGTGGTACTGCTCGGCATCGTTCGCGAGCGCCGAACCGCCGATGGCACCAGCCACGCTGACCACCGCGGCGACTCGGCTGTGTATCTCCGGATAGGCGACGACCGCTTCGAGGATGTCAGGAGCGCCCTTCGAATAGCCAATGAGGACAAGGCGCGGCGCACCCGCCTCCGGTGCCATGGCCATGATCGCGTCGCGGATCTGGCGCGCGTTGTTCTCCGTGCCCGACAACGCATCGACTTCGAGCGGCATCGCGTCGTACCCAAACTGGCGCACATGCTGCGTGACAGTGCCGGGCGGGTGCAGCCAAGGCCGGAAGCACTCGAACCCGATGCCGGGGACCACCGCCGCGACGAGGCCCCGCTTCGACGGGCCGAGGTCGACGGGCTTGCCGGTGCCCGCGGGTTCGGTGCCGACATGGGTCAGGGCTTCCTCGCACGGTCGGTGGTCGGGAAGCGACGGCCCGCGCACCTCCAGGACGGCACAATAGATTTCGCGGAACCGTCCCCGTTCATCCTTGATGCCCGCCTGGGAAGCAGGCGCGAGGATGAGCGGCGGCGTCTCGGTTGAGTATTGTATCAGGGGCGGTGTTTCGCATGCGCCCAGTGCGAAGCATGCCGCGATTGCCAGCACTGCAACGCCCCGGTATGGCTTCAGGGGCACGAAGCTTCCACGCATCGCTTCCTCCTCACTCGCGCCGTCATGACGCCAAAGGTGTTTGCTGCGTAGGGCGGCAAGCGTCTGCCGAACGCTTTGACGGCTTGTCTTCCGATTCTGGCGGCTTCTTCGGAGCCTGTGTTACAGTAGTCCCGATCGACGACCACGCGTGCATCCATCGTGTTCGGTCGCGCAAGCATTTTGCGCGACTGCCCGCAGGGGAGGTTGGTCGGGTGACATCGGGCGCACTCTCAGGTCCGGCAGCAGCCTCGCACTCGGTCGCGGCGTGCGTCGGGCCGATGCGGCTCACTGGCTTTCAAGCAAGCCGTCGGCTTGTCGCCTGTTCAGTTTTGAGCTTGTGCTTGGTGCTCATCTTATCAATTCAGGGCTGCGTTGGGTTGCCGCCCGCAGCCTACAAGCCTTACCGGGAGCGGGCTCAGACTCAGGTTCAAGGCGATCTCCGGGTGACGGTCGCCGTTCCGACCATGGACGAGGCAAAGACGATCTATGGGGTCGATCTGGCCGAAAAGCAGATGCAGCCGGTCTGGATCGAGGTGCGGAACGATGCCGCCGCTCCTTATTGGTTTTTGCCTGCCGGGCTCGACCCGCAGTATTTTTCCATATCCGAGGCGGCCTTTGCCTTTGACGCCGCAGGATCAGGCGGTTCCGGTCGAACGCTGGACGAGCGGTTCACCAGGCTCCAGTTCAGGAACCCGATCATGCCGGGGACGATTGTCTCCGGCTTCGTGCTCACGAACCTGGATGAAGCCCACAAGGCCGTCGACATTGATCTCGTTTCGCGGCAGGACACCAAGAGCTTCACCTTCTTCACCAGCGATCCGACCTTCCGAGCGGATTTCAAGCGGGTCGATTTCGCCGCGCTCCATGCCAGCGACGCGCTGATCGAAACCGAAAACGACGAGGAGTTGCGCCGCGCACTGGCGCAGTTTCCCTGCTGCACGACAAACAAAGATGGTACTGAAAACGGCGATCCGCTCAATCTGGTTCTGGTCGGGCGGGACAGCGACATTTTCCCGGCGATGATCCGCCGCAACTGGAATGCGACCGAGATCATCGGGCTGGGTTCGGTGTGGCGCACCGTGGGTTCGTTCTTCCAGGGCTCGCGGTACCGCTACTCGCCCATCAGTTCGCTTTACGCCCTCGGGAGGCCGCAGGACATCGGTGTCCAGAAGGTCCGTGGCAGCATTCACGAGCGCAATCACATGCGCTTCTGGCTGAGCCCGATCCGTTTTCGGGGCATGCCGGTGTGGATCGGGCAGATCAGCCGCGACATCGGGGTCAAGTTCACGCTCAAGTCGCCGACCATCTCGACCCACGTCATCGACCCCGACGTGGACGAAGCGCGGCGCTACCTGATGGAGGACCTTGCATACTCGCAAGCGCTGCAGCGGATCGGCTTCATCAAAGGCGTGGGTGAGAGCGATCCGAATGCACCACGCACGAATCTGGTCGGAGATCCGTATCACACGGACGGGCTGCGTGCGGTCCTCTTCTTCGGACCGAGGCCGTCCTCGCTGGCCGATCTTGAGCTTCTGGACTGGGATCTGCCGAAACCTCCCCTGACGTCACTGCGAGATCCTGCGGTTGCGGGGCCGCCATCCTGCGACTGTGCGGCGTTGCGCGCACGCGCCTCGACCAAGGCGGCCGACGGCATTCGTGTATCAGGAGCGCTGCTGAGCGCCGAGGAAAGCCGCGCGATTTTCGGGATCGACCTGGCGCAGCGCGACGTGCAAGCCGTCTGGGTGGAGGTCGTGAACCACGCCGACCGGCGGCTCGTGTTTCTTCCGTCTTCAGTGGATCCAGAGTATTTCGCGCCGCTCGAAGTCGCTTTCGCTTATCACCGCATGTTCAGCGACGCCGCCAATGCCGGGCTCGACCAACGCCTGCAAGCGCTGAATTTCAACAGCCGCGCACCGATCCTTCCCGGGACGACCGTTTCGGGCTTCGTGTTCACCTCCCACCCCCAACCCGCCAGGGTGGTGGACATCGACCTGATCAGCCGGCGATGGAGCAGGAGCTTCTCGATCATCGTGCATGAGCCGGGCGGTGAGAAACGGCGCGAGCGGCTTGAGCGTGCCGCCGGGCCCTCTCCGGTGGCGGAGCGAATCCGGATCGGTGATGAAGATCGACTGCGGGCCGTCTTGGAGGCATTGCCCTGTTGCACGGTCGGCGGGACCGGCCCCGCCTCGGGGCTGCCGCTCAACCTGGTCGTGATCGGCGATCTTGATGCCTGGATCCCGGCCTTCGTTCGCCGTGGCTACCACGAGGCCATGATCGCCCCGCAACACGCGTTTGGGAGAACCCAGGATATTGCCGGCGAAAAGCAAGGAGTTTGGGTGCCCGCGCAGCCTCAGGCTGTTCGCCTCTGGCGCACGTCGATCCAGTACGGCGACAAGCCGGTCTGGGTCGCTCAGGTCAGCGCGCCACTGGGCGGGCGGTTCTTGAACTCCGACGCCGCCACGAATCCGCCGGCCATCGCACCGCAACTGGACGACGCGCGCGATGCTCTCATTCAGGATCTGCTCTACTCGCAGGCCGTGACGAAGCTTGGGTTCGTGAAGGGGGCAGGACTCGTTGAGCCGGGACTGACGCGAGGGACGTCCGATGCTCCACGCTACCAGACCGATGGCTTGCGCGCCGTCTTGGTCGTCGATCGCCGACCGGTCGCGCTCTCTCAGATCCTGTTTTTCAACTGGGAGCGCCGTTGATCGTGACCCTGCCGGGAATCCGCCAACGAACCACCCCATGCACCGCCGGGATCGGCCCATCCTCGACGACCTGGCACAGGGCCACCCGGTGATGGTCGGCCAAGCATGGCGGCGGGCCCGGCGCCTTGCCGGTCAACAGGCCCGCCGGTCCCGCGTCGTTGAAACGCAGCACCCAGTCGCGCACCGTCTGCAAGCCGACCCCGCCGATCTGTGCCGCGGCCAAGCGCGGTTCTCTGTCGTAGATCGTCGCCAGGGCGAGCAGCCGACGGACTTGGCCGGGATCGTGAGAGGAACGGGCAAGCCGACGCAGAGCGGCGGCACCGTAATCACTGCGCAGCGGAACCGGAGCGGCCATCGTGGACCTCGTCGCCATGGTCTCTCCGGTGATACCGGTCATGCCCATGGCCTTAACCAGATCATCGACGCTGCGGGTCAAGATGCCCAGCACGTACGCTTCTTGGATCACCGCGATCAGCGCCTTCTCCGCGGTGCGCCGCGGCTCCAGAAAGGTCGGGAAGTAGGAGCCGCGCCGCAGTTTGGGGGTGCGCAGGTCAATGGCGCCGGACAGGCTCTCCACCTCCAGTTCCGTCAGGCGCTGGGCGGCGAAGCCGACCATTTCGCGCAGGAAGTCGGCTCGGCGCTCTTCCCAATAAGTTCCTGAAGAGCGATCCTGTCCTCGGTCATCGTGGTCTCCGTTTCAGTTGATGGTCGCGAAGCAACCTCAACTTACCGAAGACACACGGTGGTCGCCCGCTCCCGAACGGCCGGCTCGCCCGCGCCAGCCATCGGGAGCGCTCCGGCGGGCCGGCCTCACGCGTCAGACACCACATAGCGGGACACGATCAACTTTCCGTCTTCTTGGGCCGCGGGGATACATGTAGGGGCTCAGCACATGTTGCACCAATTCGGCTGGATGCGTTGGTTGCCAGGGCTGCTGACGCTCCGTCACTATCAGCCAAGCTGGCTCGTTCATGACGTGGTCGCCGGACTCGTCCTGACAACGATGCTGGTGCCCGTCGGCATTGCGTATGCCGTTGCGTCGGGCGTGCCGGGCATCTACGGGCTCTATGCGACAATCGTGCCCCTGGTGGCTTATGCACTGTTCGGACCCAGCCGCATCCTAGTCCTGGGGCCGGACTCATCGCTCGCCGCCATCATCCTTGGCATCGTCCTTCCACTGTCGGTCGGAGATCCGCAACGCGCCATTGCCCTGGCCAGCATGATGGCCGTCGTTTCGGGACTTCTGTGCATCCTAGCAGGGCTGGCCAAGCTGGGCTTCATAACCGAACTGCTGTCCAAGCCGATACGCTATGGCTACATGAACGGGATCGCGTTGACTGTGCTGATCAGTCAATTGCCCAAGCTGTTCGGCTTCTCCATCGAGAGCGACGGACCGCTGCGTAACTTGGCGGCCATTGCCGAAGCGATCCTGGACAGGAAGGCCAACTGGACTGCCTTTGCGATCGGCGGTGGCACGCTGGCGGTGATCCTGCTGCTTAAGAACTACAAACGCGTGCCCGGCATCCTGCTGGCCGTGGTCGGCGCCACCGTGGTCGCGGGTGTCCTAGACCTGGGCACGCGGGCTGGCATCTCGGTCCTCGGTCCGCTACCCCAGGGGCTGCCGGCGTTCACGATTCCCTGGTTCGGCTTCGATGATATCGTGGTCGTCATGATCGGCGGTGCTGCCGTCGCCCTGGTGTCGTTCGCCGACACCAGCGTCCTGTCCCGCACTTATGCTGCGCGCACGCGCACGCCGGTCGATCCCAACCAGGAGATGATCGGGCTCGGCGCTGCCAATCTGGCGGCTGGGTTCTTTCAGGGCTTTCCGATCAGCAGCAGTTCGTCGCGCACGCCAGTGGCGGAAGCGGCAGGCGCCCGCACCCAGCTGACCGGTGTTGTTGGCGCGCTCACCGTCGCTCTGCTGCTGCTGGCGGCGCCGAATCTGCTCCAGCACTTACCGTCCGCTGCCCTCGCGGCAGTCGTCATTGCCTCGGCCATTGGCCTGATCGAGGTCAATGATTTGATCCGGATCTACCGCATCCAGCGCTGGGAGTTTTGGCTGTCCATCGCGTGTTTCGTGGGCGTCGCCGTGTTCGGCGCCATCCCAGGCATCGGACTGGCGATCGTGATAGCCGTCATCGAGTTCCTGTGGGATGGCTGGCGTCCGTACTCCGCAGTGCTCGGGCGTGCCGAGGGAATCAATGGCTATCATGATATCACGCGCTATCCGGATGCCCGCCGGATCCCGGGGCTCGTTCTCTTCCGCTGGGATGCGCCGCTGTTCTTTGCCAATGCCGAACTGTTCAAGGAGCGTGCTCTGGGCGCGGTGAAGAATGCGCCGACGCCAACGCGCTGGCTCGCCGTCTCCGCGGAACCGGTCACCAGCGTGGACGTGACTGCAGCCGACACGCTCGAAGACCTGCACAAGATTCTGAAGGAAATGGGTGTCGGGCTGAAGTTCGCGGAACTCAAGGATCCTGTGAAGGACAAGATGAAGAAATTTGGACTCTTTTCGCAGATCGGCGAGGAAGCCTTTTTTCCTACACTCGACGACGCGGTCGCCAACTACCTCAAGCGGCACTCCGTGGAGTGGGTGGATTGGGAAGGTCGTAGCATAGAAAAGATAGGGGAGTAACTGATGAACTGGCGTTGTCACGGGAACGGTGGCGGCTCGCCGGTCGTGACATTATCCTCCTCGGATGTCGCCGCTCTCGTTTGCCCGCCATCAGTTCCCGCCTACGATCATCCAGCATGCAATCCGGCTCTAACTCCGGTTCACGCTGAGCTACCGAGATGTCGAGGAACTGCTGGCCGTACGGGGCATTGAGGTGTCTTACGAGACGGTCCGGCGTTGGGTGGTGAAGTTCGGGCCGGCCATCGCCGGCAATCTGCGGCGCCTCCGGCCCGAGCCCAGCCCGCGCTGGCATCTGGACGAGATGGTGATCAGGTTCAACGGAAAGCTGATGTACTTGTGGCGGGCTGTCGATGACGAAGGCGAGGTGTTGGAGGTGCTCGTCCAGCGCCGGCGCGATAAGGCCGCAGCCCGCAAGCTGATGCGTAAACTGCTGAAGAAGCATGGTTTCTCCCCCACCCAGGTCACAACCGACAAGCTCCGGTCCTACGGGGCCGCCTTCCGCCAACTCGGTCTGGCCACGTCCGTGCGCACCGGGACCGCAGCGCCGTCCGCCCTCTTGCGCCGCCTCGCGGCCTACCCGCGGCAGAACCAGCTCGCCAAAGCGTTGCGCGAGATCGGCCGCATCGAACGCACACTGGCAACCTTGGACTGGCTGAAGGACCCGGACCTCCGCCGTCGCTCCCATGCTGGCCTGAACAAGGGGGAGGCGGAGCATTCGCTCAAGCGGGCCGTCTTCTTCCATCGTCTGGGCGAACTGCGTGACCGGACGTTCGAGAACCAGAGCCATCGGGCCTCGGGGCTCAACCTGGTGGTCGCCGCCATCGTGCTCTGGAACACCGTTTATCTGGGTCGCGCCGTGGACGCGCTGCGCGCAGCCGGCGAAGACATTCCCGCCGACCTGTTAGCACATGTGGCGCCACTCGGCTGGGAGCACATCGCGCTCACCGGAGACTATGTCTGGGCCGACGACGACGTGGATTCCTCGGTAGCGTTCCGACCGCTCCGGCGAATTCCCGCTTCGTTCCAGAGGGTCGCCGCTTAGCGTACGATTTTGAACAGATTCTGCGATGACCCCAGTGGTGCGATGAAAATCAGCTCCAGCGCATAACCAACTTGGGTCAGTGTCACGACAAGGCCGATGGCAGCCGGCGAAATCCCAAAATCCCTCGCGATCGCGTCGAGCAATGGCTGAGCGTAATAGACGTTTGCCACACTGAGGCCGGCGGCAACGGCAAAGATCAGCGTCGCAACTCTTGATAACCCGTCCTCCGGCCGGCGCCGTGCCCTTGGTCCGCTTGCGTTCTGCATCGTGATCCCGTTCATGAAACCAATCTGGTTTCATATCGAGACCACTTGCGCATCTGGAATTCCAGTTCTATTTTAGGACCAGATTTGCGCGGTGGAGACCGGGGTCATGGTCAAGCGGGTCAGTCTTTGGGATGCGGGTTGCCCGGTGGCGCGCGCGCTCGATGTCATCGGCGATTGGTGGTCGCTGCTGATCATTCGCGACGCCTTCGACGGAGTGCGACGATTCAACGAGTTTCAGACCGGCCTTGGCATTGCCAAGGGAATGTTGGCAACCCGGCTGCGCGATCTGACCGAGCGCGGCATTCTGGAGACCGCGCCGGCTTCGGACGGCAGCGCCTACAAGGAATATGTCCTGACCGAAAAGGGGCGCGGCCTTTTTCTCGTTATCGTCGCGCTGCGCCAGTGGGGTGAAGACCATCTCTATGGCCCTGATGAACCGCGGTCCTCGTTGATCGCCGCTGAAACGGGTGCCCCGGTCGCCCGGCTGGAGCTGCATGCAGGAGACGGGCGGGTTCTGACATGGGACGATACAGAGGTGATAAAGATCAACCCAATATGATCGATTGACGATCTTGGGGGATCCAGCGGACGTCGCCGCAAAATGGCTGATGAGCCCTGGATTCCCGCTTTCGCGGGAATGACGACACCGGGAGAGTCCGCGGCGCGGCAGCGTTTCCAAACGGGCTTTCATGGCTTGATTGATCATGGCTTGGTTGATCCGCCGGCCACGCGATCCACCGGGTGGACCGCGCGGCCATGGGCCCGAGCGGACTCTAAAGCGAACTTCCGTTCGCTTTAGAGTCTTATCGCCTCATTCGCCGGCGGGCTCCGGTCGCATGCGCGACCGGGACCGCCGTCGCGGTCCAAAGCGGATTGCAATCCGCTTTAGAGCAGGTCCTCGATCCGGATCGGCAGATGCCGGATTCTCCTCCCGGTCGCGTTGTGGACGGCGTTGACGATGGCCGCCGCCGCACCGACCATGGCCACCTCGCCAAGCCCTTTGACGCCCGACGGGTTGAGGCGGGTGTCCGGCTCGTCGATGAAATCGACGTCGATGGCGCCGATGTCGGCGTTGACCGGCAGGACATACTCGGCAAGGTCGTTGTTGAGAACGCCGCCGAACCGCGGATCGATCTCGGCGGCCTCGCGCAGGGCGGCGCCGATGCCCCAGACCACGCCGCCCCGGACCTGGCTTTCCGCCGTGCGGCGGTTCATCACCCGTCCGCAATCGGCGACGCTGACGACCCGCCGGACCCGCACGCGTCCCGTCGACGGTTCGACATGGACTTCGGCGAAATGCGCGATCCAGCTGAAGGCCAGGAAGTCGGGGTATTCGGGGCCGGTCGTCACCGGCATGCCCCGGCGCAACTGCTCGATCGCCTGCCGGTCCTTGCCGAGCGGCACGGTATCGACCGACACCTCCAGATAAGGGCGGCGGGTCCGGGCAAGCTGAACAGGGACGGGCTCGTCCGACAGCGCCGCCCCGGTCAATTGGCTCAATTCCTCGCGCAGCTTCAAGGCGGCGGCCCGCGCCGCCGGGGCCGCACTTCCCGCGCCCCAGGAACCCGCGGTGAGGTGCTGGGGGGCGTGGCCGGTGTCGCCGATCCGGATGTCGAGCTTATCGGGATCGACGCCGAGGACGTCGATCAGCTCCGCGGCGATGACGCTGCGTATCCCCTGCCCCATTTCGTGGCCGGACGTCGCGATGCGGCATTGGCCGCCGGCCGAAAGCCGCAGCGTGGTGACGGAGGGCGTCATCGCGGCCTTGTAGCTGCCGCAGGCGACACCGAGGCCGATGCGGTCGCCGTTTCCGGCGACCAGGGCGCCCGGCTGGTTCGTCCAGCGGTCCCAGCCGAACCGCGCGGCCCCGCGCCTCAGGCAGTCCGCAAGATGGCGGGACGAGAAGGGTTTGCCGGTGATCGGGTCACGCTGGGTGTCGTTGGCGAGGCGCAACGCGACGGGGTCCATACCGAGCGCCCCGGCGAGTTCGTCGAGCGCGCATTCGGTGGCGTGGCTGGCCGGATGCTCGTGCGGGGCGCGCTGGTGGCCGGGGGTCTGGGTGTCGACCCGGACGATGCGCTCGCTTCCCCGCCACGCGCCATACCCATACATGCGCGGCGGAGTGGCGCCGTGATCGCTGGCGAAGCCGTCATACCGGCTGTTCTGCTGCACCGTTTCATAAATGCCGGCGAGCAGGCGGCCGTCACCGTCGGCGGCGAGCCGGACGCGATGCCGGCTTTGCGGGCGGTAGGACGCCGTGTGGAACAGCTGGCCCCGCGGCATGACGAGCTTGACCGGGCGGCGCAGGAGCAGGGCGGCGCTCGCCACCAGCACGCTCTGTTCCTGAACGCCGTTCTTCTGGCCGAACCCTCCGCCCGTGTAGGGGCTCACGCCGCGCAGCGCCTGCGGCTCCATCCCCATCATGCCGGCCAAGCCGCCGGCGAAGGCCGCGGCGGACTGCGTTCCCTCGTAAATCCGCAGCGTGCCGTCCTCGAAGGCGGCGGTGGTCGAGATCAGCTCGATGGGGTTGTGATGCTGCTGGGGATGCCGATACTCCACATCGATGACATGGATGGCGTTGGCGAAGGCGGCCTCGGCATCACCGGACGCGAGCTGGGCGACGGCTTCCGGCTCGGGGCTCGCAAGGTCGTCGTCCATCCGCGCGCTGAAGGATTCCTCGGCGTAGCGCACCGTCACGGCTTCGACGCCTTCGACCGCCGCCTCCAGCGTCTCGGCGACCACCAGGGCGACCGGTTCGCCCCGGTGGCGGACCTGCGGGGCGGTCATGGGCTGGTAGCCCTTTCCCGGCTGCCCATAGGCGCCGTGGGCTGCGGGCGTCGTCCGGATCTGCGAGAAATCAGCATGGGTGAAGACGCGCACGACGCCCGGAACCTGCAGGGCCGTCGCCGTGTCGATGGACAGGATGCGCCCCTTGGCGATCGTCGCCGGCACGGTCATCGCGTGGAGCAGCCCGGGAAAGGGCTGGTCTGCGGCGTACAGGGCACGGCCGAGCACCTTCTCATGGGCGTCGATCCTGGGACGGTCCGCGTTGCGGTTCGGCGTCATTTGCTCTTGCTCCCGGCGGTGATGATGGCGTCGGCAAGGGTCCGCGCGCCGAGTTCGATCTTGAAGGCGTTGTGGCGGCCGGCCCGGGCCTCGGCGAACGCCGCCCTGGCGGCCTCCTGTGCCCGCTCGCGATCCAGGGTTTCACCGCGCAGGAGAGCCTCGGCGGGACGCGCGCGCCAGGGCACGGTGGCCACCCCGCCGAGCGCCACATGCGCCTGCCGCACGCGATCGCCGTCCATCTCCAGAGCCACCGCGGCGGACACCAGCGCGAAGGCGTAGGATTCGCGATCGCGCACCTTCAGATAGGTAGAAGTCCGACCGGCGGTGGTCTTCGGCACCGAAATGCCGGTGACGATCTCCTCGCGGCCGATGGTGAATTCGAGGTGAGGCGTCCGGCTGGGCGGCCGGTAGAGTTCGGCGATTGGGATCACCCGCGTTCCGTCGAGGCCCTGCAGCTCGATCGCGGCGTCCATCGCCATCAGCGCGACGGGCCAGTCCCCGGGCGACACGGCGTTGCACGCCGCGCTCGCCCCCAGCACGGCCTGGGAGCGATCCAGCCCGCCGATGGCGGCGCAGCCGGAGCCCGGCTCGCGCTTGTTGCACGGGTAGGCGCCGTTCGCGCCGTTCCGGAAATAGGGGCAGCGCGTCCGCTGCAGCAGGTTGCCGCCGACGGTCGCCATGTTGCGCAGCTGCTGGGAGGCCGCCTTCGACAGGCTCTCCGCCAGCACCGGATAATCGTCGCGCACGACCGGGTGCTCGGCGACGTCCGCCATCAGCGCAGCGCCACCGAAGAACAGCCGGTCGCCGTCGGTGTCGATGCGGTTGGCGCCATCGAGGTCGGCGATGTCGATCAGATGCGCCGGCTTCTCGATGCCGAGCTTCATCAGATCGTAGAGATTGGTGCCGCCGGCGATGTAGCGGGCGCTTTCACCGGCCGCGACGAAGGCCTCGATCGCCTCACGGGCCGTTCGGGCCCGAACGTAGGACAAGGGCTTCATGGCTCAGCTCCTCTCGATCTGGGGAACGGCCTGTTCGATCGCCGCGACGATGCCGACGTAGGCGCCGCAGCGGCAGATGTTTCCGCTCATGTATTCCTTGATCTGCTCCGGCGTCGACGCGTGCCCCTCCTTGACGCAGGCGATCGCGGCCATGATCTGGCCGGGCGTGCAGTATCCGCATTGCAGGGCGTCGTGATCGATGAAGGCCTGCTGCATGGGATGAAGACCGTTCGCCCCGGCGATGCCTTCGATGGTGGTCACGTCGCGGCCATCGGCCTTGGCGGCCATCGTCAGGCAGGAGGCGACCCGGCGGCCGTCCAGATGGACCGTGCAGGCGCCGCATTGACCGTGG
Source organism: Azospirillum baldaniorum (assembly GCF_003119195.2). Taxonomy (NCBI): domain Bacteria; kingdom Pseudomonadati; phylum Pseudomonadota; class Alphaproteobacteria; order Rhodospirillales; family Azospirillaceae; genus Azospirillum; species Azospirillum baldaniorum. Next base: position 286,189 of record NZ_CP022255.1, on the reverse strand, counting down.
TCGCAGCCCTTCTTCGCGCCGACGAGGCCCAGCCGCTCGCGCAGCAGGTCCAGCAGGGACGCCCGGGCATCGACGTCCAACGCTGTCGGGCGGCCGTTGACGCGGAAGGACAGATGGACCGTCATGCCGTTCTCCGGTGAAGGTTGCGGACCGGCGTGCTGAGCGAGCGCGGCGGTGGGCAGCATCGCGCCGGTCAACGAGACGATGGTCCCGGCCTCCAGAACCTGCCGGCGGGTGAGGTCGAAAGGTTGCCTGTCTTGCGGGTCCGGCATTGGAACTCCCTCGATGATTGCACCATGTTGGCCGCCAGCCGTGGCCGGACGGGCGCCTTGGGATCGCAGGTCATTGAGAGTGGTTCGCGATGGCCGGAAGAATAAGCCGCCTCATCCTGACCGGACTGGTAAGCTGTCCTTTGCAATCAGACGGGGCGGGCGAGGCGGGCCATGCCGACGGGTGCCCACGCGGCAATTCAGGCGGCGCCATTCAGGCGGCTCACCTCGATGGCGTCACTGGACGCGTGTCCACTCGATTTGGATGCGCGTGCCTTCCGGCCGTTGGAAATGTTCGGTCATGCGGTCCCCGACCACGATGAGTTTGAGCTGTTCCCGGGTGCGGGTGCTGCCAACCCAGTTCGGAAATGTCGCCCCCTCGACGTGATTTCCGCTGAATTCGCCTTTCTCATCAACGGTATAGGTCCCGAAGAAACCGATGCCGCGGGTCATCGCCATGCGGTTTTCGTCGTCGGTTCCTTCGCCACGGACATCCGAGGCGAAACGCGGGGTGTCGGCATCGGTCAGAACCTCCACGAAACGCATGTCCGGCGTGAAGACGAGCAGGCCGTTGGGCCTTGCTCCATAGGCCGGGATGTTTTGACCGTCCGGGTCGATCGTCGCCGACACCATCCTCCAGGTGCCCAGCACCTGGTTTTCTCCCGCCGTTTGCGCGAAGACCGGAGCGGAGGCGAGACCGATGGCGAGAGCGACGGTTGCGGATCGGATGGGCATGGTCCTGTCCTTCACGAATGATGATGTGTGCCGTCTTTGCGTGTCGCCGCCGGTCAGAGATCCGGACGGTCGGCGGAATGCGCCACATCCCGCTGCGTCTCAAGAACCGCCAAGCGGGCCGCCAGGGCTTGCGTGATCGAGGCATGGGCGGTGCTGCCGAGCGTCAGGCGGAGAGGCGGCGTCGGGCTGTCGGCCGCGGCGATGATCGCCGCCACGGTTCGCGCCGCATCCCCCTTCAGCACGAAACTGCCGTCGCCGATCGCGCGCCGCAGGGCGCCGACGGGGGTCTCCTCGTAGACCGTCATCGCGTCGGCGCGGACGAGGTTGGCCGCGAAGCCCGTGTCCGTCGGGCCGGGCTCCGCGATGATGAAGGTGATGCCGAAGGGCGCCACCTCCTGCGCGACGGCCTCAATGAACCCTTCGATGCCCCATTTGGTGGCGTGATAGAGGCTGAAGCCGGCATAGGCGATTTGCCCGCCCTCGGAGGACACCTGCACGATGCGTCCCCCTCCCTGCCGCCGAAGATGGGGCAACGCGGCGCGGATCAGGTGGATGGAGCCGGTGAGGTTGGTGGCGATCTGCCGGTCGATCTGCGTCTCCGTGAGTTCCTCGGCCGCGCCGAACAGGCCGTAGCCGGCGTTGCTGACGACCACGTCGATCCGGTCGTGCCGTTGAAAGGCGCTGCTGATGGCCGTTTCAACGCCGGCCGGGTCCGTGAGATCGAGCGGAACGACCTCAAGGCGACCACCATGCTGCCGCTGCAGGTCGGCCAGCGTTTCCGGGCGGCGCGTCGTGGCGAGCACCCGGTCGTTCCGGGCGAGCAACTGCCGCGCCATGTCAAGGCCAAGGCCCGACGACGCGCCGGTGATGAACCATGTTTTCGACATGCGGATTCCTCCTCTTCCGTTCTTCTCCCATGTGGATCGGGTCCATTGGTGCGATAAGATCGCCATGGTGAGATAGGTTGGTGAGGAATTTCGACGAATGGCGCGTCCCAGCCTGAACGATCTGGCGGCCTTTGCCGCGGTTGCCAGCCACCGCAGTTTCCGCAAGGCCGCCGATGCGATGGGCGTGTCGCGTTCGGCGCTCAGCCACGCGATCATCGGGCTGGAAGGCAAGCTGGGCATCCGCCTGTTGAACCGCACGACGCGCAGCGTGTCGCCGACCCAGGCGGGCGCCCGGTTGCTCGCGCGGCTCGATCCGCTCCTTCAGGACCTCGACCAGGCGCTCGACACGCTGTCCGAGGCGCGCGGGACGCCCAGCGGAGAACTGCGGATCAACGCGAACAAGAGCGGCGCCCGCATCCTTCTCCGGGACGTCGTTCCGAGATTTCTTGAACTGTACCCCGGGGTCGAACTCGATCTCGTCTCGGAAGGCCGGCTGGTCGACATCGTCGAACAGGGATTCGACGCCGGCGTGCGCCTTCTGGAGGCCGTCCCGCAGGACATGGTCGCGGTGAGCTTCGGCGGCGTGGTCCGCTTCATCGCGGTGGCCGCTCCATCCTATCTCCAGGGCCGCGAGCCCCCCGACACGCCCGACGATCTGCACGCCCATTCCTGCATCCGCCAGCGCCTGCCCAGCGGAAAACGCTACCGGTGGGAGTTCTCCAGACGCGGCGCCGAAGTTGCGGTCGACGTCCCGGGCACCCTCACCCTGGACGACAACGATCTCCTGGTCGAGGCCGCCGCCGCCGGACGCGGCATCGCCTATGTGCCGGAACACTTCGCGCGGTCCCGTCTGCAAGCGGGGCGGCTGGTCACCCTTCTGGAGGACTGGTGCCCACCGGTTCCCGGTCTCGCGCTCTACTACCCGCGCAATCGGCACGTGCCATCGCCGCTTCGTGCCTTCATCGACCTGCTGAAAGACACGGACCGGGAACGAGGAACGCGAGGCACCACCGCTTGACAATCGTTCGCTACCTTGCAAATATCGCAAGGTAGCGAACGAATTGTAGGGAGGGTTGGCATCATGCCGGAGCGGAGCGACGCCGGTCATCCGGCCGTGGGGGGATGGGCGAAGCGATGCTATTTCGCGGGCCGCGCCCTTATGGACGCGACCCTGCGGCCTTACGATCTGGGATCGACGCAGTGGTATGTTCTCTGGCATCTGGCCAACTTCGGCCCGACCGTCCAACGCGATCTTGGACGAGCGCTTGAACTGGAACGCGCGACGCTGAGCGGGATCGTCACCACGCTCGTCCGCAAGAATCTGGTCGAGCAGACCTCGAGCGGGGAGGACCAGCGCCAGCGTCTTCTGACGCTGACCACCGCGGGCGAGGCCCTGTGGCGCGACCTCCCCGATCTTTCCTTCATTCACGACGCAGCGTTCGGCGGCATCAACGAGGCCGATCTGGCGACGACGGTCCGTGTCCTGCAATTGGCCACCGAGCGGCTGCAAAATCTGTTGCGAAAGGAATGAGCCAATGACGGTGCTGATAACCGGAGCCACCGGCCTTGTCGGTGAACGGCTGGTCCCGCGGCTGATCGACGCCGGCTTTGCCTGCCGGGCACTGCTGCGGGCCGGAAAACCCTGCCCTGGGGGAGCAACCGCCGCGACCGGCGACCTCCTCGACCCCTCGACGCTTTCGGACGCTGTCCGGGGCGTTTCGGCGATCGTGCATCTGGCGGCGGTCTTCCGCAGCCAGGACACCGACCTCATTTGGAAAAGCAATCGCGACGGCACCCGGAATCTGATCGCTGCGGTGAAAGCGAACGCCCCGGATGCCCGCTTCATCATGGCGAGCACCAGCCATGTCTACAACATGGACAGCCCGCATCCCGGCCGCGAGGACGATGTTGTCGATCCCAAGCATCCCTATCCGGCGAGCAAGGTGGCCGCGGAAAAGGACCTGCGCGAAAGCGGGCTGAACTGGTCCGTCATCCGCTTCCCGTTCGTGTACGGCGATGGCGACGGGCATCTCGAATCGCTTCCCGACCATGTCGGCAGCTGGCATCCGGCCCAACGGATGAGCACGATCCACCACCGCGACATCGCCACCGCCGTGAAACTCGCGCTGGATGGGGTGTTCGACCGGCGCGTCGTGAATGTCACCGACGACGCCCCTCTGTCCGTCTTCGAGCTTGCGGGTGTGCTGGACACGGGAATGGCGGCGAATTCCGACCCTCTCTCTCATCCATGGTATCTCCATGTCGACGGTTCGCTGGCGCGCGCGCTCGGCTTCCGACCCACCGTGAGAAGCGTCTACCAAGCCCATCAGGAAGGGCTGATATGATACACAGCGCCGCATGGCGGCGTGCATCATCCCGCATGGCCTCCGGAAAGGCCGGCGGGAACGGCGATCTGGGAGCGATGCATGCGCCGGCGCTGGTTCTCCGGAAAAGGATCGTGGCGGAGCATCGGTGCAAGGAGTCGGGCGGCCGGGCTTGGCATTCTCGCCCCGCGTCGTGAATATCTCGAAGCCCTCCTTGCCGAGGGAAACGAGAATGCTGCGGCACTGTGGCAGGCCCCAAAGAGCGCACAACGGCGGGTGGCGGAGCCCGAAGGCCCCGGCACCCGCCGTTCCGGCCGGCTTTTGTGCCCGCTCAGCCGAACCAGCCGGCGACGTTTCCGGTCTGGCCGAGGATGGTGATGCGGTTGCCCCCGCCGACGTCGAGCGTGGTGTTGCCGCCCTCCACCCGCGCCGAGCGGATCACCGCGCCGAGGTCCATGCTGGCGTCATAGAAGGCCAAGCGGTCCACCCCCACCTGGAAGTCCATCACCACCGACCCGCCCGAGGCCCGGCCGAAGGCGAAGACGTCCGCACCGGCGCCGCCCCACAGCGTGTCCGCGCCGCCGTCGGCGAACAGCACGTCGTTGCCCGCCCCGCCGTTCAGCAGGTCGTTGCCCGCCCCGCCGAACAGCGTGTCGTTGCCCTCCTCGCCGAACAGCGTGTCGTCGCCCTCGCCGCCGCTGGCCAGGTCGTCGCCCGCGCCGAGCCCGATCAGGTCGCGCCCCGCCCCGCCCAGCGCCACGTCGTTGCCCGCCCCGCCGCTGAGCGTGTCGTCGCCGTCGTCGCCGATCAGGAAGTCGTCGCCCGCCCCGCCGAACAGCAGGTCGTTGCCCGCCCCGCCGGACAGCGTGTCGTCGCCCTCCTCGCCGGTCAGCGTGTCGTCGCCCGCCTCGCCGAACAGGATGTCCTGGCCCGTCCCGCCGAACAGCGCGTCGTCGCCGACCCCGCCGCCGATCAGGTCGTTGCCCTCGCCGCCGAACAGCCAGTCGTCGCCCTCGCCGCCCATCACCACGTCGTCGCCGTCGTCGCCGTACAGCGTGTCGTTGCCGCCGGCGCTGGCGATCGTGTCGTTGCCGCCGCCGCCGTGCAGGAGGTCGTCGCCGGCCCCCAGGTACATGTACTGCTCGTGGTCGTCGCCGTAGACGATCTGCTCGCCGTCGCCGCCGACCAGCGTGGCGTTGCCGACCACCGCCGCGAACTCCACGTTGTCGAGCTGGATGGTCACCGGACCCGCCGCCGCCGTGGTGTCGAGCACCACCGCGGTCGGCGCCGTGCTGGCGACCCCGGTGCCGCCCAGCGTGTTGCCGGTCACCCTGGTCTGCACCGCCTGGCCGGCGGCCACCCCCGGCGTGCTGAAGTCGATGGCGCGCACCAGGAGCTGGGCCTGGGCGGAGAGCACCGAGAGGAAGCCGTCGCCGCCGCCGGTCAGGTTGCCACGCGAGGCGGTGCCGGCGTCGGTGCGCGCCTCGATGGCGGCGATCAGGCCGGTCAGCCCGCTCTGCGCCTCCGCGGCGGTCTGCCGCTCGGCGCTGCCCGAGGTGGTGACGGCCACGCCGGTGGAGACGCTGACCGTCAGGGTGGTGACGGTGGACACCGCACCGGTCTGGCGGTCGACCACCTGCTCGCGCACCACCGGCACGTCGGCGAGGTCGGCGTTGGCGGTGCTGGTGTCCTCGACGCGGTTGCTGTTGCTGGCCGCGATGGTCACGGTGGTGACGCGCTTGCCGTCGCCGCCGGTGGTGATCGAGCCGTTGACGGTGGCGCCGTCCACGGTGGCCGTCGGCGGCGGGGCGACCGGGGCGGGCTTCTCCACGGTGGCGGTGAGCTTCTGCGTCGTCGCGGTGAAGGGCGGCGCGGCGTTGCCCGCCGGGTCGGTCAGGCCGAGGGTCAGGGTGAGCGTGCCGTCGCCCAGGGCGGAGAGGTCCAGCCCGGTCACCCGCATGGTCGGGCCGCTCATCACGCCGCCACCGGTGACCTGGCCGCCGCCGGCCGAGGTGATCGTCCAGGTGAAGCTGGTCCCGGCCTCGCCGCCGCTGATGGTGAAGGCGGCGCTGGACTGCTCGATGGCGTCGATGCTGTCGTCCTCGAACAGCACGCTGGCCGTCGGCGGGGTGGTGTCGACGGTCAGCGACTGCGTGCCCAGCGCCGAGGTGTTGCCGGCGGCGTCGGTGGCGGTGGCCGAGACTGGGTTGGCGCCGTTGGCGTTGAGGCTGAGCGTGCCGGTGACCGGAGTGGCGGTGGCGAGGTTGAGGCTCCAGGCGCCGCCGTTCGTGGCGGTGGTGGTGTAGGTGGCGCCGCCCACCGTGACGGTGACGGTGCTGCCGGCCTCGGCCGTGCCGGTGAGGGTGGGCGTCGTGCTGTTGGTCAGCGCCGTGGCGACGGTCGGGGCGTCGGGCAACGTGGTGTCGATGACCAACGACTGGGCGCCCGGTGCCGAGACGTTGCCCGAGGCGTCGGTGGCGGTGGCCGACACCGGGTTGGCGCCGTTCGGGTTGAGGCTGAGCGTGCCGGTCACCGGAGTGGCGGTGGCGAGGTTGAGGCTCCAGGCGCCGCCGTTCGTGGCGGTGGTGGTGTAGGTGGCGCCGCCCACCGTGACGGTGACGGTGCTGCCGGCTTCGGCCGTGCCGGTGAGGGTCGGCGTCGTGCTGTTGCTCAGCGCCGTGGCGACGGTCGGCGCATCGGGCAGCGTGGTGTCGATGGTCAGCGACTGGCTGCCGGCCGAGGAGGTGTTGCCCGCGGCGTCGGTCGCCGTAGCCGACACCGGATTGGCGCCGTTCGGGTTGAGGCTGAGCGTGCCGGTCACCGGAGTGGCGGTGGCGAGGTTGAGGCTCCAAGTCCCGTTGGTCGCGGTGGTGGTGTAGGTCGCTCCACCGATGGTGACGGTGACGGTGCTGCCGGCCTCCGCTGAGCCGGTGAGGGTCGGCGTCGTGCTGTTGCCCAGCGCGGGGCTGGTCACCGCCGGCGCGGTGGGCGCCGTCGTGTCGATGGTCAGCGACTGGGTGCCCGGCGCCGAGACGTTTCCGGCAGCGTCGGTGACCGTGGCCGTGACGGGGTTGGCGCCGTTGGCGTTCAGGTTCAGGGAGCCAGCGGTCGGCGTCGCCGTGGCGAGGTTGAGGGTCCAGGCGCCGCCGTTCGTGGCGGTGGTGGTGTAGGTGGCGCCGCCCACCGTGACGGTGACGGTGCTGCCGGCCTCGGCCGAGCCGGTGAGGGTTGGCGTGGTGCTGTTGGTCAGCGCTGCGCTGGTCACCGAGGGCGCGCTCGGCGCCGTGGTGTCGATGGTCAGCGCTTGCGTGCCGGGGGCCGAGACGTTGCCCGCCGCGTCGGTTGCCGTCGCGGAGACCGGGTTGGCGCCGTTGGCGTTGAGGCTGAGTGAGCCGGAGGTCGGCGTCGCGGTGGCGAGGTTGACGCTCCAGGTTCCGTTGGTCGCCATCGTGGTGTAGGTGGCGCCGCCCACGGTGACGGTCACCGTGCTGCCCACTTCCGCCGTGCCGGTGAGGGTTGGCGTGGTGCTGTTGCTCAGTGCCGCACTGGTCACCGCCGGGGCGTTGGGCAGCGTGGTGTCGACAGTCAGCGACTGCGTTCCGGCGGAGGAGACGTTGCCGGCGGCGTCGGTGGCCGTCGCCGTGACGGGGTTGGCGCCGTTGGCATCGAGGCTCAGCGAGCCGGCGGTCGGTGTCGCGGTGGCGAGGTTGAGGCTCCAGGCGCCGCCGTTCGTGGCGGTGGTGGTGTAGGTCGCTCCACCGATGGCGACGGTGACGGTGCTGCCGGCTTCCGCCGTGCCGCCGATCACCGGGGTGGCACTGTTGGTCAGTGCCGCCGAGGTCACCGCCGGGGCGTTTGGCGCCGTCGTGTCGATGGTCAGCGACTGGGTGCCCGGCGCCGAGACGTTTCCGGCAGCGTCGGTGGCCGTGGCCGTGACGGGGTTGGCGCCGTTGGCGTTCAGGCTCAGGGAGCCGGCGGTCGGCGTCGCCGTGGCGAGATTGAGGCTCCAGGCCCCGTTGGTCGCCGTGGTGACGTAGGTAGCCCCACCGATGGTGACGGTCACCGTGCTGCCGGCCTCCGCCGTGCCGGTGAGGGTCGGGGTGGCGTTGTTGGTCAGCGCCGCGCTGGTCACCGCCGGAGCGTCGGGCAGCGTGGTGTCGATGACCAACGACTGGGTGCCCGGCGTGGAGACGTTGCCCGCCGCATCGGTCGCCGTCGCCGTGACGGGGTTGGCGCCGTTGGCATCGAGGCTCAGCGAGCCGGTGACCGGAGTGGCGGTGGCGAGGTTGAGGCTCCAGGCCCCGTTGGTCGCCGTCGTGGTGTAGGTGGCGCCACCCACCGTGACGGTCACCGTGCTGCCGGTTTCCGCCGTGCCGGTGAGGGTCGGCGTCGTGCTGTTGCTCAGCGCCGTGGCGACGGTCGGAGCGCTCGGCGGCGTGGTGTCGATGGTCAGCGTTTGCGTACCGGGAGCCGAGGTGTTGCCCGCCGCGTCGGTCGCGGTGGCCGAGACCGGGTTGGCGCCGTTGGCATCGAGACTCAGCGAGCCGGTGACCGGAGTGGCGGTGGCGAGGTTCAGGCTCCAGGCGCCGCCGTTCGTGGCGGTGGTGGTGTAGGTCGCTCCACCCACCGTGACCGTCACCGTGCTGCCGGCCTCCGCCGTGCCGCCGATGATCGGTGTGGCGTTGTTGGTCAGCGCCGCGCTGGTCACCGCCGGGGCGTTTGGCGCCGTCGTGTCGATGACCAACGACTGGGTGCCCGGCGCCGAGACGTTTCCGGCAGCGTCGGTGACCGTGGCCGTGACGGGGTTGGCGCCGTTGGCGTTCAGGCTCAGGGAGCCGGCGGTCGGCGTCGCCGTGGCGAGATTGAGGCTCCAGGCCCCGTTGGTCGCCGTGGTGACGTAGGTAGCCCCACCGATGGTGACGGTCACCGTGCTGCCGGCCTCCGCCGTGCCGGTGAGGGTCGGGGTGGCGTTGTTGGTCAGCGCCGCGCTGGTCACCGCCGGAGCGTCGGGCAGCGTGGTGTCGATGACCAACGACTGGGTGCCCGGCGTGGAGACGTTGCCCGCCGCATCGGTCGCCGTCGCCGTGACGGGGTTGGCGCCGTTGGCATCGAGGCTCAGCGAGCCGGTGACCGGAGTGGCGGTGGCGAGGTTGAGGCTCCAGGCCCCGTTGGTCGCCGTCGTGGTGTAGGTGGCGCCACCCACCGTGACGGTCACCGTGCTGCCGGTTTCCGCCGTGCCGGTGAGGGTCGGCGTCGTGCTGTTGCTCAGCGCCGTGGCGACGGTCGGAGCGCTCGGCGGCGTGGTGTCGATGGTCAGCGTTTGCGTACCGGGAGCCGAGGTGTTGCCCGCCGCGTCGGTCGCGGTGGCCGAGACCGGGTTGGCGCCGTTGGCATCGAGACTCAGCGAGCCGGTGACCGGAGTGGCGGTGGCGAGGTTCAGGCTCCAGGCGCCGCCGTTCGTGGCGGTGGTGGTGTAGGTCGCTCCACCCACCGTGACCGTCACCGTGCTGCCGGCCTCCGCCGTGCCGCCGATGATCGGTGTGGCGTTGTTGGTCAGCGCCGCGCTGGTCACCGCCGGGGCGTTTGGCGCCGTCGTGTCGATGACCAACGACTGGGTGCCCGGCGCCGAGACGTTTCCGGCAGCGTCGGTTGCCGTCGCGGAGACCGGGTTGGCGCCGTTGGCGTTGAGGCTGAGTGAGCCGGAGGTCGGCGTCGCGGTGGCGAGGTTGACGCTCCAGGCCCCGTTGGTCGCCGTGGTGGTGTAGGTCGCCCCACCGACGGTGACGGTCACGGTGGTGCCGGCTTCCGCCGTGCCGGTGAGGATCGGGGTGGCGTTGTTGCTCAGGGTTGCGCTGGTCACCGCCGGAGCGTTGGGAGCGGTGGTGTCGATGGTCAGCGACTGCGTGCCGGCCGAGGAGACGTTGCCCGCCGCATCGGTGGCGGTGGCCGAGACGGCGTTCGTGCCGTTGGCGTTCAGGCTCAGGGAGCCGGAGGTCGGCGTCGCGGTGGCGAGGTTGACGCTCCAGGTTCCGTTGGTCGCCGTGGTGGTGTAGGTGGCGCCCCCCACCGTGACCGTCACCGTCGCCCCGGCTTCAGCCGTGCCGCTGAGGGTCGGCGTCGTGCTGTTGCTCAGCGCCGTCGTGACGGTCGGCGCGTTCGGAGCCGCGCTGTCGATGGTCACCGTCAGCGTGCTGGAGGCCGACGACGTGCCGGTGGCATCGCTCGACACGGCGGTCAGGGAATGAGCCCCATCGCCCAGCGAGGCCGTCGTGACGGTCCACAGGCCGTTGGCGTCGGCCGTCACCGTGCCCAGCGCCGTCGCGCCCTCGTACAGCACCACGGTCGTGAACGCCTTGGCCAGGCCGGTGATCGCCGGAGCCGTGACGTTGGTCAGCGTGTCCGTCGTCGAACCGCTGTTCGACGCGCTCGTCAGCGCCAGACTCGCCGGAGTCGGCGGAACGTTGCGGAACAGGGTGATGCTTGTGAAGGCGCCGACCAGGGCGTCGAGATCGCCGTCACCGTCGATGTCCACGATGCTCGGCGACCCCATCATCCCGGCATTGCTCAGCCCGAAGGGATTGGTGCCGACCAGCGTGAAGCTGGGCGCCGTCGCCGTGCCGACGTTGCGGTAGACCACCGTGTCACCGGTGATGTTGCCGATCAGGATGTCGAGGTCGCCGTCGCCGTCGAGGTCCACCATGGTCGGCGACGCCTGCCCCCCGGCATTGCCGAGCCCGAAGGGGTTGGTGCCGACCAGCGTGAAGCTGGGCGCCGTCGCCGTGCCGACGTTGCGGTAGAACAGCGTGTCGCCACCCTGGCTGCCGACCAGGATGTCGAGGGCGCCGTCGCCGTCGAGGTCCGCGATGCTCGGCGACGCGAGGGGGATGAAATTGCTGAGCCCGAAGGGGTTGGTGGCCTCCAGGGTGAAGCTGGGCGCCGTCGCCGTTCCGACGTTGCGCAGGAACAGCAGGGAGCCGGAGTTGCTTCCGACCAGCACGTCGAGGTCGCCATCGCCGTCGAGGTCCGCGAAGGCCGGGGTGGACATCGTCGCACCGCTCAGCCCGAAGGGATCAGTCGCCGCCTCCAAGGTGAAGCTGGGTGCGGTCGCGTTGCCGACGTTGCGGTAGAGCTGGAGATTGATCCCGATGTTGCCGACCAGGGCGTCGAGGTCGCCATCACCATCGATGTCGACGAAGACCGGCTTGGCTTGCGGGAAAAGACCGTTCAAGCCGAAGGGGTTGGTGGCTTCCAGGACGAAGCTGGGATCGCCCGCCACGCGGACCGCCTGACCGGTCAGCGCGCCCGCGGCGTTGCCCGCGGCGTCCGCGGTCTTCGCGCCGGAGCCCGGCGGCGTGTAGTCCACCGTGACGCTCTGGTAGACCGTCGCCCCGGCGTCGAGCGTCAGGGTGACCGTCTTGCCGCTGGTGGCGACCGCGGTGACCGTCCGCGCCACGCCGCCCACCATCACCGTGAAGGCGCCGGCCGGAGTCTGGGCGCCGTCCAGAAGCTCCGAATAGGTCAGGGTCAGCTGCGTCCCGTTCAGCGTCGCCGAGGTGAGCGTCGGTGCCTTGGTGTCGATGGTCAGCGTCAGGGCGGTCGAGGCCGACGAGGTGCCGTTGGCGTTGCTCGACGTGACGGTCAGCGAGTGCGTGCCATCGCCCAGCGAGGCGGTGGAGAGCGTCCACAGGCCGGAGGAGGCGTCGGCCGTCACCGTGCCGATGGCCGTCGCGCCGTCGTACAGCACCACCGTCGACGAGGCGACCGCGGTGCCGACGATCGCCGGCGCCGTGACGTTGGTCAGCGTGTCGGTGGTCGAGCCGCTGTTCGAACCCGCCGTCAGGGTCGGGGCCGTGGGGGTGGCGGGCGGCGGCGTGGTGTTCCGGTAAAGGACCGTCTTGCCGTCGTCCCGGCCGATCAGGGCGTCGAGGTCGCCGTCCCCGTCGATGTCCGCGAAGGTCGGCTTCGCGTTGCTGCCGACGTCGCCCAGGTTGAAGGGGTTGGTGCCCTCCAGGGTAAAGGTGGGCGCCGCCGCCGTCCCGATGTTCCGGTAGAGGACCGTGTTGCCGCTGTCGTTGCCGATCAGCGCGTCGAGGTCGCCATCCCCATCGATGTCCACGAAGATCGGCGTGGCGTTGCTTCCGGCATCGCCGAGGCCGAAGGGATTGGTGCTTTCCAGCGCGAAGGTGGGGGCCGCCGCCGTTCCGACGTTCCGATAGAAGAGCGTGTTGCCATCCGCGTTGCCGATCAGGGCGTCGAGATCGCCGTCGCCGTCGATGTCCACCAGGGACGGCGACGCGAAGCCCCCGGCATTGCTCAAGCCGAAGGGATTGGTGCCCACCAGGGTGAAGCTGGGCGCCGCCGCCGTCCCGACGTTGCGGTAGACGACGGTGTCGCCGCCCGCGTTGCCGGCCAGCAGGTCGAGGTCGCCGTCGCCGTCGATGTCCGCGAGGACCGGCTTGGCGAAGGCGGGCATGCCGCCGCCGACGGTGTTCAGGCCGAAGGGGTTGGTGCCCACCAGGGTGAAGCTCGGCGCCTCCGCCGTGCCGACGTTGCGGTAGACGACGATGTTGGCGTACCAGTCGCCGACCACCGCGTCGAGGTCGCCGTCGCCGTCGATGTCGGCGAAGACCGGGGCGGACTGGCCGACGAAGGTGCCGAGGCCGAAGGGATTGGTGGCTTCCAGGGTGAACTTGGGATCGCCGCCCACGCGGACCGGCTGGCTGTTCAGCGCGCCCGCGGCGTTGCCGGCGGCATCCACGGTCCTGGCGCCGGAGCCCGGCGGGGTGTAGCTGACCGTCGCGCCCTCATAGAGCGAGGAGGCCCCGGCATCCAGCGTCAGGGTGACCGTCCGGCCGGCGGTGGCGACCGCGGTGACCGTGCGCACCACGCCGCCCACCGTCACCGTGAAGGCGCCGGCCACCGGCGTCTGGGCGCCGTCCAACGCCTCCGAGTAGGTCAGCGTCAGCCGCGTCCCGCTCAGCACCGCCGAGGTCAGCGTCGGTGGGGTGGTGTCCGGCGTCGTGTTGGTGACCGGCCGGGCGGTGACGCTGGCGGCGTCTGTGCCGGTGGGGGACTGGACGGCGTTGGCGTCGTCGCCCGCGGTGGGGTCGGTGTAGGCGACGGTGACCGTGTCCCTGTCCGAGACCGCCTGGGCGAGCGTCAGAGTCACCGTCTTGTTCACGCTGTCCACGGCGACGCCGCTGACCGTGACCGTGGTGCCGCCGACCTTGACCTCGAAGGCGCCGGCCGCCGGCGGGTTGGCCGCGTCCAACGCGCTGTCGTAGGTGAGCACCAGCGACGTGCCGTTGACCGCGGCGCTTTGCAGGACCGGCGGAATGGCGACCGTCACCATGACGGAACTGGAAACCACCGAACTGGTGAGGTCAAGGCCGGTGGAAATCGTGTGGACGCTGATGGGGAACGCGCCGGACGTGTCCGTGCCGGAGGACGTCACGTCGAAGGTCAGCGTGTAGACTTGGCCTTGACTGATGATCCCGGTGATCATGGAAATGGGACTGACGCTTCCCGCGGGAATGAGACTGACGCTTCCCACCGACCAGCCGTTCGGTGCATCGACCCCGAACGTGACCAAGGAACCAATCAGTGTCCTCATCTGCGTGGCCGTCACGGTGAAGGACACCTGCTGCGGCGTTCCCGGCGTGAACGCGATGGCCGGATTCGTCGGTACGATCGTCAGGAAGGGGGTGTAGGTGGCCGTGTTCGCGATCGTGACCGTGGCGACCTTGTCGATCACCGTGGAGTTGCTGGAGGCCCCGCTGTCGGTGATGGAGCGCAGAACGATCGAGCGGGTCTCGCTGCTGCCGTAGTTCGTGCTGGCCGCGTCCGTGTTCTTGTAGGCGATGCCGTCGATCAGCGTGTCCATGCCGCCGTTGCTGAGCGCCATGCCGGTCAGCGTCACCGTGGCGACGCCGTTCGCCAGCGTGACCGCGTAGTTGCCGCTGGCGAAGCTGCCCGAGGTGCCGTTGCTCAGCGCGATGTCGGTGCCGCCGATGCTCAGGAACTCGGTGCTGCCGGTGCCGCCGACGTTGTGAACGGTCAGCACCATGCCGGTGAAGGTCTGACCGTTGTCCACCGTCGAGGCGGTCACCCCGTCGAACAGGTCGGTGCCGCTGCTGCCTTGGCCGGATGAGAAACCGCCGTTCTTTGCTGTCAGCGTCAGCGTCGGCGGCACGCCGTTCGGGTCGGGCGTGGTGTTGGTGACCGACCGGCCGGTGAAGCCGGCGGCGTCGAGGCCGCCGCCGAAGGACTGGATGGCGTTGACGTCGTCGCCCGCGGTGGGGTCGGCATAGGAAACGCTGACCGCGGCGCCATGGGCGACCGGCTGGGCGAGCGTCAGCGTGACCGTCTTGCTCGCGGTGTCCACGACGACGCCGCTGACGGTCACCGGGCTGCCGCCGGCCAGGACGGTGAAGCTGCCCGCAGACGGAATGTTCACGGCGTCGAGCGCCGTGTCGTAGGTCAGCACCAGCGACGTGCCGTTGACCGCGGCGCTTTGCAGGACCGGCGTCGGGGGTGCGCCGATGTTGATGACGGCGGAGATGCCGGTGAGGGTGCCGACGTTGTTGCTGCCGCCGTTGTCGGTGACGCTGGCCAGCGTGATGATGCGCTGGCCATCGGACGGCGTGCCGGCGACGTTGTTGTAGTAGAAGCCGTCCAGAAGCGACTGCATTTCGCCAGCCGACAGACGCAGGCCGCTGATCGTCACCGTCAAGGTGCTGCCGTTGAGCGTGGCGCCGCCCGTGACCCCAAAGGTGCCGCTCATCAAGCTGGCGCCGTTGGCCAAATTCATGATGGAGGACGTGCCCCCGGGGACCATGAAGATCAGATATTCCGACGCACCGTCCAGGACGCCGGTCACGGTGAAGGTCAGGCCGGTGAAGATCTGCCCCAGATCATTGGTGTTCGCCGTGACCGACGAGAACAGGTCGGCGGGGCTTGAAGAGTTGGTGAAGGTCGTCGCGTTGCCCGTCGCCGTCAGGCTGGGGGTGTTGACCGTGCGGGTGGCCGAAACCATGGTGGCGAAGCGGGTGTCGGGGAGATCCAGACCCGACAGGTTCTGCAGGACGTTGGCGGTGTCGTTGCCGGCCGGGTCGCTGTAGGTGAAGCGGACGTAATCCCCCTGAGCGAGCGGGCTCGCCGTGGTCAGGATCAGCTTGTTGCCGGAGATGACCGCCGAGAGCAGATTGACCTTCACGTCACCCGTGTTCGTGTTGCCCACGATGATGGCGTCGGTGCCAAAGTCCAGCGGAACATAGCTGTCGACGGCGCCGAAACTGGAAAGCAGCAACGGACTCTGGGCGTCCAGGGTCTGATCGAAGGTGACGATGATGACGTTTTCGCCGACATAGGCATCGATGGCCGTAACGGACGGCGCCGTGGTGCTCGGATCGGGCGAATTGTTGGTGACCGACTGGCCGGAGAGGCTGGCGGCGTCGCGCCCGCCGCTGCCGGCCTGGATGGCGTTCGCGTCATCGTCCGCGGTGGGGTCGGTGTAGGAGACGGTGACGGTGTCGCCATAGGCGACCACCTGGCCGAGCGTCAGCGTGACCGTCTTGCCGACGCCGTCCACGGCGACGCCGCTGACCGCCACCGAGGTGCCGCCGACCGTGACGGTGAAGGCTCCCAGCGCCGGCGGGTTGGCGGAATCGAGGTCCACATCGTAGGTGAGCACCAGCGAATCGCCGGTGACGGCGGCGCTTTGCAGGACCGGAACAGGGCGGGCCGCGCCCACGGTCAGGGCGGCATCGAAGCCGAGGGCGTCCAGCCCCCCGGTGGCGCTCTGGATGACGCCACTGGCGTCGTCGCCGCTGTTCGGATCAAGGTAGCGGAAGTTGATCGAGTCGCCGGCGGTGAGCGTGGCGTTGCTGAGGGTCAGCGTCAGCGTGTTGCCGGACACCGACACGGAGCTCACGTCGACCGGGCCGGTGCTTCCGTTGCTCGTGAGCACGACCTTGTTCGCACCGTAGGCCCAGGGGCCGGAGGTGCCGAGGAACAGGCTGGTCGGAATCGTGCCTGTGCTGTCGAGGGCGGTGTCGAACGTCAGCGTGATGGTGTTCTCGCCGGCATGGGCCACGGCGCTGACCAGGGCGGGCGCCGCCGGGCCCGAGACGTTCACGGTGGCGGAAACGCCGGTGAGGGCGGAGGTGTGATTGTTGCCGCCGTCGTCGGTGACGCTGGTGACGGTAATGACGCGGTTGCCGGGCGTGACGTTGCCGGAGACGAGGGTTCCGCCGGTGTAATTGATGTAGGACAGGCCGTCGATCAGCGCCTCGAGCTGGGCGTTGGTGTGGGACAGCCCGGTCAGGGTGACGGTCACCGTGGTGCCGTTGACCGCCACGTTGGCGAAGACGCCCAGCCCGGACCCGGTGATTCCCGGCAGGGGCGTCGGGCCGCCGCCGGCGATCGACAAGGCCAGGGGATTGCTGCCGATGCCGAGCAGCGCCTCGGCGTCGGACACGCCGGTGATCGTCAGGGTCAGGCCGGTGAAGACCTGCCCGGTGTCGTTGGTGTTCGCCGTCACCGTGGAGAACAGATCGACGCCCACGGGCGATCCCTGGCTGAAGGCCGGCGTGCCGCCCGTCGCCGTCAGGGTGGGCAGGGTCAGCGGCGGTGCGCCGACATTGATGGTGGCGGCGATGCCGGTCAGGCTGGCCGTGTTGTTGCTCGCCCCGTCGTCGGTGACGCCGGTGAGGGTGACGACGCGCTGGCCGTTGGACGGCGTGCCGGCGATGTTGTTGTAGGCGATGCTGTCGATGAACGACTGCATGTCGGCCGCCGAGTACTGCAGGCCGCTGATCGTCACCGTGGCGGTGCTGCCATTGAGCGTGACGCCGCCGACAGCCGACCCGACGAAGGGACCCGTCAGGGTGCCGGCGCCGGTCAGCGCGATGGTGACGGGCCCCCCCATCATCCCCGGTATGATAAAGCCCAGCATTTCCGACGCGCCGTCGACGATGCCCGTCACGGTCAGCGTCAGGCCGGTGAAGACCTGCCCTGTGTCGTTGGTGCTGGCCGTGACCGACGAGAACAGATCCACCGCGCTGGTGGTGAAGGTCGTCGTGCCGCCCGTCGCCGTCAGCGTCGGCAGGGTCGAAGCCGCCGCACCGATGTTGACGGTGCTGGAGACGCCGGAGATGCTGGCGGTGCTGTTGCTGCTGCCGTCGTCGGTGACGCTGTTGACGGTGATGACGCGCTGGCCATTGGACGGCGTGCTGGCGGTGTTGTTGTAGACGAGGTCGTCGAGGAGCCACCCCATATCGGCATCCGACGCCTCCAGGCCCGTGAGCGTCACGGTCGCCGTGCTGCCGGTGACGATGACGGTCGCGGTGACGACCGCTCCGCCTGGCATCATCGGATTCGCGATGCCTGTTCCGTTGACCAAACTGAGTTGAAGCGGATTGGTCGCGCCGGGTATGTAGAAGGTCAGGGATTCCGCAGCACCGTCCTGGACGCCCGTTACGGTCAGCGTCAGGCTGGTGAAGACCTGCCCCGTGTCGTTGGTGCTGGCCGTGACCGACGAGAACAGATCCACCTGGCTGGCGCTGAAGGTCGTCGTGCCGCCCGTCGCGGTCAACGTCGGCGCCGTGGAGGGGCGGGCCGTCGTGACGGTGACATCATACTGGAAGGTTGCGACATCGTAACCAGAGGATGAACCCTGAAGAACGCCGCTGGACTGGTCGCCGAAGGGATCCTCGTACAGGATGGTGAGGATGTCGTTGTTGGTGAACGTCTGCTGTGGGAGCGTCAGCGTCAGCGTGTTGCCGGAAACCACAGCGGACGTCAGGTTGGTCGGGATGCCGTTGATCCGCGCGCTGCCCGGGGTCAACGCGTCGGAGGCGAAGGAATTCACGTTCGGCTGGCTTCCGGTATCCAGCGCTTGATCGAACGTCAACACGACGATGTTTTCACCGAGGTAGGCGACGCCGCTCACGATGACCGGAGCGGCCATCACCCCACGATAGGAACTGAATCTCAGGGCATCCGTGGTGACAGCGCCGTGCACCCAGTCGAGGTCCCAGTCGCCGCCCCGGTCCGCGGCACCCGTGGGCGTCCGCGAGGCCGCGACGTTGGCCCCCGTCGCCTCCGCCAGCGCGGTGAGGAAGTCGGCGCCCCGGCCGACCGCCACGTTGCAGCCGTAGAGCAGGATATCGCCATCCGGGGCGAGGCTGGAGACGATGGAGGCCAGTTCCTCGACACGCTGGGCCAGGGCCGCGGTGTCGAACCGGCCGGAGCCGAGTTGGAGACCGCCTTCGAAGCCGTGGCTGAGCACATGAATGGCGTGAATGTCGCGGCGCCCGTCCAGCGTCCGCGCCATCGCCGCCATGCCGTCCGCCCGGCTGTCGATCAGGAAGACTTCGATGCCGGCCGGCATCCCGGCCTCCAGCACCCGCCAGTCGTCGAGCGCCGTGTCGATGAACGCGACCTCGCGCCTCGAAGCCTCGGGAACACCCTCGCAGCCCAGGATAGCGGGGACGGGCCGGGACGCGGTCGAATGGAGCATGACGAGCATTCCTCGAAGGGGTTAGGCGCTTTGAGACCTCCTTTCGGCCTATACACACACAAGTTGCTTTAGTAAAATGCAGGGTTATGAAGTCTGGAATTCACGCCATGAATTTGAACCGCATCGACTTGAATTTGCTGGTGGTTTTCGACGCGATCGCGCGCACGGGCTCAGTGAAGGATGCCGCTCCGCAACTGGCGCTGAGCCAGCCGGCGGTCAGTCATGCGTTGAACCGGCTCCGGGTCCTGATGGACGACCCGCTGTTCGTCCGCGCCCGCAACCGGCTGGTGCCGACGGAGCGGGCGCAATCAATGATTGGCCCGGTGGCGGGAATCCTCCAATCCGTCCGTGTTCTGATGAACACCAACGGAGCGGACGCGGTTGAGGAGAACCGGCATTTCCGGATCGGCATCAGCGACTTCGCCGCCCTGACCATCGTGCCCAGGCTCACCCGGAAGCTTCAGCAGATCGCTCCCAACGTGACGTTGGAACTGATCAACGTCGGGGAAAACACCCTGAACCAACTTGCCGGCGGCGAACTCGACTGCACCTTCTGGGGGCTCCAGCCGCCGGAGTCGCCTTATCTGTCCCAGTTCCTGTTCCATGACAGCTTCGTGGGGTTCTGTAGCACCGACCACCCTTTGATGGAGCTGATCGATCAGGGCATTTCCCTTGACGATTATTTGCGCTATCCACACGCCATCGCCCAGTTCCGCGCCTCCGGTTCGAGCCCGATCGACGTGTTCTTGAAGGGCATCGGACGTCACCGGACCATCGCCCTGCGCTCCCCCAGCTTCATGAGCAACATCACCGCCATCGTGGGGACGAGGATGGTGGCGACCCTGCCGTCCCTGCTGGAATCGATCGCCCTGTCGCAAGGGCTGTTGTCCTTCCCACTGCCGTTCCTGATCCCGCATTTCAACTATTCGCTGGTCTGGCACCGCCGCACGGAGGCCGACCTTTCCGGCATCTGGCTGCGGCGTCTTCTGGTGGAGATGCGCTGAGCGCAACTCCGTCAACAGGCTGTTCCGGACGCGGAACAGCGGCCTTCGCGCGGCCCTGCGCACCCACCGAACGTCGAGACCTCCGGCGGAGCGTCGAGACTCCTGGCCCGATGCCATGCGACTGGGCGCCTTGGCGCAAACCGGATCGCCGGCCGACGGGCACCGGATCGAACTCCGCCCGGTCTTCCGACGGTGCGGCTTCGCCTTCCGTCCCACTCGGCGGGGCCGCCCGGCCCACTGCTACCGGCGGGCGTCGGCACCATCCTCCCGCACAACGTAGGTGTAGAAGCGCACCGAACCGTCCGGCTCGGTTTCACGGTAGAGGCCCTGGATCTCGTTGTCGAAGCCGGGGAAGCGGTTGGCGCCCTCTTGGAAGACCTGGAGATACTCGATCATCGGCCGGGCGCGCTCGTCCAGACGCTCGCCCGGCACGATGGTGGCGATGCCCGGCGGATAAACGACGAAGAGCGTGGTGGCAACCCGCCCGGCGATCCGGTCGATGGGCAGGTAATCGACGTCGTTGCGCACCAGCCGGCGCACCGCCTCGCGCGGCGGCATGACCATCTCCGGCAGATGATCGGGGCGGAACATGCGGCGCTGCAGCTCGTTGGTGCGGCGCTCGCGGTAGAAGCCGTGCATCTCCGCGCACAGGTCGCGCAGCCGGCGGCCGGCGTAGCGGGCGGGCCGCCGGGCGACGAACTCGGGGATGACGTCCTCCAGCAACGCGTTGTCGTCGTGCAGCCTCTTGAAGGCCACGAGCGCGCTCAGCAGCGTGCCGGCCTTGCTCGATTCCACGCCCGGCGTCAGCAGGAAGAGGATGGAGTTCAGGTCGTTCTTCTCCGGCACGATGCGGTTCTCGCGCAGGTACTGCGCCACCACCGGAGCGGGGATGCCGTGCTCCTCGTAGGCCCCGGTCCGCCGGTCGAAGCCGGGGGTGAGCAGCGTCAGCTTGTTCGGGTCGGTCATCGCGTAGCCGGCCGCGACATGGCGGAAACCGTGCCAGTGCGCGCCCGGTTTGAACACCCAATGACGCACGTCGGAGGCCAGCGCGTCGGTCGGCACCTCCTCCCACGCGATCTCAGCGCCGTCGAACGAGACGCGGTCGGGCACGAAGGGGTCGAAGAACCAGCGGCGCGCCGGGGCGCTCTCGCGCTCCTCGAACTCGCGGCGGATCGCGCGGATCTTCTTGCGCAATTCCACGCCCAGCCGGATCGTGTCGTCCCACAACACCTCGCCCGAGCGGCCCTTCATCATCTGCGCGCCGACGTCCAGCGACGCGAACAGCGGGTAGAAGGGCGAGGTCGAGGCGTGCAGCAGGAACGTCTCGTTGAAGCGACGGTGCTCCACCCGGCGGCGCTGCCCGCGGATGTGGCTGTCCTTGACGTGGATCTGCGAGGCTTGCGAGAAGCTGGCCAGCTGCTTGTGGGTCGACTGGGTGGCGATGATGCCCGGATGGCCGTCGTGCAGCCCGTCCAGCCCCATGGCGAAGCGGCCCTTGAACAGCGGGTGGAACTTCAGGAAGCCGGCCCACGCCTCGTCGAAGAGAATGTAGTCGCAGAGGTGACCGATCTTCGCCAGGATCGTCTCGGCGCTGTAGATGGTGCCGTCGTAGCTGCACTGCTGGATCACCGCGGCGCGGAACGGTCGTTCACGCTTCCAGGCGTCGGGGTCCTTGACCAGCGGGTTGCCGCGGATCTTCGCGCGGATGCGCTCCTCGTCCAATGCCTCGTGGTCGATGGGACCGATCAGGCCATAGGCGTTGCGGTCGGTTTCCAGAAACACCGGGATGCCGCCGCCGAGGAACAGGCCGCCGTGGTGTGCCGCCTTGTGGTTGTTGCGGTCGAACAGCACGAGGTCGTCCTCGGCGACCAGCGCCGACAGCACGATCTTGTTCGAGGCCGAGGTGCCGTTCAGCACGAAGTAGGTGCGTTCCGCACCGAAAATCTTCGCCGCTTCCTTCTGCGCCTTCAGCGCCGGTCCCTCGTGGACCAGCAGGTCGCCCATCTCCAGCACCGAATTGTCGATGTCGTCGCGGAACACCGCCTCGCCCAGATGCTCGACGAAGATCCGGCCGATCGGGCTGCGGCTGTAGAAGATGCCGCCGTTGTGCCCGGGGCAGGTCCACAGCTGGTTGCCTTCCTCGGCGTAATCGACCAGTTCGCCGAAGAAGGGCGTCTTCAGCGTCTCGGCATACTGCTTGAGGCGGCTCACCAGATTCTTGGCGATGAACTCCGGCGTCTCCTCGGCCAGAAAGACGTAGCCGTCCACCTGGTTCAGCACGTCCACCGGAATGTTCTCCAGCCGCTGCCGACGCACCAGCAGGATGATCGGCATCTCCAGACCGCGCTTGCGCGCCAGGGCGATCAGCGATGCCGGCTTGCCCTCCAACCCGCGCTTGCCCCAGTCGACGATCATGCAGCCGATCGCGGCGTCGGTGCGGATGGCCAGCTCGGCGTCCTCCACCCGACGCGTCCGCACCACCTCGAAGCCCAGCCGCTCGACCTCCGCGACGATCTGCTGCACGCGCACGCCTTCCAACTCGTCGGGGTCGAAGGCCGGGGCGCAGACCAGGAAGGAGAAGCGTCGGAAAAAGTCCATGCCGGACCTCCAAAGGGGAAACGTGAAGGGAGGAAGACGTCAGTCGCCGGCCTGGACGGTGCCGCCGCGAACGTCGTCCGGCAGTTCCGCGTCGGCCTCGCCCAGGCTGCGCTGCAGGAAGACGCTGTCGGTCCAGCGTCCGAACCTGAAGCCCACCGAGCGCAGAACGCCGGCCCGGACGAACCCGAACGCTTCGTGCAGGCGCAGCGACGGCGTGTTGGCGCTGTCCACCACGGCCACCATCTGGCGGCAGTCGGCGGCCGTGCAGGCCTCGATCAACGCCGGCAGCAGGCGCCGGCCGATGCCGAGACCCTGGCGGTCCTTGTGGACGTAGATCGAGTGCTCGACCGTGTAGCGATAGGCCGGGCGTTTGCGGAAGGGGGCGGCGTAGGCGTAGCCGACCACCACGCCCCCGATCTCCGCCACGAGGTGCGGCAGGCGCCGCTTCAGCATGGCCTTGCGGCGGCGCTTCAGCTCCTCGGGGTGCAGCGGCTCGATGTCGAAGGGACCGAGGCCGTGCTGAATGTGGTAACTGTAGATCTCCAGCATCGCGGCCACATCCGCCTCCGTGGAGGGGCGGATGGTGATGGAGAAAGACGTGTCGAACACCGGTCTGCCCCTGCGGCCTGCGGAACGGCTTCGCGCCGGGTGGGCAACCTAACCGAACTCGATGACAGGCGTGTGACGCACGGCCGGGGTTTCACGAAAGGGTCATCGAATTCCGGTGATGGGCGGCCGGGGTCCGCGAACTGCCGCATGGCTCCATCAGACCGTGGGGATCGTCCCGCCATCGATGACATGCTCCGCGCCGTGGATCGCGGACGCACGATCCGAGGCCAGGAAGGCGATGAGTTCCGCCACCTCCTCGGGCCGGGCCGGGCGCCCCAGCGGGATGCCCCCGAGCGCGTCCAGGATGCTTTGGCGCGCCGCCTCCGGCGTTCCGCCGGTGCTGGCGGCGATGCGGGACACCAGGGCGTCGGCGGCTTCGGTGTAGATCCAGCCCGGCGAAACGACGTTGACCCGCACGCCCTTCGGACCGAGTTCCTTCGACAACGCCTTGCTGTAGGTCGTCAAGGCGGCTTTCGCCGCCGCGTAGGCGGTCGTGGAATCGTGGAGCGGCAGTTGGCGCTGGATGGATGAGACGTGGACGACCGCGCCGTTGCCGCGCGCGATCATCTGAGGCAGCAGGGCTCGATCGAGCCGCACCGCCGCGAATAGGTTCAGGTCCAGCTCCGCGCGCCAATGCTCGTCCGTCAGGGCGGCGAAGCCGCCGCCGGGCGAGGCGGAGCCGCCCAGAACATGGACCAGCACGTCGACGCCGCCAAGGATCTCCATGGCCGCTTCGGCGAGGCGCAGGGGCCCCTCCGGGGTGGTCAGGTCCGCCACCACGAACCGCGCGCCCGCCGGATCGTCGGACCCGGCGCGCGCGGCGGTCAGGACGTGGGCGCCGCCCGCGAGGAACCGTTGGACGGTCGCCCGGCCGGCGCCCTTGGTGCCGCCGGTGACGACGACGCGGCGCCCCTGGAATTCGGCGGGATCGATGCGGGCGGGCATCATGCGATCTCCAGGGCGGCGATCACAGGCGGACGTTCGTGGTCCATGCGCTCTCTCCGGGAATGCGTTGCGTCGGAGAAAGGGTGCTACTAGGCTTTCCGGATGACAAGAACCGACGAAAAAGTAAGGTACTTACCGGAAGGTAAGCGTGCTTCCTACACGGCGCGATCGGCCGCCCAGAGCGTGCAGAACGCGCTCCGGGTCCTGGAGGGCCGGTGGAAGCTCGTCATTCTGTTCCAACTGTTCGGCGGCCAAGTCCGGCGCTTTTCCGATCTGGAACGGGCCATCCCCGGCATTTCCCAGAAGATGCTGATCCAGCAGTTGCGTCAGCTCGAAAGCGACGGTGTGGTCGGGCGCATCGTCCACCATCAGGTCCCGCCGAAGGTGGAGTACCATCTGACGGAATGGGGCCAGTCCCTGTGCCCGGCTCTTGACGCTCTGCTGATCTGGGCGGAGGGCGCGCCCGCCGAACTCCGGTCGCGCCTCATCCAGGAGGGGCCGGACGGTGACGCGCAAAAGCCGGAAACCAGCGTGACGTAGACGGTGTCGGCCACGACCCATCAAACGCTCGATGCCATCCAGGCGGTGCTCCCCTGCTGGGCGGATCGCTGGCCTCCCGTTGCCACAGCACGGCTGACGACCTCGCCGTCAAGATTGACGAAGTACGCCGCGGTCCGCACAAGCTGCTCCGGCGTGAGGCCGTTGGCCCGCAGTTCCTCCCACATCTTCTCCATCTCGTGCTCCGGCCGACCAAGATAGGAGTCGGTGATGCGGTCCATCAGCTTCTGCTGGTCGGCCGTCACATAGGGCATGTAGCCGCGGTCGTTGACAGGCAGCGCCATCTGAAACGCCGGCGGGTCGATGGTTCGGCCCTGGACGACCTTCTCCCGCTGGCGCTTGTACGCATCCAGTTCCTTTTGCAGCCGGGCGATCTCTTGACTCTCGGCCGGCTCAGTCGATGCCGGCGCCGTCACGGGAGCCGGCGCTTCGGAAGCGTTCGCCGACAGCAGATCCGAGAAGCTGGTCGAGCCGGTCGGTTGGCCGGCGCCCGACATCCGGCCCCGATCCGAAACGACCGCCTGGCCGACGGCCATAGGGTGCCCAAGGACGTGCATGTTCACCTCCACTGCGGTTCATGGCTCGCGCCATGCGATGCCGAGCAAAAGCAAAGGTTGTGCCACATCGCCTCCCGCCGATGAACGCCATGCCGGGCACCCGTGACGCCGGTGCGGACGTCTTTCGCTTGGCGGGACTCTGCCCATGGGCACAAATTGCCGGCCGGACTTGCCGGAGGCATAAGCATCGCGGTGTTCCCGGCCTCCGACTTCGTCAACGGCCAGTTCATCTTCGCCGATGGCGGCTTCATGGCCATCTACGGACCAAGGCCGTCGGCTGAACCTCCGCCGCTCCGTCCCAGGTCGGGATGCCGAACGGAGCGGTGAACAGGCCGTCCGCGCGTTCATGACCGGCGGTCCGGATCCCGGACCACGGCGTGCGATTGACTTGTCCACCCGGGATGCCTAAACAACTGGAACCGCTGCGTACCAGCGAACCAGTTCAGCGACTGGAGAGCGGCATGGAAGACCCTGATTCCGACGTCTCGCGCCACCTGCAGAAACTCAAGGTCCGACGCCCGCCCGACATCATCATCGAGCAGATCAACGGCCTGATCGCCCGCCGCATCATTGAGGCGGGGCAGAAGCTGCCCGCGGAACGGGTGTTGGCCGAGCGCTTCGACGTCAGCCGCGGCACGGTGGTGGAAAATCTCAGCGAACATGTGCCGCTCGGCCCCATCAACAACATCCTCAACGCGGACGACACCAGCCCGGAGATGCTGATCGAGGTGCGCAACGCCCTGGAAACCCGACGCGCAAAACCGTCGAAATCCCTGCGGGAGACCGGGTGAGGACGGGCTCGCCCTTGCCGGAACCGCGCAACGTCACTCGGACCGTGGAGGTGATGGACGCGATCCGTCAGAGGATGGCGGACGGCCGGCTGTCCCCAGGCGACCGGCTGCCGTCCATCCGCCGGTTCGCCACCGCCATGGGCGTGTCGCCGTCGACCGTGGTGGAGTCCTACGACCGTCTCGCCGCCGAAGGCGTGATCCGCTCGCGGCCCGGTTCCGGCTTCTACGTGTCCGGCTCATTGCCGCCGTTGGCCCTGGCCGAGGCCGAACCGCGCCGCGACCGGGCCATTGATCCCTTCTGGGTGTCGCGCCAGTCGCTCGACGCCGACGCGGAGATGCTGAAACCCGGATGCGGGTGGCTGCCGGCGGACTGGATGCCCAACGCCGCCCTGCGCCGCGCCATCCGCCGTCTCGCCCACGCCGACGACGCCGTGCTGGCCGACTATGGCAGCACGCACGGCTCGCTTGCCCTGCGCAGGCTCCTGGCGCGGCAGTTCGCGGAGGAAGGGATCGCGGCGGGGGCCGACCAGATCCTCCTGACCGGGTCGGGAACCCAGGCGATCGACCTGATCTGCCGCTTCCTGCTGCGCCCCGGCGACGCGGTGCTGATCGACGACCCCTGCTATTTCAACTTCCAGGCCCTGCTGCGCGCCCATCAGGTCCGCATCGTCGGCGTGCCCTACACCCGCGACGGGCCGGACACCGCGCTCTTCGCCGAAGCGCTGGCCGAACATCGGCCACGCCTCTACATCACCAACGCGGCGCTCCACAACCCGACGGGGGCGACGATGTCGCCGCAGACGGCGCACCGGCTGCTCAAGGCCGCCGCCGCCCATAACGTCACCATCGTCGAGGACGACATCTTCGCCGGTTTCGAACCCGACCCCTCCCCGCGCCTCGCCGCCCTGGACGGGCTGTCCCAGGTCATCCGGATCGGCAGCTTCTCCAAGACGCTTTCCGCCTCGGTGCGCTGCGGCTATCTCGCGGCGCGGCCGGACTGGGTGGAGGCGCTGGTCGATCTGCAGGTCGCGACGAACTTCGGCGGTCCGAGCCCGGTCTCCGCCGAACTCGTTCTCGCCACCCTCGGCGATGCCGGCTACCGCAAGCATCTGGAGGGGCTGCGGCGCCGTCTGGCTCGGGCGCGGCGCGAGACGGCGGACCGGCTGGCGGCCCTCGGCCTGCACCCCTGGCTGATGCCGCGCGGCGGCTTCTATCTCTGGTGCAGCCTGCCGGACGGCCGGGACGCGGCGAACGTAGCGCGGACGGCGCTGGACGAGCGGGTGATCCTCGCCCCGGGCAACGTCTTCAGCGTCAGCCAGTCAGCCGCCGGCTATCTGCGGTTCAACGTCGCCCAGATGAGCGATCCGCGCGTTTTCGAGGTGCTGAAGCGCGCGATCGCGGCGGCGGAAGGATAAGGTACCGTTCGGCGACGGATGCGCGGCTGCCCGCTCTGCGCTATCATCCACCCTGGAGTGACTACAGGGTCAAAGGGGTTTGTGATGGCGCAGCAGGATCTGTCCATCGGCGCGCTCGGCAAGATGACCGGCACCAAGGTCGAGACCATCCGCTTCTATGAGAAGATCGGCATCCTGCCGGCGCCCGCCCGCACGGCGGGGAACTACCGCAGCTACGGCCACGACCATGTGCGGCGGCTGACCTTCGTCCGGCGGGTGCGTGATCTCGGCTTTCCGCTGGAGACCGTCCGGGCGATGCTGGATCTGGCCGACCAGCCGGACCGCCCCTGCGGGGAGGTCGACGCCCTGGTGCTCGAACAGCTTCACGAGGTGGAGCGGAAGATCGCCGATCTGGAGCGCCTGCGCGAGGAACTGGACCGGCTGGCCCACCAGTGCCGACGCGGCGGCCGGATGGCCGAGTGCCGCATCATCGAGGCGCTGTCGCCGCACCACGAGGATGGCCGCTGCTGCCCGTGACCCGGCGGGTCCGCAGGCCGATGAAGACAATCCATGACCGGGAGCCGAGACATGGCCGCCGTCACCCGCGCGGATCTGGAAAACCATCAGGTCCCCGTTTATTTCGCGGCGGTCGTCGCCGGGCTGCTTGCCGCCGCCGTCGTGCCGGGCGACGCCTGGGGAGCCGGCATCAACCCGTCCCTCGCCGCGCTGATCTACGTCACCTTTCTCCAGGTCCCGCTGGGCGACCTGCGGCGGAGCATGACCAACACCCGCTTCCTGTCGGCCCTGCTGCTGGTCAATTTCGCGGTTGTGCCCTGCGTGGTCTTCGGGCTGGTCTCCGTCCTGCCCGCGGAGCAGGCGGCGGTGCGGCTCGGCGTGCTGCTGGTCCTGCTGGCGCCCTGCATCGACTATGTCGTCGTCTTCACCCATCTCGGGCGCGGCGACGCGCGGCTGGTGCTGGCGGCGACGCCGGTGCTGCTGCTCGTCCAGATGCTGCTTCTGCCCGTCTACCTCGGCCTGTTCGCCGGGGAGGGAGCGGCGACGCTGATGCGGCCGGGTCCGTTCATCGACGCCTTTGTCGGACTGATTGCCGTGCCGCTGGCGCTCGCCGGGGCGACGCAGGCCTGGGCGGCGCGCGGCGGTGCCGCAAAGGCCGCCGCGGACGCCCTGGCGTGGCTGCCCGTGCCGCTCATGGCGGTGGTGCTGTTTCTCGTCGTCGCCGCGGTCGCCGCCGACGTGGCCGCCCAGGCGCGGGCGGTGGCCCTCGCCGTGCCGCTCTACATCGCCTTCGCGCTGGCGATGCCCTACGCCGGCCGGGCGGTGGCGCGCCTGTTCCGGCTCGAGACCGAAGCGGCACGGGCCGTCGTCTTCAGCGGCGGCACGCGCAACTCCCTGGTCGTTCTGCCGCTGGCCTTCGCCGTCCCGGACGGCGGGGCGCTGGTGCCCGCGGTGGTGGTGACGCAGACGCTGGTGGAGTTGGTGGCGATGCTCACCTACGTCCGCTGGGTGCCGCGCCTCGTGCCGGCGCGCTGAACCGGAAAAGGCGCTTCACACCAAGGAGGCGCCGCCGCACACCACGATGCGCTGGCCGGTGATGCTGGCCGCCGCGTCCGACAGCAGGAAGGCGGTCAGCGCCGCCACCTCCTCGGGCTTC
Source organism: Azospirillum baldaniorum (assembly GCF_003119195.2). Lineage (NCBI taxonomy): Bacteria > Pseudomonadati > Pseudomonadota > Alphaproteobacteria > Rhodospirillales > Azospirillaceae > Azospirillum > Azospirillum baldaniorum. The sequence continues at coordinate 257,325 of NZ_CP022255.1, read as the reverse complement.
ACAAAGCGGCCGATGGGAGGCCGCTTCGGCTGCACGCCGGCCCGGTTGGGGTCGGCCAGCATCGGCGTATCGGTGGCGCCGGGGGCGACGATGTTCACCGTGACGCCGCGCGGCGCCTGCTCGATCGCCCAGGAGCGGGCCAGCCCCGACAGCGCCGCCTTGCTGGCGGCGTACTGGCCGCGCCCGGCCGAGCCGTCCGACGTGCGGCTGCCGATCAGCACCACACGCCCGCCCTCCTCCATGGCAGGGACGGCGTGCTCCACGAGCTGCGTCGCCGCCTCGACATGCAGGCGCCACATCGCCCGCGCATCGGCCGTGGCGCTGTCCGTCTCGCCCAGCCGGCCGACGCGCAGGATGCCGGCGGCGTGGACCACCGCCCGCACCGGCGGCAGGCCGGCCAGGGCGTCGGCCAGCGCCTCGGCGTCCATCAGATCGACGGCGACGAAGCGCAGGGCCGGATGGTCGATGGCCGGGGCGGTGCGGCTCAGCCCCACCACCTCCCAGCCATCGTCCAGCAGGCGGGCCGCGATGGCCGCGCCGATGCCGGAGCTGACCCCGGTCACCAGCGCCCGCCCCGGCGACGCGGGCCGCTCCACCTCGGGCCGCCCCACCTCGGGCCGCCCCACTGCCGGCCGCTCAGCCATTGTAGCTCATCGCCTGGGCCTTCACCGCTTCGGCGTCGAAGGCGTTGATGTCGTCGATCAGGTCGTTGGTGTAGAAGCGCGACAGGTCCTTCGCCTCCATGCCGTTCAGCGCCATCTCGGTGGTGAACTCGTCCGGGTTGATCTGGCCCATCTTGAAGCCCGGATAGGGAGGCTGGTAGAGCTTGATGCGGCGGCTGACTGCGACCAGCACCGCCTTGACCGCCTCCTCCTCGCTGCTGCCGCGCGGCGCGGTTTCCGGGTAGAGCTTGAGGAAGGCCTTGGCCCCCGCCGTCGGGTTGGCGAGCAGGAAGGTCGAGGCCTTGGCCGCCGACCGGCCGAAGCCGACCATCAGCGCGCGGTCGGTCTTCAGCCGCTCGCGCAGCGTCATCAGGAACTGGCCGCCGATCATCGGCAGGCCCTGTGGGCGGGTCAGGATCTCGAAGGGAATGCCCGCCCCCTCGATCAGGCCGAAGCCGGTGTCGTAGTAGGCGAGCGCGTCGACCGCCCCGCGCTGCAGCGCCACGCCGGCCGGCACCCCGCCGCCCACCGCCGTCCACTTCACGTCGCGGTCGGGGTCGATGCCGAGATTCTTCAGGACGTTGCGGGTCACCGGATATTCGGTGCCGCCGAAGTCGGACACGCCGATGTTCTTGCCCTTGAGGTCGGCGTAGCTCTTGAGCGCCGAGCCCGGCTTCACCGCCACGTCCCATTTGTAGGGGTAGGTGTACTGGTAGAAGCTGATGGCCTCGCCCCATTCGCCCTTGGCGAGGATCGGCAGCGCGTAGGACGGCACGGCGATGCCGACCTCCACGTCGCCGCGGTCCACCGCGACCTGGACGTTGGCGTTGCCGCCCACCGCCATGCCCTTGACGGTGAAGCCCTCGGCGGCGTTGTAGCCCAGCGCCTCGCCGATCAGCAGGTTGATGACGCTGGCGTTCAGCGACTTCAGCCCGACGCCCAGCCGCACGGTGCGCGGGGCGGACTGCGCGAAGAGCGAGCGCGGGCCGAGCGCCATGGCGGCGGCGAAGACGCCGGCGGCCTGCAGGCACTGGCGGCGGGTGACGCTGAAGTTGGTCATGATGGTGTCCTCCCCCTTGCTTGTGTTGTTTGGTTTGAAATCGTGTCGTCCGGGCCGCGGCTCACTTGCGGCCGCGGTTGCCCCAATGGACGATGCGCTGCTCCAGCCCGCGCACGATGCCGTGCAGCAGGATGCCGAAGGCGCCCAGGATCACCAGGGCCGCGAAGACGCCGGCCACGTCGGTCACCGCCTGGGCCTGGGTGATGACGACGCCCATGCCCTGCTGCGCGCCCAGGAACTCCGCCACGATGGTGCCCAGCAGGGCGTAGACCACCGCCATGTCCAGGCCGGCGAAGATGTAGGGGGCGGCGTTCGGCAGCTTGACGATGCGGTAGGTCTCGAAACGCGAGGCGGAGAGCGAGCGCATCAGGTCGATCTTCTCCGGATCGACGGAGCGCAGACCGGTGAAGCTGTTGATCAGGATCGGGAAGAAGGACAGCAGCCCGGCGATGGCGATCTTCGACCCGTCGCCGAAGCCGAACCAGATCACCACCAGCGGCGCGATGGCCACCTTGGGCAGGCTCTGCAGGGCGAAGGCGTAGGGCATCAGCAGCTTTTCGATGGTGCGGCTTTCCGCCATCAGCGAGCCGAGCAGCAGCCCGAGCCCGCCGCCGGCCGCCAGACCGATGGCGGCGTTCTTCAGCGTGCCCCACAGCGGCAGATAGTAGCCGAGCGGGTCGGAGGGCGACACCGCCAGACCCGACCACAGCGCCTTCCACACCGCGGCGGGCGACGGCAGGATGTAGGACGGCACGTCGAGGAAGCGGACGGCAAGCGCCCAGCCGGCGAACAGCGCCACCAGACCCAGGCCGGCGATCAGCGTGCCGTTGACCGGGCGCGGAGCGCGGGGCGGGGATTCGGAGGCGGGGGCGGACTCGATGGTGGGATCGGCGACCGCCAGCGTGATGTCGGGCTTGCTCATCATTCCTCTCCCTGTCCGGTCAGAAGCGCGCGGATCTCCTTGGCGAGCGCCGGGTAATCCGGGTGGCTGATGATGGTGTCGTTGCTGCGCGGGCGCGGGATGTCCACGGTCAGCTCGCGCAGCACGCGGCCGGGGCGCGCGGACATCACGATCACCCGGTCGGCGAGGAAGATCGCCTCGGAGATCGAGTGGGTGATCAGCATCACCGTCTTGCCGGTGCTCTGCCAGATGCGCTGCAGCTCCAGGTTCATCCGCTCGCGGGTCAGGGCGTCCAGCGCGCCGAACGGCTCGTCCATCAGCAGGATGCGCGGGTTGCGCACCAGGGCGCGGCAGATGCCGGCGCGCTGCTGCATGCCGCCCGACAGCTCGTAGGGGTAGCGGCCGCCGAAATCCTTCAGGCCGGCCACCTCCAGCAGGCGGTCCACGTCGTCCGCCCCGTCGGGCCGGCCGCCGCCGACGCGCAGCGGCAGCGCCACATTCTCGCGCACCGTCAGCCAGGGCAGCAGGTTGGCCTGCTGGAACACCACGCCGACGTCGCGCGACGGGCCGGAGACCGTCTTGGTGCCGAGCATCACCTGGCCGCTGTCGTAGTCGTCCAGCCCGGCCAGGATGCGCAGCAGCGTGCTCTTGCCGCAGCCCGACGGGCCGACGACGCAGACGAACTCGCCGTCGGCGATGTCGAGGTTGATGTTCGACAGCGCCTGGACCCGGCCGGCGGCGTAGGTCTTTTTCAGGTTGCGGATCTGGATCAGCGTCGGTGCGACCGGCCGCAGGCCGGTGATGGGCGCCATCTGTGTCGCTCTCATGGGCATGCTTCCTTCCCCTTTATCGCCCGCTGCCGGATTCGACCCAGCCGGCATCGACCCAGCCCGGCGGCAGTTCGGTGTATTTGATCGCCTGCCGGAAATAGGTGAAGGCGATGCGCAGCCGGCCGTCCGGCGTCTGGAGAATGGCCGGGTAGGAAAACTCCCGGTTCAGCTTCTCCTTCGAATTGTTGGTCATGCAGTAGCCGTCGCCGACCTCCAGGTCGCGGCGCAGCGGCCACGTCACCCCGCCGTCGGAGGACAGCGCCAGGGTCAGCGGCGCCCGCGGCGCCCCCCAGAAGGCCGTCCGCCCCTCCGCCGGAGGTTCAACCGCGGGCTCGGCGGCCGGTTGAGCGGCGGGGTTCGCCGTCTCGCCAGCCTCTTCGATGTCGTCGTACAGGCCCAGCCGGCGGCCGGTCGCGTCGGCGGCGCTGGCGTGGTTGTAGACGATGGCCAGCCGCCCGTCGGACAGAGCCGTCACCTGGATGGAGGAGTTGTTGTTGGGCAGTTCCGTCGGCTCCGGCGCGGTCCAGCTCCGCCCGCCGTCGCTGGACAGGCTGCGGTAGACATGGTCGGCCCAGCGGCTGCGGTAGAAGGCGGCCAGCCGCCCGTCCGCCAGCGGCACGATGTTCATGTGGACGCAGCCGGTGCTGTCGGGGACCGCATGCTCGGTCCAGGTCCGGCCGCCGTCGCTGGAGATGCGCACGGCGCTGGTGTCGTGGTCGCCCACCCAGGCGCGGCCCGGCGTGCCGTGGCACAGGAAGGTCGGCAGGAGCCAGTCGCCGTTGTCCAGCACCACCACCGGCTGGCGGATGAAGACGCCGGTGTGGCCTTCGGCCTCGAACAGGGTGCGCACCGGCCCCCAGCTCCGCCCCTGGTCGGCCGACACGCGGCAGCGCACGATGGCGGTGTCCTGGTGGCCGGAGACCTGGGCGGTGTACATCAGCCACAGCGTGCCGTCGGGCGCCGGGAACAGGACCGGGTTCTGCTCCGACCGGCCGGGATCGTCGGACAGCTTGACCGGCGCCTCCCAGCGGTCGCCGCCGGCCGGCAGGCGGGCGACGTGGATGGACACGTCGGGGATGCCCTCCTGCGTGCCGCCGAACCAGGCGCACAGCAGGTCGCCGTTGGGCAGCAGCGCCAGATTGGCGGCGTGGTTCTGCACGCAGGGCGACGGCAGGTAGGCGTCGATGCGCCGGGGATCGTCGGCCGCCGGAATCAGCGGGCCGCGGCGCTCCGGCGCCGGCGCCGGAGCGGCCTGTTCGGACAGGGTCGATGCGGTGGTCATGGTCGTCACTCCTGCGAACCCTCGGCAGCCTCGGCGTAGCGGGCGGCCAGGGTGGCGATGGCGCGGTCGGTCTCGCCGTCGATCAGCACCGGGCCGCGGCTGTGGCCGACCTCCGGCATCGCGTGGCACAGCGCCCGCTTGACCATGGAGGGCGGGAAGCCCAGCGCGTAGAGATCCTTGCGGAGCTGGCCGAAATGGGTCTGGGCGGCCTCGGCGGCCTCGTTTTCGCCCGCCATGAAGGCGGTCCAGATGCGGTTCAGCGTCAGCGGCGCGACGTTGCCGAGCCCGGAGACGCAGCCGGCGGCGCCGTTGCGCAGCCCGTGCAGGATCAGCGAGTCCGGGCCGACCATCACGTTGAAATCGTCACGCTCGCGGGCCACGGCGAGGAAGCCGTCCAGGCTGTCCTGCGAGCCGGCGCTGTCCTTGATGCCGACGATGTTGGGGTGGTCGGCCAGGATGCGGGCGGCCTCCGGGGTCAGCGTGTTCCCGGTGCGCGCCGGGATGTTGTAGAGGTAGAGCGGCACGGTCAGCGCGTCCGCCACCCGGCGGTAATAGCCGACCAGCTCCTCCTGCGAGCAGGCGATGAAGGACGGCGTGATCGCCGACACCGCCTTGACGCCTAGCCGGGCAATCTCGCGGCCCAGCGCGATGGTCTGGTGGGTGGAAATCTCGCCGATGTGGGCCAGCACCGGCACGCGGCCGTCGGCGGCCTCCACGCACAGTTCGGCGGCGCGCCGCTTCTCGCCGACGGAGAGCGCGTAGAACTCGCCGTTGGTGCCCGCGCAGAAGACGCCGTTGCCGGCGGCCGCCTGCCGCGCCACCTGCCGGCGCAGCGCCGCCTCGTTCATCCGCTCCTCTGTGTCGAAGGGGGTGACGACGGCGACGAAGGGTCCTGTGATCTTGCTCATCGCATCTACCTTGGGCGTTTCCTGGGGGCTTTTCTTAGGGGGTCCGGCTTCGGTCCGGAACGTCATCAGTAGGCGGCGCGGTACATCGCCAGTATGTCGTCGCGCCCGACCGGGCGCGGGTTGTTGTCGAGCAGGCGGCGGATGGCGTGCGCCTCCTCGGCCATGCGGGGCAGATCGTCTTCCGGCACGCCGAGGTCCGAGAGCGACATGGTGCAGCCGAGCGCCAGGCACCAGCCATGGGCCGCCTGAAGGACCGCCGCCGGCTCGCGGACCGGCTTCAGCCCCAGCGCCGCCAGCACCCCGGCCGTCTTCTCCGGCACCGCCGGGGCGTTGAAGGCCAGGACATGGGGGAAGACCAGGGCGTTGGCCGCCCCGTGCGGCACATGGTGCCGGGTGCCCAGCGGATAGGCGACGGCGTGGCCCGCCGCCGTGTTGACCGGCCCCAGGCAGAAACCGCCGTAGAGCGAGGCCAGCGCCAGACCGGCCCGCGCCTCGCGGTCGGAACCGTCGGCGACGGCGCGCGGCAGCCAGCGCCCGATCAGCCGGATGCCCGCCAGCGCGTAGAGGTCGATGGCCGGATGGGCCTTGCGGTTGGTGTAGGCCTCGACGCAATGGGCCAGCGCGTCCACCCCGGTGGCGGCGGTCACCGCCCGCGGCACAGTCATCGTCAGGTCGGGATCGACCACCGCCAGATCGGCCAGCATGCGCAGGCTCTGCACGGCGATCTTGCTGGCGGTGGCCGGATCGGTGACCAGGGCGCGGGTGCCGGCCTCGCTGCCGGTGCCGGCGGTGGTCGGCACCTGGGCCAGGGCGGCGCGCTTGGCGCGGACCCGTTCCGCCCCGGCGACGTCGGCCAGGGTCTGGCCGCTGCCCGGCAGCACCGCCGCCAGCTTGGCCAGATCCATGGCGCTGCCGCCGCCGAAGCCGACGACGAACTGCGGCTCCGCCGCCTCGGCCACGGCCAGCAAGTCGTCGAGGTTGGCTGTGTCCGGCTCCGGCCGCACGCGGTCGAAGACCGTCACCGCGCCCGGAAGGTCGAGCAGACCGACGCGGGCGGCGTTGAAGGCGTCGGCCACCACCAACGTGCGGGCGATGCCGTTCTCCCGTGCCCAGGCGCCGACCGAGGCGACCAGACCGCCGCCGAACAGGACGCGCGGGGGCCGGACCAGCTCGATGGGCGTGAACATGTCGGGCGGGGTGGCGTGGATGGACTCCGTCATGGCGGGTGCTCCTTCCTCAGCCGGTCCGCCGACGGGCGGCGGCCAGCTTCTCGGCGTAATCGATGGCCTCGATCAGGCTCAGCTCGTTGGCGATGCCCTTGCCGGCGATGTCGAAGGCGGTGCCGTGATCGACGGAGGTGCGGATGATCGGCAGCCCCAGCGTGATGTTGACCCCGCTCAGCGCGTCCCACCGGCCAGTCGCCGGATCGACGTGGAAGCCCAGCAGCTTGACCGGAATGTGTCCCTGGTCGTGGTACATGGCGACCACCGCGTCGAACTGGCCGGCGCGCAGCTTGACGAAGACCGTGTCGCCCGGCACCGGCCCCACCACGTCCAGCCCCTCGGCCACGCAGCGCTCGATGACCGGGGTGGTGATCTCGATGTCCTGCCGGCCGAACAGCCCGCCTTCCCCAGCGTGGGGGTTCAGGGCGGCGATGGCGATGCGGCGGCGCTCCAGACCCAGCCCGGCCAACGTCTCGTCGGTGCGGTCGATGACGTAGCGCAGCCGCTCCGGCGTCAGGCGCTTCGGCACGTCCTCCAGCGCGATGTGGGTGGTGACGTGGCTGACCCGCATGTTGCCGTGGGCCAGCATCATCACCGACCCGCGGGCACCGGTCAGCTCGGCCAGCAGGTCGGTGTGGCCGGCGAAGTGGTAGCCGGCCTTGTTCATCGCCTCCTTGTTCAGCGGCGCCGTGACCAGCCCATGGATGCGCCCGGCCTCGGCCAGCCGCACCGCGCGCTCCACCGCCAGATAGGCGAAGCGGCCGCCGTCCACCGACAGCTCGCCGGGGCGGATCGGTTCGCCCTCCGGGCCGGCCTGCAGGCAGGCGAGCGCCGGCCACTCCTCGTCCGCCGTCACCTCGGGGAAGGCGAGGTCGCTGCCCAAGGCCTCGCGCGCCGCCATCAGCGCCGGGTTGCTGCCGATCACCAGAAGCCGCAGGCTTCCGGCGTCCAGCCGCTCCTTCAGGCGGGCGCAGGCCTTGACGATGATCTCGGGTCCGACGCCGGCCGGATCACCCATGGTGATGGCCAGATGGGGGGTCATGCTCGTTCTCCTCGATGCGGCCAGGGCGTGCCGTGGCGCGTTGGTTCCGGGGCCGCCCGGTCCGCGTCGGGGGTGTCCCCGCGGATCAGCCGGCGCAAAAGCGAGGGGTCGCCGAAGGCGCCCGATTTGGAGACGACGCGCACCCCGTCCCAAGCGCCGCCACGCAGGGTCGATCCGGGCACGCCCGGCAGCAGGGCGCCGTCGAGGTCGAGGCGGCCGGCGCCGAGCGCCCCGCACAACGCCCGCAGCGTCTCGCCGCCCGACACCAGCAGGGTCGCCGGCGGGACAAGGCGGCGGGCCAGCGCGCCCAGTTCCCGCCCGATGCGCTCGGCCGCCGCGTCGCGCGCCAGCCCGTCGGGCAGGCCGAGGCGGACCAGCGCGGCGCCGCGCTCCGCCAGACGCGCGGCCACGCGCGCCGCGGAGGCGGTCCCGCCGTCCGGTAGGACCAGAACGTCGCCGCCGCAGGCGGTGAGCTGCGCCATCGTCACCGGATGGTCGGTGCCGAACAGCCCCAACAGCGGCCGGGGAAACGGATCCGGCGACGGCGCCGGTCCGCGACCGGTTTCCATCACCGCCGCCAGGGCCGCCGCCAAGCCGCCGCTGCCGCACCACAGCACCCGGCCGGACAGGGCCAGCCCGGTGGCCGCGATGGCGGCGAGGTCGGCCTCGGTCTCGGCGTCCCACAGGCTGACGCCGGGCGGCACCGGGTCGCCGGGGCGGCACAGCCGCACCCGCTCGCCCTCCGCCTCCAGGGCGGCCGTCAGATCGGTGGCGACGGCCGTCCAGCCGTCCACATCCCGAATGTGCTGGCGGCCGGCGCGCGTCACCCGCCCCTGGAAGGGAAAGGCCGGGGCGACGATGCAATGGTCCGGCCGGTCCACCGCCATCCAGGCGGCGATCTCCGCCGCGCCATGGCCACGCAGCAGGCTGTCCAGCTTGGCGAAGCGCAGCGCCTCGCCGTCCGGCAGGCGGGTCGCCAGCGCCGTCACCCGCCGCCGGGCCGCCGCCGCGTCCCCGATGTCCCGCGTGCCGGTGTCGAGCGCCACCGAGGCGCCCACCGCCAGACCGACGGGAACCCCGTCCCAATGGACCGCAACCGGGCGGTCCGGGCCGGCGAAGGCCGCCGCGCTGTCCAGCGCGCCGGTCAGGTCGTCGGCGATCAGGTGAAGCGGCGGCATGGCATCCCGACCCGTTGTTCAAGGCCGGATCATTGAGACATACAACAAATCACCTGTCAACATGTTGTAATGTTGATTGCTGCTTTTCCGCTTGAACCACCCGCCAGAATGGGTTTACATCTTTACAAGTTGACAGGACGTCGCAGGAGAAGGCCGTATGGAGTCACGCGATCGGGGGATGGAGGACGGCGCTTCGCCGATGCCCGGGGATGGCGAGGGCCACACCGCGGCGCGGGCGCGCCACACGCCTCTCGTCCAGCGCGTCTACCAGCTTCTGCTGACCCAGATCAGCGCCGGCGACTACCAGCCGAACGAGCGGCTGCCGGGGGAGAACGAACTCGCCACGCGCTTCCAGGTGTCGCGCCCCATCGTGCGCGAGGCGCTGCGCCGGCTGCGTGATGAGGGGATGATCTACTCGCGCCAGGGCGCCGGCAGCTTCGTGCGGGCGACGGTGGAGGAAAGCCGGCCGCTGCTCGGCTACGCACCGGTGGAGACCATCGCCGACATCCAGCGTTGCTACGAATTCCGCCTGACCATCGAGCCGGACCACGCCTACCACGCCGCCCTGCGCTGGAACGACGCGGCGCTGTCCAACATCGTCTCGGCGCTCGACCTGATGGCCGACGCGACGCACGCCCACCGGCACCGGGACGACGCGGACTTCGCCTTCCACGCCGCCATCGCGGACGCCGCGAACAACCACTATTACGCGTCGTCGATGCAGGCGCTGAAGGACCACATCGCCGTCGGCATGAAGTTCCACGGCTCGTCGCTGCTGGGCCCCAGCGGCGGCCTGTCCCATGTCCTGGAGGAGCACCGGGGCATCTTCGAAGCGATCCGCTGCCGCGACGCCGACACCGCGCGCGCGCGCATGCGCCGGCATCTGGAAGGGTCGCGCGACCGCGTGTTCGAAGGGCGGGTGCTCGACCTGTCGCTGTGATCCGGCCCCCCTGAATCCCGTCACCCTGTCATCGCGCTCGCCCGCCCGCGCCCGTGATGGCACTCTGTCGGGAACGGCGGATTGCGGATGGGGTGAGTGGACCGTGCTTCACCATGACTTGGCGACGCTTCGGCTGTTCGTGAAAGCCTGCGAGCTGAAAAGCCTGAGCCGCGCCAGCGAGGCTTTGAATCTCGCGGTGTCCGCCGCCAGCCGGCGCATCCGGCTGCTGGAGCACGACGCCGGGATGCCGCTGCTGAAGCGGCGCCCTCACGGCATCGAGCCGACCCCGGCCGGGCTGCTCGTGCTCCGCTATGCGCACGATATGGTCTATCTGGGGGCACAGCTGGAGGCGATGCTTGCCGAATACCGGTCCGGCGTGCGCGGCCATGTGCGGGTCTACGCCTCCTCCTCGGCGCTGGTGGAATGCCTCGCCGCCGACCTCTCGCGCTTCGCCGCGGAAAATCCCGGCATCAAATTGGAGTTGGAGGAACGCCCCAGCGCCGACACGCTGGACGCGCTCTATCACAAGAAGGCCGACATCGGGGTTATCGTCGGCGGCCGGGGGACCGAGGGGCTGGTCCGCTACCCCTACGCCAAGGACCGGCTGTGGGTGGCGTTGCCGCGCGGGCATCGTCTGGCCGACCGGCCCAGCCTGCGCTTCGCCGAGCTTCTGGACGAGGAGCATGTGGCGCTGGAGGGCGGCACCGCCGTGCACGGCCTGCTCGCCGAGCGGGCCCGGGCGGAGGGCCGCTTCATCAAGGTGCGCGTCCAGGTCCGCAGCTTCGAGGTGATGTGCCAGATGATCAGCCTGGGGCTGGGCGTCGGCGTCCTGCCGAAGCGCGCCGTCCAGCCCCTCTCGACCGCGCTCGGCGTCGAGCTGGTCGCCCTCGACGAGGAGTGGGCGGAACGCAGCTTCGAGATTTGCGTTCGTTCACCGGACGCTCTGGACGCGCCCAGCCAACGGCTTCTGGATTTCCTGCGGGAGCAGGCGGTGCCGAAGCCGTGATTTCGAGAAATTCGAAATCAGGTGTGTCGCAATTGTTCTTCTAGGCAACTGTGCAGACCCTCATCATCAGGTCCGGCGATGAGGGAGTGGGCCAAATGTCCTGGACCAGCCAGAACCCCGATGTTCCTGACGACCCCCGCGCGGCCGGTCCCGGTTTCGCGGATTGGAGCGGGCTCCCGACGCCGGCCCGCGCCGAGGCCGCCGCGGCCTGCGCGGCCTGGGCACCGGAGGTTCAGGCCCGCTTCGGCTGCTTCGTCGGGCTTGGCACCGCCGAAGCGGACGCCGCCGGCCCACTGGCCGGGCTGCCCTACGCCGCCAAGGACATGTTCGACAGCGTCGGGCGCTCCCCCGGCTGCGGCCTTCCCGCTGCCGCGGACGACGCGTCAGGCCCGGCCCCGCGGCGTGCGGCGGTGCTGGAACGGCTCGACGGGGCCGGGGCGCGGCGGATCGGCTTCACCACCATGACAGCTCTGGCCTATGAGCCGTCGGGCGTGGGCAAGGCGCTCAACCCCTGGAACCGCGACATCGTCCCCGGCGGCTCGTCCTCCGGATCGGCGGTGGCGGTGGCGTCCGGCGCGGTGTTCGCCGCTCTGGGGTCGGACACCGCCGGGTCGCTGCGCATCCCCGCGCAGGCCTGCGGAGTCACCGCCTGGAAGCCGACCTACGGCGTGGTGCCGGTCGCCGGGGCGATGGCGCTGGCCCCCAGCCTCGACACCATCGGAATTTTGGCGCGCAGCGCGCGCGACATCCAACTCCTGGCGCCCGTTCTGGCGACGGATATGGGGTTCCCATCCGAACCGCCGGCCTGCGTCGCCCTCCTGTCCGACGCGGTCGAGGCGTCCGAGGCGCCGATCCAGGCGGCTTGCCGCGACGGCGCGGAAGCCATCGCCGCCTGCGGCGTCTCCCTGGAGCAACGGTCGGGCCTGTCCGCCATCGAGGCGCTGTCCGACCCCCTCTTCCTCATTCTCCAGGCCGAGGCGGCGGCCCAGCATGGCGGGCTTGCCCTCGCCGCGCGGGACCCGACCCTCGCCCGGCGGCTCGCCAAGGGCCTGGACATCACGCCGGACCGCCTCGCCGCGGCCAAGGCGGCGCTGTCCAACGCCACCGCGCCCATCCTGGACAGTCTGTTCGGCGACGCCGGCGCCCTCCTGCTGCCGGTCATGCCGATCCGCACGCCGCCGGTCGCCGTGGCCGACCCGGCTTCCCCGGACTTCCACGCGGCGACGCTCTATCGGCTCAGCGCCTACACCCGCTTCGTCAACGCCCTTAGCCTGCCGGCGGTCGCCGTCCCGGCCGGCTTCGACGACCGCGGGATGCCGGTGGCGCTCCAGATCGTCGGCCGTCCGGGGACGGACGGCACGCTGCTGGCACTCGCCGCGGCGCTGCAGGCGCGGACCGGCTGGCACCGGCGGCGGCCCAGCGAGATCACCGATTTTCCCAGCCCTCTTGCACAGCGTGGCTCATGACCCGATCCGAACCCGCAAAAGCTCTTGAGCACATCCGAGTCCTGGATCTCACGCGCGTGCGCGCCGGCCCGACCTGCTGCCGCGTGCTCGCCGACTTCGGGGCGGACGTCATCAAGGTCGAGGCGCCGCCGGGCGTCGACCGCAACGAGGGGATGAGCGGCCCCCGGCACGGCTACGACATGCTGAACCTGCACCGCAACAAGCGGTCGCTGTCGCTCAACCTCCGCACCCCGCAGGGCCGCGACCTGTTCCTGGAGCTGGTGCGCACGGCGGACGTGGTGGTCGAGAACTACCGGCCCGACGTCAAGGACCGGCTCGGCATCGGCTACGACGCGCTGCGGGCGGTGAATCCGCGGATCATCCTGGCCTCCATCTCCGGCTACGGCCAGACCGGCCCCTACCGCGAGCGCGCCGGCTTCGACCAGATCGCCCAGGGCATGGGCGGCCTGATGAGCGTCACCGGCCTTCCCGGACAGGGACCGGTGCGGGCGGGCATCGCGGTCGCCGACAGCGCCTCCGGCCTCTACGCCGCCATCGGCATCCTGGTCGCCCTGTCGGAACGCGACCGCTCCGGTGAGGGGCAGTGGGTCCAGACCTCGCTTCTGGAATCCCAGATCGCCCTGATGGACTTCCAGGCCGCCCGCTATCTGGTGGAGGGCGAGGTGCCGCAGCCGGCGGGCAACGACCACCCCTATTCGACCCCCATGGGCGTGATGGCGACGGCCGACGGCCACCTGAACATCGGCGTCGGCGGCGACGGGCAGTGGCAGTCCTTCTGCCGGGCCATCGAGCGCGAGGACCTCGCCGACGCCCCCGAGTTCGCCACGCAGGAGCAGCGCTTCCGCAATCGCCCGACGCTCAAGCCGCTGCTGGAGGAGGTGTTCCGCACGCGCAAGACGGCGGACTGGCTGGCACGGCTGGAGGAGGAAGGGGTTCCGGCGGGACCGATCTACCGCATGGATGAGGTCTTCGCCGACCCGCAGGTCGGGCATCTCGGCATCGCCGTGCCCTGCGAGCATCCCGCCCGCGGCGCCATGCGCCTCGTCGGACAGCCCGTCGGCCTGTCGCGCACCCCCGCCCGCATCGAGCGGCCCGCCCCCGACGCGGGCGAGCACACGGCGGAGGTGCTGGGCGCCATCGGCCTGTCCCCGGCGGACGTCGCCGCCCTCAAGGCGCAGGGGATCGTCTGATGGCCGAGCAGGAACCGGGAGCTCCGGAGATCATGGCCGGCGGCGTGGTGGGGCTCGACGTGTCGGGCGGGATCGCCCGCCTGACTCTCGACCAGCCCCGGCGGCTGAACGCGATGACGCTGGAGATGTGGCGCTCCCTGCCCGAGCGCATCGGCCGCGCCGTGGCCGACCCCGCGGTCCGCGTCCTGCTGGTCCGTGGTGCCGGGGAGCGCGCCTTCTCCGCCGGGGCCGACATCTCCGAATTCGGCACCGTCCGCGCCGATGCCGCCCAGGCGGCCGCCTATGAGGAAGCCGTGTCGGCAGCGACCGAGGCGCTCCTCAACGCCCCGGTGCCCACGGTCGCCGCCATCCGCGGCATCTGCTTCGGCGGCGGGCTGGAGCTGGCTCTGTGCTGCGACCTGCGGCTCAGCGACGACGGCGCCCGCTTCCGCATGCCGGGCGCCCGGCTCGGGCTCGGCTACGGCTTCCCCCTGGTGCGCCTCGTCGTGCAGCGGATGGGTGCTGCTGCCGCCGCCGACCTGCTGTTCAGCGCGCGCGTCGTGACGGCGGACGAGGCGGCAAGCCTCGGCATCGTCCAGCGCGTGGCCCCAGCGTCCGCCTTCGACGGCGCGGTGGAGGACTATCTCGGCCTGATCGCCGGAAACGCGCCGCTGACGCTGCGCGCGGCGAAACGGGCCATGCTGGAAGCGCTGCGGACCGACGGTCCGGCCGACACCGAAGCGGTGGACGCGCTGGTCGCCCGCTGCTTCGCCAGCGCCGATTACGCGGAGGGGCGTGCCGCCTTCGCGCAAAAAAGAGAACCCGGTTTCAAGGGAGAGTAAGGCGGAGGATCGGCCCCACGGGGCGGCGAACCATAAACAGGGAGACAAGTCATGAACTGGAAGCATCTGGGTCTCAACACCATCGGCGCGGTCATCGCCGGATGTCTGGCATTGTCGCCCGCCGCACGCGCGGCGGAACCCGCTCCCCTGCCGAAGCCGGTCGAGCTGACGGTGGGCTATCAGAAGGTGGGCCATCTCGCCCCGGTGGTGATGATCACCGACGACCTCAAGAAGCTCGGAGTCGAGCTGAAGACGGTCGAGTTCGCCCGTTACGCCGACGCGCGCACCGCGCTTCTCGCCGGCTCCCTCGACATGGCCACCGTCGGACCGGCCGACCTCGCGATCTCGCTGGCCCAGGGCGCCACCGACATGGTCGGCATCATGGGCGTCGGCAGCTCCCCGAAATACGTGATCGGCCGCAAGGGCGTCAAACTCGACAGCTGGGACGACCTGAAGGGCAAGAAGGTCGCCATCGCCCCCGGTTCGGCGGTGTGGTTCCAGTTCGCCGCGACCTTGACCGAGAAGAACATCCCCTACAACAGCTTCCAGGCCGTGAACATCCAGGGCGGCGGCGCCAACTTCGACCAGGCCCTGCAGCGCGGCGAGGTCGACGCCATCGTCACCTGGGAGCCCTTCGAATCCATCCCGGTGATGGAAGGCTACGGCTTCTTCGCCAAGAATCTCGAATACAGCCAGTCCAAATCGGTCGGCGCGGAGCTCGGCATGCTGGCCGCCAACCGCAAGTCGATGGCCGAGAAGCGCCCCGCCATGGAGCGATTCGTCTGGGCCTATCTGCAGGCGCAGAAGAAGCTCGCCGCCTCGCCGGACGAGTTCACCAAGGCCTACGCGTCGCTGACCGGCCTCGACACCAAGCTCGCCGCCGAGGCGTCCAAGGTGATCGAGCTTGGCTCCGTCACCACGGTCGACCAGATCAAGCGTCAGGCCAAGGCCTTCAACGAGCTGGGCGTCATTCCGAAGGACGTGTCGGGCGACATCGAGAAGTACTGGGACGCCTCCTTCGTCGAGAAGGCTCAGTGATTTGGAACGCCGCCGCCCGCTCCGGCGGGCGGCCTTCCGACAGCGTGGCGGCGACAAGAATGGCGGAGGACTGGAGTGATGAATGACGCGCCCGCAAGAGCTCTGGACGCGGCCCCCGTGCCGGCGGCTCCCAAGGTGAAGAGCCGGGGCCTGTTCCCGGCGGGACGCACCGGTGCGGCGATGCGCGCGGCGCTGCTGCCCGTCCTGGTGATCGCGGTGTGGCAGCTCGCCGGATCGGGCGGCTCGCTGGCCGGGGGTGTGCTGCCGACGCCCGACCGGGTGTGGGACGCTTGGGTCGTCTGGGCCTTCGGCCCGCAGGGCATGGGCCTCAACCCCTACAGCGGCACTTGGCTGAGCAACGTGCTGTTCTCGTCGATGCGCGTCGCGCAGGGCTTCGTGCTCGCCATGGCCATCGGCATCCCGGCGGGGGTGATGATCGGCTGGAGCCGCGCCGTGTCCGGCACGGTGGACCCGACGATCCAGCTTCTGCGCCCCATCCCCATTACCGCGTGGCTGCCCTTCTCCATCGCCGTGTTCGGCATCCAGGACATGGGCGCGATTTTCCTGATCGCCCTCGGCGGCTTCTACCCGATCGTGGTGAACGCCACGCACGGCGCCCGCGACGTCGACCGCAACTGGATCCGGGCGGCCGAGATGATGGGGGCCAGCCGGTTCGACGTGCTGCGGCGCGTGGTCCTGCCGGCGGCGCTGCCGGCGATCTTCACGGGGCTGCGCATCGGTCTGGGCATCGCCTGGACGGCGGTCATCGTCTCCGAGATGGTCGCGGTCAAGTCGGGGCTCGGCTACGTGCTGTGGGACGCCTACTACGTCGGCCGCATGGACGTGGTCATCGCCGACATGCTGTCGATCGGGGCCATGGGCCTGCTGAGCGACCGCCTGATCGTCACCGTCGAGCACTGGGCCCTGCGCTGGCGCCGGCTCCAATCCGCCTCGCGCTGAAGCACGGAGACACACATGGGCACCATTCGTTTCCGCGAGGTCGTGAAGACCTACCCCGGCAAGCAACCGGTCATCGCGCTCGACCGCGTCAACCTCGACATCGGCGAGGGCGAGTTCGTCGCCCTGCTCGGCCCCTCGGGCTGCGGCAAATCCACCCTGCTCAACCTTATCGCCGGCTTCGAGGAGATGACCTCCGGCGCGCTGTCCTTCAACGGCGGCACGGTCGACAGCCCCGGCCCGGAACGCGCCGTCGTCTTCCAGGAGGCGGCCCTGCTGCCCTGGCTGACGGTGGAGCAGAACATCGCCTTCGGGCCGAGCGTCCAGAAGCGCCCGCGCGCCGAATACGAGCCGAAGATCCGCGAGCTGCTCCGCCTCGTCGGGCTGGAGCGCTTCGCCAGCGCCCTGCCCTCGCAGCTTTCCGGCGGCATGCGCCAGCGCGTCGGCATCGCCCGCGCCCTGGTCATGGACCCCAAGGCGCTGCTGATGGACGAGCCGTTCGGCGCGCTCGACGCCCAGACTCGCATGAGCATGCAGCAGCTTCTGCTCGACGTCTGGCAGACGCTCGGCACCACGGTTCTGTTCGTCACGCACGACATCGACGAGGCGATCCTGCTCGCCGACCGCATCTGCATCATGTCGGCCCGGCCGGGGCGGATCACCCGCGAGATCACCGTGGACCTGCCGCGGCCCCGCTCGGTGGACCAGCTGACCGACCCGGCCTTCATCCGGCACAAGGCCGCCATCATGGCCGAGATGCGCGAAGCGCAGAAGGAACACGCATGACCAACCCCCGGATCAGCTACCGCCTGTCCGACGCTCGGCCGGCGTTGCCGGACTTCCAGGGGCGGCGGATCATCGCCCATCTGGTCGTCAACGTGGAGAACTGGCGCTTCGACGAGGCGATGCCACGCACCATCATCACCCCGCCCCACGGGCGGGAGACGGTGCCGGACGTGCCGAACTTCAGCTGGGCCGACTACGGCATGCGCAGCGGCCTGCCGCGCATCCTGACGCTGTTCCGCGACCGCGGCGTGCCCGCCTCGACCAGCCTCAACGCCGGCGTCATCGACGCCTACCCGCAGGCCGCCGAGGCCATGCTCGCCGCCGGCTGGGAGTTCATCGGCCACGGCATGCACCAGAAGGCGATCAACCACGCCGGAGACGGCGAGGAGGCGTTGATCGAGGCGGCGCTGGACCGCATCGAGCGCTTCACCGGCACGCGCCCGCGCGGCTGGCTGAGCCCCGGCCTGCGCGAGACGGTGCAGACGCCCGACCTGCTGCGCCGCCAGGGCATCGACCATGTGTTCGACTGGGTGGTGGACGACCTGCCGAGTTGGATGCGCACCGCGCACGGCCCGCTGCTCGCCATGCCCTACAACCTGGAGATCAACGACTCCATCGTCTACGCCATCGAAAAGCACGCGACGGGGGAGATGCTGAGCCGGCTCGGCCACACCCTGCGGCTGTTCGAGCGGGAATGCGTGGAGAACCCGCGCGTCCTGGCCATCGGCCTGCACCCGCACCTGATTGCGGTGCCGCACCGGCTGCACGAGCTGGAAGCCATGCTGGACCTGTTGCAGGCCTCGCCGCACGTCGCCTTCGCCACCGGCCCGCAGATCGCCGACTGGTACGCGGCGGCGGAGCCGGCAGCGGAACAAGCGGGGGGCTGAGCGATGGACTTGAACCTGTCCGGCAAGCGGGTCCTCGTCACCGGGGGCTCCAAGGGAATCGGGCTCGCCTGCGCCGAGGCCTTCGCCGCCGAGGGCGCCCTGCCCGTCCTGGTCGCCCGCGACGCGGCAGCGCTGGAAACGGCGGCGGCGGGCATCCGCGCGCGTCACGGCGTGGCGGTCGAGACGATGGCCGCCGACCTCGCCGACGGGGCGTCCCGTGAACGGCTCGCCGCGGCGCTTCCCGACATCGACGTGCTGGTCAACAACGCCGGGGCGATCCCCGGCGGCAGCGTCCTCGACCTCGGCATGGCCGAATGGGAAGCGGCGTGGCAGCTGAAGGTCTTCGGATACATCCACATGACGAAGCTCTTCGTCGAGGCGATGCGGGAGCGCGGCGGCGGGACCATCGTCAACGTCATCGGCATGATGGGCATGACGCCGCGCTGGGACTATGCCTGCGGCTCGGCGGGCAATGCGGCGCTCATCGCCTTCACCCAGGCGGTGGGCGCCCGCAGCACCGACTGGAACGTCCGCGTCTTCGGGGTGAACCCGTCGGCGACGCGCACCGACCGGGTCGCGGCGGTCTACCGCAAGCGCGCCAAGACGCGCTTCGACGACGAGGAACGCTGGGCCGAAGCCCTGGGCGATCTTCCCTTCGGGCGTCTCGCCGAACCGTCCGAGATCGCCTCCCTCGTCACGCTCCTCAGCTCGCCGCGCGTCGCCTACCTGTCGGGCTCGGTGGTCGACATGGACGGCGGCGGACGGTTCCGCTGAACCCGATCGCGCGACGGCCCTCCCCGGTCAAGCCGGATGGGCTTCGTGCGATCGCACGCGCTCCGTCAGCGCTTCCGCCAGTTGGGCGACGGCCGGCTCCCAATCGCCGGGGCTGGGCTGGTGGAACAGCCGGAGCGTCGGGTACCAGGGGCTGTCCGTCCGCCGGGTGAGCCAACGCCAGCAGCCGGAGTGGCGCGACAGCACCCAGACCGGCAGGCCCAGCCCGCCCGCCAGATGCGCCACCGACGTGTCCACGGTGACGATCAGGTCCAGGCAACGCATCAGCGCCGCCGTGTCCGCGAAATCCGTCACCGCGTCCATCGGGTCGATCAGGTCCATGCCGGGGGGCGGCTCCTTGGCCTGGGCCGCGGGGCTTCCCTTCTGCAGGCTGACGAACAGCGCGTCCCCGGCGGTGGCCAGCGGGGCCAGAGCGGCCAGCGTCAGGCTGCGCCGCCGGTCCACCGCGTTGGCCTTGGGGCTGTGCGGGCGCGGATCGCCGGACCACACGAGGCCGACCTTGAGCCGCCCGTCCGCGGGCAAGCGCGCCCGCCACCGCTCCACCTCCGCCGGATCGGACTTCAGGTAGGGGACCGCCGCGGGAATGCTGCCGATTTCCGTTCCGAAGGCCCGCGGCAGGCTGAGCAGCGGGCAATGGAAGTCCGTCGCCGGCAGCCTGCCGTACAGGTCGTACACGCCCTCCAGTCCGGGAATGCGCTCCATCAGGCGCCGCAGACCACTGTGGACGGCCAGATGGACCCGGCCGCTCCGCTCCGCCACCATCGGGGCGTAGCGCACGAACTGCAGCGTGTCGCCATGGCCCTGTTCGGCGTGCAGCAGGATGCTCCGGCCCTCCAGCGGCTCGCCCATCCACAGCCGGCCCGGCGCTTTGGGAACGGGAATCTCGCCGATCCGCCAGCGCTCCTCGTAATGCTCCCACCCTTCGCGCAACCGGCCGCTGGTCAGCAGGACCAAGGACAGGTTGAAGCCGGCCTGGGCGCTCTCCGGGTTCCGCTCGATGAGCGTGCGGAAGCCGGCCTCCGCCTCCTCCAGGCGCCGCAGGTCCAGGCACAGCACCGACAGTGCGTTCAGGGCGGCGCCATGACCCGGCACCAACGTCAGGGCGCGGCGGCACAGCGCCTCCGCCACCCGGAAATCCGGCATCCCCGCCGCCGAGGAGCGGATGGTTTCGCCCATGTTGGCATAGGCCACGGGATGCGCCGGGGACAGCGCCACCGCACGCCGGTAATGGTCCAGAGCCAGGGCCGTGTCACCCCGCTCCTGCAAGGCGCTGCCAGCGTTGTTCCAGGGGTCGGGATAGCCCGGACGGAGTTGGATGGCCCGGCGGTAATGGCGTCCCGCCTCCTCCTGGCGCCGCAGACCGAGCAGTGCACCGCCGAGGTTGTTGAGCGCCTCCGGAAAATCGGGTGCAAGCGCGAGCGCCCGTTGCAGCATTGGCAGGGCTTTGGCGTGCGCGCCGCTCTTCAGCGTCAGATCGGCCTGCTCGCGCCACGCGTGAGCCGCTTCCGGGTCGAGGCGGAGGACGCGCCCGAGCAGCCGTTCGGCCAGTTCCCGGTCGCCGCGCTGCCCGGCCAATCGCGCGGCGTGGCCCAGCGCCTCCCCGTCGGTGGGGAGAAGCGCCAGCCCCCGGCGTCCAGCCCGCTCGGCCAGGCCGGCTTCACCCCGCTCCAGCGCCGCATGGCCAAGCGTGCGCCAAGCGTCCGGCAACAGGGGCGACAGGTGCACCGCGCGCCGGGCCTGTCGGTCACCATCGCCCGGCCGGCCGGTGGCCACCGACAGCTTGGCGAGGTTGACCCACGGCTCGGCATAGGCGGGGTCGAGCGCTACGGCCTGCTGGAAGCACAGGACGGCGGCCTCCAGACGGTCGGCGGAGCGGCGGCACTCGCCCAACGAGTTGCGGAACGTAGCGCGACCCGGCTCGACGGACACGCCGCGGTCGATCCAGCGCTCCGCCGCGGCCTGGTCCCCACCGACCAGATTCGTCAACCCGAGGAGATGCAGCGCGTCCCCCCTCGCCGGGTCGGCGGTCAACGCCCGGCGGTAGCCGGCGGCGGCTTCCGTCAGGCGTCCGGAGCGGTGGGCGGCGACCGCCGCCTGCAAACCCGCCCCGAGGGGATCACCCCGAAACGCGCCCGCCGGATCGGGCGCCCGGTCCGTCGTCCGCCGGGCGGCCGGTCCGGAACCATCGCCGCCGGAGACCAGCTTGGCCAGCGCGGTGGCCAGCCGCGCGATCGGGGCGTCCCAGGCTCCCGGTTCCTCCTGGTAGAACAGACGCATGGTCGGGTACCAGGGGCTGTCCTCCCGGTGGCCCAGCCAGCGCCAGCAGGCGTCGAATCGCGACAGCACCCAGACCGGTTTGCCCAGACCGCCCGCCAGATGGCAGACCGAGGTGTCGACCGTCACCACGAGGTCCAGTTCATCGATGAAGGCCGCGGTGTCGGCGAAGTCGCGGATGTGGCCGGTCCAGTCGATGACCTCCATCCCCGGAGGCGGCGCCTTGGCCTGGGCGCCCGCCTCCCCGATCTGCAGGCTGTGGAAGGCGATGTTCGGAATGGCGGCCAGGGGCGCGAGGGCGTCCAGCGTCAGGCTGCGCCGACGATCGACGGAGTTGGCCTTGAGATCCCCCTTGCGCGGTTCGCCCGCCCAGACGAGGCCGACCTTCAGCCGCCGCTCCCCGGCCAAACGTTCCCGCCAGGACGGACGGTCGCCCTCGCTGGCGCGCAGATAGGGCATGGCGTCGGGAATGCTGTCCAGCCGGGTCCCGACCAGCCGGGGAAGGCTGAGCAGCGGCGCGCACAGATCGCAGGCCGGCGGCTCCTCGTCCATTCCGAAAACCGCCGTGACCCCGGGGGTGTTGGCGAGCAACCGCTTCAGGAGAGGCTGCACATGCAGGAACACGCGCCCGCCACGCTCCGCCAGCAGGGTGGCGTAGCGGACGAAATGCAGGGTGTCGCCATGCCCCTGCTCGGCGGTCAGCAGGATGCTCCGCCCGTTCAGAGGGCCACCGTCCCAGGCCGGGGCATAACGCGGGTAGCCGGCGCCCCACATCGACCAGCGCGCCTCGTACAGCGCCCAGCCGCGGGCGAAATCGCCGCGCTGCAACAGGGTCATTGACAGGTTGAAACGGGCCACCGTGCTGTCCGGGTCCAGGCGCAGGGCACGCTTGTTCCAGCGGATGCTCTCCTTGCCCTCGTTCCTGGCGTGCAGGAGCAGGGCGACGTTGACCAGGATGCCGGAGTTGCCCGGGTCGAGGATCAGGGCGCGCCGGATGGCGGCGGCGCCGCGCGCGAATTCGCCCTTCATCATCCACGTCAGCGAATCCTGGGCATCCGCTTCGGCCGCCATGGGGTCGATGCGGCGGCCGCGCCCGGTGGTCCGCAAGGCCCCTTCCAGGTCGCCGTCGTGCATCAGGCCGAAGGCCAGATGGTTCACCGCCTGGGCAAGGCCCGGGGCCAGCGCGACGGCTTGGCGCAGCGCGTCCAGGGCGCGGCGGGTTTCCTTGACCTCGCACAGGGCGACGCCGTAGGCGGCCCGGAGGCTGGGGCTGTCCGGGGTGGACAGCACCGCCCGGCGGAGCAGGCGAGCCACCGTGTCCGGCTGGTTCATCGGTTGGAGCATCGTCGCCAGATTGCGCCATCCGGTGGCGAAGGCCGGGTCGAGGATCAGAGCGCGCGCGGCCAGATGCCGTGCCGCGCGCCCGTTTCCCGTGTCCATCATCATCAGCCCGAAGGCGGCCAGCGCCTTGGGATAGGCCGGACGCAGCCGCAGCGCCCGCGTGAAGGCGATGGTCGCCTGCGCCTTCCGCCCGGTCATGCGCAGGGCTTCGGCGAGATTGTGCATGGCCTGGGCGCGGTCCGGCGCGAACAGCATGACGCGGGCGAAGCAACGGGCAGCAAGGCGGTTCCGTCCGTCCCCGAGCGCCATGCCGCCGAGCCGGAGCCACGCCTCCTCGTTGGAACCGTCGATGGACAGCATAGTGCGCAGCAGCGCCTCCGCCGCGTCGGGGTGCCCGGCGCGTTGGAACCGG
The DNA here is from genome assembly GCF_003119195.2 of Azospirillum baldaniorum. Taxonomy (NCBI): domain Bacteria; kingdom Pseudomonadati; phylum Pseudomonadota; class Alphaproteobacteria; order Rhodospirillales; family Azospirillaceae; genus Azospirillum; species Azospirillum baldaniorum. The sequence goes on along the minus strand of NZ_CP022255.1, from coordinate 234,329 downwards.
ATCACATCGGCGATGGGGTTGACGGTCGCGCCGGCGGGGAGGGGGGGAGGCATGGGCGGCATGGGATCGCTGGATCAGGGACCGTGGAAATGCGGCAGGGCTGGCGGCGCAAACGCGGCGATCAGGCCGCCGGTGCCGCCGGAGGGAACGGCGTCGCGGCTGCGGACGGCGGCGAAGGTCCGGCGGGGGCGACGGCTCCAAACCAGGGCGGACGGATCGTCGAGGGGAGTTGGCATCATGCGGAGGCTCCGAGCAGAGGACAGGATGCTATCCTGGGATCGGCCCGCTTTCTCCACTGAATTGTGCCGCCAGCTTTAAAAAATCCCATTGAGCGGCGTGGTACGCCGCTCAACGGTTGCGTGATCGGCGACGAAGGCACGAAGACGGGACTCGTCCCCGTGCCTTGCCATGAGTGCATCCGAGAGCCGTCCTTGCGGTCAGCCCCGGGTCCGGCGCGCCCGCCACAGCAGCGCCAGCGTGACCACCAGACCGGTCGCCAGGACCGCGACCGCCGGCGACGGCGCCCACCCGAGCAGCCGGGCGAGGCCGTGGATCTGGGTGGTCACGCCCTGCGCCTGGGCCGCCACGCCCTGCGCCTGCTCGGCGAGATCCTGCACCTGCTGGGTCACCTGCAGCACCGGCGCCAGCACCTCCGCCACCACGCCGAGCGAGCCGCCGATCGCCAGCGTCCCGGCGGCGGCGCGGACGGCGCCGGTTGGGACGGAGGGCGTGGCCGGCTCGACCGTCTGCGCCATCGCACCGTCGTCGAGTGCGCGGCGCCAGTCCGCCCCACGGAACAGCAGTTCCTCGGCGCGCCGACGCCGCACCAGACCGGGCAGCACCCGGCCGCCGCCATAGACCCACGCGCCGAATTCGGCGGCGGCCCCGGCACTGTCGCCGGCGTTCAGCTTGCGCAGCAGGGTGGAAGGCTTTCCGCTGCGCAGGCGGACGAAGCCGTCCTTTCCGGAATCCTTGCCCTTCCTGGCCCGGCCCGGCCCGACGTTGAAAACGAAATCGATCAGAGCGGCCCGCTGTCCGTCGGTCAGGGGAACGGTCACGGCGGCGTCCACGGCCGCGGCCGCCTCGGCCAAGTCGCCGGCGAGCAGACGCTCCGCCTGATCGGTGGTTATGGCGTCGCCCGCGGTCACGGCCTGGGTGTGGCCGTAACCGATGGTCCACACGCCGGCCGGGCAGCGGTACGCGGTTCGGGACAGCCCCTCGAAGTGGCGGGCCAGATCGAGGGCGGCGGGCGGGGGAGCCGCCCGAAGGGTGGCGGTCATGGTCACTCCTGTAATGGTTCGGGGCGGGTATCGTTCCGGCGCGCGCGGAGCCGCGCCCGCAGGCGCGTCCACCACACCGGCGGGCGCTTGGCGACGTCGCCGAGCGCCAGGGCGAGGCGGACCAGCACGAGCATCAGCCCCAGCGCGGCGGTGGCGAGTTGGAGGCCGAGCGTCAGGTCGGCGGCCCAAAGGGGAATGGTGGCCGCCACGGTGCCAGCGGGAAGGTCGAAGGCGGTGCGAGCGGTCATGGCGGATCCTGCGGGCATGAAAAAAGCCGCCTCGAGGGCGGCCGGTCATCAGACGGTTGGGGTGTTGTCGCGGCGGTCAGGTCTTGATGATGTACTTCATGCCGATGGCGCTCACACTGCTGTCCTCGACGGAGAATGGGATTATGGTGCTCGTCCAGGTGGTCTGGGTCGTATAGTCCCCCGTGCTGACGTGGCCATACTGCCGCCAATCGACCCCGTAGCCGTCCTCGGGGCGCTCCCCAGCGCCGATTGCCAAGAGGCCCCGCATGTCCGGCAGCTTGAACGTGGTGGACCCATCGCCGGCCCCCCAGGTCTCGTAGATGGCCTCGAGCAGGTCGGGGTAGTCGTCCCGTGACACCTCCGACCCATCGCACTCCAGCCAGCCTTCCGGGATGAAGAGACCCGCGTACATCATCATGGTGCCCGGAGGGACACCGCCGCCTCCGCCGCCGCCGGACAGCATCGCCTTCAGCTCGTTGACCGCATTGACAAGGCTGGAGGTGTCGGAGGTCTGGAGGTCGTCGAGCTTGCCGATGCCCTGCTGCATGCCAATGAGCAGGGGGGCGAGGCCGGTCATACCCACGGTGTCGGCGCCCGCCACCCGGCAGCCTGCTTCTTCGGGGCTCAGCGCTCCGAAATACGAGCGGAGTTCTTCGTCCGCAGCTGAGTTCCCAGCCACGTAAATCCGCATGTTGCTTGGGTCGACGGAGAAACCCATCCCCTGGTCATCGAGCGCTTGGATACTCTGCGCATGGGAGTGCTTGGATGGATCGACCGTTGCGGCGATGGCAACGTTGGCGGAGCCATCGAAGGTCACCGTCCCCGTGACGCCGCCGCTCAGGGAGATGGTCCGGGCGGTGGCGAGCTTGGTGGCGGTGCCGGCGTTGCCAGAGACGGACGTCTGGGCGGGGTGGACATGGTCCGCACGGGCCGCCTGCCCCGAGGTGCCGACGGCCGCCGCGCCGGGGGCCGAGGGAGTCACGCTGCCCACCGTCGCCTTGCCGTTCCAAGTCGCCTTCTCGGTGTCGGTCACGAACCGGTTGTTGGTATCCTGTGTGACCGTCGCGTTGATGCTGACGGCGCTGGACAAGTCGGTGGTCACGGAGCCGGTGACACCACCGGTCAGGGTGATCGTGCGCGCGGCGGTCAGTTTGCCCGCCGACGCCACCGCCTTGGTGCTGTCGGCGGTGTTGTCCACGCTGCCCAGGCCGACATCGGCTTTGCTCAGGGCGACATCGCCGCTCTTGCCCGCCACGGTCTTCACGGGAGCCGCAGCGGCGGCGCGGGCCGTCGTGAAGTAGAGATTGGCCGCTCCTTCCGGCACCGCGTCGGTGGAGCCGGGCGAGGCCGATATCTCGACGTAGCCCGATCCGGACCAGCGGTACGTCTTGTTGGTCCCGGTGGCGACGTAGATCTTGCCGGTCTCGCCGGAAGCCGGAAAGTTGCCGGTGGCGGAGAATTCCAGCACGTCGTCCACATAGGACGGCAAATAGGACGCCGGCACCTTGCCGTCGCTGCCGAGAGGCGTCACGCCGTTGGCGGCGCCCTTCTCGCTGGCCGCGATCCGCGCCGTGCTGTCCGCCGCGTTGATCGTGATGCCGGCGCTGCCGTCGAAGGGGACGTTGTTGATGGTCACCGCGCTGGCCAGCTTGGTCGCCGTGCCGGCGTTGCCCGATACGCTGGTCTGCATTGGATGGACATGGTCCGACCGGGCCGCCGTGGCCGCCGTGCCCGCGGAGGCCGTGCCCGCGGCCGAGCCCGCCGTCGTGCCGACCGTGGCTTTGCCGTTGATCTGGGCCTGGATCGGCCCGGTTACGCCGTCGAGACAACCCAACTCCGTCACGCTCACCGCCGCCGGCCAGTCGCTGTGCGCGGTCACGCTGTGCGCCGTCGGGGCTCGGGCGTCGGAAAGGCGGCTGTCGCTGCCCAGCACCACTTCGCCCGATGCCGCGTTGCCACTGGCTGGGGCGTTCCTGGCCGCCGCCGTGCCCAGCGCCGACTTGTCCGCCTTGCCGCTCTCCAGCGCTGTGGCGCGGTTGCCCAGCGCCGTGTCGGCTGCGGCGCGGGTGGTCACTTCGGTCTGGAGCGCCCCATCGACCTGGGTCTTGGTGTAGGTGTCCGCTTTGTCGGCCTTGAGCGCCACGGCGCCGGACAGAGCGGTGTCAGCAGCGACGCGGGCCTGGGCCTCCGCCTGGATGGCGTTGGTCGTGTCCACCACCGCCTGGGCCGCCGAAGTTGCCGCCGACAGGGCGTGATCCGCCGCCGCCGCCGCGCTGTCCGCTGCCGTTTCTTTGGAGACGAGAGCCGCCGCCGCGCTCGCCTGCGCCGCTTGGGACGCCGCCACCGCCTCCTCCGGGGCGGCCACCGCCGCTTCGTAGACTTGGAGCAGCTGGCCCACCCGCACCGCCAGATCGGCGTTGGTGGTCGTGGTGAAGTTCTGGATCACCACGTAGGGCTGGTAATCACCCCCCATCCCCGCGAAGGGCGTGGCCAGGGTCAGGTGGGTGTCGTCAGCCACCGACACGATTTCGTAGGGGACGAAGGCGCCGCCGGCCAGGGCGAAGAGATCGCCGGGCTTGAACTTGCCCGCCCATTTCGTGCCGGTGCCCACCACTGCGGCGGACCCGTTCGTGACCGCTACGCGGCCAACTTTGTACCAGCTCATGCTCTCGCCTTCTCGATTTGGGGTTGGGTCGGGAACACCACGTCCTCGGGATGGGCGTAGGTGTGGTTGAGGCCGCGCAGCGACTGCCGATAGGCGACCAGGGCCTGTCGGCAGGATTCGGTCAGGGGTAAGTCGGGCTGCATGTAGCGGTCGGTCTCGGCGAGCCGCCGGACGACCTCGGCGTTGATGCCACTCCAGTCCGTGGGGGCGTCCTTAACGCGCATGGACGATGACCTCCCCCTGCCGCTCGGGAAAGGCGTCGAAGAACAGCCGGTGGGGACCCTCATGGACGGTGGCAAATTCCAGCACGCCGTCATCCACTATGAAGCGCCCTGCGGGGGTGATGACCGGGCAGCCCACAGGCACGCCGGTCACCGCCACGAAGTCCTCGCCGTCGGCCACCAACTCGGTCTTGGAGACCTGAAGGTCCAGAGGCGGCCGTTCCAACAGCTGGCCCGTGGAGACGTCGATGTAGTGAGTCGTCCCGTCCACCTCCTCGGGGTAGAAGGGATCGTGCTGGGTACCCAGCAGCGAGGTTGGCATCGTCCAGACGCCGAGGATGCGACCGGTGACAGCATGGTAGGGGCTGACCCTCGCGACAGAGGGGGCGGCGGCCTCGTCCATCGGCTCGGGGCCTTGGGTCTCATCAGTCATCTGCTTTTCCTCTCGATCAGCGGCGAGCCATCATGGCTGCAACGCCCCGGTTGCTGACGTAGCAGGCGGGGCCGTCGGCGAAGCCCTTAGCGAACATGAGGCGGTATTTAACTTTGATGCCAGAAGGGGGCCGGTCGACGGCAACCGCTGCATAGGCTCCGGAATTGCCGGGCCAAGAATTGCCGACGGCGATGCTCTGCACGACGACGCTGGACCGAGTCACCTCATGGTAGTTGGAGGCGACGCCGTTCATGATGCGGATCACCCAACCCGCCACGTTGTTGTTGGTCGTTTGGGCGCCATCCACCCGGCAGGTGGCAGCAGCCATAATCAACACAGGAGACCCATCGGTGTCGATTTCGCCAGTCTCGCCGTAGTTGTAATCGTAGTTGTTGGGGGTGGTGAAGAGGTTGCCGATCCATATCTCGTCTTGCTGGTAGTACCCGACGGGCACCGTCACCGAGTTGCCCTCGATCTTCAGGGTGGTGACCGCGGCAGTGCCGATGAGGTCACCGTAGATCGTGCCGACGACCATGTGGTCCCCGACGATGGTCCGGGCGTTGATCTTGTTGGCCGTGACCGAGCCGGCCGCGAGGTGGGTCGAGGTCACGGTCTCCGCGACAAGGTTGCCGCCGAAGATTTTGGTCACGCCGCCGGGCTGCCAGGGCTGGGGCTGGACGGCATTGGCGGCGCTCTCTCCGAAGAAGGGGAGCGTGTAGAACCCCCAGCTCTCGGTGGCCCCAGGTTTGGAGTTGTGCTTGCGGATGAACGGGCGAGCTTGGACGGCGGTGGCCGGGGCAACCCCGCGAGCCCAAATCCGCTTGTATCCTGCGAGGGAGCGCCCGCCCAGGGCCTCCCCATCGTTGACGTTCGCCGTGGGGGTAATTCCGTCGGCCCAGTCCCCGACGGGGGTTCCAGCGGTATTGTAGAAGACGATGAAGCAATCGACCTTGCAGTTGTGGGCGCCGGTATAGATGGAGAACTCGTAGGGCTTCCCCGGCTCAATGGGTATCCCTCCCCAGTTGGAAGCCGGGTGACTGTAGAAGCCGGCCCAGTCCCCGCCGGTCTGCCCGTTCGTCTGCTGCACGCTGAGAGTGTTCCCCCCGGCGAGGTACCAGTCCACACTCGGATGGTTAACCGCCCAATTGGTCGGGGCTCCTCCCATGTTGGAGCCCAGGCGGTTCCAGCATTCCCAGCCGGCATCGAAGCTGCTGTTGGCCAGCAGGTTGCCCGTCGAGAACTGGGCGAGCTTATCGACGGTCAGGGTGCCGGCGGCCACACGGTCACCGGTGAGGCTCAGGGCCTTGACCTCTCGGGCCGTGACGGTCTCGGCAGCGATTTTCCCACCGTCAATCTCGGTGGTGTTCCCGTAGAACCACCCGCCCACGGACGTGAGGGTGTTCGATCCCTTAACGATGATCTTGCCAGGGTTGATGGACGTGGAGCCCGCGTTGATCCGGGCCGCCGGGTCCTGGGCGCCGGTGGCGGCGTTGCTGGCGACGGTGGACAGCGTGGACCCGCTGGCGCTACCGATCCTGATGGAGTCGGTTAGCACGCTGCTGGCCTTCAGGTGCTTGGCGTCGATGCCGTTTGGGCCGATGTGGGTGTCACCGATCCAGCCCGTTCCGATGACCACAGAGCGCAGATAGACCGTGCCGTTTTGAACAACGAAGGGGCTGATCTTCGAGCCACCCGGCGCCGTGATTTCGAACTTTTCGGCCAGGACAGTGAAGGTGCTGGAGGGCACGCCGTCCTTGGCGGTCGTGGCAAGGCCGAAACCTGAGACGTACCCATTGACGTCCACCTTGACGGTGTACTGCGCCGACAGACCGTCGATGCTCTGGGCCTGCTGCTGAATGGTTGCGGTGTGCTCGCCCACCGTGGTCTGCACCGTCGTCAGCGTGTTCGCCAGGGCGCTGTCGGCGTTGGCCCGCGCCGTGGCCTCGGACGTGATGGCCGCCACGTTCTGCCCGATGCGCGGATCTTCGGTGGATTCCCACGCCGTCCCCGACCAGCGCTTGGCCACGTTGTTGGCCGAGGTGTCGTACCAGACATCGCCCGCCTGCGGGCTTGCGGGCGCCGCGCTCTGGCGGAACGTGCGCGCCCGCGTGGCTTGCGCCGAAACCGACGTCAGCGTGTTCGACAAGGCGGAATCGGCGTTGGCCCGCGCCGTCGCCTCGCTCTGGATGGCCGCGGCGTTGGTGTTCACATCGGCGACCACGGTGTCGATGCGCTGCCCGAGCGCCGTATCAGCGCTCGCCCGCGTCGTCGCCTCGCTGGCGATAGCCGCAGTGTTCTGCCCAATCCGCGGATCCTCGGCGCTCTCCCAGGCGATGCCCGACCAGCGCTTCGGCGCGCTGTTGTTCGCCATGTCGAACCACACGTCCCCCGGCTGGGGCGCGCCGGGGGCGGAGGCCTGCCGGAACGTGCGCACCCGGTCGGCCTTGCTGATCGCCGTGTTGACCTGCGTCGTCAGCGCCGCGTCTCCATCGGCCCGCGCCGTCGCCTCGCTGGTGATGGCCGCGGCGTTGGCGGCCAGCCGCGCGTCGTCCACCAACTCCCACGCGGTGCCGTTGTAACGCTTGGCCGCGTTGCCGTTGGCCGTGTCGTACCAGACATCGCCGACCTGTGGCGCGGCGGGCGCAGCGCTCTGCCGGAATGTCCGGGACCGTGACGCTTGCGCCGACACGCTGCTGATGCTGCTCGCCAGGGCGGAATCACCGTCCGCACGGGCCGTCTGTTCAGCCGCCACCACGGCGGCGGTCGCCGCGATGCGCGGGTCCTCGGTGGATTCCCAACCCGTCCCGGACCAACGCTTGGGGGAGTTGTTGCTGGCGGTGTCGTACCACAGGTCGCCCACCTGCGGAGTGGCGGGGGCGGTGGCTTGCCGGAAGGTGCGCGCCCGCGTCGCCTGGGCGGACACCGACGTCAGCGTGTTTGCCAGGGCGCCATCGGCGTTGATGCGGGCCGTCTGCTCCGCCAGAATCGCGGCGGCGTTGTGCGCGGTGTCGGCAACCACCGTGTCGATGCGGCTGGACAGCGCCTCGTCCTCCGAAGCGCGGGTCTGCGCCTCGCTCTGCACAGCGGCCAGGGCGCTGCCCGCCTGGGCGGCCACCAGAGTCACACTCTCGGCCAGGGCCTCGTACGCGTCGGCCCGCGCCGTCTGCTCGGCCTGGATGGCGGCGGTGTTGTCCTCCACGACGGCCCCGAGGGTGGTCAGGCTCTGGGTCAGGGCCGCCGTCTCGTCAGTGCGGATGGTGGTCTCCTGCTGAAGGCCCGTCTCCACGCCCGCCAGCCTGTCGCGCACCCCGTCAATCGTGTCGTCCACGCCAGTCATCGCCTGGGCGAGCCGCCGTTGCGCCCCCAGGCGGACCTCGTGTGCCGCCAGCACCGCCTCCAGGGCGGCCTCCCCTGCGAGATCCAAGCTCGCCGGGTCCACATCGGACAGCCGTTCAATGCGCTCGCCCAACTCCGCGGCGAGGTCGCCCGGCTCGATCAGCAGCGCGGTCACTGGGCCGAGGGAGAGCCACTCCGCCTCGTTGCCGCTGGTGTCCACCGAGGCCGCCCACACCCAGCGGGTGGTCCCCGCCGGCAGGCCGGTCAGCGTCACCCGGCGCAGCCCCGCTCCGACCAGCACGGCGGCCGTCTCGTCGTCGGAGGGCGCCGCGTAGAAGCGGACCTCCAGGGTGTCGGCGTCAGTGGGCGGCGTGAACATGAACACCGCGCCGCCATAGACCTCGGTCACCACCATGTCCGTGGGAGGCCCCGGCGGCACGTCGTCGCCGGTCGCCGCGATGGTCTGCTCGGGCGTCCAGCCGGACACCCCGCCGACGGCACGGGCACGCAGCCGTACCCCGTAGGTGTAGCCCCCGACCACGTTGACGACGCAACGCCCGCCGCCCGCCGGGATGAGGGCGGGATTCGACGCTGCGCCCGGCCAGCCAGTGGTCAGGCCGTCGCGGATCTCCAGCTCGTAGTCCAGATCGGGGACCTCGTCCCAGGTCACCACCAGGCGGATCAGCACCGCCCCGTCCGGTCGCCCGCCGGCGGAAGCCGCGTCGAGCAGCGTGCCCAGGGTCAGGCCGGTCGGCACCGGCACGGTCAGCGCCCCGGCGCCGTACGTCCCGTCCGGCTGCACCACCACGGGCCGTCCGGCCTGTCCGGCGTCGGGGGGCAGCAGGGCGTAGCGCCCGAGCTGCGTGGCGTAGACCCGCTGCTGCCCCGCCGGCCAGACGACGCGGGCGCCGCCGTTGGACGAGCCGTAGACCGCCAGATAGCGCAGACGGTCCGGCGCCACCAGCCGCACCCGGACCAGCTCCGAGGTGAGGCCATCCTCCCGGCACACCGTGGTCTCGTCGCCGACGGCCATCCGGCTGGTGAAGGACCAGAAGGACGGTTCCGGCCCCTGAAGAATGATGTCGCCCTGGTCACCGGTCGAGGTGGTGACTTCCGAGGCGCGGTCAGGATAGACGAAGGCCATCAGAACCGCCGTTCTTTGATCTGGAAGGTTTTGGTGAAGATGCCGAGGCGGCTTTCGTTGACGCCGCCGGTGTCCACCGGCTTTCCCCACACCGTGTAGTGCGCAAGGTTCGGGGCGTTGGGCCGCGCCACCATCAGGATGTCGCCGGTCTTGCCGGCCAGCCGCTCGATCTCGAGCGCGACCTCGTCGCGCTCCCGGCGGGTCATCTCGCCGAATTCCGCGCTCAGAACGCGGCGCCGTGGCCCGGCGCGGGAGTACATCTGGCCGCCGGCGCCGTCGCGCTCCTCCGACAGGTCTTCCCAGCGCACGCCCCAGTTCGCCTTGAAATTGAAGGCGAAGCGATGCAGCGGCGCCAGGACCAGCCGGCCGGCGCGCGAAACCTCCCGGTCCGGATCGGTGACGGCCACCTCCCACACCCGCGCGGTGACCGTCGCCGGCAGCAGATGGATGGCGTAGTTGTGCGCGTCGTCGATATGCCCCGGCCCGGCGTAGGTGTAGAGCGGGGCCGCCGACAGATCGGCCACCGTCGCGGCCGCGCGCACCCGCAGGGTGGCGCTCGGCGCCGCGTTGACCAGAGGCAGCACCACCGCGTCCACCGGCTTGCCGGCGTGCAGATCGGCACGAATCGCCAGTTCGGGACCGGTCTGCTCGTGATAGCGGGCCACGTGCTTGATTTGCAGCCGCTCCACACCCAGCGTGTCCGGTCCGGGGTGGAGGGCGGTCAGGGTGGCGGTGTCGGCGTGGTTGATCCAGCCGACCCGTGCCGTCAGGTTGTCCATGTCACACCTCAATAACCAGTTCGGTCCATTCGCCCTCGGCGACTTCCGCCACCACGCCGATCTGGCCGCCCTCCAGGCCATGGCCGTCCCACTGGATCGCCACCTCGTCCCCGATGTCGAAGAAGAAGGGAGGCGTGTCGGGCACGACCCGGTACTGGGCCCGGTTGCCGAGCCAGTGGGCCAGGGACGCCTGCAGAACGGTTTCGCAGCCGATCTTGTCGGCGAGGCAGGTCTCCACGACGGCCGGATCCTGCGCGCCCAGATGGAGGCGGTCGCGAGTGACCTCGTCCTTCGCTTCCGCGATCTCCTGCCCACGCGCCAGCCAGCGGCGCCGCTCCGGCCCGCCGACGGGGTCGGCCGCGCCGGGGGTGTCGTCGCCCTTGAGCTGGCTGGCCGTCTGAGGCGTCCAGTTGCGGTCGTACCCGCCGCGCAACCGCCACGGCGGTGGATAGACCTCCGTGGGAAGCTCGGCCGGCTGCAGGCTGATCAGCGTCCCTTCGGCCTTGGAGAGCAGGCAGCGCGGGGCTCCCGTCGCCACCTTCCAGACACCGACCTGGAGCTGGCCGCGCCACGAGAACGCCCCCCAGCCGCAAGGCGCCAGAAGGCGTTGGATCAGCGACAGGACGGTCGGCTCCTCGCCGTGTGACACGTAGAGCTGCACCTCGCCGGGCATGTCAGCGGCGAAGCGCTCGAAATGGCGGACGGATTTCCGTGTCGCCGGCAACCCGCCGCGCCGGAAGGCCAGATCGTCGATTACCAGGGCGGTGGTGTTGAGATACACCCCGTCCACCACCAGACCGTCGAAATCGCAGGTCACGTCGCCCGCCGGCTCCGCCGCCAGCGTGAAGGTCGAGGCCGCCAGATCGATAGCCGCAAGGTCCGCCGGCAGTTGCGGGATGCCGGCGACATAGACCGCCCGCAGGGCGCGCGACGGGCCATCGTTGAACTGATAGGCCGGAGCCGTCGTGGCGATCCGGGTCGGCGTCACGTTGTTGCACGGGCCATAGCCGAAGGGCCGGCGGCGGTTGGCGATTTCCGGCGGGGCGTCGTCCGGGTAGGTGGCGGTCTGGGCCGGCTTGTCGAGCAGATAATCCCAATCCCGCAGCCGGATGCGCACCGTGTCGTCGTCGCCGGGCACGATGTCCCGGGCCGTGCATTCGAAGACAACCTCGGTCGTTCCGTCGGGCCGCGGCTGCAGCACCTCGACCGGGCGCCCGTCGACGGCGACGCGCCGCAGCAGGTCGCTGCGCTCGCCCTCCAGATTGTCCAGTTCGAGGTCGCCGAGGCTGGCGGTGGCCCAGCCGCCGACCGTACCGCCGGTCAGGATCGTGCGGCTGAAGGAGGGAGTCCGAAGCCCATCCTCGAACTCCCTGTGGTCGCGGTCGACGTAATTTATGGTCCCATAACGCAGCATGACGTCTCCGATGGCGAGGGACAGGCGGTCGCGGCGGGCGCCGAAGGGAGCCGCGCCGAAGGGAGAGGCGCCGAGCATGACGTACCCCTGGACGGTGGCGAGGGTGGTGCGGACGGAGGCCCGCAACGGCGGCGGAACGGCGGCCGGCACCGGGGGGCGCCAGACCGGCCGGCGGGTGAAGGCGCGGACCATGGCCAGGGACCGCCCCGCTTCGACGCGGGGCGGAGGACGGACGACGCCGCTCAGATCGAGCGGCGCCGGTTCCGTCACGGTCAAGGGCTGCTCCTCGATCCGGACGAGGAAGACGCGCATCAGGCCGCGCGCCCCGGCAGCGTGCCGGCGTCGCCGGCCCGCTTGAACTGGCCGCGCAGCGCGGCCAGCGCCTTCTCCTGGCGCAAGCCGCTGTCCTTCAGCCCTTCGAGGACCGTGGTCAGGTCGGCGCCGTTGAAGACGACCGCGCGGAGCAATTGCCGCAGAGTCTCCACCACCGCGGTGTCGGGGGCGGGCATCGTGGTCGTGGAGCCGCCGCCGCGCCGCAGGAAATCGACGCTGGCCCGGCTGGTCATCACCATCGAGCCGGTCGGCAACCGGATCAGCTCCGGCCCGGCGTCGTTGACCATGGTGAGGCCGGTGGCCGGCCCGCCGGCGCCATGGGGAAGCCGGTTGATCGCGTCGACGATGGAGCTGTCGTAGGATTTGACGGCCGGAAGGTTGGCGACCTCCCCCATGATCTTCTGCCAGAAGGCCGTGGCGCCCTGGCTGCCGAAATAATCGGTGTAGGCGGTCAGCAGGCGGTCGGCGGTGCTGGCCATCCGTCCCAGAGCGTCGTTGTCGTTGGCGGCCGCTTTCGCGAGATCCGCCTGGTACGCGCCCAGCGCGTTGGTGTAGGCGGTGGACGCCGAGACCCCGGCGGAGCTGGTGCCCAGCTTGTTGGTCAGCCAGTCGGTGAGCGATTCTCCGGACTGCCGCGCCTTTTCATAAGCCTGGGCCTGCTTCTCGAGAGTCTGCACCTCCTGCAGGCGGGCGCGGACGACCGGATCGGTGACCGCCGACAGCTCCCGCGCCTGCTCCAGCTCGGTCTGGTAACGGTCGAACTCCGCCTGCGACAGCTGGCCCAACGCCACCTGGGCGGCCCGGTAGCGCTGATCCAAACCGGTCATGGCATCCTGACGGGCGATGTCGCGCGCCGCGGCAGCCAGCCCGGACATCACCGGGTCGAGCTCAGCGAAATACTCGACCGCCTTTCCCAGCTGGTTGACGTCGAGGCCGTCAAAGATCGCCTTAGCCTGGGCCGCGTACATGTCGTTCGGGTTGCGGCCCGACATCAGGCTGTTGGCCCAATTGTTGTTCCACCAGGTCCGCACGTCGGTCAGCTGGTTCAGGTAGTCGGCTCCGCGGGCGCTGTTCAGCCCGGCGTCGAACGTCTTCCGGTAATCGCCGTAGATCTTCTCCTTCGCGGCGGCTGCGACATCGTTGATCAGGCCGACCAGGGCGGGATTCACTTTCCCCACCTGATCGCGGAAGGCGGCCATCTGCCCGTCTAGTTCCGCCACCGCCACCTGCACCGTCTGCCATTGCACCGGGTCCCGGATGTTGTCCAGGATCGCGGTCAGCTGGCCGGTCGCCATGGACGCGTAATCCGCTTCCAGGCCGAACTCCTGCGCCAGCCTGAACTGGTCGACCATCGGCTGAAGGCTCTCGGCGGTCGCCGCGAAGGCCGATTTCTGGACCGCGTGCAGCGAATTGTCCAAATTGGAGAGTGCCGAGTTCGCCTGCTCGATGGACTTGGCCAGCGACAGCCCCTGGACGATCTTGTTCAGATCGCCGCTGTTCTGCGCGGCATCGGACGCCAGGGCCTTGCCGACCAGCCCATCGGCGGTCAGCGTGCCCATCACCTCGCGGATGAACGCTTCGGGTGTCTGGGCCCTTTTGCCGTTGTTCACGACCTTGGGGCCACCGTCCACGAAGAAAAATTGCTGCCCTTCGCGGACCTGCACGCCGAGCTGGGTCATGGCGTTGACCGCGGTGGCCACGGCATCGGTCACCGCCACCACACGGTCGGTGCTCCCGCCGTTGTCCGCGTCGGCGCCGATCCGGACCAGCTTGCCGTTCTCGACCCGCAAGGTCGCGGCGGCGTTCGGGCCGACGGAGGCTTTTTGGGTGCCCACCATCCCCATGACCGCCCCTGCCACCGCCGCGATGGCAAGGCCCCAGGGACCGGTCATCGCACCGATGGACATAAGCGAGCCAATCCCATAGGAGGCTGCTGCGCCCGCCACCGCCCCCGTAGCGCCGCCGACAGCCTTGCTGTTGCTTTGGCTCCCGGCCCAACCGCCGACGAGGCCGCCCGCTGCCGCACCAGCGCCGGCCGCCCCTAGATAGCTGGTCAGGCCTGTGCCTGCTACCAATGGCGATGATGGTACTGTAGAACTGGTTGCTCCACCCCCAACCAGCATGCCGTTAGAACCGGTAGTCAGCTGCCCAATACCCAGATTGGAGAGGGCCCAGCCATCAATTGCCCCAGCAATGCTACCACTGGTGCCTCCCAGTCCCAATTTATCTCCTGCCCATGACAGCGCTTTCCCCCCAGCCCAATTGGTTGCCATGGAGGAAGCCTGCCCAGTCACGTTATTGTCGTTCTTGGCCGCATCGTCTTTCGATGTTCTGAAGGCATCCCACAGCGTGGGACCACTGGTTCCGAAGATCACGTTTTTCAACGGTTGGATAGCCGCCATCTTGATCAGATCGGTGGCGAGTTCACCGATGATGGCCTTCGTGGATTTGCCCCAATCCACTGCCGCATTCTTGCCGGTGACGAACACTTTCACCAGGGCTTCGCCCAAGCTGTCGAATGTCTTCTGCAGAATATCGGTTAGCGCCTTCCGCGCTTCCTTAATTGTTTCCTCGGCTTTCTTCGGGTCGGCCGACGAATCATTGGCGGCTGCCGGTTTGGCGGCGGCGGCAACCGGGACGTCGCGTTTTTCGCCGGCGGAACTGGTTTGCACCGGCGCCGATTGCCGCGCCGCAGCGGTGTGAAGAGAACCCGTGGAGCCCTGCGCCTTGGTCAGGTCCCCGATCCGGCCGGACAGCGCCTCGAAGGCCGGACCGTTGAGATTCGCGGCGGCCTGTGCGGCGCTCTCATGAATCTTTGCCATCGCACCGGCCCAGGACCCGGCGGAGGCCGTCGCGGTGGCGGTGCTGGCCGCCTGGGCGCCGGCGGCGGCTTCCGCCGCCCGCATGCCGGCCACCCACCGCTCGTGCGCGGCGGTGGCCTTCCGGACGGCGGCGTCCTGCTGGGACAGGATGGCCGCGCGAAGCCGTTCCTTGTCGACCAGCGCGTGTTCGCTGGCTTCCAGATTGGTGAGTTCATCCGCGAAGCGGCTGGTGATCGCCGTCACCTTGGTCGTGAGCCGTTCGACATCCCCGTACTGGCGGGCAAGCTGCTCACCGGATTTGGTCGCGCGGACGGTGGTGGATATCCAGTCGTCGTAGCCGACGACCAGCTGTTCTGCTGCCATGGCTGCCTCAGCGGCGAGAGGTGATGATCAGGGCGGACGAATCCGCCGGTGGGGCGGCGTGGCGGGCAGGACGGAGGGAGCGTTGCTCACGCTCCCTCCCCGGCCTCGCCGCCGGTCTGGGCGGCGCTCTGCCTGGACGTCTCGGCCCACCAGGCGAGGTACAGCTCGTCCATGTGATGGAGCAGCGTCCGCAGGAGGTCGGCGTCGACGGCGTTGCGGTCGGCGTAGGCCGTCACCACCGACCAGGGAATCCGGCAGGGCATGGCCGGACCGAGTCCGCCCGGCCGCCAATGCCGGTCGTCGGCAAGGTCGTGCCACGCGCGCCAGACCCATCGGCACCAGGGCTCGACCTCCACCGCCTCCCCGAGCCCGGCCCGGCGCGCCGCGACGATCGCCACGGCGTCCGGATCCTCATCCATCAGCTCGTCCAGCAGGTCGTCGGTCTCGGCCCGCCGGTCGAGCCAGTCCCGCAGCGCCGCGGTCAGTTTCCCCGGGCGGCCTCCAACTCCTCGGCCTTGCCATCCTGCGCCGTGGTGGCCGCACCGAAGGCGAGGTCGAGCAGCCTGGCGCCGCGCGGCTCCAGGATCAGGTCGCAGAATTCGGCGAAGGGCAGCTCGCGGCCGCCGATGACGCAACCCTCCACGTCGACCAGGCTGTGGTCGATCAGGCAGCGGGCGTTGATCCGGCGCTTGTGCGATACCGGCAACCGGTTGGTGTCGCCGTTGAAGCCCTTGGCCGCCTGGCGCTGCTGTCGGGCCTGGGCGTCGTAGTAGGCGTCCGGCAGGCCCTTCGTCCTGATGCGCAGGCTGCGGTCGGGGTCCGGGGTGATCCACACGCCGTCGCGCGCGACGCGCTCATCCACCAGCAGGTCGCCGAGGTCGTCGGTCTGCGGGGCGGCGGCCGGCAGGCCGTGCGAAACATGTTCGAAGGTCATGAGCGTCTCTCGTGCTTGGTCGTTGGTCGGGATGCGCGGAAGCGGGCGGGCGCCGACCAAACGCCCGCCCCGGTTCGCGCGAACCGTCTGCCGCCCGGTGGGGCAGCCTCGTTCCCGTTGGTCGCCGGGATGCCGGTTACTGGAAGAATTCGATCCGGTTCAGGATCAGCTGCGCGTTGGTCAGCGGATCGCGCGAGGCGGTCAGCTGCGCCGGCAGCGTGACGTCCTGGCTCTTGCCGCCGACGCCCGGATCGCCCTCACGGGCGGTGAGGCGCGGCGACTCCCAGATCATCGCCCGGCCGCATTTCTGCAGGCGGCAGTTGACGCCGATCTTCTCGCCGGACTCGATCCGTGACAGCAGGGCACGGGACCCGAAATAGGTGTCCAGCTCCACCTTCACGTCGCAGGCGCCGTCGCGGATCGCCACCGCCGCCGGGGCGGTTCCGTCGCCGTCGGACAGCGCGTCGCGGGTGCTCAGGTTGTTGGTGATCGTGAACTTGATGGCGCGGGCCCAGTCGGGATTGCCCAGCGCCGCTCCGCCGACGCCGATCCGGCCGCAGTTCGCGGAGAAGGCCATCGCCGGATAGTCGACCATGTCCGGAGCGTCGGCCGGCGCAACGTCGAGCGCGACGCCGGACGAGCCGCCCTTCATGCCCATGAAGGCCACCGTCCCGGTCGCCGGCTTCTTCGCTTCGCCGCCGAATTCCAGGCTGTTCACCCGCATGCCGGTCTGGGCGATGAAGCTCGGCGGGTTCTGCTCCAGGAAGCCGCGCTCCAGCGTCACCGAACGCACCAGCGACCCGTTCTTGATGACGTCCCCGTGCCAGACGCGGATCGTCTTGTCGGCGCCGGCATCGACCGCCCAGCCGGCCGGCCGGTTGTCCAGGGCCAGCTCATGCGGCGCGATGCCGACGATGCGGACCCAGGCGTTGCACACCGCCGTGCCGTAACGGTAGGCGTCGGTCGTCCCGCCGATCTTGATCCACTGGCCGACCGACAGGCCCAGCGTGGTGAAGTCGAGAGCGGTGGACCCGAGCCCGGTCAGCGTCGTGGCGAGATCTCCGGAGGCTCCTTCGAACCCCACCACCTTCAGCCGCGCGGCGGCTCCCGGAGCGGCCTCGTCCAGCAGGCCGCCACCCGCGAAGGCCGGAGCGGTGGCGGAGCCGGCGGTTACCTTGCGCACCCCGTTGTTGGCGGCCTCGAAGCCGGTGAAGCGCACCAGATGGCCCGCCGCGAAGGCCGGGCCGTCGGTCATGGCGACGACCTGCGCATCGGCGCTCACCGAGGTCACCGCCGACGCCGGCAGGCCGTCGTTGTCACGGAACGGCGTGTTCACCCAATCGGCGCAGAAGGCGCTGACGATCTCGGAGTCGAGGAGGCTGCCCGGCACCGGATAATGCCATTCGATGCCGATCTGACCGCCGTTGCTCTGGCCGACGCTCAGCGGATCGGCGTTCATGCGGTCGTCGCGCAGTTCCCCGGATTCCTCATAATCGGTCTTGTAGGTCAGGCCGATCGAGGTCACCCGCTGCTGGCGCAGGCGCGGGGTGACGGGGGTGGTGCCGGGCACCGCTTCGAGGACACCGGCGAGGCGCACCCGGTTCGAACTGGTCATGTTGAACGGCTCCTTTCGGCCATGAAAAAAGCCGCCCGAAGGCGGCTTGGCGGCGGATGGGACCGGTCGTGGAACGGTCCCTCCGTTGGGATCGTGCCGTTCCGGTTCGCCCGATGGGGCAAAGGGAACGCCCAGGTCCTTGGGTTCCTCCGCCGGTGGGAACATGGGATTCACCCCGGCGAGGAGACACACGATCAAAACAACGACGCCCGCCGCGGCGGAGCCGGGCGGGCGCGGGTAACGCATTGTCTCCTACAGATTGGATTATATTCCTCGTCTTGTAAAGCACTTTCTTGCCCCCTCCAGCAGATGCGTCGACGGCATCGCCCGAACGCCGTGGTCGCCGCCAACGGCGCGGTCCAGGTCCGGCGGTCGGGATCATCGATCCGCCGATGCTCGGGTGGGCGCTGGACGGGGCGCATCGGCATCGCCAAACTCTACGGAGGCGGGTTGAACGGACGAACCGACGAGGGGAAGAGGGGACGCCATGGCATTCGCCCACACTCTGGCCGGGACGCGGTACGGGTTTCCCGATCTGAAGACGCTGCTCGCCCGCGCCTCGCCGCCGCGCTCGGGCGACGCGCTGGCCGGGCTGATCGCTGCCAGCGCGGCGGAGCGGGTGGCCGCGCAGATGGCCCTGGCCGACCTGCCGCTGCGCCATTTCCTGACCGAGGCGGTCGTCCCCTACGAGGCGGACGAGGTGACCCGGCTGATCGTCGACGGCCATGACGGCGCCGCCTTCGCCCCGGTCGCCCACCTGACCGTCGGCGGCTTCCGCGACTGGCTGCTGTCGGAGGAGGCGGACGCGGCGGCCCTGACGGCGCTCGCCCCCGGCCTGACGCCGGAGATGGTCGCGGCGGTGTCGAAGATCATGCGCTTGCAGGACCTGATCGCCGTCGCCGCCAAGACCCGCGTCGTCACGCGCTTCCGCAACACCATCGGTCTGCCGGGGCGCCTCTCCACCCGCCTGCAGCCCAACCACCCGGTGGACGACCCGCACGGCATCGCGGCCAGCGTCCTCGACGGGCTGATGTACGGCAGCGGCGACGCGGTGATCGGCATCAACCCGGCCACCGACAGCGTGGAGGCGATGACCGCCCTGCTGGAGATGCTGGAGGAGCTTCGCCTGCGCACCGGCGCGCCGATCCAGTCCTGCGTGCTGGCCCATGTGACCACGGCGCTGCGGGCGATGGAGCGCGGGGCGCCGGTCGATCTGGTCTTCCAGTCCATCGCCGGGACGGAGGCCGCCAACCGCGCCTTCGGCGTCTCGCTGGCCCTGCTGGACGAGGCGTGGGAGGCCGGACGGGCGCTGAACCGCGGCACCGTCGGCGACAACCTGATGTATTTCGAGACCGGCCAGGGCAGCGAACTGTCGTCCGGCGCGCATGAGGGGGTGGACCAGCAGACGGTGGAGGCACGCTGCTACGCCGTCGCCCGCCGCTACCGGCCGCTTCTGGTCAACACGGTGGTCGGCTTCATCGGGCCGGAATACCTCTACGACGGCAAGCAGATCACCCGCGCCGGGCTGGAGGACCATTTCTGCGCCAAGCTGCTCGGCCTGCCGATGGGCTGCGACGTCTGCTACACCAATCATGCGGAGGCCGACCAGGACGACATGGACGCCCTGCTGACCCTGCTCGGCGTGGCCGGATGCACCTTCATCATGGGGGTGCCGGGGGCCGACGACATCATGCTGAACTACCAGAGCACCTCCTTCCACGACGCGCTCTATGTGCGTCAGGTGCTCGGCCGCCGCCCGGCGCCGGAGTTCGAAGCGTGGCAGCAGGCCGCCGGCATCGCCGATTCCACAGGGCGCTTGCGCTTCGACCCCGCCGCGTCCTGCCTTCTGCCCGCCTTGCCCCTGCCGGAGGAACAGCCATGACGGAGTCCGAACCGGTGCCCCTTCCCGCCCCGGCCCAGCCCGACCGCTGGGCGCATCTGCGCCGCCACACCGACGCGCGGATCGCGCTGGGCCACGCCGGGAGCGGCCTGCCCACCGCCGCCCATCTCGCCTTTCAGGCCGCCCACGCCCAGGCGCGCGACGCGGTGCACACGCCGCTCGACGCCGCGGCGCTGCTGGCCGCGCTGGAGGAGCGCGGCTGGCCGGCGGTCCCGGTGACCAGCGCGGCGCCCGACCGCGCCGCCTACCTGAAGCGCCCGGACCTCGGCCGGCAATTGTCAGAGGAGTCGCAGCGCCGCCTGTCGGAGCCGGTCCGCGCCCCCGACGTCGTGCTGGTGGTCGGCGACGGGCTGAGCGGCACCGCCGTGCAGGCCAACGCCGTCGCGGTGCTGGAAGCCCTGATCCCGAAACTCCAGGCGGCCGGGCTGCGGGTCGGGCCGGTGGTGGTGGCGGAGCAGGCGCGGGTGGCGCTGGGCGATCCGGTCGGCGCGCTGCTCCAGGCGCGGGCGAGCGTCGTCCTGATCGGCGAGCGGCCGGGACTGAGCGCCGCCGATTCATTGGGCCTCTATCTGACATGGGAACCGCGGCCCGGCCGGGTGGACAGCGAGCGCAACTGCATCTCAAACGTCCGAGTCGGCGGCCTCGCTCCCACCGCCGCCGCCGCCCAGGCGGCCGCCCTGCTCACCGCGATGTTCGCCCAGCGGCGGTCGGGTATTCTGCTCGACAGCGCGGCACCCGCCACCTCGCCGGCCCTGCCAAGCGACGGCGTTCCGTAACCGATCCGCATCGGTGCGGCGACGGAATGTTCGCATTCGTCTTAATCCCATTGCGACAAGCGGCGATGCCAAGCACAATCCCCCGGCAAAACAACCGGGGGCTCGGGGTGGCTGCGATGGGAAAGACGCGTGTGCTGGTGCTGGGCGGCGGGCTTGGGGGCGTGTCCGCCGCGCTGACTCTCACGGCGACCGAGGCGTTGCGCGAGAAGTTCGACGTGACGCTGGTCAGCCACGGCTGGCGGCTGGGCGGCAAGGGGGCCAGCGGCCGCAACGCCAAGCAGGGCCAGCGCATCGAGGAGCACGGGCTGCACATCTTCCTGGGCTTCTACGACAACGCCTTCCGGATGGTGCGCGGCGCCTACGCGGAGTGGGACGAGCCCGCCGACTACGCCTTCCAGACTTGGCAGGACGCCTTCCGCCCGCTGTATCAGGTGACGCTGATGCAGGACATCCCGCGCTTCGGCAAGACCCGCTGGCATTCCTGGAACCTCGATTTCCCCGAGCGCTCCGGCACCCCCGGCGACCCGCGATCGCTCGGCCCGAACGGCTTCGCCGCCTTCCTGATCGGCGCGCTGCAGAACCTGGTCGCCAAGCACGACCATCTGCCCGGCCACCTGACCGCGAAGCTCGGGCTGGACGCCCTTGAGAAGGCGCGGACCCACATCGAGGAGGCGGGCGACGGCGCCTTCGACCACGGGCTGATCGTCGATCTGCTCAAGATCGTCCAGAAGGGCTTCCAGGCGGTCCTGGAACCGCTGCTGAAGCTGTCGGACGAGGGCTGGGAGTTCGCCTGCTTCGCCGATTTCGGCCTCGCCTTCGCCATCGGCTGCTTCGCCGACGTGCTGCCCTACGGCAAGGACGGCTTCGACCGCATCAACGGCGAGGACTTCCGCGAGTGGCTGCAGAAGAACGGCATCTCCGACACCTTCGCGTGGTCGGCCCCGGTGCGCCTGCTCTACGACATGTGCTTCTCCTACAAGAACGGCGAAGCGACCGATGGACCGGAGAACGCGCGCTTCGCCGCCGGCGCCGCGGCGGAGATCCTTCTGCTGATGGGCTTCGCCTACAAGGGCGCGCCGCTGTGGAAGATGAACGCCGGCATGGGCGACACCGTCTTCACGCCCGCCTGGTTCGTGCTGAAGCAGCGCGGGGTGGACATCAAGCTGTTCCACCGCCTGACCAAGCTGGAAACCTCGGAAAACGGCGCCTGGGTGGAGCGGGTGCGCCTGAACCGGCAGGTCGATCTCGTCAACGGCGCCTATGACCCGTTCGTCAAGGTCGGCTACGGCGACGACGGGAAATGGCTCTACTGCTGGCCGTCCGAGCCGGACTGGAGCCAGATCGTCGATGGCGACAAGATCCGCGACGCCGGCATCAACCTGGAATCGGTGTTCTGCCACTGCACCGCCGGGGAATCGGTGCTGGAGGTCGGCAAGGATTTCGATCTCGTCGTCCTGGCCATGCCGCCCGCCGCGCTGGCCGACCCGGCGGCCGAGTTGATGGACGCCAATCTGCGCTTCAAGCAGATGGTCGAGGTCACCCCGGCGGTGCCGACCCAGGCGGTCCAGCTCTGGATGACGCCGAGCATCGAGGAAATGGGCTGGAAGGCCGGCCCGACTGCCATGACCAGCTATGTCGAGGAACTCGACAGCTGGGGCGAGATGAGCCACCTCATCCCCGCCGAATCCTGGCCGCCCGGCACCGTCAAGGCCGTGGAGTATTTCTGCGGCACCGCCCGCTGGCCGGCCGGCGCCCCGCCCTACGCCTGCGGCCTGCCGCAGCGGATGGCCGCGGACGTCCGCCGGGACGCCACGGAGTGGCTGAACGCCAACATCGGGGTGCTGTGGCCCAACACGGTCAAGGACGGCGTGTTCGATCAGAGCCAGGTCTACTCCTCCTACTACCGCTACAACCTCGACCCGTCGGAGCTCTACGTGCAGTGCTTCCCGGCGACCGTGGAGACCCGGCTGAAGCCGGGCGACAGCGGCTTCGTCAACGCCTTCCTGGCAGGGGACTGGACGCGGACCTGGTTCAGCGCGGGCAGCGCCGAGATCGCCGTCCTCTCCGGAAAGCAGGCCGCCGAGGCCATCGCCCGCCAGACCATCGACCTCACCCCGTCCGATTGAGAACCCTGATTCAATGCGCGTAATCGCAGCGTTTGCCGCGGCGGCCACTCTGGCCGCCGCGTTTCCGTCCCATGCCACCGACGTCTACACCTTCGAAGGATTCGGGGCCGTGTCCATGGGCATGGGCGGCACCGGGGCGGCGTCCGACATCGGCGCCGCCGCCATGATCTTCAACCCGGCGACCCTGACGCAGCGCTCTTCCTCCTACCTGGAGGGCGGGCTGGTGGTTGCCGCCCCGACCGGGCTGCGCGCCACCCAGACGCAAACCGGCGAGGTGGCGCACGGCAAGGACACCTTCCCCTTCCAGGGCTACTACATCCCCCAGGGCGGCTTCGTCTGGCGGCATGAGACTCTGGCCCTGGGGCTGGGCGCCTACGCCCAGGGCGGTTTCGGCACCGAGTACGGCGAGGGCAGCTTCATGGCCCGCCTGCCGTCCGGCGTCGACAGCGGGCTGCGCACCGGCAGCGAGGCGATGTTCATGCGCGTCCCGCTGGCCGCCGCCTGGGACGTGACGCCGAAGGTCACGGTGGCGGGCGCCATCGACTATGTGCGGGCAGGACTCGGCTTCCGGGTCCTTCAGGGGGCCGACCAGCTCGGCGCGCTCGCCGCCACCGGGCGACTGACTGGACAAGGGCCGATGCTGGGCGCGGCCAGCGCCATGGTCGGGATGGGCGGCGGCGTCTATTTCGACATCTTCGACCCGTCGATCGCCCGTGCCGGCGTGGAGGGCGACGGGGTCAGCGGCCGGCTCGGCCTGACCTGGAAGCCGCAGGCCGACACCACCATCGGCGCCTTCTACCAGTTCCGCACGGCGCTCAACAACCTGACCGGCGATGGCTCGGTGATCGTGCTGGCACCCGACGGGTCGCGGCTGACCCAACCCGCGAAATACACACTGGGCAATTTCCAGCTCCCCGCCGAGTTCGGCATCGGCATCAGCCACCGGCTGCGGCCCGACCTGACCGTCGCCTTCGACTACCGGCGGGCCTTCTGGGCGCAGGCGCTGCGCCAGTACAACATCCGCGTTGACGTGCCGGGCCTCGGCACGGTGTGGGAGACGCTGCCGCAACGCTACCGCGACATCAACATCTTTGCCATCGGCGGCGCCTATCGGGTGACCGACGCGCTGACCCTGCGCACCGGCTTCCGCTGGGCCGACAAAATCGCCCCGGCGGAGGACATCGTCTCGGTCATCCCGGTGGTCATCACCAAGCACGCCAGTTTCGGCATCGGCTACGCCTTCTCCGAAACGCTGCGGCTGGATGGTGCCTATTCCCACGGCTTCCAGGAGTGCGTGAGCAACAGCACGCCGCCCAACGGCTCCGCGGTCAATCCGGGCAAGTTCTGCAACGGCACCGACATCGTGGCGCTGAGCCTCAGCGCCTCGTTCTGACGGCCTTTCGTACCTGAAGAACGGGCGCCGGCCCTTTCCGGGGCCAGCGCCCTGACCCTCACTCCGCCTGCCAGACCACCCGGCCGGGGTTGGCGCGGAAGTCCATGTGGATCTGCATGGCGAAATCCACATGGACGGTGGCGCTGCCATCCGGCCCGGCCGCGAAGCCGAAGTCCGAGATGACCTGATGGCTGGCGTAGTCGGCCACCCGCAGCGTCCAGTCGCCCCGCATCGGCCACGCCCCGCGGAAGCGGTCGACGTGCATCGGGCAGTCGATCAGCGCCTGATAGCAGGCCCGTTCGCTGTCCGGGGCATCGCGGAACTGCTTCAGGTTGATGACCGGCACCGTGCCGGCCAGCAGAGATTCCACCGCCTTGACGGCGACCTCCACCCCCTCGACCAGACCGCCGGGGCGCAGCAGGGCCTTCAGCGCGTCGCCGAGGTCGGCGGCGAGATCCTCAAGGCTCTGCCACGCCGAACCGGGGGTCCACGGCCCGCCTTCCACCGTCAGCAGGGGAGCGAACACCCCCTCGCAGTCGGAGGACAAAGTGCGGAACAGCGTCGTCTCGCAGACGAAGCGCGGCGCCTCGGCCCCCTCCTCCGGCAGCGTGATGCGGCCGAGCGACTTGGCGAAGCCCCAGCCCTCCCGCCCGCAGACCAGCGGAATGGTCGCGTCCGGGAAGACGTAGGGCATCCACAGCACCAGCCGCGGCCACTGGCCGGGCCGATGCTCGATCAGCGGCAGCCACAGCGAGGCCTCCCGGTAGGGAATCCAGCCGAACGGCTCGGTGGGGCTGGTGCAGCGCCCCACCGACAGGAAGGTGCACAGCGCCACCGGACCGGCCACCGTGTAGCGCACCGCCCCGGCGGGCGCCGCGTTCAGCAGCTTGTCGACCAGCGCCTGGGTGTTCACCGGGTTGCTGCGCACGACGAAGGCGGTGGCGAGGCTGTCGGTGAAGACGCCGGGTGCGGCGATCGACACCTCGCCGTGCCCGGCGAAGGAGACGTAGCGGGGGGCGGTCACGACGGCGCCCCGTTCAGGAAGTTCTCACCGGAGATGAACAGCGGCGTCCCGGAGATGGCCCGCGCCGCCTGCATGCCGGACATCACCGTCGCCTCGATGCAGGAGGTGTTGAAGCCGGTGCGGACCCAGCAGCCGGCCAGGAACAGGTTGTAGAACCCGCTCGCGTCGGTGCGCAGCCGGAACTTGGTGGAACCGGCGGCGCTGCCCGGCAGCGTTTCGGTCGGATCGACGTTGGCGCGGATGATCTGGTGCGACAGCCGCTCCCGCCCGCTGCCGTTCCACGGGTCGTAGAGGACGTTCCAGTTGAAGCCGACGCCGCCCTGGCCGGAGATCGTCGCCTTCGGCCAGAAATTGCCCATGTAGGCGTCCAGCCACTCCGCCGCGCTGTTCGTCACAGTGTCCAGCGCCTCCTTCGGCACCGCGAGGTCGGTGGTCGGGCGGGCGACCAAGCCGGTCTGCCAGACGCCGCAGATGTAATGCACGGATTTCGGCGCTCCGGTCTCGCCGGGGCGGAACTCGTAGGGCAGCGTCTGCCCCATCTCCGCCCAGATCGACCAGGGCTCCGGCCCGGCGACGGCGGCCGGCTGGCCCGGCTCCCAGCCCAGCCCCTGAAGGTCGGGACCGCACCACAGCTGCATGGACAGCGTCGGGATGATGCCGATGTTGCTGGTCATCGCGTTGAAGGCCGGCGAGGCCGCCTGCAGCTCCGCCGCCAGGGTCGGCTGGTCGTTCATCGCCTTGAAGCCGCCCATGGAAATGCCGAGGACGGCGACGTCGAAGTCGCGGCCGCGCTGCAGCGTCTCGGTCCCGACCGGCTCCCACGCGCACCAGTGCGACTCCAGCGAGGAGTTGTTGGTGGCGAGCGCCGCCTGGACCTTGTCGGCGTCCTTGATCTGGTCCCACAGCGGTTCCAGCGGCCAGGCCAGCAGGAACTTCCTGTCCTCCAGCGGCACGGTGATCAGCGGCTGGTAGTCGTCCCCGCCGTCGGCCAGTTCGACCTGCCGGGCGAGGCGCACGGTCTCGACCAGCGCGCGGTCCTCGGACAGGCCGATGTCCTCGACGCGGCGGAAGAACTTCACCTTCACGCCGTTCTGGAGCAGGGTCTGGTAGATGGGCGCGATGATGACCTCGCCCATGCCCGCTTCCATGTTCCACATCACCGATTCACGGCAGGTGGCGAACATGCGCACGCAGGACTGCGCCGCGACGCCGGCGCCCCAGTTGGGCTGACGGTAATCGCCATCCTTGTACTGCATGAAGGTGTCGTAGCAGGTGCGCAGCGAGCAGCTCTGCTTCAGCGCCGCGGCGTCGCCGCCATGACGGATCAGCCAGTCGGTGAATTCCAGCTCGTCCAGCGAATCGGCGGTGCGCTTCTCGATCCCGAAATCGGCGATGATGCCGACGGTGAAGGGAAGCACGAAGGCCAGCAGGTCGCGGGCCACGTGGTTGCTGGGCAGGGTGGCCGCCGCGGCCTCGATCAGCCGCAGCAGCGTCATCAGGTCGTGGAAATGCTCGACCGGCGGAGCCGCCGAATCCGGCCCATTTTGCGCCCCGTCGGCCAGCGCCCGGATCAGCCGGTGGGCGGCGATGGCGGCGTCCTTCGCGGTGGTCACGGCGGCGCCCTTCACCAGCGCCTCGGCCTGCGCCAGATGGCGGACCTCGCGGTCCTTCCAGCCGCGGATCGCGTCGGCGAAGCGGGTGGCGAGCGGTGCGGGAAGGACCTGCTGGTCGGCCGGCAGGACGGGCATCGGCGCGACGGTGCGGCCGTCGATGTGGACCAGCTTGCCGTCGACGATCAGGCCGCTCAGCTCGTCCCAGTTCTCGAACACGTCGCGCACCACGCCGACCAGCGACGCGATGGCCTGCGGCAGGGTCGGCATGACGTTGGCCGAGCCCGGTTCGCCGCCCAGCACCGGCCAGGTCAGCGGCCAGTAGGCCGGCTTGCCGCCGTCCAGCACCATGCCGATGGGGGTGAAGCGCTGCGGCTTCAGCACGTCCCGCCAGGACTGGAAGGTGTTGTCCGGCGAGCGCTTCCAGACGTCGAAGACGTCCTGGAGCATCTTGAAGGCGTTGTTGTAGAAGCCGAACCAGACATGCAGGCCGTGCTCCTGGATGCGGTTCCACTGGTCGCGCCCGGTGGCGCCCTTGCCGCCCAGCCGCCAGCCCATCTGATAGATGGTGACGTCGTAGCGCGCCCGCTTCTCGTCCGTGTCGGACAGGAAATGCGCCGTGGTGAGGGCGCCGACGCCACCACCCAGAATTGCAACCCTCGTCTTCGCCATGCTCTCCCCCCGCAGATCCGGCATCTCCGTGACGGCGGCGCGGAATTCCGCGGCACTCGTCAGAAATTGCGGGGGAGATTAGCATAAATTGTCGTACCGCAATTGAACTATTACGCCGTTTCGCCGATGCTACAGGTCTATGACCCGTGCGATCGCAAAGCAAAAATCGTGCAAAACCCCGGCCGGCACGCCCTGCGCTTGCTCCACCGTGGCGCGACCTTCTATAACGGATACCGCAACCACGCGACATAAGGATGCTGCGTCGTGATCGGGGCCATCCCCACCGCAACCGTGCCGGCGTTACCGGGCTTCCGCGTTGTCGAGACGCTGCATGTGGGGGCGCGCTCCACCGTGCTGCGCGCCGTCCGGCGCGACGACGGCCTGCCCGTCATCTGCAAGCTCCTGTCCGGGGCGGACATCGGCGGCGAGGACAAGGCGGCGTTCCTGCGTGAATTCGCCATCGCCCGCCGGTTGCGCCACGCCGGGATCGTGGAGGCGCTGGACTGCGTTCCCCACGGCAACGGGCTGATGATGGTGTTCCGCGACATCGGCGGCGCCGCGCTGGACAGCCTTCCGGACGTGCGGGCGGAGGACGTCGCGGTCTTCCTGCGGATGGCGCTCCAGGCGGTCGACGCCCTGGCCGCCGTGCACGACGCCGGAGTCGTCCACAAGGACATCAGCCCCGGCAACCTGATCTGGAACCCGGCGACCGGCCAGTTCAACCTGATCGACTTCGGCATCGCGTCGGAACTGTCGCGGGAAGAGGCGGGCGACCCGGACGTCGGCACCATGGAGGGCACGCTCGCCTACATGGCGCCAGAGCAGACCGGCCGCATGAACCGGTCGGTGGATTACCGCGCCGACTTCTACGCGCTGGGCGCCACCTTCCACGACTTCCTGACCGGCCAGCCCCCCTTCCCGTCCGGCGACCCGCTGGAGCTGGTGCATTGCCACATCGCGCGGACGCCCGTGCCCGTGCACAAGCTCAACCCGCTGGTGCCCGAGCCGCTGGCCGCCATCGTGGCCCGGCTGATGGCGAAGAACCCGGAGGAGCGCTACCAGAGCACCTTCGGCCTGCGCGCCGACCTCGAACGCTGCCTGACCGAATGGCGCAGCCACGGCCGCATCCAGCCCTTCGCGCTGGCCGGCCGGGACGTCCGTCCGGTGCTGCGCATCCCGCAGAAGCTCTATGGCCGCACCGGCCAGTTCCGCGTCCTTCTCGACGCCTTCGGGCGCGCCGCCGCGGGCGGGTTCGAGGCCCTGTTGATCTCCGGCTATTCGGGTGTGGGCAAATCGGCGCTGGTGCGGGAACTGCACAAGCCGGTGATCGCCCGCCACGGCTTCTTCATCACCGGCAAGTTCGAGCCGCTGAAGCGCGACATCCCCTACGCGCCGGTGATCGAAGCCTTCAAGACCCTGGTGCGGCAGACCTTCGCCACCGGCCCGGAGTCGCTGGCGCTGTGGCGCGCGCGCCTTCTCGCCGCGCTCGGTCCCAATGGGCGGATCATCACCGACGTCATTCCCCACGTCGAACGGCTGATCGGCCCCCAGCCGCCGCTGCCGGAGCTGGGGCCGGTGGAGGCACACGAGCGCTTCATCTACGTCTTCCGCAATTTCGTCCGCGTCTTCGCCGGGGCGGGGCACCCGCTGGTGCTGTTCCTGGACGACCTGCAATGGGCCGACCTCGCCACGCTGAAACTTCTGGAGGGGCTGGCCGGCGATCCGGACCTCGGCCACTTCCTGCTGGTCGGCACCTGCCGCGACACCGAGGTCGATGCCGCCCACCCGCTGCGCCACACGATCCAGACCTTCGGCGAGCGCGGCGTTCCCGTCCGCGACGTCTCTCTCGGCGGGCTCGACGCCGACGCGGTGGTGGCCCTGCTGTCCGACACGCTGCACGCGGCCCCCGACGACGTGCGCCCTCTGGCCGAACGGCTGATCGCCAACACGCTGGGCAACCCCTTCTTCCTCGGGCAATTCCTGGAGTCGCTGGAGCAGAGCGGGCTGATCGCCTATGACGGCCTCGCCGGGGTGTGGAACTGGAACCTGGAGGCCATCGAGTCCCAGCGGATGGAACGGATGGTCGACGACGTCGTCACCTTCGTGGTCCGCCGCATCCGCGAGCTTCCCGCCGAGACGCTGACCGTCATCCAGACCGCCGCCTGCATCGGCAGCGCCTTCGATCTCGCCACCCTGGCCGACGCGAGCCGGCGGACCTCCGCCGCGACGGCGGCGGCGCTGTGGCCGGCCCTGCGCAGCGGGCTGGTGGTCCCGGTGGGCGACGCCTACCGCTACGCCGACATGGACAGCGTGTCGCCGCGCGCCACCTACCGCTTCGTCCACGACCGGGTGCAGCAGGCGGCCTACAGCATGCTGCCGGACGCCGACGCCCTGGCCTGCCATCTCGCCGTCGGCCTCGTGCTGGAACGCAGCCAGGGCCTGACGGGCGATCGGACGACCGATCGGCTGTTCGCGATCACCAACCAGCTGAACCGCGCCCTGCCCCTGCTGTCGCCGGAGCAGAAGGAGCGGCTGGCCCGTTACAACCTTCTGGCCGGGCAGGCGGCGCGCGCCTCGGCGGCGCTGGGGCCGGCCTTCGACTATCTCATCACCGGGGTCGGGCTGCTTCCCGCGGACGGTTGGTCGCGCCTGTACGAGCTGGCGCTCAGCCTGCACGCCGAAGCGGCGGAGATCGCGGCGGTGAACGGCGACGTCGCCGCGGCGACCCCGCTGGCCGAGGCCATCGAGGCCAACGCCCGCATCGTCCTCGACCGTGCCCTGGCCTACGAGACGCAGATCCAGATGCACGTGTCGCGGCAGAACCTGCCGGCGGCGCTCGATGCCTGCCGCACCGCCCTGGGCCAGCTCGGCAGTCCGATCCCCGAGCGGGCGGACACCCGGCACGTGCTCAAGGAACTCGCCACGACCAAGCTGGCGCTGCGCGGCAAGGGCGAGGAGGATCTCGTCAACCGCCCACCCCTCACCGACCCGCGCCTGCTGACGATCGGGCGCATCGTGTCGCGCGTGCTGGCCAGCGCCTATCTGCACGACACCAACCTCTACACGGTGCTGCTGCTGCGCATGGTCCGCCTGTCGGCGACCGAAGGAATCCTGCCGGCCTCCGGCATCACCTACGCCACCTACGGGCTGCTGCACTGCGCGATGCTCGGCGACGTTCCGGCGGGCGCCATGTACGGGCGGGTGGCGCTGCGCGTGCTCGACCGGCTGCACGCCAACCAGGGCCGCGCCCAGACGCTGTTCGTCGTCCATCTGTTCATCGAGGTGTGGCACCAGCCGGTGGCCAAATCACTGGCCGGCCTTCTCGACGCCCACCGGATCGGCCTGGAAACCGGCGACATCGAGTACGCCGCCTACTGCCTGAACAACGCCGTCGCCCAAGGGCTGTTTCTCGGCCATCCTCTGCGGCAGCTCCAGCAGACCGCGGCGGGTCACGCCGCCGCCATCGCGCGTCTGAACCAGCAGACCGCGGCCGGTGTCTTGCGGCCCCACCAGCAGCTCATCGCCAACCTGCTGGGCGAGTCCGAAGACCCCACCGTTTTCGCCGGACCCCACGTTACGGAGGCGAGCGACGTCCCAGCCCTGGCCGCCAGCGGCAACCGCCTTGCCCTGGACACGATGCACAGCCATCTGGCCTATCTGAACCTGCTGTTCGGCCGGATCGACGAGGCGCGGCGCTGCATGGCGAAGCGCCGTCCCTTCGCCGACGCCTCCATGGGCATGGTGATGAACCTGCGCATGCGGGTGGTCGCCGCCCTGATCGACTTCGCCGCCTGGGACCGCCTCCGCCCCGCCGAGCGGCTCCGCGCACGGGCCGCGTCGCTTGGGCTGGAGCGCCGGCTCCGCGGCGCGATCCGCCACGCGCCGACCAATTTCCGTCACCTGCTGGCGCTGGTGGTGGCCGAACGGTTGCGCGCCACCGGGCGGCTGGACAAGGCGCACCGTCATTACCAGACCGCCACGGAGAGCGCCCGCGAGCAGGGCTTCACCCACGACGAGGCCTTCGCCTGCGAGCGGGCCGGCGAGGCCGCGTTGGCGCGCGGCGACCGCTTCACGGCGAAGGCGATGCTGTTTCAGGCCCGTCACGCCTACCGGCGCTGGGACGCGCTGGCGAAAGTCCGGGCGCTGGACGCCCGGCTGGCCGAGCTGTTCGGCGAGACGGCGGCGGACCAGGGTCCCGTCGACGACGGCTTCCCGCCGCAGCGCCCGGTCACCGCCTCGTCGCGGCGGCGCTCCTCCTCCGGGTCCAGCTCCCACATGGTGGATGTGGAGACGGTGATCCGCACCTCGCAGGCGCTGGCGCAGGACATCCGCCTGGGCGACCTGCTGTGGACGCTGATGAAGCTGGTCATCACCAACGCCGGGGCGACGCGGGGCTGCCTGCTGCTGCCGACCGACGGCGCGTGGCGGATCGAGGCCGACGCCACGAGCGAGGGCGACGCCGCGGAGGTCCTGCAATCCCGCCCGCTCGACGACGCGGCGCCGGTCCTGGTGCGCGGCGTCGTCGATGCGGTCATCCAGACCGGGGAGCCGGTGGTTCTGGCCGACGCCGCGAACGACGGCGATTTCCAGTACGACGCCTACACGCGGATGGCGCAGCCGCGCTCCGTGCTGTGCCTGCCCTTGCGCAACCGCAACCAGATGGTCGGCATCCTCTATCTGGAGAACAACCTCGCCGCCGACATCTTCAGCCCGGAGCGGCTGGAGCTGCTCAACCTCCTGTCGGTGCAGATCGCCATCTCCATCGAGAACGCCCGCCTCTACGACGGGCTGGAGCGGCTGAACCGCACGCTGGAAGCCCAGGTGGCCGAGCGGACGCGCGAGGTGGCCGAGCAGTCGCAGCTGCTGCGCGCCACGCTGGCCAGCATGTACGACGGCCTGGCGGCCTTCGACGCCGAGGAACGGCTGCGCGTCTGGAACGAGCGCGCCATGGCCCTCTTCCAACTGCCGGACACGCTGCGCCGGGTCGGCGTTCCGTATCGGGAGCTGAGCGCCGCGGTGAACGCCTCGGGGCAGCTTCTGACGGCGCTGGTGCCCTCGCCCCTGGTCAGCAGCCCCAGCGAGATCGAGTTCGCCGACGGCCGGGTCATCCAGGTCCGCAGCAATCCCATGCCGGACGGCGGCATGGTGCAGGTCTATGTGGACGTGACGGTGGACCGCAGCCGCGAAAGCGAGCTGCGCGACGCCCACGAGCAGCTCCACGCCGCCCATGCCCAGCTCAAGGCCGCCCAGCAGCAGCTCGTCCAGGCGGAGAAGATGGCCTCGCTGGGGCAGCTCGTCGCCGGGGTGGCGCACGAGATCAACACGCCCATCGGCATCGTGATGACCAGCGCCTCCTATCTCGGCGAGAAGATCAGCGCGCTCGAAACGCTGTCCGACACCGGCAAGATGCGCCGGGCCGACTTCCAGGACTTCATGCAGGCCGCGCGCGACGCCGCCACGCTGATGATCAGCAACGCCACCCGCGCCGCCGATCTGGTGCAGAGCTTCAAGCAGGTCGCCTCCGACCAGACGCGCAGCGACCGCCGCCGGTTCGACCTGCGCGGCTATCTGGAGGAGGTTCTGGTCAGCCTGCGCCCGACCTGGCACCGCCCGGGCCACGAGGTGAGTCTGGAGTGCCCCAAGGGCATCGAGCTGGACAGCTACCCCGGCGTGATCGCGCAGATCGTGACGAATCTCATCACCAACTCGGTCAACCACGCCTACCGGGAGGGCGAGAAGGGCCGGATCGCCATCACGGCGCAGACGCTGGAGAACGACGGGGTGCGGCTGGTCTACCGGGACGACGGCTGCGGCATCCCGGCGGAGAACCACGGCAAGGTGTTCGAGCCCTTCTTCACGACGCGGCGGGGCACCGGCTCGACCGGGCTCGGCCTGCACATCGTCTTCAACCTGATCACCGGCCAGCTCGGCGGCACCATCCAGTTGGACAGCCAGCCCGGCGAGGGGACGCGATTCACCGTCGAGTTCCCCTGCCGTGCCCCCGGAAAAACGCCGCCGAGCTGAGATGGCGAGCGGTTACTCCGTCTCGGGGTGGCGCTTCTCGAACTCCCAGACGCGCTCGAAGCCCATCAGGCGGGTGAAGTCGGGGAAGGGGTAAAGCTCTCCCCGATACTCGGCGCTCGATCCCTTGGCGAGGATTTCGCCGTAGGCGCTGCGCAGCGCCGCGGCCATCGCCAGGAAGCCGGTCGCCGGGAAAATGGCGATGCGGTAGCCGAGCGATTCCAGCTGCGCCCCGGTCATCACCGGCGTGCGCCCGCCCTCCACCATGTTGGCGATCAGCGGCTTGCCGATGGTCCGGCAGATCCGTTCCATCTCCGCCTCGCTCTCCGGGCTTTCCACGAAGATGATGTCGGCGCCGGCCTCGGCATAGGCGTCGGCGCGGCGCAGCGCCTCGTCGAGGCCGAGCGTCGTCCGGGCGTCGGTGCGGGCGATGATCAGGAAGTCGCTCGATGACCGCGCCTCGCAGGCGACGCGGATCTTGCGCACCATGTCGGCCATGGGAATGACCCGGCGGCCCGGCGTGTGGCCGCACTTCTTCGGGAATTCCTGGTCTTCGAGCTGGATGGCCGCGGCACCGGCCTCCTCGTAGCCGCGGATGGTGAAATCGACGTTGAGCAGCCCGCCATAGCCGGTGTCGCCGTCGGCGACCAGCGGTGTCGATGTGCCGCGCGCGATGGCCCGCACCCGGCCGACCATATCGCTGAAGGTGGCGAGCCCGGCGTCCGGCAGGCCGAGATGGCTGGCGACGGTGCCGTAGCCGGTCATGTACAGCGTGTCGAACCCCATGCCGTCCGCCACCTTGGCCGAGATCATGTCGAACACGCCGGGGGCCGAGATCAGGCCCGGCTGCGACAGGCGCTGTTTGAGGGACCGGGGCTTGAGGGATGTGGTCATGTCGTTGGAATCTCCGGATGTCTTCACGAGGCCCGCCGGTGCATGCGCCGGTCGATGTGCAGCAGGCCGGCGCTGATGAGCACGGCGGTGGTGGCAAGGATCAGCACCACGGCCATCATGGTGCGCACGTCGTGCCCGCCGATGGCGTTCATGACGAGGTAGCCGAGGCCGCGCTGCGAGGCGAACATCTCGCCGATCAGCACGCCCAGCAGGGTCAGCGAGAAGCCCACCCGCAGGCCGGACACCAGTTCCGGCAAGGCGGCGGGCAGAATGATGGTGGAGACGAGCTGGGGCGGCGACAGGCGCATCACCCGCGCGCTGCGCAGCATCACCGGCGGGATGGTGCGGACCGCGTTCATCGTGAAGATGATCACCGGAATGATGCCGTGGATCGTCCCGAAGGCCACCTTGGCCGACAGGCCCAGCCCGAAGGCGAGCAGGATCACCGGATAGAGCGTGATCTTGGGCAGCGAGTAGAGCGACACCAGGATCGGCTCCGCCACCTCCCCGGCCAGCCGGTTGATGCCCAGCGCGATGCCGATGGTCAGCCCGCCGAGCACCGCCAGCAGCAGCGAATAGAGCAGCGCCACGCCGGTCTCCGCGACGTGCGGCCAGAAGGTGGCGGAGCCCAGCAGTTCCACCGCGCGGGCCAGCGTGTCGGCGGGCGAGGTCAGGGCAACGCTGCCGACGATCCAGTGCAGGACCTGCCACAGGGCCACCAGCGCGACGATGACGAGGAGCGTATCGGTCTTTCCGTGCATGGCCGTCAGCGCCTCCGCCGCTGCATGATCCGGCGCTCCCAGGTGAAGAGCACCGCGTTGAGCACCGTCACCAGGACGATGATGAACAGCATCAGCGCGTACATCCGCGCATTGTCGAAGTTGTTGAAGGCATAGGCGATGCTGTAGCCGATGCCCGAGGAGGACATGATGAACTCCGCCGCGATGACGCCGATGAAGCAGTAGGCGATGGCCAACTTCGCCCCGGTGAACAGGAAGGGCGCCGCGCTGGGCAGCTTGACCATCAGCGCCGTGCGCACCGGGTCCATGCCGTGGACGCGCGCGGTCTTCAGCAGAACGCGGGGAATCCGGTCCAGCCCGTTCAGCGTGTTGATCAGCATCGCCACCACGCCGAACAGCGTGCCGATCACCACGATGGGCGCCGCCCCCAGCCCGAAGATGACGATCAGCACCGGGTAGAAAACGAAGAACGGCACCGCGTAGTAGGTCGCCAGGAAGGGATCGAGCGCCCGGCGCACCCGCGGCATGGCGTGGATCGCCACGCCGGCGACGAAGCCGAGCAGGATCGAGGCGATCACCGCCATCGCGACGTTGCCCAGCGTCTCGCCGATGTCGGCGCTGGCCGCCCCCGAGGCGAGAAGGCGGTAGAGATCGCCGGCCATGACGCTGGGCGCCGGCAGCACCGTCTTGGCGATGACGCCGGCCCGGCACAGAACCTCCAGCAGCAGGACGGCGCCGGTCACCACGATCAGCCGGAGCCAGCCCGCCCAGCTCATGACCCACCCCCGGCGAGGCCGGCCGCCTTCAGGCTCTCCTCGCGCAGCAGGCGCCACAGCCGGGCGGTGATCTGGCCGAAGCCGTCCTCGCTGGCGATGCGGGAATCGCGCTCGCGCGGCCAGCCCGTCTCGATCTCCTCGATGATCCGTCCGGGCCGGGACGACATGACGCCGATGCGGTCCGACAGCATGGCCGCCTCGTCCAGCGCGTGGGTGATCAGCATCACCGTGGCGCCGGTCTCGCGCCACAGCTTCAGCAGCTCGTCGCCCATGATCAGGCGGGTCTGGGCGTCGAGCGCGCCGAACGGCTCGTCCAGCAGAATCAGGCGCGGGCGCATCACCAGCGTGCGGGCGATGCAGACGCGCTGGCGCATGCCGCCGGACAGCTGCACCGGATAGGCCTTGGCGAAGTCCTTCAGCCCGACGAAGCCGACGGCGTAGGTGACCCGCCGTTCGATTTCCGCCGGATCGACGCCCGCCCGGCGCAGGCCGAAGGCGATGTTGTCCCACACGGTCAGCCAGGGGAAGGTAGCGTCCTCCTGGAACACCACCCCGACGCCGTCCGGGACCTTGCCGGCCACCGGCTTGCCTTCGAAGCTGACCGACCCCTCGGTCGGCACGGACAGGCCGGACAGCACGTCAAGCAGCGTGGACTTGCCGCAGCCCGACGGCCCGACGACGGAGAAGAACTCCCCCTGCCGCAAGGTCAGGTCGACGGGGCCCAGCGCGTGCACCCCGCCGTGTCCGGGAACGCCGTAGATGCGGCTCACCCCCTTCAGTTCGGCGTGGACGGCCGGAGCGGGGTTAGCCCCCGCCTCCTCGTGCAGGTCGCGCTTGGCGGCGACGTTCGCTTTCATCGGGGGCTTCCTCCCGGTCATCGTGATGCGTCAGGCGGATGTTCTTCAGAGCGGTTATTTCAGAAACGAGGCGTCAGAGTGCTTCGACCAGTCGACCTCGCCCTTGACCTCGCCGATGATCTGCAACCCCTTGATCAGGTTGTTCATCCCGTCATACTCGAAGTCGCCGGCGCTCCAGTACTTGATCGTCGCCAGATTCTTCAGCGCCTGCAGCGCCACCGCCTCGTCGATGTCGTAGTATTTGGTCATGATCTTGGCGGTCTCTTCGGGATTGGCGTAGACGAAGTCCACCCCTTTGCGCCGCGCCTCGATCAGCTTCCTCAGCTTGTCGCCGTTCTTCGCGGCGAAGTCCGAGGTGGTGACGCCCACGGTCTGCACCATGGTCGGCAGCTCGGTTTCGACCGCGAAGACCATGCGGTACTTGTTCTGCACGCGCGCCCAGATCGGGTCCATCACCGGGGCGGCGGCCACCGCGCCCTGTTCCAGCATGGTCAGGCCGCCGCCGATGCCGCCCGCCGACACGCCGTCCACGGTGATGCCGTGCTTGTCCTTCACCATGGTCAGCAGCATGTCGGTGACCGACTTCGGGCTGGTGAAGGCGACCTTCTTGCCGTCCAGGTCCTTGGCGGTCTTGACCGGGGAGTCCGGCTTGGTCACCCACAGGATCTCGCCCGCGGTGCGGACGCCGGTGTGGATGATCTTCACGTCCAGACCCTGGTTGATGGCGGCCACCGCCGCCGACAGGGCGACCTCGCCGTAGGGCATCGGCGCCGCCATGACGTTGCGCATGGTCGTGCCGCCGCCCTTGGAGGTCAGGACGCCGGTGATGTCCAGCCCCTGCTCCTTGTAATAGCCCTTCTCCATGGCGACGGCGTAGGGCGCGCCGTACATCAGGACGCCCCAGTGGGTGACCGTGATCTCCTCGGCCTGCGCCGGGACCAGGGTGGCGAGCGCCACCCCCATGGCCGCCGCCCCCAAAGCCGCCTTCCGCTTCATCGTGGTCATGAACGACATCGCTGTTCCTCCCAATTGCCGCTGGCCTTTCCGGCCATGCGCGTTGACCCGGACCCGTCAGGCGGTGGGCAGGGCGTGAATCCACGGGCGCTGCGCCCGGTCGCGCGCCTCGAACGCCGCCATGGCGGCGTCGTGGCGCAGGCTGGCCCCAATCTCGTCGAGCCCCTCCAGAAGCGCCTGCCGCCGCGCCGCCTCCATCGTGAAGGGGAACTCCCGTCCGTCCGGGGCGGTGACGCGGCTGGCCTTGATGTCCACCGTCGTGGTGGCGGCCGGCGTTGCCTGCGCACAAGCGACGAGATGGGCGAGCGCCGCCTCGTCCAGAGTCACCGCGGCCAAACCGTTCTTCTGGCAGTTCTCGTGGAAGATGCTGGCGAAGCTCGGCGCGATCACGCAGCGGATGCCGAAGTCCATCAGGCTCCACACCGCGTGTTCGCGCGACGAGCCGCAGCCGAAATTCTCGCCGGCCAGCAGGATCTTGGCCTCCCGCCAGGGCGCCTGGTTGAGGACGAAGTCCGGCCGTTCCCGACCGTCGTCGTCGAACCGCCATTCGGAGAAGAGGCCGGCGCCCAGCCCGCTGCGGTGGATGGTCAGCAGATGCGCCTTGGGGATGATCGCGTCGGTGTCGACGTTGGCCCGCGGCAGCGGCGCGGCAATCCCGGTGATGCGATTGACGGGTTCCGGCATGTCAGGCGCTCCCCTCCAGGCTGCGGACATCGACGATGCGGCCGGCCACGGCCGCCGCCGCCGCGGTCGCCGGGCTGGCAAGATGGGTGCGCGCCCCCGGCCCCTGGCGACCTTCGAAGTTGCGGTTCGAGGTGGCGACGCAGCGCTTGCCCGGCGGCACCCGGTCGGCGTTCATCCCGGCGCACATGGAACAGCCCGGCTCCCGCCATTCGAAGCCGGCGGCGGTGAACACGCGGTCCAGCCCCTCGGCCTCGGCCTGCCGGCGCACTTGGCCGGAGCCCGGCACGACCAGCGCGCGCAGGCCGGCGGCGACCCGACGGCCCTTCAGCACGGCGGCGGCGGCCCGCAAATCCTCGATGCGGCTGTTGGTGCAGGAGCCGATGAAGACCATGTCCACCGGCAGGTCGCGGATCGGCGTCCCCGGCTCCAGCCCGATGTAGTCGAGCGCCCGGCGCATCGCCTGCCGGCGCTTGGGGTCGGCCTCGCGCTCCGGATCGGGCACGGTCTCGCCGACGCCGATGCAGTCCTGCGGGCTGGTGCCCCAGGACACCTGCGGCGTGAGGCTGGAGACGTCCAGTTCGATCTCGGCGTCGAAACGGGCACCGGGATCGCTCGCCAGGGCGCGCCACGCCACCACCGCCTGCTCCCACAGGGCGCCCGCCGGGGCGAAGGGCCGCCCCTGGAGATAGGCGAAGGTCACCTCGTCGGGCGCGATCAGGCCGAAGCGCGCGCCCAGTTCCACCGACATGTTGCAGACGGTCATCCGCTCTTCCATGGAGAGCGCGCGGATGGCCGGGCCGGCGTATTCGACGCCGTAACCCGTCGCCCCGGCGGTGCCTATGGTGGCGATCAGCTTCAGCACCATGTCCTTGGCCGACACACCCGCCGGCCGGGTACCGCTGACGGTGATGCGCATGGTCGGCGGGCGGCGCAGGATGGCCGTCTGCGTCGCCATGACATGCTCGACCTCCGACGTGCCGATGCCCCAGGCCATGGCGCCCAGCGCGCCCACCGTGCTGGTGTGGCTGTCGCCGCAGACCAAGGTGGCGCCCGGCAGGGCGATCCCCAGCTCCGGGGCGATCACATGCACGATGCCCTGGCGCACGTCGCCCAGATCGAACAGCGCGACACCGGTGGCTTCGGCGTTGGCGCGCAGGGCGCGGATCATCTCCGGCCCACCGGGCACCGTGTCGTCGGTGCGGCCGTTCTCGGTGGAGACGATGTGGTCCGCCGTCGCGAAGGTCAGGTCGGGGCGGCGCAGCCGGCGCCCGGCGGCGGCCAACCCGGCGTAGGCCTGCGGGCTGGTGACCTCGTGCAGCATGTGGCGGTCGATGTGGAGCAGCACCCGCCCGTCGCCCAGATCGGCGACGACGTGCTGATCCCAGATCTTATCGATGATGGAACGCGGCATGGTCATGGCGTTGCCTCCCGTCATTCGGCCCGTCATTCGGCGGCTCGGTAGGCCTGTTCCCGCTCGTAATAGTCGGGGAAGCCGACAAGGGACTTCAGCGCCTCGAAATCGGCCTGGGCCACCCGGCTTTCCTGCCCGTCCGCCACCGCGGCCAGGGCGGCGCGCATGGCGTCGATGGCCGCCGACATCAGGGTCAGCGGATAGGCGGCGAGCTTGAAGCCCAGCGCCTCCAGCTCGCGCGGCGGCAGCATCGGCGTCTGGCCGCCGCGCACCATGTTCGCCATGGCCGGCCGGTCGATGCCGGCGCAGAAGGCGGCCATTTCCGTCTCGTCGTGCGGGGCCTCCATGAAGATGATGTCGGCGCCCTCCTCCACGAAATCCTGGCAGCGCTCCAGCGCCGCGTCGAAGCCGTGCACGGCGCGTGCGTCGGTCCGCGCCAGGATCAGGATGTCGTTGGCCCCCGACCGGGCGGCGTCGACGGCGGCACGGATCTTCATCCGCGCCTCGGCCCGCCCGACAACCTGCTTGCCTTTGGTGTGGCCGCAGCGCTTGGGGCTCACTTGGTCTTCAATCAGGACCGCTGCAGCCCCGGCGCGAGCATAGTCGCGCACGGTGCGCTGCACGTTCATGGCGTTGCCGTAGCCGGTGTCGCCATCGCCGATCACCAGCAGGCCGGGGGCCGCCTGACAAACGTTGCGGAGCTGGTCCAGCATCTCGGCGAAGGAAATCAGCCCGGTGTCGGGCATCCCCAGCCGGGTGGCCGAGACGGCGAAGCCGCTCATCAGGCTGACGCGGAAACCGGCCTGCTCGATCAGCCGCGCCGACAGCGCGTCGAAGCAGCAGGGCATCAGGTGAAGGCCGGGAGCCTCCAGCGCCGTTTTCAGGCGTTGTGCGGGTGTCGTCACCGGTTGTATCCCTCCCTTGTCGCCGCTTCCGCTGTTGGCTTCCGCTAGAGCGCACCGGAACCGGGCGTTTAATTTGTTGTGCCCACGAACATAGTGCGCCATTGTATACAACGCAACCCGAAAAAAATCGGATTGCCGGACAGAAGGGCAAGGGAGGTCAGCATGTCGGACAGCGCCGGGGCTCTGGCACCCCAATGGGACAACGGCTTTAGCGGCGGCTCCAACCGCGCCGCCGACCGCGCCTATCGCTTCATCCGGGAAGGCATCCTGGCCAGCCGCTGGCCGCCGGGTGCCCATCTGCGCGAACAGGAACTGGCCGAGCTGACCGGAGTCAGCCGCACCCCGGTGCGCGAGGCGCTGCGCCGGCTGTCCGCCGACGGGCTGCTGCAACTCGTCCCCAACCTCGGCGCCAAGGTGAACGCCTGGACGATCCAGGACCTCGATGAGATTTTTGGACTGCGCGCGACTTTGGAAAGCCAAGTGGCTGGCCTCGCCGCCAGCCGCGCGAAGCCGCAGCATCTGGCGGAGCTGGGGGCGCTGTGCGACGCGATGGAGGCGGTGGTGGGGGACGGCGACGCGGTGGATTTCTCGCGCATCACGCCGCTGAACGACCGCTTTCACAGCCTGCTGATCGACATCGCCGGGGATCGACGGCTGGGCCAGATGATCCGGCAGGTGGTGGAGATGCCGCTGGTTCTGCGGACCTTCGCCCGCTACAGCCGGCGCGACCTCGCCCGCAGCATGAACCACCACCGCGAGATCGTCGAAGCCCTGACCGCCGGTGATGGGGAATGGGCGTCGTCGGTGATGCGCGCGCATGTGCGCGCCGGGCGGGCCGTCTTCACGGTCCCAAAAACCGAGTGAGCTTCATTGTATACAAAGACGGCGCGCCGATACGGGCAGGTGGACCGCCCTGATCGGCGCAGCACAAAGGTCCCGGCGCCCTGAGAGGACGCCGGGACGAAGTCTAGGACGCTGCTGCTAAGAGCCGGTCAGGCGACCAGGAAGCCGGCGCCGACCGGATCGTTGCGGTCGATGACCCAGCGGGCGGTGCCGAGGATGCTGGCCGTGCCCTTGACGGTCGGGCGCACGGCGCGCACGCCGTTCAGGCGGGTCTCGCCGAGCAGGCTGCCCTCGAAGGTACCGGTGCCGAGCAGGCCCTCGGAACGAATGGTGTCG
This sequence comes from Azospirillum baldaniorum, assembly GCF_003119195.2. NCBI lineage: Bacteria > Pseudomonadati > Pseudomonadota > Alphaproteobacteria > Rhodospirillales > Azospirillaceae > Azospirillum > Azospirillum baldaniorum. Next base: position 192,760 of record NZ_CP022255.1, on the reverse strand, counting down.
CCGATCGCCATCTTCCCGCGCGCCTCGAACATCGCCATCATGGCGCTGGTGCCGGTGCCGCCCGGCGAGCGGTCGAGCTGGCCGGCGCTGAAGACGTGGACGTTCTTGTAGAAGGCGCCCTCGATGGTCGGCTCGTGCCAGAAGGTCACGAAGTTGAAGTTGTTGATGTGCGCCGACGCCGGGTGCTGGATCGCCACCTTCTGGCGGAGCTGCTCGCGCGCCAGAATGCCGTAATGCGACAGGGCGGTGCCGTTCTCCGGCCCGATGCGCAGCGACGTGCCGGTCAGGTCGATGATGCCGAAGTAGTTGCCGCCCCACACGATGTCGGCCTTCAGCGGGCCGATCTCCGGCAGCTCGAACTCGACGTCCTGCGCGGCGACGTAGGCCGGGACGTTCTCGAACTTGGTCCACAGCACCCGGTCGCCCTCATGGGCCACCTCGGCGACGACGAGGCCGGCGGTGGTCTCGAAGCGGATGATGGTGCGGCCGTTCTCGCCGCGGCGGACGAGGCCGTTGGCAACCATCGCCATGGCGACGGCGATCGTGCCGTGGCCGCACATGTGCGAATACTGGGTGCCGTCGATGTAGATCAGGCCGGCGTCATAGTCCGGGCCGGACGGCGGGGTCAGGAAGACGCCGAACATGTCCTTGTGGCCGCGCGGCTCGCGCATCAGGGCTTCGCGCAGCCAGTCGTAATGCGTTTCCAGGAACTGGCGCTTCTCCAGGATGCTGGAACCGGCCGGATAGGGGATGCCGCTGTGGATGATGCAGAGCGGCTCGCCCTCGGTGTGGGTGTACAGGACATCGAATGCGTCTTGCATGCGCATGGAAGGACCCTTTCGTGGATCGGATTCAGTGTTGGATCGGGGGATGAAGCGGGGGGTGTCGGGACCGGTCAGCGCCGGTCCGACAGAAGGTGCAGCCCGACGGTGAGGTCGAGGATGATGATCGCCAGGGCCGCCACGCCGATGGTGATGGAGGACACCGCGGCGATGACCGGGTCGATCGTGTACTGGACGTAGTTGAAGAGCTTGACCGGGATGGTCGTCATCTCCGCCGTGGTGTTGAAGATGCTCAGCTCGACGTTGATCCAGGAGGAGATGAAGGCGAAGATCGCGCCGCTCGCCAAGCCGCTGCGGATCTGCGGCAGCGTGACGAGGAAGAAGGTCTCCATCGGACGGGCGCCCAGGTCGGCGGAGGCCTCCTCCAGCGCCCGCTGCTCCGGCGTCAGCTGCGGCAGGACGGAGCGCAGGACGAAGGGCATGATGATGACGATGTGCCCGACCAGCAGCGCCGTGAAGCTGCGCATCAGACCCAGCGCCGCGCAGTATTGCAGCAGGGCGGCGCCCAGCACGACGTGCGGCAGGACCAGCGGCGACATCAGCAGCGACAGCAGGAACCTCTTGCCCGGGAACTCGCAGCGGGCGATGGCCAGCGCCGCCGGAACGCCGAGCAGCAGGGCCGCCGCCGTGGCGACCAGGGCCAGCAGGGTGCTGGTGCCGAAGGCCGCCAGATAGGAGGTGTCGCCGAGCATCCGCCCGTACCAGTCGAGCGTCAGCCCCTGCGGCGGGAAGGCGAGGTAGCTGGTGGCGGTGAAGGAGGACCCGACGATGACCAGGAGCGGCAGGATCAGGTAGCCCATGACCGACCAGGACACCACCCGCAGAAGAAGCCGGGCGATCATTGGGCTTTCCTCCCCGTTGCGCTGGCCCCGGCGTTGCCGATCCAGCCGGCCAGACCGACCAGGACCAACGTCATGACCAGCAGCGTCATGCTGAGCGCGCCGCCGTAGTTCACGTCGAAGACCGTGCTGTATTGCTGGAAGATCAGCATGGGGAAGACCGTGATCTTGCCGCCGCTGAGCAGGGCCGGCGTGACGTAGGCGCTGACCGCCAGAGTGAAGACCATGACGATCCCCGACATCAGCCCCGGCAGGCAGAGCGGAAAGGTGACCGTCCGGAAAGTGTCGAAGGGCGTGGCGCCGAGGTCGGAGGAGGCATCCTCCAGCGCCGGGTCCACCGCGGCCAGCGCGTTGCCGACGGCCAGCACGATGAAGGGCAGCAGGATGTAGACCAGCCCGATCACGATGCCCAGCTCGGTGCCGAGGAAGCGCATCGGGCGGTCCAGGATGCCGACCCCGACCAGCGCGTCGTTGACGAGGCCGTTGCGACCCAGCAGCACCATCCAGCCGAAGGAGCGGACGATGTTGCTGGTGAACAGCGGCAGCACCAGCAGGATGACGCAGGTCCGCCGCAACGCCCGCGACTTGACCACCCGCACCAGATAATAGGCCAGCGGGTAGCCGAGCAGCGCGCAGGCCACCGTGGTCAGCCCGGCGATGCGGAAGGTCGCCGCCAGCACGTCCCAGTGATACTGGTCGAACAGCACCCGCGCGTAGTTGCCGAGGGACGGCACGCCGCCGGCCATCAGGCTGGACGACACGACCACGATCATCGGAACGGCGAAGAAGGCGGCGAAGAAGGCGACCGGGGCCGCCAGCAGGGGCAAGGCTCGGTTCATGGCGGCGCTCATGGTCGTGCTCATGGTCCGGACCGGTGGGTGGCCGGCTCGGCGATGATGTGGACGTGCCCCGGACGGAAGCCGACGAAGACCGGCGCCCCCGGATTGAGCCCCTCCCCCGCCATGCCCAGCCGGCGGCTGGCCAGCAGATGCTCGCCGACGCGCACCGTCACGACGGTCTGCCCGCCGGTGTCGATGACGTCCTCAACGAAGCCCTGGTCGGTGATCAGACCCGGCGCCTCCGGCTCCTTCAGCAACTCGACATGCTCGGGCCGCAGCACCGCGGTGTAGCGCTGCCGCGTGTCGGCGCCCAGATGGGGCAGCAGCGCCGACCCCACCGCCAGCCGCACCCCGGCGTCGCCCTCCGCCGTTCCCGGCAGCAGGTTGGCCTCGCCGATGAAATCGGCGACGAAGCGGCTGGCCGGGCGGGTGTAGATGGCCCGACCGTCACCCACCTGCTCGATCACGCCGCGGTTCATGACGACGATGCGGTTCGCCATGCTCATCGCCTCCTCCTGGTCGTGGGTCACGAACACGAAGGCGATGCCGAGCTTCTCCTGGAGATGCTTCAGCTCGATCTGCATCCGCTTGCGCAGCTTCAGGTCGAGCGCGCTCAGCGGCTCGTCGAGCAGGAGGAGCTTCGGGCGGTTGACGAAGGCCCGCGCCAGGGCGACGCGCTGCTGCTGACCGCCCGACAGCTCCCGCGGGTGGCGCCCCGCCGCGGAGTCCAGCCCGACCAGCTCCAGCGCCTCGCGGGCGCGCTCCAGCGCCTCGCCCCGCGCCACCCCGTGACGGCGCGGCCCGTAGGCCACGTTGTCGAGGATGCTCAGATGCGGGAACAGGGCGTAGTGCTGGAACACCGTGTTCAGCGGGCGCCGGTGCGGCGGCAGCCGCGTCACGTCCTCCCCACCGATCCGGATGGTGCCGGAATCGGGGGAGAGGAAGCCGGCGATGCAGCGCAGCAGGGTCGTCTTGCCGCAGCCGCTCGGCCCCAGCAGGGCGACGAACTCGCCATGGGCCACATCCAGCGACACGTCCCTCAGCGCATGGTATGTGCCGAAATACTTGTCGATGGAGCGGATGGAGAGCAGGGCGTCGGGCTTGGGCGTCGCGGACATGGAGGGGCTCCCCGGCTGGCTGCGGTTCACTGGCGGGCGAGTTCGCGGTTCCAGGCGTCGGTGATCGCCGCGCGGTCCCGGTTGATGTCCGCCCAGTTGAAGAGCTGGAGGTTCTTGACCGACCCGCCGACACCCCAGGGCAGCTTGCGCTCGACGTCCGGCGACACCGACACGTTCTGCACCGCCGGGCCGAGATAGAGCTTCTCCGCCAGACAGGCCGAGGCTTCCGGGGTCAGGGCGGTGTCGATGAAGCGCTGGGCGTCGGCCTTGTGCGGAGCGTTCTTGACCAGATGCAGGCGGGCGTCGGTGGCCCAGACGCCTTCCTTCGGGACGGCGAAGCCGATGGGCAGGCCCTTGTCGGCCAGATCCCAGGCGCCGACGTTGAAATGCGCGCCGATGATCGCCTCGCCGCTCTGGTAGGCGTTGCTCGCCGCCCCCGAGCTGTCGAAGTAGAGCGCGGTCTTCAGCGTCTTAAGCTTTTCGAAGGTCTTGGACAGGTCGCCCGGCGGGTTGCCCCACATGCGGTTCAGGAACATGACGAACGGCACGCCGGAGGAGTTGGCCGGCGACGGGATCGTCACCGTGTCCGCGAATTCCGGCTTCCACAGGTCGTTCCACGAGGTCGGCGGGGTCTTGATCTCCTTGGTGTTGTAGGTCAGGCCGAGCGAGTAGTAGCCGGACCCCACGGCGAAGATCGACCCGTCCGCCTTGTAGATCGCCTCCGGCAACGCCTTCGCCAGGTTCGGCACGCCCGTCGGGTCGATGGCCTCCAGCACGCCCGCCGCCTGCGCCATCTCGCTGATGCCACCGTCCATGTAGGCGACGTCGAGCGTCGGCGCGTCCTTCTGCTGCTGCAGCTTGGCGAAGGTCGCGGTCGAGGTGCCGATCTCCGGCACGACGCGAACGCCGGTCGCCTTGGTGAAGGGCTCCGCGACGCAGGTGCGGAAGGCCTCGCCCCAGTTGCCGCCGTACCAGGCGACGCGGATTTCGCCCTGGGCCGCGGCCGGCAGGGCGTACAGGGAGACCCCGGCCGCCAGGACGGCGGTCAGGGCGGCAAAGCGTGAGACGGTGCGGGTGGCGGCGCGCGTATGGGTCATGACCGGTTCCTTCGTGGTGTCGGTCCAGCGGGCGTCAGAGCCGTGGTTCGTTCGAAAGCTAATTGTTCCGACGTATTTTCCGATAGAAGAATGCTGCCGAATCCTTGAATATTTCCGACATGCCGACGCCCAAACCCGACATGCCGGACGTCCCCGACCGCGACGCCCCGTCCCCCGCCGATCCCCGGTTGCGCATCGGCTTCGTGCTGCTCGACCAGTTCACGCTGACCGCCTTCTCCGGGTTGATCGACGCGCTCAGGCTCGCCGCCGACCCCGGAGGGCGCAGCCGGCAGATCGACGCGAGTTGGACGGTGATGAGCGTCGGCGGGCAGCCGCGCCAGTCGAGCTGCGGCGTGTTGGTGACGCCCAACAGCGATCTGCTCGCCCCGGCGCCCTTCGATTACGTGGCGGTGTGCGGCGGCAACGATTACCGGAACGAGGTGCCGGGGGCGGTGACCGCCTATCTGCGCGCGGTGGCGGCGCAGCGGGTGCGGCTTCTCGGCATCTGCACGGGCACCTTCGCCATCGCGCGCGCCGGCCTCGTCGGCACGCGCCGCGTCTGCGTCCATTGGAACGTGCTGGACACCTTCCGCGAGCGCTTTCCGGCCGCCAACGCCTCGGTGGACCATCTCTTCATCGACGAGGGCGACCTGATCACCTGCGCCGGATCGACGGCGGCCATCGACCTCGGCCTCTACCTCGTCGGGCGGCACTGCGGCGGGCAGAAGGCGCGGCAGGCCGTCCGCCACATGATGCTCCAGGACATCCGCCCCGGCGCGCTGCCGCAGGCGCATTTCTACGCGAACCTCGACGGCGTGACCGACGCCCGTGTCCGTCAGGCGACGCATTTCATCGAGCAGCGGCTGGACTCCCCGCCCTCCGTCGAGGCCATCGCCCGCTACGTCGGGGTCAGCGCCCGGCAACTCGAACGGTCCTTTCAGGCCGCGCTTGGCATCTCGCCGTCGGCCTTCCAACGCCGGCTGCGGCTGGATTACGGCCGCTGGCTTCTGGAGCACACGCGCCGCACGATCACCGAGATCGCCTTCGACTGCGGCTTCGCCGACGCCGCCCATTTCTCACGCGATTTCAAGACCCAGTTCGGCGAGATGCCCAGCCGGGCGCGCAAGGGCAAGCGCGGCGAGGACGCTCCGCCGCCGTGACGGGTCCACCCACGGGGACGCTCAAGCCGCCAGCCCGTGGTCGATGGCGATGCGGATCAGCGCGCGCGTGCTGTCGGCGCCCAGCTTGTCCTTGATCTGCGTGCAGGCGTTGGCGACGGTCTTCTGGCTGATGCCCAGCGCCTCGGCGATGGCCGCCGCGGTCAGGCCGCGCCCCACCAGCGCCAGTATTTCCCGCTCGCGCTGGGTCAGCACCGCCAGCGGGTCGTCGGTCGGGGCCAGCGCCATCAGCGCCAGCTCGCGCGCCAGCGCGTGGTCGAGATGGACCCGGCCCGCCAGCACGCAGCGCACAGCCGTCACCAGCGTCTCGGGCGCGTCGTTCTTGGTGACATAGCCCTTGGCACCGGCTTTCAGCGCTCGCGCGGCGATGGCGGGATCCTCGTGCATGCTGAAGATCAGCACCGGCACCGCCGGGTTTTCCGCCCGGATCGCCCGCAACACCTCCATCCCGCCGCCATCCCTTCCCCCGGCGCCACCCGGCAGGTTGAGGTCGAGGATGACCACGTCCGGCCGCTGCGAGCGCCACAGCGCCAGCGCCGTCGCCACGTCAGCGGCCTCGACGACACGGCCGAGCCCGGCTTCGGCGAGCAGGCTCTGGCAACCGGCGCGCACCACCGGATGGTCGTCCACCAGGAGGATGGTCAAGGTCATGCCACGCCTTCCAGCCCGGCCGGGACACAGGGAAGGCATGCGGCCACACGGGTGCCCTGCCCGCCGTCCGATCCGATGCGCAGCGTGCCGCCCAGCGCCCTCACCCGCTCCGCCATCCCGGCGATGCCCAATCCACCCTGCTCCGCCGTGCCCGGCCCTTCCCTGAACCCCGGCCCATCGTCGGTCACCACGACTTCCACCCGGTCGGTCCAGCGTCGCACCGTCACCGAGACGTTGGTCGGCCGGGCGTGGCGGAGGGCGTTGACCAGCGATTCCTGCGCCAGCCGGAAGACCGTCAGGCGCAGCACCTCGTCCAGCCCGTCGATGCCGTCCGGTGTTCCATCCTCGGCCACGTCCAGTGACCAGCGCACCTCCGGCTCCCGCCGCGCCCACTCGACGATCAGCCCGGACAGCGCCTCGCCCAGCGGCAACTGGTCGAGCAGGGCCGGGCGCAGTCGGACCAGGATGCGCCGGCTCAACCGGTGCACGTCCGCGGCCATGGACAGCACGGCGCGGGCGCGTCCGGCGATCTCCACCCGCTCGCTGATGGTCGCTTCCGGCTTCGGCTCCTCGCTCAGGCGCAGGATGCGTCCGGCGTCCACCTTGATGGCGAACAGCGCCGCCCCCAGCTCGTCGTGGATTTCGCGGGCGATGTCCCGGCGCTCGCGGTCCTGCGCCTCGATCAGCCTCTGGCCGAGCCGGCGGTTCTCCCGACCGGCCGCGGCCAGCTCCTCGGCCAGAGCGGCGATGCCGGTGCCCAGCCGGACCAGCTCCGGCACGCCGCCGCCGGCGAGGCCGCCCCGCGGTCCGGGTTCGTAAACGCCCTGGCGCAGGCGCCGCACCGCCGCCTCGATGCGGGCGAGCGGGGCGAGCGCCCGGCCCACCGCCATCCAGGCGGCGCCCAGCAGCAGCAGACCCTCCACCAGCATCGCCAGGGCGAGGTCCCGCATGTCCTCCCAGACCTCGGCCACCTCGTCCTGCGGTTCGGCGACCACGGTCAACAGGACGCGCCCATCGCTACCGGTCAGCGCATGGGCCTGCGGCGCCACGCCGATCAGGGCCGCGAACCAGCCGGGAACGGCACCATGGCCGACATTCCCCTCACCCAGGGAACCGGAAGCCGCCTCGCCCGCGATGAAGCGCAGGTGACGCAGGCCCAGCCGGTCGAGCGCCGCGACGGCATCGGGAATGGCCCCCCGCCCGGCCTCCGCCCACCCGACAGCGATGCCGAGATCAAGGGCGGAGGCCATTTCCGCGCGGACGGCGTCGCGCGCGTTGGCGATCATCACAGCCGCGCCGGCCACGGCCAGCAGCGCCAGGAACAGCCCGATCAGGGCCAGCATGCGCATTCGCAACGACATCGCCGTCTGATCCTTCCGACACGCCCCATAGGACCATCGACGGAATGTTAACCAAGCGACCGGTCTCCGCGCTATGCGTCCTTCGACCAAGAAGCGGCGGGCGGACGGGCCTTTTGCCGCGGCACCGGGAATTTTTCCCGCCCCCTCCGGGACGCCGTCATACGCGCGTTGCAAGAATCTCGTCCCCGTATCGTCCAATGGAACCGAGAACCGCCAAGACGAACATTGGGGGCGCAAGACGCGGTGCCGGAACCGGGGCGGATCGGGCGGACGATCCGCCCCGGAAAAAACGGCCTTTCACGGGGGAAACGCATGACTTTATCCTTGGACACCCAGCCGAGAACCAAACCGAAAACCAAGACAGACACCGGGGCCGGACGGGTTCGGCGCCGAATCATCACCGCGGTGGTTGCCGGATTCCTCGCCTCCACCGCTCCGGCGGCCTGGGGAAGCGCCCAGGCCGCCGATGTCACCTGGGACGACATCGCCAACGACGCCAAGTCGGCCGGCGACGTGCTGATGTATGGCATGGGGGTGGAGGGCAAGCGCTTCAGCCCGCTGAAGCAGATCGACACCAACAGCGTGTCGCGGCTGGTCCCCGCCTGGTCCTTCTCCTTCGGCGACGAGAAGCAGCGCGGGCAGGAGACCCAGGCGCTGGTCCATGACGGGGTAATCTACGTCACCGCCTCCTACTCGCGGATGTTCGCGCTGGACGCGCGCACCGGCAAGCGGCTGTGGACCTACGCCCACCGCCTGCCCGACGACATCCGGCCCTGCTGCGACGTGGTCAACCGCGGGGCGGCGATCTACGGCGACAAGGTGTTCTTCGGCACGCTCGACGCCTCCATCGTCGCGCTGAACAAGGACACCGGCAAGGTCGTCTGGCGCAAGAAGTTCGCCGATCACAAGGTCGGCTACACCATGACCGGCGCGCCCACCGTCGTGAAGGACCAGAAGACCGGGCGCATGCTGCTGATCCACGGCTCGTCGGGCGACGAGTTCGGCGTGGTCGGCCGCCTGTTCGCCCGCGATCCCGACACCGGCGACGAGATCTGGATGCGCCCGCTGGTCGAGGGCCACATGGGCCGGCTCGACGGCAAGGACAGCACCCCGACCGGCAACGCCAAGGCGCCGTCCTGGCCGCGCGACAAGGACGGGCAGCTCGTCGAGGCCTGGAACCACGGCGGCGGCGCGCCCTGGCAGAGCGCAACCTTCGACGTGGAGACCAACACCATCGTCATCGGCACCGGCAACCCGGCGCCGTGGAACGGCTGGGCGCGCTGGCCCGGCGACAGCCTCTACACCTCCGGCCAGGCCTACGTCGATCCGACCACGGGCGAGCTGAAGGGCTTCTATCAGCACACCCCCAACGACACCTGGGACTTCTCCGGCAACAACGAGTTGGTGCTGTTCGACTACAAGGACGCGTCGGGCAAGACGGTGAAGGCGACCGCCCACGCCGACCGCAACGGCTTCTTCTACGTCACCGACCGGACGAAGCTGGCGACGGCGGGCGGCGAGGCGAACAAGCCGAACAGCGTGCTGGCGGCCTTCCCCTTCGTGGACGGCATCACCTGGGCCAAGGGCATCGACCTGAAGACCGGCCGCCCCATCGAGGTGGAGGGCCAGCGCCCGCCGCCCCCCGCCGAGGGCGAGAAGCGCGGCAAGGCGGTCGAGGTCTCTCCGCCCTTCCTCGGCGGCAAGAACTGGAACCCGATGTCCTACAGCGAGGACACCGGCCTGTTCTACATCGCCGCCAACCACTGGAAGGAGGACTACTGGACGGAGCATGTCGGCTACAACCCCGGCTCCGCCTATCTCGGCATGGGCTTCCGCATCCACAAGATGTTCGAGGACCATGTCGGCGTCCTGCGCGCCATCGACCCGACGACCGGCAAGGTCGCCTGGGAGCACAAGGAGGAGCTGCCGCTGTGGTCCGGCACGCTGGCGACCGCCGGCGGGCTGGTCTTCACCGGGACCGGCGACGGCTACGTCAAGGCGTTCGACGCCAAGTCCGGGGCGGAGCTTTGGAAGTTCCAGACCGGCTCCGGCATCATCTCCTCCCCGGTCACCTGGGAGCTGGACGGGGTGCAGTATGTCGGCATCACCACCGGTTACGGCGGCGCCGTGCCGCTGTGGGGCGGCGATCTCGCCGACCTGACCACCCGCGTGACCCAGGGCGGTTCCTTCTGGGTGTTCAAGCTGGCCGACGTGAAGGTCTCCAGCGCCAAATGACCGCCACCGAGTGACCACCACCAAGTGACCGCCCGCCGGGGCGGGGAAAGCGGGCGGTCCGGCCCGTTCCCCCGCCCCGGTCTCCATGCATTGCAGCGATGGGAGTTCTCCCCCATGAACCGCTTCTTCCGGCCCGCCTTCGCCCTGTGCACCCTGCTGTCCCTGTCCGGCCCGCTCACCGCCCCGCTGGCGGCGGAGGTGGAAACCGCCAGCCTCGGCGGCGGCGAGGAGGAGCGCGTCACCGAGGTCGCCGGCTGTGTCCTGACGGCCAAGGCGGTCTGCCCCGGCATCGACCTGCGCCACCGCAACCTGCGCAGCCTGTCGCTGGCCGGCGCCGACCTGCGCGGCGCCAACCTGATGCGCGCCGACCTGCGCCACGCCGATCTGCGCGGGGCCGACCTCAGCGGGGCCATCCTCGACGGCGCCGATCTGCGCACCGCCTTCCTTCAGGGCACGCGCCTGTCCGGCGCCCGCCTGCGCGGCGCCAACCTGGAGTTCGCCCGCGCCAACGGCGCCGACCTGCGGCAGGCCGACCTGACCGCTGCCAATCTGGAGGCGTTGCGCGCCGACAAGGCCGACCTCACCGGCGCCAACCTGGAGGGCGCCAACCTCCAGGAGGCCAAGCTGTCCCTGACCAACCTGTCGCAGGCCAACCTGGAGGGCGCGAAGATCCGCTTCGCCATCTTCCAGGACGCGCTGATGACCGATTGCCGCTCCTGCCCCACCGACTGGTGACGGGAAGGCCGGCGGGCGGAAGAGACTCAGCGGCGCGGCTTAAAGCGCCGTCACTTACAGCGCCGTCAGCACCTCGTCGAGCGTGGCGAGGAACAGCTTCGCGTCCTCGGACGAGAAGACCAGCGGCGGGCGGATCTTCAGGATGTGCCCCTCCTGCCCGGTCGCGCTGATCAGCACCCGGCGCTGGCGCATCCCGTTCACCACGCGGGCCGTCTCCTCCGACGCCGGGGTCTTGAGCTTGCGGTCGCGCACCATCTCGACGCCGATGAACAGACCGCTGCCGCGCACGTCGCCGATCAGCTCGTGCTTGGCGGCGAGCGCGCGCAGGCCGTCGATCATCTCCGTGCCGACGGTCAGGGCGTTCTCCTGCAGGCGGTCCTCCTTGATCACGCGCAGCACCGCCAGCGCCACCGCGCAGGACACCGGGTTGCCGCCGAAGGTGTTGAAATAGCGCTGGCTCTTGCCGAACGCCTCGATCACCTCCGGCCGGAACACCGCGCCGGCCACCGGGTGTCCATTGCCCATCGGCTTGCCGACCGTCACGATGTCGGGCACCAGCCCGTGGCGCGCGAAGCCCCACATGTGCGTGCCGAGCCGCCCGAAACCGGGCTGCACCTCGTCGGCGATGAAGACACCGCCGGCCTTGCGCATCACCTCCACGGCCGGGGCGAGGAAGCCGGCCGGGTCGGTGAAGACGCCGCTGCTGGAGAAGATGGTGTCGACCAGCAGCGCCGCCGGGGTGATCCCCTTCTCCCGCAGGTCGGCGATGGCCTCCTCCACGGAGCGCGCGAAGGCGGCGCCAACCTCGGCCTCCGGCATGCGGTAGCCGTCGGGCGCCGGCACCACGCGGACATGGTCGCCCAGCTTCACCGCGGCGCCCAGCGAGGGCGACATCTCGGCCAGCGCCGAGGTCACGCCGTGGTAGGCGTTGTGCGCGATGACGACGCCGGTGCCGCCGGTGTGGACGCGGGCGACGCGCAGGGCCAGATCGTTGGCCTCGCTGCCGGTGCAGGTCAGCATCAGGTGCGACAGCTCCGCCGGGAACTCCGCCAGGAAGGCTTCGGCGAAGTCGAGAATGCCGTCGGTCAGGTAGCGCGTGTGGGTGTTCAGCACGGCCGCCTGCCGGGCCATCGCCTCCACCACCTCCGGCCGCGAATGCCCGACCGAGGCGACGTTGTTGTAGGCGTCCAGATAGCGGTTGCCCTCGGCGTCATAGAGGGATGAGCCCTCGCCGCGCACGACATGGATCGGGTCGGCGTAGAACAGCCGGTAGGCCGGGCCGAGCAGCCTCTCGCGGCGAGCGATCAGGGCGCGCTCGCGCTCCGGCAGGGTCCCGGCGGAGTCGGGCGCGTAGGCGTTGATCATGGTCATGGCGGTTCACACTTTCTGGCAGGCGAGATGGAGCAGGCGGCGGGCGGTGGCGGCCTCGTCGCCGGTCAGCCGGTCCAGGCCGGCGAAGGCGCGTTCGGCGTTGCGCAGGATGTAGGCGGCGTTGGCGGGGTATTCGGCCGCCCGCCAGCTTGTGATGCCGATGGTCAGGGCGAGGCGGCCCGCCACCAGATCGGGCAGCAGGTCCACCTCGTCCGCCGTCAGCGGCAGCACGGCGTTGTAGGCGCGGGTCATCTCGACCACCGAGCCGAAGGGCGTCTCGCCGCTGGTGACGTGGTAGGCGAGCGCCGTCGCCAGATCGTTGACCAGCGGCGCCCGCAGCGCGTCGCCGAAGTCGATGATCCCGGTGACCGTCTCGTGCCCGATCGGATCGACCACCGCGTTGTGGGGGTTCAGGTCGTTGTGGATCACCTGATGGCGCAGGGCGGGCAGCCGGGGGGCGATCTCGTCGATGAAGCGGGCGACGAAGCGCTCGACCATCCGGCGCCGCCGGTCGTCGGTCACATAGTGCAGCCGGTCGGCGACGCCGGCGGTGCGGCTGATGTCCCACAGCAGGTCGCGCTCCGAGCCGGGATGCTCGTAGTCGGCCAGCGCCCGATCCAGCCGGGCCAGCGTCGTTCCCAGCGCCCGCATCAGCCCCGGCGAGGGCGGAGCGGCGTGGAGCGGCGTCCCTTCGAGATAGGTCAGCAGCCGCAGCACCATGGCGCTGCCGTCGATGTGGACGATCGCCTGGGCCTCCCCGTCCAGCGTCGGCACGACCCGCGGCACCGGCAAGGCCGGGTCACGGTCGGCCACATGCTGCATGGCCCCCGTCTGGAAGCTTGTGACGGGTTGCGGCTCCGCCGGGTTGGTGAACTTCAGCACATAGCCCTGTCCATCCGGCGTGGCGATGTGGAAATTGCGGTCGCGCTCGCTGCTCAGTTCGCGGACGGTGCCGGCCACGCCGAACCACCGTTGCAGAATGGCGCCAGCCTCCTCCATGGAGATTGCCGGCGCGGCGGTGGTCAGAACGTCACCCTGGGTCGGGGCCGGTGTCATCGCCGGTGTCTCCTCGTGGCGCGAAGCGGTCAATGTTTGATGCATCATATTGGCGGGTGGATCGGCTGAGGAAGCGGATGGGATCGGCGGGACATCAGACGGCAAGCGCCTCGGGATGCACGCCGTCGATCCTCTCCAGGATCGGCCCGCTGGCCAGCAGGATGTCGGCCTGGATGGCGCGGGCGGCGGCGGGGCCGTCGTGGCTGCGGATGGCGTCCATCAGCGGGTAGTGATGGTCGATCATCGTGCGCCCGGCGCCGCCGTAGACGTCGGCGATCAACGGCCCCATCTGCAGCCAGAGCCGCCGCAGAATGTCGCCGAGCACCGGCATGTCCGCGATCTCGGACACCGTGAAATGGAAGATCTGGTTGAGTTCGGTGGCCAACGCGGTGTTGCCGGCGGCCATCGCCTCCTCGTTGCGCTTGAGCAGGGCGTCCAAAGCCGCGATCTGGGCGGGCGTGGCCTGTACGGCGGCCCGCGCGGCGGCCAGCCCCTCCAGATTGACGCGGATGTCGCGGATCTCCAGATACGTGGCCCGGGTCAGCATCGGAACCCGGATGTCGCGCGGCGAGCGCAGCATCAGGGCCTGATCCTGCACCAGCCGCAGGATGGCGTCGCGCACCGGCGTGACGCTCGTCCCCAGCCGGTCGGCCAGATCGCGAATCTTGAGGCGGTCGTTCGGCTTGAAGGCGCCCTTCATCAGGGCCTCGCACAATTTCTGGTAAATCGTGCCGCCGAGATTGTCGTGTTCGAGAAGGGTGAGATCGAACCCGCTCATCCTCCGCCCTTCCCGCCGCTGCCGGTCATCCGATGCATGATGCATCATCATGACGTGAAGGTGGGCGCAGGTCAAGCCGGTCTGAGCGATCATGCGGAACTGTTGCAATTGGCTTTCTCATAACCCTCTCCCCTCTGGGGAGAGGGTGGCCCGAAGGGCCGGTGAGGGGGGTTGCGCTTTTGCCGAGCGTACCGACACGCACAACCCCCTCACCCTAACCCTCTCCCCAAGGGGAGAGGGAACGCCTAACGCTCTCCCCCCAAACGCCCCTCTCCAACCGGCATTATTGCACTGGCTGTAATGATGAACTGCCAAACCGGGTCATTCCCGTGATCGGCTGACGGGCGCACTCTCGGTGTGCGGATCGGGATGGTCCCGGCCAGCACCGCAGGAGTCAGTCATGAAGCTCTATCATCACCCGCTGTCGGGCCACGCGCACCGCGCCCGCCTGTTCGTGTCCCTGCTCGGACTGCCGCACGAGTTGGTCGAGGTCGACCTGAAGGCGGGCGCGCACAAGACCCCCGAATTCCTGGCGCTGAACCCGTTCGGTCAGGTCCCCGTGCTGGACGACGACGGTGTGGTCGTCTCAGACTCGAACGCCATCCTGGTCTATCTGGCGAAGAAGGCCGGCCGCAGCGACTGGCTGCCCGAGGACGCGCGGAATGCGGCGGCCGTCCAGCGCTGGCTGTCGGTCGCGGCCGGCGAGGTCGCCTACGGTCCGGCGGCGGCGCGGCTGGTCACGGTGTTCGGTGCGGGCTTCAATCCCGACGAGGTCATCGGCCGCGCGCACACCCTGCTGAAGCGGCTCGACAGCCACCTGTCCGGCCGCGACTGGCTGGTCGGCCTCCAGCCGACGATCGCCGACGTCGCCATCTACAGCTACGTCGCCCGCGCTCCGGAGGGCAACGTCGATCTGTCGGGCTACCCGGCCGTCAACGCCTTCCTCCGCCGGGTCGAGGGTCTGCCGGGCTTCGTCCCCTTCGCCCAGACTCCGGCGGGGCTCACCGCCGCGTGACGCGCCGCCTGGGCGCGCGCACCAGCGCGCCCGCTTCTTTCACCGGGGAGACGGGACATGGGCGAGACCGCGAAGACGCTGCCGATCTGGCATGAGGGCGAGACGTTCCTGCAGGAGAAGGTCGGCGTCGCCGAGCGGATGGCGATGGTGGGGCAGCGGGTCATCCGCGACTTCATGCCCGACCAGCACCGCGACTTCTACGCCCAGCTCCCTTTCCTCGTGATCGGCAGCGCCGACCCGGACGGCGATGCCTGGGCGACCGTGCTGGAAGGCCGGCCCGGCTTCCTGTCCTCGCCGTCCCCAACCGCCCTCGACATCGCCGCGCGCCCGAACGCCGGCGATCCCGCAGCGGCCGGCCTGACCGATGGGGCGCCGGTCGGCCTCCTCGGCATCGAGATGAACACGCGGCGGCGCAACCGCATGAACGGCGTCGTCACGGCGACGCCCGAGGGCTTCCGCGTCGCGGTCGACCAGAGCTTCGGCAACTGCCCCCGCTACATCCAGCTGCGCGACGCCACGCTGGCCCGCGACCCCGCCCAGCCCTTCGCCGGCGCCGTCGAGGAGTTGACGGCCCTCGATCCGGCGGCACGGGCGGTGATCGAAGCGGCGGATGCCTTCTTCGTCGCCTCCTACGCCGACCGTGGCGACCATCGGCAGGTCGACGTGTCGCATCGCGGCGGCAAGACCGGGTTCGTCCGCGTGGCCGGGGACGGCACGCTCACCATTCCCGACTTCGACGGCAACCTCTTCTTCGCCACGCTCGGCAACATCCTGCTCAATGGGAAGGCGGGGCTGCTCTTCGTCGATTTCGCCAGCGGTGATCTGCTGCAGATGACCGGCGACGCCGCTTTGGTCCTGGACTCGCCGGAAATCGCCGCCTTCCAGGGCGCCGAGCGGCTGTGGACGTTCAAGGCGCGCAGGGTCGTCCGCCGACGCGGCGCCCTGGCCCTGCGCTGGACGCTGCGGGCGGATGGCTGGTCCCCCAGCTCGCTGATGACCGGCGACTGGGGCCAAGCCGCCGACCGGCTGCGCGCGGAGGAAACGGCGACGCGCTGGCGGCCGATGACGGTGACGGACATCGTGGAGGAAAGCGCCACCATCCGCTCCTTCCATCTGCGGCCGAACGACGGCGCGGGGTTGCTGCCGCATCTGGCCGGCCAGCATCTGCCCATCCGCGTCACCCCGGCGGGGGCCGAGAAGCCGGTCGTCCGGACCTACACACTCTCGGTCGCCCCGTCGGACGGGGCCTACCGCATCAGCGTCAAGCGCGAGGGGCTGGTGTCGCGGCATCTGCACGACCATGTCCGGGTCGGCGACGTCATCGAGGCGCGCGGGCCGGCGGGCGGCTTCACCATCGACGCCCGCGCGGCGCGGCCGGCGGTGCTGCTCGCCGGCGGCGTCGGCATCACGCCGCTGCTCGCCATGCTGCGCCATGTCGTCTATGAAGGGCTGCGCACGCAGCGCATCCGCCCGACGATCCTGGTCCACGCCGCGCGCTCCAAAGCGGAGCGCCCGTTCGACCGGGAAATCACCGACCTCGTCACGGCGGCGAACGGCGACGTCCGGCTCGTCCGCGTTCTCAGCGACCCCGGCGAGGCCGCACCGGGCGTCGATTACGACGCGGTGGGCCGCATCGACATGGCGCTGCTGACGCGAATCCTCGGCTTCAACGATTACGACTTCTACCTCTGCGGGCCGCCCGCCTTCACCCAGGCGCTCTACGACGGCCTGCGCGGCCTCAACATCGCCGACAGCCGGATTCACGCCGAAGCGTTCGGGCCGTCGTCCCTGAAGCGGACGGGTCAGACCATGGAAACCGCCGCCGCACCGGCGCGCCGGTCGCCCTCGACCAAGCCGGTGCCGGTCGCCTTCATGAACACGCTCAAGGAGGCGCGCTGGACACCCGGCTCCGGCACGCTGCTCGAACTGGCCGAAGCGCGTGGCCTCGATCCCGCCTTCAGTTGCCGCGAGGGCACCTGCGGGACCTGCCGCACCAAGCTGCTCAAGGGCGCGGTGACCTACGTCAAGGAGCCGAGCGCGGCGGTCGCTGCCGACGAGGTGCTGCTGTGCTGCGCCGTCCCCGCCGAAGCGGAGACAGGCGAGGACGCTCCCCTTCAGCTCGCGCTCTGACCCGCCCTTCACCCCTCCCCTCCCCCGCGAAACGACAGGAGTTCGCCATGTCCCGTCCCCCTCTGCCCCCCTTCAGCGAAGAATCCGCCATCGAAAAGGTCCGTCTGGCGGAAGACGGCTGGAACAGCCGCGACCCCGCCAAGGTCGCGCTGGCCTACACCACCGACACGCGCTGGCGGAACCGCGCGGAGTTCGCCAACGGCCGCGCCGAGGTCGAAGCCTTCCTGACCCGCAAGTGGAACCGCGAGTTGGACTACCGGCTGATCAAGGAGCTGTGGGCGTTCGGCGGCAACCGCATCGCCGTGCGCTACGCCTACGAGTACCACGACGACAGCGGCCAGTGGTTCCGCGCCTACGGCAACGAGAACTGGGAGTTCGCCGAGGATGGGCTGATGCGCGTCCGCCACGCCAGCATCAACGAGCACCCGATCGCCGAGGCCGAGCGCAAGTTCCACTGGCCGCTGGGCCGCCGTCCGGACGACCATCCGGGCCTCAGCCATTTCGGCTTCTGACCCGGCGGCTTCCAACGAGGCGGCTTTTGGCGCGGCGGCGGAGGCGGAGGTTGCTATCCGAAGCCTCTTCGGCCACAGACTGTGACGGGGACGCGGCGAAACGGGGGCGCGCATGGACCGGTTGCAGGCGATGCGGATCTTCGTGAAGGTCGCGGAAACGGAGAGCTTCGCCGAAGCCGCCCGCCACCTGCGTCTGAGCGCGCCCGCGGTGACGCGCGCCGTAGCGGCCCTCGAGGAGTTGATCGGCGCCCGCCTGTTTGTGCGCACCACCCGCTCGGTGAAGGTCACCGAAGCCGGGGCGCGCTACCTCGAGGACTGCCGCCGCATTCTCTCGGACATCACGGAGGCGGAAGCTGCGGCGGGCGGCATCTACGCCACCCCGACCGGGACGCTCGCCGTTACCGCCTCCGCGCTGTTCGGGCCGATGCATGTGCTGCCGATCGTGACCGAGTATCTGGACCGTTACCCCGGCATGCGCGCGCAGACCTTCTTCGTCGACCGCCCGGTGAACATCGTGGAGGAAGGCATCGACGTCGCCGTGCGCATCGGCCACCTGCCAGATTCCGGGCTCACCGCCATCCGGGTCGGCACGGTCCGGCGCGTGGTCTGCGGCGCCCCGGCCTATTTCGAACGCCACGGCGTCCCGCAGACGCCGGCCGACCTCAAGCACCACCGCATCGCCGTGTCGACCGGCGCCTGGGCGTCGCCGGAGTGGCGGTTCGCGCGGGACCAGCGGGTGACCATCGACCCGGTCCTGCAATGCAACACCAACGAGGCGGTGATCGCGACCGCCAAGGCGGGCTGGGGCCTCACCCGGGTGCTCCATTACCAGATCGGCCCGGCCCTGCTGGCCGGCGAGCTTCGGATCGTGCTCGCCGACCATGAGGAACCGCCCCTGCCCATCCACGTCCTCCACCCCGAGGGGCGCCACGCGCCGGCCAAGGTGAGGGCTTTCGTGGACCTCGCCGTGGCCCGCCTGCGCGAAAACCGCTTCCTCAATTAAACCCCGGAGAAGGCCCGCCCTTCGAAAGTCGTCGGGAAGACGCCCGCATGGGCGTGGGTCACGCCCCGTCGGCCTCGCGAAAGGCCGATTTTAGATCGCCGTACAGGCGGCGGAACAGGCGGCGGCGTGGCGCCAGGGCGGCGGCGAGGGCCGGGTCCGGCTCCACGGTGTGGCGGATCTCCAAGGGCTGGCACACGGTTTCCGGTTCCTCGCCCGTCACCGCGAGGCGCGCCAGACGGGCCGCCCCGAAGGCCGGGCCGACCTCTCCCCCCGCCGGGTAGTCGAGCGGCCGGCCGAGCGCGCTGGCCAGAATGCGGCCCCACAGGGCGCTGCGCGCGCCGCCGCCGATCACCAGGAAGCGCTCGACGCGCCCGCCGGCCTCCTCCAGTGCCTCCAGCCCGTCGGCAAAGGCGAAGGTCACCCCCTCCAGCACCGCGCGGACGAGCGCCCCGCGGTCGGTGTCGTGGGTCAGGCCGAAGAAGACACCCTTGGCGTGAGGGTCGTTGTGCGGCGTGCGCTCCCCCGACAGGTAGGGCAGGAAGACCAGCGCGCCGGGGTCGCCGCCATACGCTTCGGCCTCGCGCAGCAGCGCCGCCTCGTCCGCGGCGCCGGTCAGACGGGCGGCGAAGGACAGGCAGCTCGCCGCGCTCAGCATCACCGACATCTGGTGCCAGCGGCCGGTCAGGGCGTGGCAGAAGGCGTGCACCCCGCGTTCCGGGTTGGGCGCGAAGCGGTTGCTGCTGACGAACAGCACGCCCGAGGTGCCCAGCGACAGGAAGGCGCTGCCCGGCGCCACCACCCCGACCCCCACGGCACCGGCGGCGTTGTCCCCGGCCCCGGCCGCCACCACAGTTCCCGGCGGAACGCCCCAGTCGGTGACGACCTCCGCCCGCAGCGTGCCGGTGGGCTGGCACCCTTCGTACAGCCGCGGCATGTGCGCCTCGCCGAGCCCCGTGGCAGCCAGCAGCTCGTCCGACCACGCGCGCCGGCCGACGTCCAGCCACAGCGTGCCGGCGGAATCCGACAAGTCCGAGGCGTGGTCGCCGGTCATGCGCAGGCGCAGCCAGTCCTTGGGCAGCAGCACCTTGGTGACCGCCTTGAACAGGTCCGGCTCGTGCGCCGCGACCCACAGCAGCTTGGGCGCGGTGAAGCCGGGCATGGCGCGGTTGCCGGCGATGGCGCGCAGGGTGGGGGCGCGGCGCTCCAGCTCCGCGCATTCGGCACCGCTGCGCCCGTCGTTCCACAGGATGGCCGGGCGCAGCACGCGGTCCTGCCGGTCGAGCAGGGTCGCCCCGTGCATCTGCCCCGACAGGCCGATCCCCCGCACCGCCCCCATCGCGTCGGGATGCGCGGCGCGCAGTCCGGCGACGGCGCGCCCGGTGGCGGCCCACCAGTCCTTCGGGTCCTGCTCCGACCACAGCGGGTGCGGGCGGCTGACCTCCAGCGGCGCGGTGGACTGGCCGACGCAGCGTTGCGCCGCGTCGACCAGCACCGCCTTGACGCCGGACGTCCCCAGGTCGATGCCGAGATACATGGACCCTCCCCCCAATCAGCCAGCGGCCTCAGACGAGGCGGTTCACCAGATTCTCCAACATCTCCTGCCGGCCCGACCGCGGCCGGGGATCGAAGCCAAGGCCGGCGTCCGCCGCTCCGGCGAGATCCAGCCCGCCAAGGAGCTTTTGCCCGAGATCGCCCTTCCAACCGGCGTAGCGCTCCGCGCGCAGGCTGCGCAGCCGGCCGTCTTCGACGAGGCGCGCCCCGGCAAGCAGCGCGCGGGCCAGCGTGTCGATGCCGCCGACATGGGCGTGCAGCAGGTCGTCCGGCTCGACGCTCTGGCGCCGGATCTTGGCGTCGAAGTTGAAGCCGCCGGTGGTGAAGCCGCCGGACTCCAGGATGCGCGCCATGGGCAGCGCCAGCTCCACATGGTCGTTGGGGAACTGGTCGGTGTCCCAGCCGTTCTGCGGGTCGCCCCGGTTCATGTCGATGGAGCCGAAGACGCCCAGCGCCAGCGCCGTCGCCACCTCATGCTCGAAGCTGTGGCCGGCCAGCGTGGCGTGGTTGACCTCGATGTTGACGGCGACCTCCTTTTCCAGCCCGTAGCGCTTCAGGAAGCCGTAGACCGTCGCCACGTCGTGGTCGTACTGGTGCTTGGTCGGCTCCATGGGCTTGGGCTCAATCAGGATGGTGCCGGTGAAGCCGATCTTGTGCTTGTGTTCGACCACCATCGTCAGGAAGCGGCCGAGCTGGTCCAGCTCGCGCGCCATGTCGGTGTTGAGCAGCGTGTCGTAGCCCTCGCGCCCGCCCCACAGCACGTAATTGACGCCGCCCAGCCGGTGCGTCGCCTCCAGCGCGTCGCGCACCTGCGCCGCCGCGCAGGCGAAGACCTCCGGGTCGGGGTTGGTGGCCGCGCCGGCCATGTATCGGGGGTGCGAGAACAGGTTGGCGGTGCCCCACAGCAGTTTGACGCCGCTGCGCTCGATGCAGCCCTGCAACCGCTCGGTCAGGCGGGCGAAGGTCGCCTGCGTTTCCCGCAGCGAGCCCATCTCGGGCGCCACGTCGCGGTCGTGGAAGGTGAAGAAGGGCACGCCGAGCTTCCCGAACAGCTCGAACGCCACGTCCATCTTCGCCTCGGCCAGCGCCACCGGATCGCCGGCGCGCATCCAGGGCCGGTCCAGCGTGCCGCCGCCGAAGGGATCGGAACCGGGCCAGCAGAAGCTGTGCCAGTAGCAGACGGCGACGCGCAGGTGGTCGGCCATCCGCCGGCCCAGGACCATGCGGTCGGGGTCGTACCAGCGGTAGGCGAGCGGGGTGTCGCTGTCCGGTCCTTCGTAACGGATGCGCTCGACGCCGGTGAAATAGGCTTCGGTCATGGCAAATCCTTTCAAAGCTCGACCCAGGCGGCGTCCCGGCGGCTCGACTCCACGGCGGCGTGGATGAAGCGCACGCCGCGCACGCCGTCCCGGACGGTGGGGACGAGCGCCGCCGGTGCACCGGCGGCGGCACCGCCCATGCGGGCGACGATCAGGTCTGCGGCGTCGCGGTAGATCTGGGCGAAGCCTTCCAGATAGCCTTCGGGATGGCCCGACGGGATGCGCGTGGCGTGCGCCGCCGCCCCATCCGATCCGGGGCCGCCGCGCGTGATGGTGCGCGGCGGCTCGCCGAGCGGGCTGAAGCGCAGGTGGTTCGGTTGCTCCTGGAACCACTCCAGCCCGCCCTTGTCGCCGTAGACGCGCAGGCGCAGCCCGTTCTCGTGGCCGGGCGCCACCTGGCTGGCCCACAGCATGCCGCGCGCGCCGTTGCCGAAGCGCAGCATCATGTGCGCGTTGTCGTCGAGCCGGCGGCCCTCCACGAAGGCGGTCAGATCGGCGGCGAGCCGCGTGCAGCGCAGGCCGGTGACGAACTCCGCCAGTTGGAAGGCGTGGGTGCCGATATCACCGACGCAGCCGGCGATGCCGCTGCGCGCCGGGTCGGTCCGCCATTGCGCCTGCTTCTGCCCGCTTTCCTCCAGCCGGGTGCTCAGCCAGTCCTGCGGGTATTCGACCTGCACGACGCGGAGGGCGCCCAGGTCACCGGCCGCCACCATGGCGCGGGCCTGCCGCACCATCGGGTAGCCGGTGTAGTTGTGGGTCAGCGCGAAGACGAGGCCGCTGCGCTCCACCGCCGCCGCCAGATCCTCCGCGTCCTCCACCGTGGTGGTCAGCGGCTTGTCGCAGATGACGTGGATGCCCGCCTCCAGGAACGCCTTGGCGGCGTCGTGGTGCAGGTGGTTGGGCGTCACGATGCTGACCACGTCGATGCCGTCGTCGCGCGCCGCCTCGGCCCGCGCCATCTCGGCAAAGCTGGCGTAGCAGCGCTCCGGCGGCAGGAACAGGTCGGCGCCGCTGACCCGTGCCCGCTCCGGGTCGGAGGACAGCGCCCCGGCCCGCAGCTCGTAACGGTCGTCGAGGCGGGCGGCGATGCGGTGCACCGCCCCGATGAAGGCGCCCCGCCCGCCGCCGACCATGCCCAGGCGCAGCCGGCGGTTCGGCCCGGAGGCCGTCTTCCCTTCGATGGTCATGATCTCCTCCCGCTCAGCCGATGCCGAGCATGCGCCGGTTGGCGGCCTCGTCGGTGCCGGCCCCGGCGAAGTCGTCGAAGGCCTTCTCGGTCACCCGGATGATGTGCGCGTCGATGAACCGCGCGCCTTCGGCGGCCCCCTGCTCGGGGTGCTTCATGGCGCATTCCCACTCCAGCACCGCCCAGCCGTCGAAGCCGTACTGGGTCAGCTTGGAGAAGATGCCGCCGAAATCGACCTGCCCGTCGCCGAGCGAGCGGAAGCGCCCGGCCCGGCCGATCCAGGGCTGGTAGCCGGAATAGACGCCTTGGCGCGGGGACGGGTTGAACTCCGCGTCCTTGACGTGGAACATCTTGATCCGCTCGTGATAGACGTCGATGTAGCCGAGATAGTCGAGCTGCTGCAGCACGAAGTGGCTGGGGTCGTAGAGGATGTTGCAGCGCGGGTGGTTGCCGACGCGCTCCAGGAACATCTCGAAGGTCGCTCCGTCGAACAGGTCCTCGCCGGGATGGATCTCGTAGCAGAGGTCCACCCCCGCCGCGTCGAAGGCGTCGAGGATCGGCCGCCAGCGCCGCGCCAGCTCGTCGAAGGCGGTTTCGATCAGCCCCGCCGGGCGCTGCGGCCAGGGGTAGACGTAGGGCCAGGCCAGCGCGCCGGAGAAGGTGACGTGCGCCGTCAGCCCCAGGTTGGCCGAGGCCTTGGCCGCCATCAGCAGCTGGTTGACCGCCCATTCCTGCCGGGCCTTCGGGTTGCCGCGCACTTCGGGTGCGGCGAAACCGTCGAACGCCTCGTCATAGGCCGGGTGCACGGCGACGAGCTGCCCCTGGAGATGGGTGGACAGCTCGGTGATCTGCACGCCGGCCTCGGCCAGCACGCCCTTCACCTCGTCGCAATAGCCCTTGCTCTCGGCGGCCCGGGCGAGGTCGAACAGGCGGCCGTCCCAGGACGGAATCTGCACGCCCTTGAAGCCCAGCCCGGCGGCCCAGGCGCCGATGGCCGGAAGGCTGTTGAACGGCGCCGCGTCCCCCGCGAACTGCGCGAGGAAGATCGCCGGCCCCTTGATCGTCTTCATGATGCTCCTCCCTTCGGGTCGTCTTCGGGCCTTCGGGTCGTCTTCGGGCCGGAAAATCAGAACGGCGAGTCCGGGTAGTAGTATTTCGCGGCGTTCTCCGGGGTCACCAGCGTCGCCTCGATGATGTATTCCTTCTGGATCGGCGCCTTTTCCACCAGATGCTTGGCGGTGATCTCCATGGCCTCGGCGATCATCGCGGGCGGGTAGAGGACGTCGGCGGGGACCAGCACGTCCTTGTCCATGACGCGCTTGATCATGTCCTTCATGCCGGCGCCGCCGAGGATGAACATCTCCTTCTCGCGGCCGGCCTGCTTGACGGCCTCGATGACGCCCAGCGCGATGTCGTCGTCCTGCGCCCACACCGCGTCGATCTTCGGGAAGCGGGACAGGAAGTCCTGCATCACCTTGAAGCCGTCATCACGGTTCCAGTTGGCGTACTGCATGCCCAGCACCTTGATCTGGGTGCCCTCGATCTCCTTCATGAAGGCGTCGACGCGCTGGTTGTCGATCACGGTCGGGATGCCGCGCAGCACCACGATGTCGCCCTTGCCGCCCATCTTCTCCTTCATGAACCGGGCGGAGACCTCGCCCATCTGCGGGTTGTTGCCGGCGACATAGAGATCCTGGATCGACGGGTCGGTCAGGCCGCGGTCCACCACCGTGACGAACTTGCCGGCCTGCTTGACCGCGCGCACGGGGTCGGTCATCGGCGCGGATTCGAAGGGCAGGATGACCAGCGCGTCGATCCGCTGCACCGAGACCAGATCCTCCAGGTCGTTGGCCTGACGGCCGACGTCACGGGCGGTGACGATCACCACGTCGAGGTTCGGGTACTGCTTTTCCAGCCGCTTCTCGGCCTGCTGGGCGTGCCAGTTGAGGCCGCCGGCCCAGCCGTGCGTCGCGGCGGGGATGGACACGCCCATCTTGATCTTCTGCTGCGCCCAGCCGGTGACCGGCGCCACCATCAGGCCCGCGGCCAGCGCCGCGGCCAGACCGAAACGGAACGTCATGGTCGATTCCTCCCTCTTCGTGTTTTTTCAGCGACGCGCCACGGTCCCCCGTTGCAGGAGCACCGCGACGATGATGATTACCCCCTGGATGGTGCCGTTCAGGTAGACGCTGATGGCGCCGGTCAGGTTGAGGATGTTGTCGATCAGCGTGAGCATGACGGCGCCCACCACCGTCCCCCAGATGCGGCCGTAACCGCCCTTCAGCATGGTGCCGCCGATGATGACGGCGGCGATGGCCTCCAGTTCCCACAGCAGGCCCGTGGTGGCCGAGGCCGAGCCCAGCCGCGGCACGTAGATCACCACCGCGATGGCGACGCAGATGCCCTGCAGCACGAAGGCCAGCAGCTTGACCCGGTCCACGTTGATCGCCGAATAGCGCGCCACGTCCTCGCTGGAGCCGATGGCGGCGCAGTAGCGGCCGAAGCGCGTGCGGTACATGATCAGCGCGCCGATCAGCGCCACCACCGCGAAGGCCAGGATCGGGTAGGAGATGCCGAAGACCCCGCCGTAATAGACGGGCCGGTAGATCGTGCGGATCTCCGAATTCAACGACAGCGTGCCGCCGTCGGCGATGTAGGTGACCAGGGATCGGAAGATGCCCATGGTCCCCAGCGTGACGATGAACGCCTCCATTCTCCCCTTGGTCACCAGCAGCCCGTTGACCAGCCCCGCCACCAGCCCGAGCCCCAGCGCCACCAGGACGCCGATCAGGATGACCGGCAGTCCGGCGCCCATGGAGCCGACCAGCGCGTTCATCACCACGATCATGACGCCCGACGCGAAGGCGGCCAACGAGCCGACCGACAGGTCGATCCCGCCGGCGGTGATGACGAAGGTGGCCCCCACCGCGATGATGCCGATGAAGGCGGTGCGGGTCAGCACATTGCCGATGTTGCCGGGGCTGAGGAACACCGGGTTGACGATGGTGCCCAGCACGATCAGCGCGGCCAGCGCCAGGAACGGCCCGTAGAGTTTCAGATCGAAGCCGGAGGAGGGCTTCCGCGTGGCCTCAGGCATGACCGACGGCGTCATGCGCGTCTCCTTTTGGTGTGAAGCCTTTCAGGCCATCGACCGTGTGGCCCTTCAGGCCAGTGGCGTAGCGGACGATCTCGCTTTCCTCGACCTCGTCACCCTCCAGGATGCCGGTCACCACGCCGGAGCGCATGACCACCACCCGGTGTGACAGCCCGATGATCTCGGGCATTTCCGAGGAGATGAGGATCACCGACCCGCCCCGGCGGGCGAAGTCGTGCAGGAACTGGTAGATCTGCTGCTTGGTCCCGATGTCGATGCCGCGCGTCGGCTCGTCCACGATCAGGATCTCCGGATCGACCTGCATCGTCTTGGCGAGCAGCAGCTTCTGCTGGTTGCCGCCGCTCAGGCTGCCGACCGGCACGTCCAGCGTCCGGACGCGGATGTCGAACTCCGTCACCGCGCGCTCCAGCGCCGCGGCCTCCCGCCGTTCGTCCACGAAGACCCGGCCGTAGCGGTCCAGCGCCAGCAGCGTCAGGTTTGGCTGCAAACCCTTGGCGAGCAGCAGGCCCTTGCCCTTGCGGTCCTCGGTCAGGTAGGCGATGCCGGCCGCCACCGCGTCCTCCAGGCGGCGGACGCGCAGCGGCTCCCCGTTGCGGGACAGCGTGCCGGCGGTGCGGCGGCGCAGGCCGAGCAGCCCCTCGGCCAGTTCCGTCCGCCCGGCGCCGATCAGCCCGGCGAAGCCCAGGATCTCGCCGCGGCGCAGGTCGAAGCCGGCGCCCCGCACCCAGCCGGGAACGTCGATCCCCCGCGCCTCCAGCACCACCGGCGCGTCCGGCGCCAGCGGCGTCTTGGCCGGGAACAGGTCGCTGATCGCCCGCCCGACCATGAGCTGGGCGATGCCGTCCTCCGTCAGTTCGTCGGTCGGGCGGGTGGCGATGTGATGGCCGTCGCGCAGAACGGTGACCCGGTCGGTGATGGCCCGCACCTCGTCCAGCTTGTGCGAGGTGTAGACGACCCCCACCCCCTGGTCGCGCAGCCGGCGGATCAGGCCGAACAGCACGGCGGACTCGGTGCCGGTCAGAACCGCCGTGGGCTCGTCCATGATGAGGACGCGGACCTCGCGCGACATCGCCTTGGCGATCTCGACCATCTGCCGCTCCGACACGGCGAGGTCGCGCACCCGCGCGCGGGGGTCCACCGGGCATTCCAGCTCCGCCAGGACGGCGCGGGACCGCTCGCGCATGGCGCGCTTGTCGAGGAACGGGCCGCGCCGCAGCTCGCGCCCGAGAAAGATGTTCTCCTCGACCGTCAGATGTTCGGCGAGGTTGAATTCCTGGTGGATCAGCACGACGCCCGCCGCCTCGGCCGCGCCGATGCCGGAGAAGCTCATCGGCCGTCCATCCACGCGCACGGCGCCCGAGGTCGGCTGGTGAAAGCCGGACAGGATCTTCATCAGCGTCGATTTGCCGGCCCCGTTCTCGCCGACCAGGGCGTGCACCTCACCGCGCTGGACGGTGAAATCCACGCCATGGAGGACCTCGACGGGCCCAAAGCTCTTCGTGACGCCGAACGCTGCCAAAAGCGGCTCGGCCATGGGGTCGCCCCCTCCCTGGATTGCGGCTTCTCGTGTGGCCGCGAATTAGATAGACGGTCTAACAAATGGAAGCGTATGATTCGAATCAGCCCGCGTCAAGCCATGTCGGGGCGACATTCCCCACCTTTTCGGTGTATGCCCCGCCCAGCGCCCGACGATTGCCGCCAGACGCGCGAGACAGGAATCCGCATGCTGCCAAGGGTCAACTCGGCCGCGATCCGCCGCCTCAACATGGTCCGCGTCTTCCACGCGCTGCGGGAGAATCCGCGCTGCGCGCAGCGCGACCTCAGCCGGCTGACCGGCCTGGACAAGGCGACGACCTCGGCCATCGTGGCGCAGATGATCGAGGAGGGGCTGGTCGAGCGGACCGAGGCGCCGCGCGCGCGCCGCATCGGCCGGCCGGAGACGGCGCTCGGCATCGCCCCGTCCGCCGGCCTGCTGGTGGGCGCCCGGCTGGAGCCGGGAACGATCCGCATCGTCTCCACCACGCTGGCCGGCACGGTGGTGGAGCAGTCGCAGATCCCCGGCAGCACCGACCTCGCCACGGCGCTGCGCCACCTGCACGAGGGGATTGACGCGGTCGTCGCGGCGAGCCGGCCGGAGGGCGGAGCCGCAACGCCGCCCTTGTGCGGCATCGGCGTCGGCATTCCGGCGCTGATGGACCGCGAGGGCCGGCTCGTCCTGGCGCCCAACCTGGGCTGGCGCGACACGCCGATCCGCCCGCTGCTGGAGGAGGCGCTGGGCGCGCCGGTCCATGTCGACAACGACACCAAGGCCGCCGCCATGGCCGAGCGGCTGTTCGGCGCCTGCCGGGGAGTGGAGGACTTCGTCTATCTGACCGGCCATTCGGGCGTCGGCGGCGGGCTGTTCTTCGGCGGGCGGCTGTACCGCGGCGCGCAGGGCTTCGCCGGGGAGATCGGGCATTTGACCATCGTGCCGGGCGGCCGCGCCTGCGGCTGCGGCAAGCGGGGATGCCTGGAGACCTACGTCTCCGAAACCTCGATCCTCGCCCAGGCCGCCGAGCGTGGGCGCGCCCTGCCCGACCTCTGGGCCGCCGCCGCCGCGGCGCGCGACGGCGATCCGGTCGTGCGGACTTTGCTGGAGGAGGCGGGTTCACACCTCGGTTTCGCGCTGTCGCATCTGGTCAATCTGGCGAATCCGGGCTTGGTGGTGCTGGGCGGCAACCTGGCGATCGTCGCGGAGTTCATTCTTCCGGCGCTGAACGCCGCCCTCGGCGAGCACGCGCTGGAACCGTTGCGCCGCGACCTGCGGCTTCTCGTCTCGCCGCTCGGCCCGGACGCCGTTCCCATGGGGGGAATCGCGCTGGCCATGGATGGCTTTCTCTCGGTGCCGAGCCCGATCCTGTAAGACCATGCGCGATCGCGCCAGTGCGGCAAAAAGCACTCCACCTCAAGCTGAGAAAGCCGGTGGCGTTGCGCCGACGGTCTGATAGGCTGGATTGCCTTGAAGGCGTTGCCTGCAAGCGAATGGATTGGTGGATGATGAGGAAGCCAAGCCGGTGGCTGCTCAAAGCCGCAGCCGCGCTGTCCATCGTCGTGGTCCTGTATGGGGTATGGCTGTTTCTGCAGCCCAAAGGACTGCCCGCCGGGCTGGCCAGCGGCAACGGCCGGATCGAGGCGGTCGAAATCGATATCGCCACGAAAACCGCCGGACGGGTCGAGGACATCCTGGTCGATGAGGGCGATTTCGTCACCGCCGGGCAGGTGCTCGCCCGGATGGACACCGACGTTCTCAAGGCCCAGGCCAAGCAGGCCGAGGCGCAGAAGCAGCAGGCGGTCATCGGCGTCGAAACCGCCCGCCATCAGGTGCTCCAGCGCCAGGCCGAGCGGCAGTCGGCGCTCTCCCTGGTCGCCCAGCGCGAGGCTGAGCGGGACGTCGCCCAGAAGCAGCTCGCCCGATCCGAGGAGTTGGAGGCGCGGGGCACGACGTCGCGGCAGGTGCTCGACACCGACCGCGCCCGCTTCGAAAGCGCGAACGCCGCGGTCAGCGCGGCCAAGGCCCAGGTCGCCGCGGCCGACGCCGCCATCGCCACCGCCGAGGCCCAGGTCGTCAACGCCAGGGCGGCGGTCGACGCCGCCGCGGCGACCATCGAACGCATCCAGGCCGACATCCGGGACAGCACGCTCCGCTCGCCGCGCGACGGCCGTGTGCAGTTCCGGGTGGCGCAGCCGGGGGAGGTGCTCGGCGCCGGTGGCCGGGTGCTGAACATGGTCGATCTCAGCGACGTCTACATGACCTTCTTCCTGCCGACGGAAGCCGCCGGACGGGTGAGGATCGGGACCGAGGTGCGCATCGCCCTCGACGCCTTCCCGCAATACGTCATTCCCGCCAAGGCCACCTTCGTGGCCGACGTCGCCCAGTTCACGCCGAAGACCGTGGAGACGGCCAGCGAACGCCAGAAGCTGATGTTCCGGATCAAGGCCCAGATCCCCCCTCCGCTGCTCAAGAAATACATCCGCGACGTGAAGACCGGATTGCCGGGGGTGGCCTATGTGCGGATCGATCCGGACACCGAATGGCCGGCCAATCTGCAAAACCTCGTGCCATGAGCGGTGCCGCCGACCGCTCCGCCGCATCACCCGTCGCGCGCCTGCGGGACGTTCGTCTGGTGTACAAAAAGATCCGGGCCATTGACGGGGTCAGCCTGGACGTTCCGGCGGGGCGCGTCTCGGGCCTGATCGGCCCCGATGGCGTCGGCAAGTCGAGCCTGCTGTCGCTGATGTCGGGCGCGCGCGCCCTGCAGGAAGGAACGGTCGAGGTGCTGGGCGGCAGCATGGCCGAGGCGCGCCACCGCCGCGCCGTGTGCCCCCGCATCGCCTACATGCCTCAGGGCCTCGGCAAGACCCTCTACCCGACGCTGTCGATCGCCGAGAATCTCGATTTCTTCGGACGGCTGTTCGGCCAGGGCCGGGCCGAGCGCCAGCGCCGCATCGCCGACCTGACGCAAAGCACCGGTCTGGCGCCGTTCCTCGACCGGCCGGCCGGCAAGCTGTCCGGCGGCATGAAGCAGAAGCTCGGTCTGTGCTGCGCGCTCATCCACGATCCGGACCTGCTGATCCTCGACGAGCCGACCACGGGTGTGGACCCGCTTTCGCGGCGGCAGTTCTGGGAACTGATCGACCGCATCCGGGCGGACCGTCCCGGCATGAGCGTGGTGGTGGCCACCGCCTACATGGAGGAGGCGGCGCGCTTCGACTGGCTCGTCGCCATGGACGAGGGACGCGTGCTGGCCACCGGCAGCCCGCGGGACCTGCTGGACCGCACCGGGACCGCGACGCTGGAGGAGGCCTTCGTCGCGCTGATGCCCGAGGAGAAGCGCCGCGGCCACAAGGCCGTCGCGATCGTGCCGCGCACGGGGGACGCAAGCGACATCGCCATCGAGGCCAAGGGCCTGACCATGCGCTTCGGCGATTTCGTGGCGGTCGACCATGTCAGCTTCCGCATACCGCGCGGCGAGATCTTCGGCTTTCTCGGCTCCAACGGCTGCGGCAAGACGACGACGATGAAAATGCTAACCGGCCTGCTCCAGCCGAGCGAGGGCGAGGCCCGGCTGTTCGGGCAGCCGGTGGACGCCGGCAACATCGAGACCCGGCGGCGCGTCGGCTACATGTCCCAGTCCTTCTCGCTCTATTCGGAGCTGACGATCCGGCAGAACCTGGAGTTGCACGCCCGCCTGTTCCAGGTGCCCGAGGACGTCCTGCCCCGCCGGGTCGCGGCGGTGGCGGAGCGCTTCGGCCTCGCCGACGCGATGGAAGCGTTGCCGGACCGGCTGCCGCTCGGCCAGCGCCAACGCCTGTCCCTCGCCGTCGCGATGGTCCATGAGCCCGCCATGCTGATCCTGGACGAGCCGACGTCGGGCGTCGATCCGATCGCGCGCGACGCGTTTTGGGAGATCATGATCGGGCTGGCGCGCCGGGATGGGGTGACGATCTTCATCTCGACGCATTTCATGAACGAGGCCGAACGCTGCGACCGCATCTCGCTGATGCACGCCGGCCGCGTGCTGGTCAGCGACACGCCGGCGGCGCTCGTCGCGAAGCGCGGCACCGCGACGCTGGAGGAGGCCTTCATCGGTTATCTGGAGGAGGCCGTGGCGGCGCGCCGGGAAAGCGATGCGGCGGCGCCTGACGGTCGCCGACAGGTCCCGTCGGTCGCCACCCCTCTCGGCGAACGCGCGGAAAGCCGATTCTTCAACCCGCGGCGCATGCTCAGCTACTCGCTCCTGGAGGCGCTGGAGTTGCGGCGTGATCCCATCCGCGCAACGCTCGCCCTGGTCGGCAGCCTCCTGCTGATGGTCATCATGGGCTACGGCATCAACATGGATGTCGAGGATCTGTCCTTCGCGGTCCTGGACCGGGACCAGACGACGATCAGCCGCGATTACACGCTCAACCTCGCGGGCTCCCGCTACTTCGTCGAACGGGCGCCGATCATCGACTACGAGGATCTCGACCGGCGCATGCGGGCGGGGGCCCTCTCCCTGGCGCTGGAAATCCCGCCGGGCTTCGGGCGCGACGTCGCCCGCGGGCGCCAAGTCCAGATCGGGGCGTGGATCGATGGTTCCATGCCGACGCGCGCCGAGACGGTCAACGGGTACGTGCAGGGCATGCACAGCCAATGGCTGGCCTCCCAAACCAACACGCCCAGCCTCGCCACCATCGAGACCCGCTTCCGCTACAACCCGGACGTCGAGAGCCTGAAGGCCATCGTGCCGGCGGTCATCCCGATCCTGCTGCTGCTGATCCCGGCGATGCTGGCCGCGCTCAGCGTCGTGCGCGAGAAGGAACTCGGTTCGATCATCAACCTCTACGTCACGCCGGTCACCAGGCTGGAGTTCCTGCTCGGCAAGCAACTGCCCTATGTCGGGCTGGCCATGCTCAACTTCCTTCTCATGGTGGCGATGGCGGTCACCGTCTTCGGCGTGCCGCTGACCGGGAATCTGCTGGCCCTGTCCGCCGGCGCCGTGCTCTACACCATCGCGGCGACGGCCATGGGGCTCCTGATGTCCAGCTTCATGCGCAGCCAGATCGCCGCCGTCTTCGGCACCACCATCGCGACGCTGATCCCGGCGACCCAGTATTCCGGCATGATCGATCCGGTCTCGTCCCTGGGGGGCGCCGCGGCGCTCATCGGGGAGGTCTACCCGACCACCCATTTCCTGACCATGTCGCGGGGCGTCTTCTCCAAGGCCCTGGGCTTCGGGGATCTGCACGCCGCCTTCGTCGCGCTGCTGATCGCCGTGCCGGTCCTGATCGGCGCGAGCGCGCTGCTGTTGAAGAAGCAGGAGACCTGAGCGATGCAGGCGTCCAACGTCCTGAACCTCGGCATCAAGGAACTGCGCAGCCTCGCCCGCGACCCGATGCTTCTGGCCCTCATCGTCTACTCCTTCACCCTCGCGATCTACACGGCGGCCACCGCCATCCCGGAGACGCTGAACAAGGCGGCGATCGCCATCGTCGACGAGGATCGCTCGCCCCTGTCGGCCCGCATCGTCGGCGCTTTCTACCCGCCCTTCTTCCTGCCACCAGTCCTGATCACGCCCGCCGAGATGGACGCCCGCATGGACGCCGGGCTCGACACCTTCGCGCTCGACATTCCGCCCAATTTCCAGCGCGACGTCCTCGCCGGGCGCCAGCCGGCGATCCAGCTCAACGTCGATGCGACCCGGATGACCCAGGCCTTTTCCGGGAGCGGCTACATCCAGCAGATCGTCAGCGGGGAGGTCGGCGCCTTCGTGCAACGCTACCGCGGGGAACAGGCCCTTCCGGTCGACCTCGCCCTGCGGGTCCGCTTCAATCCCGAGATGAACAAGGGCTGGTTCGGATCGGTGATCGAGGTGATCAACCAGGTCACGATGCTGTCGATCATCCTGACCGGCGCCGCCCTGATCCGGGAGCGCGAGCACGGCACCATCGAGCATCTGCTGGTGATGCCGGTCACGCCCGTCGAGATCATGGTCGGCAAGATCTGGTCGATGGCCCTGGTCGTGCTCGTCGCCTGCGCCGTCTCGCTGGTCTTCGTCGTCCAGGGACTGCTGGCGGTTCCCATCGGCGGCTCCGTCGCCCTGTTCCTGGCCGGCGCCGCCCTGCACCTGTTCGCCACCACGTCGATGGGCATCTTCCTGGGGACAGTGGCCCGCAGCATGCCGCAGTTCGGCATGCTGCTGATCCTGGTGATGGTGCCGCTGCAGATGCTGTCGGGAGGGATGACGCCGCGCGAAAGCATGCCCACCCTCGTCCAGGACGTGATGCTCGCCGCGCCGACGACGCACTTCGTCACGCTGGCCCAGGCCATCCTGTACCGCGGCGCCGGCCTCGACGTGGTATGGCCGCAGTTCCTCGCGCTTCTCGGGATCGGCGCGGCCTTGTTCAGCCTGTCGCTGGCACGGTTCCGCAAGGCCATCAACCAGATGTCATGAGCCCGATATCATGAGCCACCGCCGGCCCCGACTGACGTGTTCCCAATTACCCGGACAGTTTGGCGGCTGGAACAAGCTTGGTTCAGGTTCGTGTCACGCCGCCAATCTGATCCGGTTGGGTGTGCCCTGATGGACCTCGTCCGGGGTTTTGCCGCCGAGCGCTGAGTGCGGGCGGTCGGCGTTGTGGTAATCGATCCACCGGCCGATCCCGGCCCTGGTCTCGCTGCCCGTTTCGAAGGCGTGGAGGTAGACGCATTCGTACTTCAGCGATCGCCAGAGCCGTTCGATGAACACGTTGTCCATCCAGCGGCCCTGGCCGTCCATCGACACCCGAATGCCGGTCGCGGTCAAGAGACCGGTGAAGCGCGGGCTGGTGAAGTGGCTGCCCTGATCGGTGTCGAAGATGTCCGGCCGGCCGTGCCGCGCCATCGCCTCCTCCACCGCCCCCAGGCAGAACTCGACGTCCATGGTGTTCGACAGCCGCCAGATCAGGACCTTGCGTGTCGCCCAGTCCATCACGGCGACCAAGTACAGGAAGCCGCGGATGCTCCGGTTCGATCAGCTCCCGCCTCCGCGCCGACGCTCATCGACCGGAGGCCTTGCAAAAAATCCCGCTCCACGACCAACTGGCCGATCATGGCGTGCAGCTTCTCCTCCTCGCCATGCTGGTTGGATTCGGCGGCTCCCGCCTTGCCGGAGAACACCCCGGCCATCCCCTCGATCGCCTGCTTCTTCCAAGCGTTGATCAGCGTCTGATGCGGGCCATGCGAGGGCGGGCCTTGTGAGGAACGGTGAGCGTCATGACGCCCCATCCCACACCAGCCTCCGCCCTTCACCGGCGTCGAACAGGTGGGCGGAGGCGGCCGGCAGGCGCAACGGCAGGATGTCGCCGGGACGCGCGGCCACGCGCTCACGGAACACTCCGACGAAGGGTTGCCCGGCAAGCTGCCCCACCACCTGCGTTTCGGAACCGGTCGGCTCGACCACCGCGACGTGAAGCGGGACGCCCTCCTCCGGGTCGATGAGGGCGTGCTCCGGGCGCAGACCCAGCACCGCCGGGCGCCCGTCCGCCTCTAGCGGAACCGCGGACAGCGGCAGGTCCGGCCCGCCGTCCAGCCGGAAGGAGGCGCGGCCGTTCACCGCGATCCGCCCCGTAAGGAAATTCATGGCCGGTGACCCGATGAAACCGGCGACGAAGCGGTTGGCCGGGCGGTCGTAGAGGTCCAGCGGCGCCCCCGCCTGCTCCACCCGCCCGTCGCGCATCACGACGATGCGGTCGGCCATGGTCATCGCCTCGATCTGGTCATGGGTGACGTAGATGGCGCTGGTCCGCAGGCGCTGGTGAAGGGCCTTGATCTCCGCCCGCATCTGCACGCGCAGCTTGGCATCCAGGTTGGACAGCGGCTCGTCGAACAGGAACAGCCGGGGATCGCGCACGATGGCCCGGCCCATGGCGACGCGCTGCCGCTGCCCGCCCGACAGTTGGCCGGGCCGGCGGTCGAGCAGGGCCGACAGGCCCAGCACCTCCGCCGCGCGCGCCACCCGCGCCGCGATCTCCCCCCGGTCCACGTCCTTCAGCGTCAAAGCGAAGCCGAGATTCTGCGCCACCGTCATGTGGGGATAGAGCGCGTAGTTCTGGAACACCATCGCGATATCCCGATCCTTCGGCGGCACGTCGTTGACGAGGCGTCCGCCGATGCGGATCTCGCCCTCGCCGGCCTCCTCCAGCCCGGCGATCATGCGCAGCAACGTGGACTTGCCGCAGCCGCTCGGCCCGACCAGCGCCACGAACTCCCCGTCGGCGATGTCGACCGACACGCCGTGGAGCACCGGCGTGCCGCCGTAGGACTTGCGGAGGTCCCGGATGATCACGGACGCCATGGCGTTTCCCTCCTCAATCCTTCAGGCCGCCCGCGGTCAGCCCGCGGACGAGGTATTTGCGGACCAGCAGCGTGAAGGCCAGCACCGGCAGCATCACGAGCGTGCCGGCGGCGGCGATCTTGCCCCACTCCCACCCCTCGTACTGGAGGAAGTTGGTGATGGCGACCGGGGCGGTGACGGCGTTGGTGCGCGTCAAGATCAGCGCGAAAAAGAAGTCGTTCCAGGAGAAGATGAAGCAGAACACCGCCGTCGCCGCCAGACCGGGCGCCGCCAGCGGCAGCGTGACCCGCCGGAACGCCTGCCACACGCCGCAGCCGTCGATCCAGGCGGCCTCCTCCAGCGAGCGGGGAATGGCCGCGAAGAAGGTCTGCATGAACCAGACGACGATGGAGATGTTGAAGGTCATGTAGATCAGCGCCAGCCCGACCACCGAATCCTGCAAGCCCACCCAGCGGTAGGCCAGGAAGAAGGGGATCGTCAGGGCGATGGGCGGAGCCATGCGCGTCGCGAGAATCCACAGCGCCACCCGCCGCCGCGCCCGGAAACGCCAGCGGGTCAGCACATAGGCCGCCGGCACGCCCAAGGCCAGGGACGCCGCGGTGGACAGGCTGCTGACCAGCACGCTGTTCAGGAAG
This sequence comes from Azospirillum baldaniorum, assembly GCF_003119195.2. Taxonomy (NCBI): domain Bacteria; kingdom Pseudomonadati; phylum Pseudomonadota; class Alphaproteobacteria; order Rhodospirillales; family Azospirillaceae; genus Azospirillum; species Azospirillum baldaniorum. The sequence continues at coordinate 156,340 of NZ_CP022255.1, read as the reverse complement.
GATTTCGGGAAATGCCCTTGCCAGAGCGCCACAAAATTCTCCAGCGTCGGCAGGAAGAGGACCGCGTCGTCCAGCACCGCGTCGGCGGGGCGCAACGCCATCTGGACCATCCAGGCGAAGGGGAACAGAACCAGCAGCAGCAGCGCCAGCGCCGCCGCATGCAGGCCGATGCGGTGCCGCCGCCAGCGCAGCGGCCGCACCCGTCCGGGCCATGCCGCGATCCGGGCGGGAAGGGGAGCCGCGGCGGCCCGCGTCGCGTCAGTCATGGTGCACCTCGTTCCATCCCAGGCGGCCCACCAGCCAGCTCACCGCGAAGACGCCGCCCAGCATCAGGACGGCAATGGCGCTGGCGTAGCCCCAATAGGAGAAATTGAACGCCTCGATGAAGCCGTAATAATTGGTGACCTCCGTCGCGGTGCCCGGCCCGCCGTTGGTCAGGACGTAGATCAGCGGAAAGGCCTTCAGGCTGTCGATCAGCCGGAACAGGCCGCAGACGACCAGCGCCGGGCGCAGATAGGCCAGGATGATGTGGCGGAACACCTGCCGGCGGTTGGCCCCGTCGATCCGCGCCGCCTCCAAAGGCTCGTCCGGGATCAGCTGCAGCGTCGCCAGCACCATCAGCATGGTGAAGGGAAACCACTGCCACGTCTCGGCCACCGCGATGGCCCAGATCGCCAGCGTCGGATCGGTGATCAGGGAGTCGACCGGCAACCCCGCCTCCTCCAGCAGCCGGTGCAGCGGGCTGACGTCCGGCGTGTAGAGGATCTTCCAGATCAGCGCGACCACGATGGGCGGCAGCACCATCGGGATCAGGAAGGCGGCGCGGATCGCCTCGAAGAAACGCGCGCGGACGTTCAGCAGCAGGGCCACCCCCAACCCCGCCGCCAGTTGCAGCCCGACGCTGGTCGCCGACAGGTGGAGTTGCAGCAGGACCGAGTTGTGGAACCGCGCGTCCCGCAGCAGTTCGCGGTAATTGCCGAGCGGATCGGAGAAATCGAACACCGTGCCGGGGTTGACGAGGCTGAGCGGGGTCAGGCTGACCCCCAGCAGGAACAGCCCCGGCAGCAGCGTGATGCCCCCCAGCACGACCAGCGCCGGCAGAAGCCCCGCCAGATAGGCGCGGCGACGGGTCTGTTCCCAGCCGGCGGGTGCCCGCTCCGCCTTCGGTCGCGCCGGATTCAGAAAGGCCATGGCCACGCCCTCCCCCGCATGCCGCCCGTCAGATGGCGACGCCGGCGCGCCGCAGGTCGGTGATCGACCCGGCCTGCGCCTGCTCGATGGCCTGCTTCGGCGACAGCTGGCCGGAGACGATGTTGGCGATGGCCTTGTTCAACTGCTGGTCCACCTGCGGATAGACCGGCACCGTGCGGTACTTCATGTGCCCCTGCCTGGCCGCCAGATCGACGGCGGAGGCGATGATCTCCGACAGGTCGTAGCCGTTCACCGTGGCGATCCGCTTGAACTCCGCGGATTCGAAGTCCGAGCGGCGGGTGGGCGAGGCGTAGCGCTCCTCCACGATGGCGCGGCGGGTGTTCTTCTTGGACAGCGCCCATTGGATGAAGGCCCAGGCGGCGTCCTTGTTCTTCGAGGCCGCCGGAATGCCCAGCCCGTGGGTGGCGACGCCGGGAAAGCGTCCGGCGGGGCCACGCACCACCGGGCTGTACGCGACGGTCGAGGCCGTCTTGCTGTTCGGCCCGCCGACCTGCGACAGGTAGGTCTGTCCGATCGCCGAATAGTTGGCCCGCCCGTTCTGCAGCGCCTGGAGCGCCTGGTCCTCCGTGTAGGAGAGCACGCCGTTGGGGCCGAACTCCTTCAGAATCCGCGCGAAATACTCCGCGGCGGCGACCACTTCCGGCGTGTCGAGCACCGGTGTCAGATCATCGGGCGGGTTGCGGAAGACGTTGCCGCCGAAGGCCTGGAGGAAGGGCACGAAGGTCCAGCCATAGTGGTTGTCGGTGACGAATCCCGCCACCTTCTCCTTCCCGTGCACGGCCTTCAGCGCGGTGACCAGTTCGTCCGTCGTGTCGGGCAGACCGAGCCCGGCGTTCTTGAACAGGTCGAAGCGCGACGCCCCGGAGATGAAGGTGTCCACGGTCCAGGGAACGCCGTAGAGCCGCCCGGCCTTGTCGCTTTCCGGCGCCCGCAGGCCCGGCAGGAAATCCTCCACGTCCCAGTCGGCGGGCGTGCGGTTCGCATCGCGGATGTAGTCGTCGAGCGGCGTGAACCAGCCGGCCCCGATCCAGCGGCTGGAATAGATGAAGGTGATGTTCAGCACGTCGTAGGCTGCACCGCCCGTGGACAGCTCCAGATCGGCGCGCTGGTTGTAGACCGGAAAGGCCGGCGTGTCGTAGACGACCCTGGCGCCCGTCGCCTCCTCGAACTCCGGCAGCCATTTGGTCAGGATACGGGCAAACGGTGCGTTGAAGGTGGAAACGTTGAGCGTCACGCCGGAGAATGGCTTCGCCCCGCCATAGGCCGGCGCCTTGCCCGGAAGCAGCAGGCCGCCGCCGAAAGCCGCGGCGCCCGCCAGAAGGCGGCGGCGGGAAAATTCATGCGTCAGGGCCATGGAGATGCTCCGTATCGAATGCGGCGAAGAATGGGATGAAGGAAAGCCATCGCGTCGAAGCCCCCTCTCCCCTGAGGAGAGAGGGTTCCGGTGAAGCGGTTATTCGGCGGCGATGGACGAGGAGGCGGACTGCGGCGGCGTGACCGAGCGCAGGAAGCTCCGCCGGCCGTCCACGGCGACCGGCGGTTCCCCGGTGACGGTGACGCGGCGGACGATGCGCGGCTGCTCGTCGTAATCATCCACGGCGCGGTGCTGGGTCGCCCGGTTGTCCCACACGGCGACGTCCCCCGCGGACCAGCGCCAGCGCACCACATTCTCCGGGCGGACGACATGGTTCTGGAACAGCTCCAGCAGCAGGCGGGAATCGGTACTCGGCAACCCGACGATCCGCTGCACGAAATGGCCGAGGATCAGCGAGCGCTCGCCGGTTTCCGCATGGACATGGACGAGTGGGTGCTCCGTCTCGTAGCGGGTGGAGGTGAAGACGGTCTGGTAGCGGTGCAGCCCCTGTTCCGACGCGCTCTGACGGTCGCCGACATAGTCGTAGACGTTGGAGTGCAGCGCCCACAGCCGGTCCGCAAGATCGCGCAGGGGCGGCGACAGCTCGGCATAGGCGGCGGCCGTGTTGGCCCACAGCGTGTCGCCGCCGCGCTCCGGCGCGGTGACGCTGCGCAGGATGGAAATGGCGGGATAGCCGGGAACGAAGGTCACGTCGGTGTGCCAGGAGCTGGCGCGCTCGCCCCGGCTGCCGTCCACATCCAGGATGTTGGCGGTGCCAGCCAGGGATGGCACGGTCGGGTGCGGCACGAGGTTGCCGAACTGGCGACCGAACGCCTCCTGCCCGGCCTCGTCCAGATGGGTCTGCTCGCGGAAGAACAGCACCTTGTGGCGGCCCAGAGCCTGCCGGATGGCCCGCAGGACCGCCGGCGGAAGGTCGCCGGACAGCCGGACGCCATGGATTTCCGCCCCGATGCGCCCCGCGACGGGACGAATGTCGAGACGGGCGATGGAGGTGCCGACAGCATCGGCGGATGCAAACTGGGTCATCGTGTCATCCCTTTCGATAGCCCGGCCGCCGCGTTTCTGTCTGTGCGATCCGGCCGTTTTTCCTTGCCCCGCATTCGCGTGGCGGTGGTCCCGGTCGGACCGTGGGCGAGCGAGCGGGCAAGGCGCGGCCTTCCGCCACTGGCGCTTGGACAATCCGGGACTGTTTGTGGAGACGATGCGGCGATCAGCAGCGCCGACAGCCGTTCCGGCAACCGCCCATGCCCGCAGGACAGGAGACGGCCGAAGGCCGGAGGTTGGCGCGGGGATCGGCGGGGATTGGCATGTCCGGTCACTCCCTTGAGGACCCACGACCGTGATCGTGGCGCTTTAGCGGTTGATGACGCGGCGCAAGCTGCGATTCAAATTGCCGCGGCCGGAGGTGTCTAATGCCGACCTGATAAACCTACTTAATAAGTAGTCTATGAGTCAACAGCCTGAGAATTTTTTGTGTAAGAAATATATTTTTACAGAAATTAATAGTTTTTATTGAATTATCCCAACCCATTGCCGCGCCAGAGGGCCAGGGGGTGCCCTTTCCCAACGCTCGAAGAACGGTGTGGACAGCGCATCTTGCTCCTTCGGACCGACAATGGCCCTCGACCGCCGCGCCCCGTGACCAAGTGGGTGCGAAAGCCGCCGCAACCGGCCGAAATCCGTTCGACAGCCGTTGCGGCCTCGTGGTTTAAGACGATGCCACGCCAGCACAACCGCGGCTCCGTTCTGAGGATCGATGAGGCCAGGTCGTGGGCCGGTGTGCGCAAGCGGGAGAGCGCAGCCCAGCCTGTTTCGCACCTCGTCAGGCGGCACGAGCGGATTCTGCCTGTCCTGACCGCCGGCGTGGCGGACAGGCTGCTCCGATCAACGACGAGGCGGGCGGGAGTTCCCCATGGCGACGGTGCAGGAGGCGCTGGAACTTGCGGTCGAATATCATCTCCAGGGCAGACTGACGGAGGCCAGGGAGCTTTACGGTCGTATCCTTGCCGTCGAGCCGGACCAGCCGCACGCGCTGCACCTGTTGGGCGTGCTCCACGGGCAGGAGGGCCGCCCGCTGGAGGCGATGGCGCGGATCCGCCACGCCATCGCCAGTGCTCCGGACGTCGCCGACTTCCACGCCAACTTCGGCAAGCTGGCCATGGCGCTGCGCAGGGCGGACGAGGCGATGGCGCTCCACCGCCGGGCGCTGATGCTGCGCCCCGGCCACCCGGATGCACTCGCCGGTCTGGCCCCGATGCTGGCCCAGGGTGCCCCGACCGACGAGGCCGTGTCGGTGCTCCGTCAAATCCTGCACCTGAAGCCCGAGGATGGCGGCCTATCGCCGTCTCATCGCGCTCGACCCCTCCCATGGCGCGGCCTGCAACAACCTTGGCAACCTCCTGCGCGCCGTCGGTGCCGTGGAGCAGGCGTCCATCGCCTTCCGCCGCGCCGCGCGGCTCGCGCCCGGCTCCGCGATGATGCTGATCAATCTCGGCGCCGCGCTCGTCGATCTCGGGCGCACAGAAGCGGCGACGGAGGCATTCCGCCGGGCGATCGCCTGCCAGCCTGACGACGGCGACGCCTATGCTGTTCCCCGAGGTCGGCATGGAACCCATGACCTATCGGCTCGCGGCGCTACGCCTCGCACCGGTGCAAGCCGTGGCGTGGGGGCACCCCGACACGACGGGGCTTCCCACGCTCGACCATTACCTGTCGGGCCACCTGTTGGAGCCACCGGATGGCGACGCCTTCTACAGCGACCGCCTCATCCGGCTGCCCAACCTGGGTTGTCACGTGGAGCCCACCCGGCGGCCCGTCGCGTCGGTCACGCGCCGCCGATTCGGCCTGCCCGACGGGGCTCCGGCGTTCCTGTGCAGCCAAAGCCTGTTCAAATACCTGCCCCAGCACGACCATGTGTTTCCCTCCATCGCCGCCGCCGTGCCCGGCAGCCGGTTCCTGTTCTTCCGGCACAGCCAGGACAGCGTCAGCCGCAGCTTGGAGAACCGGCTGGAACGGGCCTTCGCCTTGCAAGGCATCGACAGCCGGGAACACTGCGTCTTCGCCGATCAACTCGACCATGACGCGTATCTCGCCACGTTGCGGGTGATGGACGTCTATCTCGACAGCATCGGCTTTTCCGGATTCAACACGGCCCTGCAGGCGGTGGAGGCCGGGCTTCCGGTGGTGACCGTGCGTGGCCGCTTCATGCGCGGACGGCTTGCCGCCGCCCTGCTGGACCGCCTCGGCATGGCCGATGCCGTCACCATGAGCGCTGACGACTTCATCGAGGACGCCATTCGCCTGGGGCGCGACCCCACGGCGCGGAGCATCCGCACGGCGCGCCAGACCGCCGCGCTTCCCACCGTCTATCGCGACCGGGCGGCCATCACCGGACTGGAGCATTTTCTGACGGGGTAGTCCCAAACGTGACACCCGTAACGAAACCCTGCCGGAAGGAAAGGGCGGGGACGGCGATCTGGGTGCGGTGCATGCGGCGGCGCTGGTCCTCGGGAAAGGGATCGCGGCGGTGCATGGTCCAGCGGTTGTCCCACATCACGAGATCGCCGACCCGCCATTGGTGGTGCCAGGACAACTCCGGACGCACCGCCGCCTCCCACACCGCGTCGAGCAACGCCTCGCTCTCCGCCAGCGGCAGGCCGGGGATGCAGGCGTGCGGGCGGCGCCCCAGCAGCAGCGCCTTGCGCCCGCTCACCGGATGGGCGATGACCAGCGGGTGCACGGTGCCGGGCGAGGTGGCGAGGTCGGTCGGAGGCGCGAAGCCCTGCCGCAGATAGCCGCCGCTGTTGGTCGTGCTGTCGTGCTTGATCGACAGCCCGCCAACCCGCCGCTTCAGATTCTCCGGCAGCGCGTCGTAGGCGGCGAACATGCTGATGAATCCGGTGTCCCCACCCTCCTCCGGCACCTCCAGCGCGTAGAGGCTGCTGGCGTAGGGCGGAGTCTCCAGATAGGTCATGTCGGCGTGCCAGACCGACTCCCCCGCCCCCAGCGCGCCGATGGGGCGGCCCTGCTCCGTGACGTTGGAGATGACGTAGACCTCCTCGAGGCCCGGCGCGTGCAGCCGGCCATGCTCGGTGATCGGCGCCTTGTCAAGCGGCCCGAAATGCCCGGACACCCGGACGAGGTCGGCGTCGGACAGCGTCTGGCCGCGGAACACCAGCACCAGATGACGGTCCAGCGCCTGGGACAGCGCAGCGGCGGTGGCGGCGTCCAGCGGCTGCGACAGGTCGATGCCGCGGATCTCGGCCCCCAGCGTGGGGGAGACCGGATGGGCGGTGAAGGCGGGGTGGGTCATGGGAACGCCCTCAGCTTCCGGTGCGGTCGTGGATGTCGGCGAAGAACAGGTCGCGCCAGTCGGCGGGCCGGTTGCGGATCGAGCCGATGCGCGCCATGAAGTCGGTGAAGATGCCGATGCCGCGCGGGGCGAGGTCGTAGGACACCTCCGGATGGGCGATCATCGCCGCCACCTCCTCCTCGCCCAGCTTGGACTTCTCGATGCGGATGTAGGCGCGGGCGGCCTCCCTGGGGTCGGCCTTGATGAGGGCCACCGCGTCCTCCAGCGCCGCCAGCACGGCCTTGGTCAGCCGCGGGTTGGCCTCGTGGAAGGCGGCGGAGGTCCACAGCGCGCTGAAGGACGCCGGCCCGCCCAGCACGTCGTAGCTGCTCAGCACCTTGTGGATCTTCGGGTCGCGGAGCTGCTGGTCCTGGAAGGGCGGGCTGGTGAAGTGGGCGGTGATCTCCGTCCGGCCGGACAGCAGGGCGGCGGTGCCGTCGGGATGGGCCAGCGAGACGGTCAGCGGGTCCAGCCGCGCGTGCTGGCCGGGGCCGAAGACCTGCTCGGCGGCGATCTGGAGCACGATGGCCTGATAGGAGGCGCGGACCGACGGCACGACGATGCGGTCCGTCTCGGTGAAGTCCGTCAGGCCCTTCACCTCGGGCCGGTTGGTGTTGAGGTAGGCCGGCTGGGCGTTCAGGGCGGCCAGCCCGCGCAGGTTGGCGTTCCCCTTCGTCTTGTCCCAGGCGATGATGAAGGCCGGCACGCCCGCCGCCCCGAAATCGGCGTTGCCGGACAGGGTGGCCTCGGTGATCGTCGTCGGGTTGCCGAGCGGGGTGTAGCTGGCCGTCACCGCGCCCAGCCCGGCGGCGCGGGCGTGCTTCTCCACCAGCCCCTTGTCCTCCATGACGTAGAGCGGCAGGTAGCCGAGGCCGAGGTTGCGGGCGAAGCGGACCTGCGTCGCCTCGGCCTGCGCGGGGGCCGGCGTCAGGCCGGCGAAGCCGGCGGCGAGCAGCAGCGCGGTGCCGAGCAGCGCCCGGCGGCCCACCCCGAAGAAGCGCGGGGAAGCGGGGAAGCGCGGGGAAATGGTCATGGGGTGTCCTGTGGCGGAGATCGTCAGATGACGCGGAAATTGTGGGCGCCGTCGCGCTTTAGCTGGTCCACCAGCTCAAGCTCCCAGTCGATGTAGCCCTGCATGGCGGCGGCGCTGTTGTCGGTGCCCTCGTAGGGACGCTTGTAGACGTCGTCCGGCTCCGGCCCCAGGCGCTCCAGCCCGGCGCTGAGCGGCAGCCCGGCCGCCACCCAGCCCTGCGTGCCGCCCTCCAGCAGCAGCGGGACCGCCCCCGGCGGGAAATCGGCGGCGGCGTAGCGGGTCAGCGTGCCGTCCCAGCAGGTAAGCACCGGCCGCACGCCCTTCGGCAGGCGAGCGATGGTGCCGCCCAGACGCGCGCGGGTCGAGAAATACGCCCCCGGGATGTGGCCGGCGCGGTAGCGCGGGCTGCGGGTGATGTCGATCACCGCCGCCTCGCCGTTCTCCAGCAGGGCCAGCAGGTCGCGCGGCGCCACCGTCTCCGCCCCAACGTCCGGGACGGGCGGCAGGCGGCGACGGTCGGGGCCGCTCTCGATGCCCAGAGACGCCACGTCGCCCTCCAGCACATGCACCTCCCAGCCAAGCTGCGCCAGCCAGGAGGCGGTCATGTCGGCGCGCGGCCCGCCGCCGCCCGCCGGGTCGTCGACCAGCACGATGCGGGCGCCGCGCACCGCGACATACTCGTCCGTCGCCTGGATGAGCTGGCCGCCCGCCGCGTGGCGGAAGCCCGGCAGATGGCCGGCCTCATACTCCTCCGGCGTGCGCACGTCGAACAGGTGCAGGGTGCGCCGCTCGTCGCCGCGGAAGGCGTCCAGCGCGGCGGGGCCGATGCGCCCGACGCCGGCCCGGTCAGCCACCGCGCGGGCGGCCTTGCGGGCCCTCGTGTCGCCCTCCGGCGACACCGCCGGAAAGCGCCCGTCGCGCCCGCGGTCCAGTTCCAGCCCGGCCAGGGTCCAGCCGATGGTGCCGTTGCGCAGCGCCGCCACGCGGTTGGGGATGCCAGCATTCACCAGCGACTGCGTGCCGATGATCGAACGGGTGCGCCCGGCGCAGTTGACGATGACCAGCGTCCGCGGGTCGGGCGCGATGTCGTGGACGCGCTTGACCAGCTCGGCCCCCGGCACGCTGACGCCGCCGGGAATCGCCATGGTCTGGAACTCCTCGTAGCGGCGGGCGTCGAGGATCACCAGATCGGCCCCACTATCGATCAGCGTCTTCACCTCGTCCGCAGGCAGCGACGGGGTGTGGCGGTGATGCTCCACCCACTCGCCGAACGCCTTGCTTGGCACGTTGACGTCCCGGTAGACCTCGAACCCGGCGGCGGTCCAGCCGGCCAGCCCGCCCTCCAGCAGCGTCACCTCGCGGTAGCCCAGCGCCTGGAGCCGCCGCGCCGCCGGCTCGGCATAGCCCTCGCCGTTGTCGTAGACGGTGATCGGCACGTCGCGCCGCGGCAGCAGATCGTAGGCCAGCAATTCCACCCGGCTGAGCGGCACCGACACGGCGAACAGCGGGTGGGCCAGCGAATAGGGCCCCTCCTCCCGCGCGTCGAGAAGGGCGACCTCCCTGCGGTCGATCCAGTCGCGGCGGATGTCCGCGGCGGTGCGGGTGGCGAGCGGAGCGGTGTCGGGGGTTGCGGTATCGGGCATGGTTTGCTTTCCGGGACCTGTTATGCGGCTTGCGGAACGGGTTTCGAGCGGTCCCACAGGTTGGGCAGGGCGCTGTTGGCGTAGCCGGAGATGAAGGGCTTGCGCTCGCCGGTCAGCGGGTCGAAGACCGACCGCCGGATGGCGCCGATGTTGCCGCCATAGACGTGGATGCTGATCGAGGGACGGTCGGTCAGCGCGTTGGAAATGGCGTGGACGTCGCCGATGCGCGGCGACACCGCCTCCACCGATCCGACCGGCAGATGGTCGGCGGCGGTGGCGAACGGAGGGCCGTCCCGCAGTTCGTAGCGTTGGGAATGCTCCGCCCCGCGCAGCACGCCGACGAGCCCCCAGACGGTGTGGTCGTGGATCGGCGTGCGCTGCCCCGGCCCCCAGACGAAGCTGACGACCGAGAAGCGCTCATGGGGATCGCAATGCAGCAGATACTGCCGGTAATGGACCGGATCGGGCTGCGCGTAGGCGTCGGGCAGCCAGTCGTCCACGGCGACCAGCCCGGCCAGGAGGCTGCGCCCCGCGTCGAGGATGGCGGCCTCGTCGTCGCCCAGTCGCTCCACCAGACGGGTGAAGTCGCCGATGAAGCCGCGCAGGCGGGACAGGTTGGGAAGTGAGGGATCGGTCATGGTGGTCGTCCGTCCGGGAATTGGGTGCGGCCGAGGCCGGGTGTGGCTGCGGATCAGGCCAACGCGGCCACCAGAATCGGAAGGACGGCCAGGACGACGCCGGCCCCCAAGGCCAGCCAATGGCTGAGCGGCGGTTCGTCCCCGCGCGTCTGGTCCGGCACGCCGTCCGAAGGTTCCGGCGGCAGCGGCAAGGCACAGGACGGGCTGAGCGACGCGATCAGCATCCATTGGAGGTCATCCGAAGCCTTCATGCCGGTTCTCCTTGCTTGGAAAGGGGAAGGGTGGCGCGCCTCTTTCGGACACTTGCGGCGCGCTAACCACATTTGGCGCTGGTATAATTTAGTATATTTCATATAGGAAAATAGGATTTAACGGCGGCGTCAAGCGCCCTTCGCTGCGAACGAAGTTTTTTTGGCAGCGGCGGTCATTGTTTTCGCTCGGCGCCGACGGCTTGTCGCGCCACGCCCGGACGCGTCGGCATCCGTCTGTCGTCAGTGGGAACTCTGTTCCCGCGGGAGGCGGGCTTCGGCCACATATGTGGCCAGGATCGCTGTCGCGGACCAAAGCGGATTGCAATCCGCTTTGGGGAGGGGCATGGAAACCCTCAGCGCAATCCCGCCTCGAGCTGCTCGGCAATCCGCGCCAGCGCCGCGTCCATCGCTGCCGGCGGACCGCTCTCCAAACTGTCCAGCACGATCAGCCGGGCGCCGCCGTCCGCCACGGCCTGGGCGATCTCCGGGGCCGGCTGGCGGTGGTGCAGCACCACGGGAATCGCCTCGGCCTTCAGGGTGGTGGTCAGTTGGGCCAGACGTTCCGGCGTCCAGTCGCGGTCGTCGCGGGTCCAGACCCGGCGCAGGTCGAGCCCGAGGTCGGCGGCCAGCGTGGCGAAGCGGTCGGACAGCGCCGCCGCCGACGGATCCGGCAACGCGGCGAATGCTTGCGCCGACCGGGACGACATCATCAACAGCCCGCGCTTCAGGGTGGCGAGATTCGCGTCGATGGCGGCGGCCGACCCAGGATACAGGCGCCGCAGGTCGGCGGCGAGGATGTCGGCCATCCGTCCGGCGTTGGCGATGCCCAGCCAGGGGAAGGCCGCATCGCCGTTGACCGCGATCCCCGGCAAGGCGCCGTCCACCGGCCGGGCGGCGTCGATCTCGACGAGGCGGATGTTGGCGCGCCGCGCCAGTGGATAGAGCGGATCCTCGACCCAGGCGGAGCGCAGGGTCAGCACCGCGTCGGCCTTGCGGGCCGCCTCCGCCAGCTTGGTCTCGCCGCGCCCGCTCAGGAAGGCGTGCTGGCGCCCCATGGGGATGGCCGGCGGAACCACCGCCTCCACCACCACCGGCGTTCCCTTCGTCAGCGCCTGGGCCAGCCCGGCGGTGACCGGGTGCCCGGCCAGGACCGTCTCGGCGGACGCGCCCGCCACCGTGGACAGCAGCAGGAGCGCCGCGAGCGTGACGCGCTTCATCCCTCTTCCCCCTTCATGAACAGGCGCGCCAGCAGCGCCCCCAGGAACAGCAGCCCCGCCGCCAGGATGATGGCGCCGCCCGACGGCACCGGCAGGGCCAGTTGCACGGGCAGCAGGATTCCGGCCACCGCCGCCACGCTGGCGAAGGCGACCGACAGCAGGAAGAAGCCGCGCAGCGACGACGCGACGACCCGCGCCGCGGCGGCCGGAATGACCAGCAGCGCCCCCACCAGGATCGCGCCGATGATCTTGACCGACGCGACGGTGACCACGGTCACCAGCACGATGAACAGATAGTCCAGCCCCTTCACCGGCACGCCGCGCACCCGCGCCAGCGCCGGGTTGAAGCTGGCCAGCAGCAGCCGGTTGAACAGCGGCAGCATCAGCGCGGTCACCCCGAGGGCCACCACCAGCAGCACGGTCAGGTCGCGGTCGTCCACCGTCAGGACCGAGCCGAACAGCACATTCTCCAGGATGTGGATGTTGACCCGGCTCGCCAGGATCAGCAGCAGGCTGGCGCCCAGCGCCAGCGACACCGACAGGAACACGCCGATCAGCGTGTCGGCGGTCAGGTTGCTGCGGTTGCGCGTGTAGTTGACCAGCAGCGCGAACAGCAGGCAATAGCCGAACAGGCTGGCGTAGGGGCCGGTGTAGGGCTCCCCCACGAGGATGCCGATGGCGACGCCGGTCAGCGCGGCGTGGCCGACCGCTTCGGAGAAGAAGGCCAGCCGCTTGGTCACCACCAGCGTGCCGAGCCCGCCGAGCACCGGGCCGATCACCAGCCCGGACAGCAGGGCGTTGACGAGAAAACCGTGGGTCAAGCCGGCGGGCAACAGCCCGGCCCCGGCCCAGCCCTGGACCAGGGCGCGCAACGCCTCGAAGCTCATGACGCGATCCTCTCGGCTGCCGTGCGGCGCGGAACGGCGGAGAACAGGTCGAACACCCGCTCCGGCGACAGCATCTCCAGCGGGGCGCCGTCGAACAGCACGCGCCGGTTCAGGCCGGTCACCCGCGTCGCCAGCCGGCGCACCTGGGCCAGATCGTGCTCCACCCACAGGATGGTGGTCCCGGCGGCGGACAGCTCGGCCAGCAGCGTTTCGAAGATGGCGATCCCGGCCTCGTCGAGCGCGGTCATCGGCTCGTCCAGAACGATCAGGTCCGGCGCCGGGATCAGCGCCTGGGCAAGCAGGACGCGCTGCCGCTCGCCCCCCGACAGGGCGCCGAAACGGCGGCGGGCCTTGCCGGCCATGCCGACGCGGTCCAGCGCCACGCCGTAATCGATGCGGCGGTCCGGCCCGAGGAAGGCGGGGCGGCGCTGGCACAGCACGGCCAGGAAGTCCTCCACCGTCAGCGGCAGGCCGCGGTCGAACTCCACCGATTGCGGCACGTAGGCGATGGTCCCCGGCCCGTCGCCCGGCCAGTCGAGCCGAATGGTCCCGCGGTGCGGCGCCTGACCGAGCAGGGCGCGGATCAACGACGACTTGCCGCTGCCGTTGGGGCCAACCAGCGCGTGGACGGTGCCCGCCGCGACGCGCAGGGACACGCCGTCGAGGATCACCGTGCGCCCCAGCGTCAGGCCCACCGCGTCGAACAGGATGGCGGGACCCGTCACGGCGCCGCCTCGGCCATCGCCAGAACCAGCGTGTCGAGGTTCCGGGCCATCTCGCGCTCGAACAGGTCGGGCGCGTAGTCGCCGTGCGAGATGTGGGAGAAGGCGTAGAGCCGGATGCCGGTCTCGCGCCGGATCATCTCCACATAGGCGCTGGGGAAGTTCAGCTCCGAGAAGATCACCTGCACGTCGAGCTTGCGCATCGTCGCGATGGTCTCGGCGAGCTGGGCCGGGCTGGGCTCGATGCCGTGGGCGGGCTCGACGACGGCGGAGACCTCCAGCCCGAACTCCCGCAACAGGTAATCGTAGGCGCCGTGGATGGTGGCGACGCGCAGGCTGGCGGTGCCCGCCGTCGCCAGCTTCGTCAGCGCGTCGGCCCGCAGCTGGCGCAGGCGGCGGGAATAGGCGCGGGCGTTGGCGGCGTAGGCGGCGGCGTTGTCCGGGTCGAGCCGCCCCAGTTCGCGCGCGATGGTCGCGACCTGGAGAACCGAATTGGTGATCGACAGGAAGCTGTGAGGGTTGACCACCCTCCCGGCCGCCCGCGCCGCCATTCCCGCGGCGGGCAGCAGCGGCACGTCGGCGTTGGATTCGACCACCGGCAGCGACGGCTTCGCCGAGGCGGCGATCATCCGCCCGGCGAAATCGTCGTGGCCGATGCCGTTCAGCACGATGGCGTCCAGCCCGCCGATGCGCTGGATGTCCTCCGGACGCGGCTCGTAGGCGTGCGGGTTGAAGCCGGCCGGGATGATCGGCACCACCTCGGCCGCATCGCCGACGATGTTGGCGACGTAGGAATAGTAGGGATGCAGGGTGACGCCGAAGCGGCGGCGCCCGGCGGGAGCCGCGAAGGCAGCGGCGGGCATGGCCGCGGCGGCCAGGGCGCCGGCCAGGATCAGGCGGCGGTTAGGAAGGATGCTCATCGGGTCACCCCGGCGGTGAAGGTGGAAACGATCCGCTTCCAGCCGGCGGCGGTCAGCGCCGCGTCCTCCGGCGGGGCGGGCGGGGCTTCGGCGGCGCGCTTCAGCCAGATGTCGGCGCCATGGCCGTCCAGCCGCAGGACCAGGGACCCGGCCAGTTCCGGCGCGGCGGAAACGCCGGCATAGGCGACCCCATCGCCAGTCTTGGCGAAGGTCCAGGCATGCCCGCCGCGCGCCGCGGCGCTGGGGTCGGCGGCGAAGGGCGGCAGCGCCTCGGCAGCCAGTTCCGCCAGCGTCGGCGCCCGGCCCTCCGCCGTCCGCAGGGCGGCGATCTCCTCCCCCGCCGCCTTCAGGTCGGCGTAGAGGCCCTGCTCGGCGGCGGTCAGGCCGGTGCGGGAGTCGATGAGGTGGGCGGCCAGCGGGGCTTCCGCGTCCGGAACGGCGCGCAGCCCGACCGCCAGGGCGGCGGACACGAGAATGGCCCCGGCGGCCAACGCGACCCACAGGGTCTCGCGCTCGGCCCCGGCGCGGCGGACGATCTGGTGATGCATGGTTCCGGCTTCGCTGAGGGCGCTACTTGATTGCCGTGTGCTCGATCTCGACCGTGTGGCCGGGCCCGGCGTCGAACAGGACGTAGAAGTCCTGCGCGGGGCGCTGGAAGGACAGCGTGGAATCCGGACCCAGCTTGCCCTTGACCAGCACCTGCTCGTCGTAGGCGATGACGTCCAGCACCACGCCGGGCGCCTTCGACCCGTCGGAGAAGCCGCCGGTGCATTGCACGGTCTCACTCTCCACCATCCGGCATTCGCAGATCGGGTAATGGGCCTCCGCCGCACCGGCGGCGCACAGGGCGAACAGCCCCGCCAGGGCGAACAGGCGGTGGGTCTTCATCGCTTTCCTCCGAAAATCTCGCCCAGCGGCAGGGACGCCTGATGCACCCCGCCGCTCCAATCCTCCATGGTCACCCACAGCTCCTCCGTGCCGGCCAGCTCGTCCGGAACGGTCACGTCGGCCTCCCGCTCGTAGGGGTTGCCGAAGGCGAGCGCGCCGGCGGTGCGCAGGCTGCGCGGCTTGCCGACGCGCAGGAAGACGCCGCGCACATGGTCGATGTCGGCGGGACGGATGTGGATGCGGTATTCCTTCATCCGCTCCCCTGTCGGCATGCGGCCGGGCGCCTCGTCGTAAGTCGCTAGCGTGACCGGAAAGGGCCCGACAGCGACATCCCGGCGGATCTCGGGCGGCACGAAGATCGGTTTCGGGCTGAAGTAGTCGGGGAGGAAGGGCAGCGGCACCAGCATCATCAGGGCGCTGAGATGGAACTTGCCGCGTTGCCAGAGCTTACGCATTGAGTCTTTACGCATTGGACGGGCCCTCCGCCAAGCGCAGCCCCCGTACCGCCTCGACCGTGGCGCGGGCGGTCCGCTTCATCCAGATCATCATGCCGCTGAAGACCAGTGTGGTCATCAACAGGCCGAAGGAGAACCACACCAGCTTGACCGGAAGGCCGCCGAAATCGCCGGTGTGCAGGGCGCGCATGATGGTGCGGGTCAGCTCGATGCCCGAAGCCGCCTCCATCCCGCCCTCGATGAGGATCACCTCGGCGGTGAAGGGATTCACCCGGACATAGTCGGGCAGCAGCGGCACCTGCCCGCTGGACCCTGCCACCGTCGCCGGGTCGTAGGCGGTGCCGGGCAGCCACAGGTAGCGCAGCCGCATGTCCGGCAGGGCCGCCTTGGCGCTGGCCATGATGGCGTCGACATCCGGCCTCGGCGCGGTCGCTGTCACCGGGATCTGGTCGCGGGCCAGCAGCACCGGCGCCTTTCCGCCGCCCAGCCCCATCCCGAGATGGAACAGCATCATGTAGATCAGGAACCACAGGCTGGTGACCGCGATGACCGCGATGAACCAGATCGACCATGTGCCGGCGACGCGGTGCAGGTCGCCCCACATCACGCGCGGCGCCTGCCGCCAGCGGATGCGCGGCTGGTAGAAGGATTTCCAGAACCGCTTGTAGACCACCAGCCCGGTGACCAGCGACCCGACGAGCGGAATGGCCAGCAAGGTCACGAGGTACCAGCCCACCGGGAAGGTCATGAGCCAGCCGTGCAGGGCGCGGAAGAAGCTCTGGAACGAGTTGCCGGTGGACAGCCCCTGCACCGCCCCGCTGACCGGATTCACCCAGGCGGTGGAGGAGGTTCCGTCGGGCATCGCCATGCGGGCGCCGACCGCCATGTGCGAGCCGCCCCAGCTCAGCGAACTCACCCGTCCGCCCGGCGCCGCGGCCTCGGCGGCGGCGATCAGCGCGCTGGCCGGCAGCGGCTCCCCGGCACCGGACGCCCGCATGGCCGGGTTGACCAGCCACATGATCTCGGTGCTGACCACGGCGATGGTCCCGGTCAGGCTGACAAAGAACAGGAATGCCCAGAGGGGCATCGCCAGCCAGGAGTGCCACAGGAACCACAGCCGCGTGCGCGACTTGCCAACGCTCATCTCGTCCTCTCCGAAGGAACCAACGGTCCTTCTGCTCAGACGAACGGGCGCGCCTCCCGCCTCACCCCCAAATGCGAAGAATTCTCATTATCGTTTTCAGGCCGGTGATGCGGCGGCGGCCTCACCCTTCCCAGCGGTGGGACAGCACGAAGCTGTAGCGCTCCGGACGGACGTGGAAGACGGCGTGGTCGGCGCAGGCGCCGTCCGCGAAGAAGGATTGCCGGATCATCACCAGCACCGGCATCCCCGCCGTCCCGCCAAGCGGTCCGGCGACCGCCGCGCCCGCGGCCTCGGCCTTGACCTCGACATCGGCGCCGACCACCGGCTGTCCGGTGACTTCCCTCAGGACGGCGTAGATCGGCTTCTCTCCGGCCGCCGCCCAATCGACGCCGGCCAGTTCCGCCGACAGCAGGCTGCGCCCCAGCGCCACCGGCTCCCCGTCCACCAGATGCAGGCGGCGCACCTCCAGGCAGTTGGGGCCAAACTGGCCCGTCAGGTCCGGTGGCGTGGCGGTCATCCCGGCCGACAGGTGGCGCATGCTGGCGTTCAGCCCCTGGAGGCGCAGGGATTCATGGAAGCTGCGCAGCCGGTCCAGCGGATGGCGGACGCGCTTGCCCGCCGTGAAGGTGCCCTTGCCCTTGCGCCGCTCGATCAGCCCTTCCACCTCCAGCCGGTCGAGCGCCAAGCGGACCGTCACCCGGCTGACCGCGAAGCGGATGCCGATCTCGCTTTCGCTCGGCAGACGGCCCGACGGCTCGAACCGGCCCGCCGCGATCTCCGCGCGCAGCCGGTCGGCGATCTGCCGGTAGAGGGCCGTCGCGTTCTCCCGCACCAAACTGTCCCGCATCGGGGCCACCGTCCCCTCCCCGCCCATGGCGATCGTGTCCGCGCCTTGATGCCACCGGAGGCCGGCCGGCTCAAGCGCGCTGATCCCCCCGAACACGCCGCCCTCCGGTGGGACGCCCCACATGTCTTATATTGTATTACCAAACTTGTTATGCAATGTATTAGCCGTTGCGGCGCACCGCCCCTCTCCTGCACGAGGTCCCGTCCCATGAGCGATCCCGTCCCCACCGGCCACATCGCCCCCGCCGGCCTTTACGAGCGGAACAAGGCCCGTCCCTTCCTCGGCGCCACCGCCTGCTCCCACCGGACGTTGGTGGCCGGCGAATGGACCGAGGTGACGCTGGCCTACGAGGTCGGCGGGTCGGGTCTCGCCGACGGGGCGGGGATCAAGCTGGCGATGAAGTTCTATTCGGACTGGGCGTTGTTCCAGACCAGCGACCCCACGGCGGCCAATTTCGTTTCCGCCGAGTACGAGGCCGGCCCGCTGGTTCCGGGACAGAGCCCGGCGACCGTGCAGGCGCTGAAGGTGCGCTTCGACCAGAAGGGGCACGAGCGGCCCTACCAGAAGGCCATCGTCATCGACGTGATCGACGGCTACCTGAATCCCGGCGACCGCATCGTGATCCGGCTGGGCGACCGGCGCCAGGGCGGGCCGGGCACGCGGGTGCAGACCTTCGTCGAGCAGGGGTTCCGCTTCCGTGTCTTCATCGATCCGCTGGGCAGCCAGAAATACGCGGAGGTGCCGGGCGACTGCATGATCGACATCGTGCCGGGCGTTCCCGCCGCCCTGCGGCTGGTCGCGCCGCGGCTGATCGCCCCCGGCCCGGCGTCGCTGCTGCTGCGCGCCGACGACGCCTGGGGCAACTGCTGCCTCAACACCACGCTGGACGCCACCCTCACCGTCACCGGGCCGGAGAGCGAAAGCGCACGGACGGTCGCGCTGGCCCCCGACCCGCAGGCGAACGGCTGGCTGGTCCGGCGCGAGGCGCTCGACCTCGGCGCCGGGGAATGGCGGATCGCCGCGACGGCGCCGGGCCTCGCCCCCGCCGAAGCCTTTATCACCGCCGAGGACGGGGCGCCGCGCGCCGTCTATGCCGACCTGCATGTCCATTCCAACGACACGGTGGGCACCAACGACACCGCCTACAATCTGTCCTACGGGCGCGACGTCGCCGGTCTGGACGTGCTGGGCTACACCGCCAACGACTTCAACGTGACGGAGCGCGCCTGGACCGAGGCGGTCGGCCTGATCGACCATTACAACGAGCCGGACCGCTTCGTCTGCTACCCCGGCACGGAATGGTGCGGCAACTCCGCGGCGGGCGGCGACCACAACGTGATCTTCCTGCGCGACGGTCCGCCGCGCTTCCCGGCGGACGGGCGAGGCCAGCCGGTGCGCTCCTTCGAATGGAACGAGTCGACCCGCGGCGCGCTGCGCCCCGGCGCCTGGCCGCTCGACGACCTCTACGCCGCCTACCGGGACGATCCGGAGGGCCATCTGCTGATCCCCCATGTCGGCGGTCGGCGCTGCAACCTCGATTGGCACCACCCGGAGCTGGAGCGGCTGATCGAGATCGGGTCCGCCTGGGGCCAGTTCCACTGGGTTTATGCGGAGGCTCTGGCCCGCGGCTACCGGCTCGGCGCCTCGGCGAGCAGCGACGAGCATCAGGGGCGCTGCGGCGGCGGGGCGCCGGCGACCGCGGTGTTCGGGGCGCGCGGCGGGCTGACCGGCGTCTTCGCCGAACGGCTGGACCGCGCGTCGGTCGGCCGGGCGCTGCGGGCGCGGCGGACCTTCGCGACCACCGGGGAACGCAGCTTCGCCAGCCTGCGGCTGGGTGACC
This sequence comes from Azospirillum baldaniorum, assembly GCF_003119195.2. Classification (NCBI taxonomy): domain Bacteria; kingdom Pseudomonadati; phylum Pseudomonadota; class Alphaproteobacteria; order Rhodospirillales; family Azospirillaceae; genus Azospirillum; species Azospirillum baldaniorum. The sequence continues at coordinate 136,917 of NZ_CP022255.1, read as the reverse complement.
GCTGGATGGGCGAGGTGGTGCAGGCCACTTCGGGCGACGCGCTGGATTACCGCCTGCTCGGCGACCGCGGATGGGAGAGCCTGCGCCTGTTCGACGGTGACCGGCTGGTCTGGGAGCGCGACCTGCACCGCGAGCTGGGCCTGTCGGAGACGAAGATCCGCCTGCGGCTGGGCGGCGCCCGCATCAAGGACCGCTACCGCGGCGCCTATTGGGATGGTGGGATCACCGTCACCGGCGCCGCCGTGCAGCGGGTCGAACCCTTCGGCTTCGACCATCCGGAACAGGGCTGCTGGCGCCGCGACGCCACCACCGTCGCCATCCGCACCGTCACCCACGGCGACAGCGACGGGGTGGAGTTGGCGCTGTCGCGGCTGGCCGGCGCGCGCATCCAGGTGCGGCTCGCCATCGGCACCTACGTGAAGGTCGGCAACCCGCTGACCCCGCCGCCCAACCCGCACGCCCCGGAAGCGGTGCTGGACATCGACGGCGACGCGCTGCTGGCCGACGCGGACGCCGGACGGGTCACGCGTGTTCTGCCCGGCACGGAACTGGAGGTGACGGTGGAACGGGTCACCGAGGCGCCCCTGCCCCGCGACCTCGCCGGGCGCATCCCGCTCGCCGACCTCGCCCTCGCCCCGGGCCGCGAGCATCCGCTGTTCCTGACCGCGCGCCAGCGCGACCAGTCGCGAATCTGGACCTCGGCCCTGTTCCTGACACCGTGAGCGTAGGCCTCCGCGCCCCTCATCAAGCCCTCCGTCTAGTCCGCAGTGGCGGGACGGAGGGCGTCCGGGTGTAGGGTCGCCCTGACGACGCTCCACCGCGTCTCGGGCGGTGGCGGGGAAGACCGGTGCCCATGGAGCGCAGACGGGCAACAGCGGTGGAGGTGGCCAAGCTGGCCGGGGTGTGTTGGAACGCCGCCTCGCCGAGCCGGGGGGCCGGCCCGGCTGTAGTCGCCGGCAACGGAAAGAACGCTCAATGGGGCGGCTTCACCGCCTTGTCCAGCGCCTCGGCCAAGGCCGCGTCGTCGTAGGGCTTCGGCAGGTGGACGCCGCCGGCGGGCGCCCGGTCGGCCCCCGATGCGAACACCACCGGCAGGGCCGGGTGACGTTTGCGCAGCGCAGCGGCCAGCTGCTCTCCCGACATCCCCGGCAGGCTGATGTCGGTCAGCAGCGCATCGACGGGCTGGGTCTCGGCAATCGACAGGGCTTCCTCGGCGTTGCCCGCTTCGACGACCGAATGACCGAGGCCGGTCAGCATCTCCACCGTGACGAGGCGGATCAGCGCATCGTCCTCCACCACAAGCACGCGCAGGCCCTGACGGCTGTCCGCCGGCGCGGGTTCGGCGGACGGCTTCGCGGTCGCTTCCCTTTTTCCGGCCTGCCCCATGGATCGCTGCTGCTGGTTGCGCAGGACATGCCGGACCTTACGGGACAGCGCCTCGCGGGTGTAGGGCTTGCTCAACAGCTCGACGCCGAGATCGAGCCGCCCGCCATGCACGATCGCGTTCTCGGTGTAGCCCGAGGTGAACAGGACCGCGATCCCCGGCAGACGCTCCTTCGCGCGGCGCGCCAGGTCAGGGCTGCGCAGCGGCCCCGGCATGACGACGTCGGTGAACAGCAGGTCGATCGGCACGCCACTTTCCACGATGGCCAGCGCGCTCTGCGCGTCCCGCGCCTTGAGCACGCGATAGCCGAGGTCGACCATCATCTCGACCACAGTCGCCCGCACGTCGTCGTCGTCCTCGACCACCAGCACGGTTTCCGATCCGCCCGTCTCCGGCCCGGTGTCGATCACCGTCACGACGTCTTCGGTCTGATGCGCGCGCGGCAGGTACAGGCGGACCGTGGTCCCCTGGCCGGGTTCGCTGTAGATCTTGACGTGCCCGCCGGACTGCTTGACGAAGCCGTAGACCATGCTGAGGCCGAGGCCGGTGCCCTGTCCTTCCGGCTTGGTCGTGAAGAACGGCTCGAAGACGTGATCCAGCACGTCCGGCGGAATGCCGCAGCCGGTGTCCGTCACCGCCAGCATGACGTACTGGCCCGGCGTCACCTCGGCGTGCCGGGCGGCGTAGGGATCGTCCAGGAAGGCGTTGCCGGCCTCGATGGTCAACCGGCCATGGCCGTTCATGGCGTCGCGGGCGTTGATCGCCAGATTGAGCAGCGCGTTCTCGACCTGGCTCTCGTCTGCGAAGGTGGTCCACAGGCCGCCCGCGATCATGGTCTCGATCTCGACGCCCTCGCCGAGCACGCGGCGCAGCATCTCGTCGAGACTGCGGGCGAGCCGGCCCAGGTTGATCACCCGGGGGGCCAGGGGCTGGCGGCGTCCGAAGGCGAGGAGCTGGGCGACCAGCTTCGACCCGCGGCTGACTCCGCTCAAAGCGTTCTGCAACCGCTGTTCGGCACGGTCGTTCCCCGCAACGTCCTTCACCAGAAGCTGAAGGTTGCCGGAGATCACCTGGAGAAGGTTGTTGAAGTCGTGCGCCACTCCACCGGTCAGCTTGCCGACCGCGTCCATCTTCTGGGCTTGGCGAAGCTGCGCCTCGGCCCGTTCCCGCTCGGCGATCGCCGAGGCGATGCGCTGCTCCAGCAGGTCGTTGAGGCGTCTTTGCGCGTCCTCGATCTCCTTGCGCTCGGTGATGTCGATCACCGAACCGATGTAGCCGAGGAATCCACCCTCCGCGTCGAAGCGCGGGGCGGCGGCGTCGATCGCCCAGCGGTAAACCCCGTCGGTCCGCCGCAGCCGGTATTCCAAACGGAACGCCTCCTGCTTCGCGTTGGCCGTCAGGAACATGTCCTCGGCGGCCTGACGATCGTCGGGATGAGCCGCGTCCAGCCAGCCGAAGCCCAACCCCGTCTCGGGGGTCTGTCCGGTGAACTCGTACCAGGACCTGTTGAGATAGGTGCAGGAGCCGTCGAGTTCGGTAACCCAGACCATCACCGGAGCATGGTCGGCGAGATTGCGGAAGCGCGCCTCGCTCTCGCGCAGCGCGTTGTCCGCCTCGCGGCGCAGGCGCACCATGGCCAGGGCGGTGTCGACGCGGGCGATCAGCTCGCGCGCCGAGAATGGCTTGACCAGATAATCGTCGGCACCGGCCGACAGCCCCTCGACGCTCGCCTCCTCGCCGGCGCGGGCCGACAGCAGGATGACCGGCAGGTCGCGCAGGTCGGCATCCTCGCGGATCGCGCGCAGCAGGCCGAAGCCGTCCAGCACGGGCATCATGATGTCGGTCAGAACGAGGTCCGGACGGTTCGCGCGCATCGCCGCCAGGGCCGCCTGACCGTCGGGCACCGCCTCGACCGCGTAGCGGCCATTCAGCAGGCGGCTCACATAGTCGCGCATGTCGGCGTTGTCGTCGGCCAGCAGGAGGCGCGGACACTCGCCCGTCTCCGGCGCCATCACCGTCTCCGCGGCGCCGATCAACGTGACCGGCGCTCCGCCATCGGCGGCGACCGAGCCGGGCAGCCAGCGCAGCGCCTCCTCGACGTAGGTCTGGGTGCGCAGGCCGGCCGCGGCGCCGGTCGGCTCCGACAGGACGCGCTCCTGCGGCAGATGGGCGGTGCCGAACGGCACGGTGACGATGAAGACCGAACCGTGGTCCATCTCGCTCTCGACCCGGATCGTGCCGCCGTGCAGCTTGACGAGTTCCTGGACCAGGGCGAGGCCGATGCCGGTGCCTTCGTGGCTGCGCCCCCGCGCGCCCTCGACCCGGTGAAAGCGCTCGAACAGGCGCGGCAGCTCGGAATCGAGGATGCCCGTGCCGGAATCGCTCACCCGAAGCTCGGCGCCCTCGCCCACCGGCCTCAGCGACACCGCGATCGCGCCCTGGAAGGTGAATTTGAAGGCGTTCGACAGCAGGTTGAGGACGACCGTCTCCCACATGCCGCGGTCCACATGAACCGGACCGGGAAGCGGCGGGCAGTCGACGACGAGGCTCAGCCCGGCCCGCTCGCAGGCCGAGCGGAAACCGCTCGCCAGCTCGGCCGTGTAGGACGCGAGGTCGGTCGGCTCGTAGCGCGCCTGGGTCCGCCCGGCCTCGATGCGCGAGAAATCCAGGAGCGCGTTGACGAGCTTGAGCAGGCGCTGCCCGTTGCGGTGGACCACCACCAGGTCCTCGCGATGGTCCGCCATCCGCTCCGGCTCGGCCTGCAACACCTCTTCCAGCGGCCCCAGCATCAGGGTCAGCGGCGTGCGGAACTCGTGGCTGACGTTCGAGAAGAACACCGTCTTGGCGCGGTCGATCTCCGCCAGCATCTCGGCCCGCCGGCGCTCGGCCTCGTAGGTCTGGACGTTGGTGATGGCCGCGGCGATCTGCCCCGCCACCAGCCCCAGGAAGCGCCGGTAGCCGTCGTCGAACAGGCGGAACGGATTCAGGCCGACGACGAGAAGGCCCGCCCGCCCCGCCTCGCCGCTGGCCGGAACCGGAATCGCCGCGGCCTGGGCCGGCGGACGCCGCCAGACGCCGGGCGGCAGGTCGGCGCCGAACTTCGCCGCCAGATCGTCGACCAGCACCGGGTCATGGAGCGTCGGGGTGAAGGGCCACACCGACGTGCCGTCCACCGCCAGCGTTTCCGGAGCCGCCGGATGGCCGCGCCCGATGCCGCAGGACCCGGCAAGCGAGGCGCTGGCCCCGTCGGGCTCGGCCACATAGAGCAGCGCGAAGGGCATGTCCCGCGGGTTGGTGGCGAGCGCTTGGGCGCTGCGCTCGCACACCTCCGGCAGGGTGCGGGCGTCGGCCGTGCCGGCGGCGAGATCGCGCAGCAGGGTGAGCTGCCGTTCGCCGATGATCCGCTGCGTGTCGTCGGAGTTGGCGCAGATGATGCCGCCGGGGCTGCCGTCGTCGTCGGGGACCGGGCTGTAGGAGAAGGTGTAGTAGGTCTCCTCCGGATAGCCGTTGCGCTCCATGACAAGGAGCTGCCCCTCGACGTAGGTCCCCTCGTCCCCCGTCATGGCGGTTGCCAGCATCGGGCCGATGTCGCCCCAGATCTCCCGCCACACGACCGAGGTCGGCCGCCCAAGCGCCCAAGGATGCTTGCCGCCGATGATCGATTTGTAGGCATCGTTGTAGAGATAGATCAGGTCGCTGCCCCAGCCGATCCAGATCGGCTGGCGGGAGGTCAGCATGATTCGCACCGCCGTCTTCAGGCTGCGCGGCCACTCCTCGGGCGGACCGAGCACCGTCGATGCCCAGTCGAACGCGCGCATCTGGGCGCCCATCTCGCCGCCGCTGGCGAGGAAATCGGGAGCGGCGGAGATGTCGGTCTCGTTGGACATGCGCAGGCGTCCCGTCCTTCCTGTTCTCATTCCCCCCTATAACAGGGGCGTGACCGTTGGTGCACAGCGGGACGCCACTTTAAGCTGATCCATGGGCCGGCGGCGAGAAACGATTTGTTAGCCCAATAGCCATAGGTCGGAACTTAAAACCCGGAAGCAGCGACTGCGGGATCGCCGTTCAGGCGAAGCGCTTCGTTCCGGCGACGCACAGCACGATCAGCCCGGTCACGGCGATCATGCTCCAGGCCACCGGCTCGTTCAGCAGAAGACCCGCCAGCGACAGCCCGAAGAAGGGTTGGAGCAGTTGCAACTGCCCGACCCCGGCGATTCCGCCGAGCGCGAGCCCCCGGTACCAGAAGACGAAGCCGATCAGCATGCTGAAGACGGAGACGTAGGCGAGGCCGATCCAGGCCGGGGTTTCGATGCCTGCCCAGGCATCCGGCATGGTCGCGAGCGCCAGCCCGGCCATCACCGGCATCGTCAGCACGAGCGCCCAGGAAATCACCTGCCAGCCGCCGAGACGGCGCGACAGCACCGCGCCCTCGGCATAGCCCAGCCCGCAGAGCAGGATGGCCGCCACCATCAGGCCGGCCCCGGTCAGCGACGCGTCGCCGCCCTGCGCCAGCGCGAAGCCGACGACGGCGAGGCTGCCCAGGCCCGAGAACATCCAGAAGACCGGCTTCGGCCGCTCCCGGCCGCGCAGAACGCCGAACAGGGCCGTGGACAGCGGCAAAAGGCCGATGAAGACCATGGAGTGCGCGGAGGTGATGTGCCGAAGCGCCAGCGCGGTGAGCAGCGGAAAGCCGACGACCACGCCGAGCGCCACCACCGCGAGCGGCGCGAGGTCGCGGCGCAACGGGCGGGCCTGCCGCAGCATGGCCAGCAGAACGGCCGCGAGCACCGCGGCGATTAGCGCCCGCGCCGAGGTCAGGAACAGGGGTGTGAAGCTGCCCACCGCGACGCGGGTCGCCGGCAGCGATCCACTGAAGATGAGCACGCCCAGCAACCCGCTGCCCCAGCCCGCCGTCACCCACCGCATCCCGTCATCCTTTCCAGTCCCATGCCCGTTGTGGCGCAAGCCTAGCCCGGCGGAGGCAGGCGGGGACAGCGACGGTCCCATACAATTTCACCGAACTGTACTGATACCGAGAGCATTACAGACGCCGGAGGGGCGTGACGGAAAACGGGACGGGCACGCGGTCCCGATCAAAGCGGCGACATCGGATTCCAGGCATGACCATGTTTACGAGAGCTTGGACATCGGCGTCCGACCCATGGCGCCTCCAATGACCTTCAACGGATGCAACCTTCATCGGACGCCCAGCGGCCGAAGACATCAGGCCTTCCAGGAACCGAGCAGCACCTCCAGAAAGCGCGCCGCCATCGGCGACAGAATGGCGCCATGCCGCCGAACGACACCGATGGTTCGGGAAATCTTGGGATGGCTCAGCGGGATGGTCCGGATGATGGGATGGCCCGAGGCCGGGGTGGCGAGCTTGGGCAGCACCGCGACACCGAGCCCGGCCTCCACCAGCCCGAGCGAACTGGCGAGGTGCGTGATCTCGTAGGACCAGTTGAGCTTCAGGCCGTGCTGCGCCAGGGCGTTGTCGATCAGCGCCCGGTTGCCGCTGGTGCGGCCCACGGTGATGACCCGATGCGCCGCCAATTCGTCCCAGCCGACCTCCCGCCGGGCGGCCAGCGGATGATCGTGCCGGCAGGCGACGACGAACGGGTCCTCGGCCAGCGGCGTGAACTCGATGTCCGGGTGTGACGTGCCAATGAAGTTGATGCCGAAATCGGCCTCGCCGCGGGCCACCGCCTCCAGCCCCTCGTTGGCGCCGAGATCGAGGATGCGGATGCGGATGCGCGGAAACGCGACGCTGAAGCGGCTGATCGCGTTCGGCAGGAAGTAGAACACCGCCGTCGGGACGGAGGCGATGGTGATCTGCCCGCCGCTCCGCGCCCCCAGGTCGCTGATCCCCAGCAGCGATGACTCGAACTCGTCCAGGAAGCGCCGGACCTTGGGCATGAAGTCGCGTCCGACCATGGTCAGGGCGACATGGCGGGTCGAGCGCTCGAACAGGGCGACGCCCAGCGTGTCCTCCAGCTTCTGGATGCGGCGGCTGAGCGCCGGCTGCGAGAGGTTCAGCAGCTCGGCGGCGCGGTTGAAGCTGCCCAGTTCCGCCACCGCCACGAAGGCTTTCAGATCGACCAGTTCGAAATTCATGCCCGACTCCCCGCAGCAGCGCTTATTGATGCGTGATGCGCAATAATACCCCGAATCATTGCATTTAACAAATACGGTTCCGAGGCTGAATATCGGTCCATCGGCTTTCTTCGCCGCGACGGCGAGACCAAGAGACAGCAAGCGCCATGAACCACCTGACGAGCCGCCAGATCGGCATTCCCTGCGTGATGATGCGCGGCGGGACCTCCCGCGGGCCCTTCTTCCTGGCATCCGACCTTCCAGCATCCCCAGCGGAGCGCGACGCCCTTCTGCTCTCCGTCATGGGGGCGGGAAACGACCTGGGGATCGACGGCATTGGCGGCGGCAATCCCTTGACCAGCAAGGTCGCCATCGTCGGTCCCGCCACCCTGGCCGGCGCGGACGTGGACTATCTGTTCGCCCAGGTGCGGGTGCAGGAAGGGATCGTCGACACTTCGCCCAACTGCGGCAACATGCTCGCCGCGGTCGCCCCCTTCGCCATCGAGGCCGGTCTGGTCCCGGCGACGGACGGCGTGACGGTGGTGCGCATCCACAACGTCAACACCGGCAAGCTGATCGAGGCGCGCGTCCAGACCCCGGACGGCCGGGTGACCTACGAGGGCGAGGCCGTCATCGACGGCGTGCCCGGCACCGCGGCGCCCATCCATCTCGCCTTCCTCGACGCGGCGGGCGCCAACACCGGCCGGCTGCTGCCCACCGGGGCGCCGGTCGACCGGATCATCGGGATCGATGGAACCGATGGCATCGAGGTGTCCTGCATCGACGCCGCCATCCCGGTGATGCTGGTCCGCGCCGCCGATCTCGGCAAGACGGGGCACGAGCCGATGGACAGCTACCGGCTCGACCGGGTGTTCATGGCCCGGCTGGAGGCGCTGCGCGTCGAGGCCGGCCGCCGCATGGGCTTCCCCAACGCCGCCGGCATGGTGATCCCCAAGCCCGTCCTGCTGGCGCCGCCGACGCGCGGCGGCACGCTGGCCGTCCGCTATTTCATGCCGCACGACTGCCACCGGGCGATGGCCATCACCGGGGCCGTCGCCACCGCGACCGCCTGCACGATCCCGGGAACCGTCGCCTCCGCGCTGGCCGGACGGATGGCCCTGCCCGGCGACGTCACCTTCGAGCATCCGGCCGGCCGGCTGACCGTCCGCCTCGATCCGGGTGCCGGTCAATCCGCCCCCACCGCCAGCATCCTGCGCACATCACGACGCCTGTTCGAGGGAACCGTGTTCGCACGGCCGTCGGACCCGCCGCGGGCCGCCATGGCCGCCTGACCCCACAGCACACAAAGGAGGAAACGCCATGCGCCTACAAACGGGAGAACAAACCCCGGCGCCGACCAAGCCCAAGGCCTTTTACAAGGCTCTCTACTTCCAGGTCGTCGTCGGCCTGACCCTGGGCATCCTGGCCGGTCATTTCTGGCCGGACCTCGGCGCCTCGCTGAAGCCGCTCGGCGACGGCTTCGTCAAGCTGGTCAAGATGATGATCGCGCCGGTCGTCTTCTGCACCATCGTCAGCGGCATCACCAGCCTCAACGACACCCGCGAGATCGGCAAGACGCTGGTCAAGTCGATGGCGCTGTTCTACGCGCTGACGGTGGCGGCGCTGCTCATCGGGCTGGCCGCGGTGATGATCATCGAGCCCGGCGTCGGCATGCACGTGTCGGCGGCGTCGCTCGACCCCACGGTGGCGGCGCGCTACGCCAAGCAGGCGGCTCCGGTCGGCTTCACCGATTTCGTGCTGCACATCATCCCGCATTCCTTCTTCGGCGCCTTCGCCGAGGGCGAGGTGCTGCCGGTGCTGCTCATCTCCGTCCTGGTCGGCTTCGGGCTGACGCGGGTCGGCAAGGCCGGCGAGCCGGTGGTCCAGGGCATCGAATCCTTCTCCCACGTGCTGTTTGCCGCCTTCGGCTTCATCATGAAGCTGGCCCCGATCGGCGCCTTCGGCGCGATGGCCTTCACCGTCGGCAAATACGGCATCGACTCCATCGGTTCGCTCGGCCTGCTGATCCTCACCTTCTACGTCGCCTGCGGCGTTTTCCTGATGGTGGTCATCGGCACGCTGGCGCGGCTGCACGGCTTCAGCCTGTGGAAGGTGCTGCGCTACTTCCGTGAGGAACTGCTGATCGTCCTCGGCACCTCGTCCTCCGAACCGGTCCTGCCGCGCGTGCTGCAGAAGCTGGAAGCGCTGGGCTGCAAGAAGGGCGTCTCCGGCCTCGTGCTGCCCATGGGCTATTCCTTCAACCTGGACGGCACGGCGATCTACCTGACGCTGGCTTCCCTGTTCATCGCCCAGGCCTGCGACATCCACCTGTCGGGGGGCCAGATCTTCGCCATGCTCGGCGTCATGCTGCTGACCTCGAAGGGGGCTGCGGGCGTCACCGGCAGCGGCTTCGTCGCCCTGGTCGCCACGCTGACGGTGATGCCGGACCTTCCCGTGGCGGGCGTCGCTCTGCTCGTCGGCATCGACCGCTTCATGTCCGAGGCCCGCGCCCTGACCAGCATCATCAGCAACTGCGTCGCCAGCATCGTCGTCTCGATCTGGGAGAACGCCTGCGACCGCGAGGTCCTGCAGCGGGAGCTGAACCAGAGCTACGCCAGCACCGAGCGGTGCCTGGAGGAGAAGGGCGACATCGCGGTCCTGCCGCTGAACGCCCCCGCCCAGCCGTCGCACTGATTCGCCGACGCCCGCCCCCACGCATCGAGGACACCGCCATGACCTCCTCCCCAATGACCGTCTCCACCACAAACGCGAAGGACTGGATCGGCCGGAGCGAGACCGTGTCCGACACGGTCACCCCGACCCCCTACGCCGCGCTGTCGGCCACTCTGGACCGGCCCGCCGAGCGCCCCGCCGCCGGTACCCCGCTCCCGCCGCTGTGGCACTGGCTGTACTTCCTGCCGCTGCACCGCCAGTCGGAGATCGGGCCGGACGGTCATGCCAGGCGTGGCGGCTTCCTGCCTCCGGTGCCGCTGCCCCGCCGGATGTGGGCTGGCAGCCAGTTCGAGTTCCACAGCCCCCTGCGCGTCGGCGACGCCCTGACCCGGACCTCGACCATCCATGACGTGACCGAGAAATCCGGGCGCACCGGCCCGCTGGTCTTCGTCAAGGTCCGCCACGAGATCCGCCGCGCCGGCGAGACCGACGTTGCGCTGACCGAGTTCCACGACATCGTCTACCGCGAGGCGGCCACGCCGCAGGATGCGCCGCCGGAACCGCAGCCGGCGCCGGCGGACGCGGCCTGGGAGACGCGCTGGGTTCCCGACGACGTGCTGCTGTTCCGCTACTCGGCGCTGACCTTCAACGGCCACCGCATCCACTACGACCGGCGCTACGTGACGGGGGTGGAGGGGTATCCGGGGCTGATCGTGCACGGCCCGCTGATTGCGACGCTGCTGCTCGACCTGCTGCGCCACCGGCTGCCGGAAGCCGAGGTCGCCTCCTTCCGCTTCAAGGCGGCGCGGCCGACCTTCGACATCAACCCTTTCTCGGTGTGCGGCACGCCGCTCGCCGACGGCAAGACGGTCCACCTGTGGGCCAAGGACCATGAAGGCTGGCTGACCATGGACGCCACCGCGGTCCTGACGTGAGGACGCCCCCTATGAGACCGCTGTCTGGAATCACCGTCGTCACCCTGGAACACGCCATCGCCGCCCCCTTCGCGACGCGCCAGCTCGCTGACCTCGGCGCCCGCGTCATCAAGGTGGAGCGTCCCGGCGTCGGCGACTTCGCCCGCGGCTACGACGAGAGGGTGCGAGGCGTCGCCTCGCACTTCGTCTGGACCAACCGCTCGAAGGAAAGCCTGACGCTCGACGTCAAGCACCCGGAGGCGCAGGCGATCCTCAAACGCCTGATCCGCGAGCAGGCCGACGTGGTGGTGCAGAACCTCGCGCCCGGCGCGGCGGCCCGCCTCGGCCTGTCCTACGAGGCGCTGTCCGCCGGGAAGCCGGAAATCATCGTCTGCGACATTTCCGGCTACGGCGGCGACGGTCCCTACCGCGACAAGAAGGCTTACGACCTGCTGATCCAGGGCGAGTCCGGCTTCCTGTCGGTGACCGGCACGCCGGAGACGCCCTCCAAGGCCGGCCCGTCCATCGCCGACATCTCCGCCGGCATGTACGCCTACACCAACATCCTGGCCGCCCTCCTGCAACGCCAGCAGACGGGTCGCGGCTGCCGCATCGACGTCTCCATGCTGGAATCGCTGGTGGAGTGGATGAGCTACCCGCTCTACTACGCCTTCGACGGCGCGCCGCCGCCGGCCCGCACCGGCGCCAGCCACGCGACCATCTACCCCTACGGCCCGTTTCCGGCCGGCGACGGCAAGACGGTGCTGCTCGGCCTGCAGAACGAGCGCGAATGGGTGGCCTTCTGCGAGACGGTGCTGCAACGCCCCGAGCTGGCGCGCGAGGAGCGTTTCTCCAGCAACTCCCGCCGCAACGCGGCGCGCGACGAGCTGCGCGGGATCATCGTGGCGGCCTTCGCCGGCCTGACCGCCGAGCAGGTGGTCGCCCGGCTGGAGCAGGCCGCCATCGCCAACGCCCAGGCCAACACCATGCAGGACGTCTGGAACCACCCGCAACTGGCGGCCCGCGACCGCTGGCGCACGGTGGAGACCCAGAACGGGCCAGTGCCGGCCCTGCTGCCGCCGGGTGTAGCGAGCGACGGGAGCGCGCGCATGGACCCGGTGCCGGCGCTCGGCCAGCACACCGACCGCATCCTTGCCGAGCTGGGCTACGCGCCCGGCGACATCGCCCGGCTGCGCGACGCGAAGGCGATCTGAGCCGCGCCGCGAACGGAACGCCATTTTTTGGGAGGACCAGCACCATGCCGTCCACGATCATCGACTCCGCCATCTTCGGCGACATCTTCAGCACCCCGGCCATGCGCGCCGTCTGGTCGGACGAGAACCGAACGCGCAAGTACCTGGACATCGAGGCCGCACTCGCCCGCGTCCAGGGCCGCCTGGGCATCATCCCGCAGGAGGCCGCCGACGAGATCGTCGCCAACTGCTCCCTCGACAGGATCGACATGGCGACGCTGAAGGCGCAGACGGAGCGCATCGGCTATCCCGTGCTGGGCGTCGTCTCGCAGCTCAACGCGCTGTGCCGCGACCGGCTCGGCGAATACTGCCACTGGGGGGCCACCACGCAGGACATCACCGACACCGCCACGGTCCTGCAGATGCGCGAGGCGTTGAACCTCGTGGACGAGGATCTGGCGGGCCTGTCGGCGGCCTTGGCGACTCTCGCCAAGCGCCACCGGGACACGCCGATGATCGGCCGCAGCAACCTGCAGCAGGCGGTGCCGGTGACCTTCGGCTACAAGATGGCCGGGCTGCTGTCGGCGGTGGAGCGCCATCGCGAGCGGCTGGCGCAGCTCCGTCCGCGCGTGCTGATGGGCGAGTTCGCCGGAGCGTCCGGCACGCTGGCCTCCCTGGAGCATGGCGCCATGGAGACCCAGGCCGGGCTGATGGAGGAGCTGGACCTCGCCCAGCCGGTGATCGCTTGGCACACCATCCGCGACACCATCGCCGAGGTGGGCTGTTTCCTGGGCCTGGTCGGCGGCACGCTCGGCAAGCTGTCGATGGACGTGAAGTTGATGATGCAGACGGAGGTCGGCGAGGTCTACGAGCCCTTCGCGCATGGCCGCGGGTCGAGCAGCACCATGCCGCAGAAGCGCAACCCGATCTCCAGCTGCTACATCCACGCGTCGATCTCCGTGCTGCGCCAGCACACGGCGGCCCTGCTCGACGCCATGGTGGCCGACCACGAACGGTCGACCGGCCCGTGGGAGATCGAGTGGATCGTCCTGCCGGAGGCCTTCTGCCTGCTGGCCGGCGCCCTGAAACAGGCGCGGTTCGTGGTGAGCGGCCTCGAGGTGGATGCCGAACGGATGCGCGCCAACCTGGAGATGACCAACGGGCTGGTGGCGTCCGAGGCGGTGATGATGGGGCTCGGCCGCCACATCGGGCGCGAGTACGCCCACGACCTCGTCTACGACCTCTGCCGCGAGGCGGTGCGCCAGAACCGGCCGCTGCTCGACCTCCTGGCCGAGACACCGGAGATCAGCGCCTGCCTCAGCCGCGCCGAACTGGCCAAGCTCTGCGATCCGGCCAATTACCTGGGCCAGTCCGGGGTGATGGTCGATCGTGTTCTGGACCGTGTCAAAAATCCCGTGCGCGGCTGAGGCTTGCCAGGAAAGACTGAACGCCGGTCGTCGGATTGGTTGTTCGGCTTCCGGAACGGCACCGTGGGCGGCATCCAGAGTGCCCACGGTGCGCTTCGTCTCTGAGTGTGCCGGCGCTCCGATCACGCCGGTGTTGTTCTCATGATGCCCGCAGCGCGGCGCCAGCCACAACCGCGCATCCAAGTGCCGAAGATCGTTTGCATCGGCGCTGGATGATCCCCTCCGACCGGCTGCACACCACGCCATGGCTCACAACGATGCCGCAAAGCGTCGACGACGTCCATGATTGAGCGCCGCGTCCGTCAGCGCCCTGGTCTCATCAAGGAAGCCAGCGGAAGGCTCTCGTCGGCCGCCTGTTCGGGCGTGATCATGGTCTTATGGTCCAACAGCTTGCGGCCGGCCATATGATCGGCCGGACGGTTGATGGAATCGATGGCGACCAGCGCGTCCCGGCGGAAGTAGAAGGCCGAGAAGCGGCGATCCTCCGGCGACCCGCGCAGCACCATCCGGTCATGATCGGCGGACAGGCCGACGATCTGCAGCTTCACGTCATACTGATCGGACCAGAACCAGGGCGCCGCCGTGAAGGGACGCTCCCGCCCCAGCAGCGCGGCGGCGGCCGACCTGCCCTGCTCGACGGCGTTCTGCACCGACTCCAGCCGCAGCGGGGTCCCCGTGCCGGTGCGACGGGCCGTGCAGTCGCCGACCGCGACGATGGCCGGATCGTCGGTGCGGGCGCTGTCGTCCACCAAGATGCCGCCGTCGCACGCCAGCCCGCAGCCTTCGGCCAGCGCCGTGTCGGGGACGATTCCGACGCCGACCACCACCAGATCCGCCGGATGCGAGCGCCCGTCGGCTGTGCGCACGGCGGTGACGCGGCCCCCCTGCCCGTCCAGCGCGACGACCTTGGCCCCCAGTTCGACCAGCGCGCCCTGCGAGCGGTGCAAGTCGGCGTAGAAAGCCGCCAGGAACGGCGTCGCCGAGCGGGCGAGCAGCCGGTCCGCCGCCTCCAGGATGGTCACCTCCAGGCCGCGCTTGCGCGCCGCCGCCGCGACCTCCAACCCGATGTAGCCGCCGCCGATCACCACCACCCGCGCCGCCCGGTCGAGCGCCACGCGAATCCGCCGCGCGTCGTCCAGCGACCGCAGGCCCAGAACGCCGTCCAACTCATCCCCGGCGACCGGCAGACGGCGCACCCGCGCGCCGGTGGCGAGAGCGAGCCCGCGATACTCCAGGCGGCGCCCGTCCTCCAAGCGCACATGGCGGGCGGAGCGGTCGATGGCGGCGACGCGCGTGCCGGTCAGCAGGGCGATGCGCTGCCGTTCGAAGAACTCGGCGCCGCGGATGGCGAGTTGCGCCTCCTCCATCGTGCCGGCGAGAATCGCCTTGGACAGCGGCGGCCGGTGATAGGGGGCCGAAGCCTCCTCCCCGATCAGTGTGATGGGACCGTCGTAGCCCTCGGCGCGCAGGGATTCGGCGACCTGCAAGCCGCCCTGCCCCGCCCCGACGATGACCATTCCCCCGTCCGCGGGTTCCGCTTGCGCCGGGCCGCCCATCAGCTCTGGGCCTCCGGCAGGCGCACCACCATGCCGTCCAGCGCGTCGCTCACCCGGATCTGGCAGGACAGGCGGCTGTTGCTGCGGCGCTCCGACGCCGTGCAGTCGAGCATCTCCTCCTCTGTCTCGCTGGGCGGCGGCAGGGAGTCGACGAGCGCCTCGTCCACGTAGCAGTGGCAGGTCGCGCAGGCGCAGGAGCCGCCGCACTCGCCCTCGATGCCGGCGACGCCGCTTTGCACCGCGCCCTGCATCAGGGTCCAACCCGTCGGGATGTCCACGACCTGCTCCAGGCCGTCGTGCTCGATGAAGGTGACCTTCGCCATGACCGAAACTTCCTTTGGAAAACCGTGTTCTGCGAAAACCGTGTTCTGCGTCCTGGCGCGGCCGGAGCCTCCCCCGGCCGCGCCGTCGTCCCCGCGATCAGCCGACCGCCAGTTCGAGGCGGGTCGGGCTGCGGAAGGTGGTGGAGGGCATCCAGGGCAGCTGGTCCTGCACCCGGACGAACTCCGGCACGCGCTTCAGGAACTCCTCGCAGGCGACGCGGGCGGCCAGACGGGCGAAGGCGGTGCCGAGGCAGGCGTGGACGCCGCCGCCGAATCCCAGATGCCCCTTCGGCTTGCGGTCGATGTCGTAGAGATGGGCGTTGGCGAAGCGCCGCTCGTCGCGGTTTCCCGACCCGTAGGCGAGGCAGACGAAATCGCCGGCGCGCATCGTCTGGCCGTGCAGCTCGACGTCCTTCTGCAGGCAGCGGCGGAAGCGTTGGGCCGAGGTGTTGAAGCGCAGCGATTCCTCGATGGCGTCGGGGATCAGCGCCGGGTTGGCGGCGAGCCGGCGGCGCGCGTCGGCGTGGTCGGCGAGGTTCAGGGCGAACATCGCGAGGAAGCCCGACAGGGATTCGATGCCGGCCATGATCAGCGTGGTGATGGTCATCTGCACCTCGCGGTCGGCCAGCTTCTCGCCGGCGACCTCGGCCTGGATCAGGGCGGTGATCAGGTCGTCGCCGGGCTCGCGCTTGCGCAGCTCCACCAGCTCCTTGGCGTATTCGCTCATCCACTGGAAGGCTGCGAGATGCTCCGGCCCCTTCTGGCGGGTGCGGGGGTCGGACTGCACCATCAGCACCGCCTTGTCGCGCACCATCCGCTCGTTCTCGCGCGGCAGGTTGAACAGGCCGAACAGCACGTCCACCGTGACCTTGCTGGAGACGTCGCTGACGAAGTCGAAGGTCCTCTCCCCCTGCACGGCGTCCAGCGCCCGGTTGGCCGAGGCGCGCACCGGTTCGGTCAATCCCTCCACCGCCTTCTTGGTGAAGGCGAACTGGACGATGCTGCGCAGGCGGTCGTGGCGGGGCGGATCGGTGGTGCCCAGCGTGTTGCCGGCGCGGTTGGGCATCTCGTCCATCAGGTTGCCCTTGGCCGAAGAATAGGTTTCCCAATCGTTCAGCGCAGTGACGATGTCGTCGTAACGCGACAGCACCCACATGTTGGCCTCCTCGCTCCAGAAGCAGGGATGCTCGTCACGCAAGGTCTTGTAGAAAGGAAACGGATCGGCATCGACGGCCGGGGAGTAGGGATCGAAACGGAACATCGGGCGCAGTCCTCCGACACCCGCGGCAGCGGGCGGCCAATTGGCGGTTTTTGGTTTGGATTGACGCGAACCGTTCAGGTCGCGAACAATTGCATCCTAGACAGATTCGCCTTTGCGGCGGAATGGACGAAGCGGAAGGAAAATTGTACTTTTCCGACAAACGAAGGCGCGGGGGAGGACGGCATGGAGCAGCCTGCGGAAGGGACGGCGCAGACACGGTCCGGCGCGGTGCCGCTGTTCGCGCTCTACGGCGAGGAGGCCCGGCTCACCGACGCCGAATTCATCCACATCGAGGACATCGAAAGCCGCAGCCGCCTCTACGATTGGGGCATCGGCTCCCACACCCACCGGGGGCTGTTCCAGCTGGTGGCGGTGCTCGACGGCGGGGGGCGCGTGCAGATCGACGACCGGGTGGCGGAGGTCGCAGCCCCCTGTGTGATCGTCGTTCCCCCGGCGGTGGTGCATTCCTTCCAGTTCCAGCCGGGCAGCCACGGCTATGTGCTGACGGTGGCCGAGGTGATGCTGTTCGACGGGGCCAGCGCGCAGAGCCGGCCGCTGTTCGAGGCGCTGTTCCTGCGCCCCTACCTGATCGATTTCACCGACGCCCCGGCGGCGGCGGAACGCGTCTCAACGCTGCTCGATCAATTGATGACGGAATTCCGCTGGCCGCAGCTCGGCCGGTCGGCGATGTGCGAGTGGCTGCTGCGCGGCGTCCTGCTGCTGCTGGAGCGCCAGCGCGCGGCGGCCGCCGGCGCCGACCCGGCGGAGCGCGTGCGCACCGAGCTGTTCGCCCGCTTCCGCGCGCTGGTCGAGGACCATTTCACCGATCATTGGACGATCCCGCGTTACGCGGACGCGCTGGGGATCACGGAATCGCGGCTGAACCGCCTGTGCCGGCATCTCGCCGGCCGCTCCGCCTTCGAGGTGGTGCAGGACCGCCTGCTGCTCGAAGCGAAGCGCCGTCTGGTGTACATCGCCGCACCGGTGGCGATGATCGCCTATGAGCTGGGCTTCCAGGACCCCGGTTACTTCAACCGCGTCTTCAAGAAGCTGACCGGGAAGACGCCCGCCGCCTTCCGGCGCGAGGCGCGCTCCGAATAGCGAGGACCGTTCGTCACCGCTCAACCGGGTCGAGCCGCGCCAGGATGGCGTCGGCGAGCGCCCGGTAATCGCCTTCCCCGATGGCGCGGGCGTCCAGTTTGAGGTCGCCGACACGCTGCTGCCAGTCGACGGCGGCGCGGGCCATGCCACCGGCCAAACCCAGTTCGTCGACGGTGCGCGCGACCTCGCGCATCTCGGCGGCGCGGCGGACGCCGTGGGTCATGACCCGCTCCTGCATGTAGGCGGCGCGCTCCTTGAAGCCGAAACCGGGATAGGTGACGTCCAGGGAATCCAGCACCACCTCGTCCACCCCGGCCTTGCGCCCGGCCAGCACGCATTCGAGGAACAGCGCCTCCAGCCCCTTCATCATGACGCTGCGGATCATCTTGATCGAGGAGGCGGTGCCGACCGGTCCCGCCGCCTCCCCGGCGCTCATCTCCAGGGCCGACAGGGCGGCCAGAGCCTCGGCGGCGTGCGGGCCGGCGACCAGAAGCGGCGTCTTGTGGAGCTTCGGATGGACCGGCGCCATCACCGCCAGATCGACGTAGCGCCCGCCCGCCGCCTCGACCGCCTGCGCCGATTCCCGCTTGGTGCCGGGCGCGCAGGAGTTGCCGTCGAAGAACAGGGCGCCGGGCGCAAGATGGGCGGCGGCGTTGCGGGCGGCGGCCTGCGCCTGATCGGCGGTGACCAGCGAGAAGACCAACGCGGCCCCAGCCAGGGCATCCTCGACCCGCTCGGCGCCGGTCACCCCGGCCGTCACGTAGTCGGCCCATTTGCGGGCGCGCACCACCGCGTCGGCGGACGCGGTCTTGACGTCGAAGGCGGCGACCGTGTCGGCCAGCCCGGCGCCCCGCCAGCCGGAGCGGAAGGCCGACGCCGCCTCCCCGAATCCGATGAAGGCCACCTTGGCCGTCCGCCGATCCTGCACCGTCATCGCCGCCTCCGTCCGTGCGCCGGGAGTCCACTTCCCCTCGACTGGGCATCGCTAACACGCCGACACCCCCCCGGCGTCATTCAATGACGGATCGTCCTATCCAATTTTTGAATAGCGCCTCGACGGTGTTCTGAACAGCTGGTCATGGGCGGGGGACCGGCGAGACGGCCTGCTTCCCGGCCTCGCGCAGCAGGTCGAGGAAATGCGCCTGCGTCGCGGTCGGGCGCCATCCCCGGCGCACGGTGAGGCCGATGGTGCGCTCGGTGTTGGCCAACTCCACGGGCAGGATGACCAGCAGGCCCAGCTCATGCTCATGCCGGATCTGGTGCGCCGAGATCAGGGTCAGACGGTCGCTGCCCAGCAGCAGGCCGCGCACCAGGATCTGGGAACTGGTCTCGACCAGCCCACGCGGTGGCGCTGCGGCGAACAGCGTCTCGAACCGGTCGCGCGTCGGCGTGCCACGGCGCGGAACCACCCATTGGCACCCCGCCAGCTCCTCCAGCGTCAGCCTGGACCGGCGGGACAGCGGGTGGAAGGCGCGCGCGACCACGACCAGCGGGTCCTCGAACAGGGGTTCCTGCACGACGTCGTCGATGGGCAGCGGATCGCGCAGCGCGCCGATCAGCACGTCGATCTCGCCGTGGCGCAGCCCGTGCAACAAGTCGTCGTAGGGGCCGTCGAGCACGTCGAACTGGACGTCCGGACGCTCGCGCACCAGCGCGTTGACGGCGGTCGGCAGGATGAAGGGGCGCGACAGCGGCATGCTGCCGACGACGATGCGAGCGGTGTCGCCGCCCAGCCCTTCGCCGACCTCCGCGAAGCCCTGCTCCAGCTCGGTGATCGCCAGTTTCACATGCTGGACCAGCGCCTTGGCGGCGGGGGTCAGCGCGATGCCGGCGGCGGTCCGCGCGAACAGCGCCATGCCCGCCAACCGCTCCAGATCACGGGCGGCGCGGTGCAGGGTGGGTTGCGAGATGCCGACGGTGCGCGCCGCGAGGCTGAAATTGCCGGCGTCGGCGACCGCGGCCAGCGCCCGGATCTGCGCCGCGGTCAGCAGCTGGTCGAAATCCGCCACACCGCGCAGGCCGCCCTTGCGCCCGCCGATGCGGACGGCCTCGCGCGTGCCGGTGCGCAGGCGGTCCAGCGCGCGCTCCACCCGGTCGAGGAACAGCACGCCCATGGCCGACACCGCCATGCCGTCCGGCCGCCGCTCGAACAGGGGGGTGCCGACCTCCTCCTCCAGCTTGGCGATGGCCTGGGTGATGGCGGGCTGGGACAGATGCACATGCTCCGCCGCCTGACTGATGCTGCCGCGCCGCGCCACCTCGCGGAAGGCCCGCAAATGCCGGATGTTGGGAATGCCGTTCATTCGGACCGTCCTGCCCCGCAGCACCGCTGCCGGAGCGGTCATAGCAAAATTCAATGGCTCCAGCTTATCGTCGGGGCACCGCTCCGTAAAGAGGCCGGGGCGTGGAGAGTGTTAGTTACACCGCCGCTGCGCGCTTGACCGCCTCGATCATCCCCTGAAAGCCCTGGGGCGAGCGGTACGGCCCCTGCGGATCGGCCGCCTGGGCGAAACAGGTGCGGAGCCGGTCCCAGTCGGGCGCCGGGCACATCTCCTCGAACCAGGGGCCATGGCTCCGCCATGAAGCGAGCGCCGCCGCGACGTCGGCCGGCAGAACGCGCCCGCCGTCGCGTTCCTGCTCCAGGAAGGCCAGGGCCGACCGACAACCGCCGACCATGTTCTCGGCGAAGACCCCGAGGCTGTCTGGGTGCAGGCGGGGGCGTCCGTCCGGGTCGATGTAGAGGATGGGAAAGACCGGCGCGAGCCGCGGAAACAGCGTGTTCGCCCAAAGGGTACCGCCCCAATAGACCTGGGCGATCCGGGCGAAATGGGCCACTTCGACGACGGGTTCGAGTCCGCTCGCCTCCAGGGGCAGAATCTCGACCTTGGGCTTGGTGACGGTCACGGTGTCGTTGGCCGCATCGACATACAGCGCGCCGATCTGCATGGCGTTCTGGAAATAGCTGCCGCGCAGCGCCCCCCAGATCGGCGAGAGGTGGCCGCCCTCGCGGACGAAGGCCGCCAGGGCCTGCGTGACCGGCGTGTCCGGTGCGGCGATCCGGCGGCGCAACCGCTCGAAGACGGCGTCGCTGATCTCGCGGCAGAAGCCCTTGGGGTAAGGGTTGCGGCGCTTCGGGAAGCTCAGCCGGCCCTCGTCCCGGTCCCGGTCGACGCCGTGGCGCAGCTCCAGCATCAGCGCTTCCAGGGCGGCAAGATGGCGGCCGAGCCACCGCTCCGTCAGGGCCCGCATCCGCTCGTCGGGCGGAACCAGGCGGCGGTGGCCCTGCCAGAGCCGCAACTGGCGATCCAACGGAGTTTCGGCGCCCGTCGGCGGACGGAGGGGATCGGTGTGGGGCATGGGCGGGCGGTCTCCGGGAAAGCGGCAACCGTCCATTCGGTCCGCAAAGCCAACCCGGGCGAACCAGCGCGCGGCATCCCCGAACTGGTCCTCACCCGGTCTGATTCCAGACAGAGAACGCCATCGCCGGGCCGGAGGTCAATCCTGCCGAGGCGCTGACCTGCTTCAGCCAGCAGACCAGCCTGCACATCCTCCACAGCCCAAACCTCATGTCGGGCCGCCGGTCGGGTGCTCTGGCGGGACCGATGCCCCGCTTCTTCTGCGACACCGCGATTCCCCGAAACCTCCTCCCCGGCACCCCCGCCGCCGCTGCGGACTGGCTCGTCGCCGCCATCGAGCCCCAGGGACTGACCTTCACGCGGGAGAATGCTCAATCCCCATCGCCTCCCATGATCCCGAGCTGACCGCGCAACGCCGTCAGGATCTCCACCGACAGGTCGGGGTCGGCCTGCGCGGTGGCGCGGGCCAGCGCCATGCCGCCGATCAGGGCCGACACGATGGCGATGGCTCGGTCGCGGCGGCCGGCGTCACCCTCCCCGCCCCGCTCCGGCAAGCGCTCTTCCACCGCCGCGAAGAAGCGCTCGACTCCGGTCCCGAAGCGCTCCTGCACCGCCGGGTCCTGCCGCGCCACCTCTCCGGCGAAGGCGGCCATCGGACAGCCGGCGTCCGGCCGGTCGCGGTGCCGGTCGCTCAGGTAGCGCGTCAGAAAGGCGTTGAGCGCCCCCTCGGGTGACGCCTCGTCGGCGGGCAGCCGGCCGAGGCTTTCCGCGAAGGCGGCCTCGCACGCCTCGGCGGCCAGCGCGTCCTTCGAGGCGAAATGGCCGTAGAAGCCGCCGTGGGTCAGCCCGGCGGCCTTGGTGATCTCCGCCACCCCGACCTTGTCGAACCCGCGCTCGCGGAACAGGCGTCCCGCCGCCTTGACGATGGCGGCCCGGTTCTCCGCCGCCTTTTCTTTGGAAACCTTCACGTCGTCACCTTGTGCATGGCTGCCACGCCCTCATCATGGGAGGTCGCGGCGGTATTCATGATGGACGTCATGAATAAGTCCATTCATGATGGTCATCATCATAACCCAGCGAGCATGGAGAGGACAATGACGGATATGAGCGGCGGCGTGGCCCTGGTCACCGGCGGCACCTCGGGCATCGGGCGGGCGACCGCGCTGGCCTTCGCCAAGGCAGGCGCCACGGCCATCGTCACCGGACGGCGCGAGGCGGAGGGGCTGGAGACGGTGGACCTCGTCCGGCAGGCCGGCGGGCGCGCCGTCTTCGTCCAGGCGGACGTCGCCGACGCCGAGGAGGTCGCCGCCCTGTTCGCCCGGATCGAGCGGGACCACGGCCGGCTCGACTACGCCTTCAACAACGCCGGCATCCATTTCGGCCGCTCGGTGGCCGACACGACGGAGGCCGACTTTGACCGCATGGTCGCCGTCAACATCAAGGGCGTCTGGCTGTGCCTGAAGCACGAGCTGCCAATCATGCTGCGGCAGGGCAAAGGCGCCATCGTGTCCACCGGGTCGGTGCTGGGCCAGATCGGGCTGGCCGGCAACAGCGTCTATTCCGCGAGCAAGGCGGCGGTCGAGGGCATGACCCGCAGCGTCGCCATCGAGGTCGCCAAGTCCGGCGTGCGCGTCAACGCCGTCTGCCCGGCGATCATCCAGACGCCGATGAGCGCCGGGTCCTTCGGCGGGGAGGAGGCGGTCAACGCGGCGCTCGGCCCGCTGCACCCGGTCGGCCGCGTCGGCCAGCCGCGCGAGGTCGCCGACACCGTGGTCTGGCTGTGCTCCGACGCCGCGTCCTTCATCACCGGCCAGTCGATCAACGTCGACGGCGGGCTGACGGTGCAGTGATCCCCACCCCATCCTAGGAGTTCGCGATCATGGATACCCTCGACCCCGTCGTCATCGTGTCCGCCGCGCGCACACCGCTCGGCCGTTTCCAGGGGGAGCTGTCGGCTCTGCCCGCCCACGCGCTGGGCGCCCACGCGGTCCGCGCCGCCCTGAGCCGCGCCGGTCTGGCGCCGGAGCGCGTGGACGAGGTGCTGCTCGGCTGCGTGCTGCCCGCCGGCCAGGGGCAGGCGCCGGCCCGGCAGGCGGCGCGCGGCGCCGGTCTGCCCGACGCCACCGGCGCCACCACCGTCAACAAGGTCTGCGGCTCCGGCATGAAGGCGACGATGCTCGCCCACGACCTGATCCGCGCCGGCTCCGCCGACCTCGTGGTCGCGGGCGGCATGGAGTCGATGTCCAACGCGCCCTATCTGCTGGCCAAGGCGCGCGGCGGCTACCGCATCGGGCACGACCGCATCCTCGACCACCTGATGCTCGACGGGCTGGAGGACGCCTATGAGGGCGGGCGCCCGATGGGCGATTTCGGCGAGGCGACCGCCGACCTCTACGGCTTCACCCGCGCCGAGCAGGACGCCTACGCCGTCGAGACGCTGACCCGCGCCCGCGCCGCCATCGCGAGCGGCGCTTTCACCGCCGAGATCGCGCCCGTCACCCTCGCCGTCAAAGGTGGCGAGCGCACCGTCGCCGACGACGAGAACCCGCTGAAGGTCGCGCCGGAGAAGATTCCCGCCCTGAAGCCGGCCTTCCGCCGCGACGGCACGATCACCGCGGCCAGTTCCTCGGCCAACGCCGACGGGGCGGCGGCGCTCCTGCTCACCCGCCGCTCGCTGGCCGAGCGCGAGGGGCTGCCCGTGCTGGCGACCATCCTCGGCCACGCCACCCACAGCCAGGACCCGGCCTGGTTCACCACCGCACCCATCCCGGCGATCCGCAAGCTGCTCGACCGCGTCGGTTGGGGTATCGGCGACGTCGATCTGTTCGAGATCAACGAGGCCTTCGCGGTCGTCGCCATGGCGGCGCAGCGGGACCTCGGCATTCCGCGCGACGCGCTGAACGTCAACGGCGGGGCCTGCGCGCTCGGCCATCCCATCGGCGCCACCGGCGCGCGGCTAATCGTGACGCTGCTGCACGCGCTGGCCGCGCGGGGGCTGCGCCGCGGCGTCGCCTCCTTGTGCATCGGCGGCGGCGAGGCCACCGCCATCGCGGTCGAACGGCCCGCCTGACCCTTTCCGCCAGACCGGAACCCCATCCATGCTGTCCTCCCCCGTCGCCGCCGCGCTGGCGCGGCGCAACGTCCATTACGGCTGGGCCGTCGTCGGCGTCACCTTCCTGACCATGCTGGTGTCCGCCGGCGCGGTCGGCGCCCCCGGCGTCCTGCTGCTGCCCCTGCAGCGCGAGTTCGGCTGGTCCACCGCCGACATCTCGGTGGCGCTCGCCATCCGCCTGCTGCTGTTCGGCCTGATGGGGCCGTTCGCCGCCGCGCTCATCAACCGCTACGGCGTCAAGCGGATGGTGCTGTCCTCGCTGACGCTGGTCAGCGGCGGACTGCTGCTGTCGCTCGCCATGCGCGAGGTCTGGCAGCTGATCCTGCTGTGGGGCTTCGTCGTCGGGTTCGGCACCGGCCTGACCGCGATGGTGCTGGGCGCCACCGTGGCGACGCGCTGGTTCAGCCGGCGGCGCGGGCTGGTCGTCGGCCTGCTGACCGCCAGTTCGGCCACCGGGCAGCTCGTCTTCATGCCGCTGCTGTCGATGCTGACCGAGCAGATGGGCTGGCGCGTCGCGCTGGCGCTGCTGTGCGGGCTGCTGTGGGTGGCGGCGCTGGCCGTGCTCGCCCTGATGCGCGACCGTCCGTCCGACCTCGGGCTGGCCGCCTATGGCGAGGAGGGTGCGGCGACCGCCCCGCCGCCGCCCGCCGGATCGGTGGTGGCCGCCGCCCTGGGCGCCCTGCGCGACGCGTCGAAGACACGGGTTTTCTGGGTGCTGTTCGCCACCTTCTTCGTCTGCGGGGCGAGCACCAACGGTTTGATCCAGACCCACCTGATCCCACTCTGCGTCGATTTCGGCGTGCCGGAGGTGCGGGCCGCCGGCCTGCTGGCGCTGATGGGCGTCTTCGACTTCGTCGGCACCGTCGCCTCGGGCTGGCTGTCCGACCGCTACGACAACCGCTGGCTCCTGTTCTGGTATTACGGCCTGCGCGGGCTGTCGCTGCTGTTCCTGCCCTATTCCGACTTCACCCTCTACGGCCTGTCGCTGTTCGCGGTGTTCTACGGGCTGGACTGGATCGCCACCGTGCCGCCGACCGTCCGGCTGACGGCGGAACGCTTCGGGCGGGAGCGCGCCAACCTCGTCTTCGGCTGGGTCTTCGCCGGGCACCAGATCGGTGCGGCCTGCGCCGCCTTCGGGGCCGGCTACGCCCGCAGCACGCTGGACAGCTACCTGCCGGCCTTCTTCATCGCCGGGCTGCTCTGCCTGGGGGCCGCGCTGCTGGTCCCGACGCTGGGCCGCGCCCCGGCCGCCAAGCCGGCGCCGGCCACCTGAGGGCGCCCATTCAAGACTCCCGCGTTGGCGCAGTAGCCCCCTCCCCTCTGGGGAGGGGGTGGCCCGAAGGGCCGGTGAGGGGGTTGCGCGTAGCGGCACGTTCGGCAAAAGCGCAACCCCCTCACCCCAACCCTCTCCCCGCTTTCGGCGGACCGAAGGTCCGCCTGTCGCGTCAGCGCAAACTGCGTTTGCGCGTGAGCGGAGGGGAGAGGGGACAATTAAAGCCCCATCGACTTCGCGCCGGGCTGTGCTTAGATAGGCGCAACCCGGCCCGCTCCGTATATGTGCGGGCCGCCCCCACTGCGTCGATGGACCGACCATGGACAAACTGCACGCGATGCGCGTCTTCGTCCGCGTCGTCGAGGTCAACAGCTTCACCAAGGCCGCCGACACGCTGGGCCTGCCGCGCGCCTCGGTGACGACGACCATCCAGAATCTGGAGGCGGCGCTCGGCGTGCGCCTGCTCCAGCGGACGACCCGCAAGCTGAGCCTGACGCTCGACGGCGCCGCCTATCTGGAGGGCGCCACCCGCATCCTGTCCGACCTGGAGGAGATCGAGACCTCCTTCACCAGCGCCCGCAAGACGCCGCGCGGGCGGCTGCGGGTGGACATGCCGGGCTCGGTCGGGCGGCTCATCATCATCCCGACCATCCACGAGTTCCACGCCCGCTACCCCGACATCGAAATCATGATCGGGATGAGCGACCGCCCCATCGACCTGATCCAGGAGGGGGTAGACTGCGTGCTGCGCGTCGGCGACTTGGTGGATTCCAGCCTGATCGCCCGCCGGGTCGGCGCGTTCCGCCCGGTGACCGTCGCCAGCCCGGCCTATCTCGCCCGCCACGGCACGCCCAAGACCATCGAGGAGCTGGAGGGCCACAGCGCCGTCAACTACTTCACGCGCACCGGCAAGATGCACGAGATGAGTTTCGAGCGCGACGGCGTCATCCACGAGGTGAAGCTGAACGGCCCGGTCTCGGTCAACGACGCCGACGCCTACGTCACCTGCGCGCTGGAGGGGCTGGGCATCGGGCAGACCGCCCGCTTCATGGCGCTGCCCCACCTGCGCAGCGGCGCTCTGGTGGAGATCCTCAAGGAGTGGCGCCCGGCCCTGATGCCGATCTCCGCGCTCTACCCGCACAACCGCCACCTGTCGCCCAAGGTCCGCGCCTTCGTCGACTGGGTCGCCGAGCTGTTCGAGGGCTGCCCGCTGATGCAGGGCGAGGAGATCGACGGTTACGAGTGCCCGGACCGGGAGAAACCCAAGCCGGCTCCCGCCACCACGGAACCGGAGGGCGCCCGTCTCTGCGTGGTGTGACCCAGGCCTCCTGTGGATCGGATTGTTCATGCGATCCGAATTGTGTTGCCGTTGACCGCGTATTTATTCCGACCGGTCAAACGCCCACACTCCCTCCTGTTGCAATGCGGGAGGGGTGCCGGGGCACCGTCGGATCATGGGC
The DNA here is from genome assembly GCF_003119195.2 of Azospirillum baldaniorum. Taxonomy (NCBI): domain Bacteria; kingdom Pseudomonadati; phylum Pseudomonadota; class Alphaproteobacteria; order Rhodospirillales; family Azospirillaceae; genus Azospirillum; species Azospirillum baldaniorum. Next base: position 109,791 of record NZ_CP022255.1, on the reverse strand, counting down.
CGCTCGTCGGATCAGTCGAACACACGCAGTACCGGGATGGAGCCGTGCCGGCTTTCGGTCGATGACCGGACCATCGCCGGCCACGCCCAGGACATCCGGCTGCGGCTCTACCGGCCGCTGATCGGGCTGACCGTCCCGGCCCTGCTGTACCTGCACGGTGGCGGCTTCACCTCCGGTTCGCTGGAGGAGGCCGAGACCGCCGCCGCCGCCATCGCGGAGAGCGTGCCGGCGCTCGTCGTCTCGGTCGGCTATTCGCTGGCCCCGGCCCACTGCTTCCCCACCGCCGCCCACGACGCCCATCAGGCGGCGCTGTGGACCCTGGCCGAAGCCCGCGACCTGAACATCGCCACGGGCGGGCTGGGCGTGGCCGGGCACGACGCGGGCGGTCATGTCGCCGCCTCGCTGACCTTCCTCGCCCGCGACCAGGGCGAGGTGGACATCCGCGCGCAGGCCCTGCTCGGCCCCATGCTGGACCCCAGCCTGACCCGCGCAGGCGACGCCCAGGCCATGCAGTGCGACGTTCCGGCCACCGCCTACGCCCGCTGCTACCGCGCCTATCTGCCCGACGCCGCGCAGCGCGTGCACCCCTACGCCGCACCGCTGGATTCGCGCCGGCTGGCCGGGCTGCCGCCGACGCTGATCGTCACCGCGCAGAAGGACGTCCTGCGCATCGAGGCGGAGCAGTACGCCGCCAACCTGATCGGAGCCGGCGTGCCCACCGAGGTCACCCGCTTCCCCGCCATTTCGCACGCCGCCCTGCCGGGCCACCGCCCGGCGTTGCTGGCGGTCGCCGACTTTTTTCGCCGCCGCCTGTCCCCCGCGGACGGCCGCGGCGTCCCCGTCTGATCCTCCCCAGGAGAGTGGTCCCATGTCATTGTCTCCTTCAAAGCTCGCCCTTCTTCTCGCCGTCGGCGCCGCGACCGCCGGTGTCGCCGGTGTCGTCTCCACCCAGGGCCACGCCGACGCCCCCGCGGCGTCTGCCGCCGCCCCGCCGCCGCCCGAGGTGGATGTGGCGCCGGTCGTCGCCCGCAAGATCACCGACTGGCAGTCCTACTCGGGCCGCCTGGAGGCGGTCGACCGGGTGGAGGTCCGGCCGCAGGTGTCCGGCGCCATCACCGCCGTGCATTTCCGCAACGGCGCGCTGGTGAAGAAGGGCGATCCCCTCTTCACCATCGACCCGCGCCCCCACGTCGCCGAGGTGGCAAGGGCCGAGGCCCAGGTCGCCGCCGCGCAGGCCGCGGTGCGCTTCACCACCGCCGACCTCGACCGCGCCCAGCGGCTGGTGCAGAACAACACCGTCTCGCGCCAGACGCTCGACGAGAAGGAGAACGCCGCCCGCGAGGCCGGCGCCAACCTGAAGGCTGCGCAGGCGGCCCTCGATCTCGCCCGCATCGACCTGGAGCACACCCAGGTCACCGCACCCATTTCCGGCCGCGTCTCGCGCGCCGAGGTGACGGTGGGCAACGTCGTGGCGTCCGGCGCCTCCGCCGCCCCGCTGACGACGCTGGTCTCGGTCTCGCCGATCTACGCCTCCTTCGACGTCGACGAGCAGACCTACCTGCGCCACATCGCCAGCGTGAAGGACTCCGCCGACGTGCCGGTGCAACTCGGCCTCGCCAACGAGAGCGGCTATTCGCGCGGCGGCACGGTGGAGCATGTGGACAACCGGCTCGATGCCGTGTCCGGCACCATCCGCGTGCGCGCCAAGTTCGACAATCCCGACGGCATGCTGGTCCCCGGCCTCTACGCCCGCGTCAAGGTCGGCGGCAGCACCCCGCACGACGCACTGATGGTCGAGGACCGCGCCATCAACACCGACCAGGACAAGAAATTCGTCCTGGTTGTCGGCGGCGACGATACCGTGCAGTACCGCGAGATCATCCCGGGTGCCGCGCAGAACGGGCTGCGAGTGGTGAAGAGCGGCCTCGCCGCCGGGGAGCGCATCGTCGTCAACGGCCTCCAGCACGCCCGCCCCGGCGCCCGCATCAGCCCGAAGACCGTGGCGATGGGCAAGCCGGCGGACGCCATCGAGACCGCCGCGAACCAGTAACGGCCCCGCCCTCTCCCCCGCGTCGCGGGGGACGCCGTCCACGACCAACCGTCCCCCGCACCGTGGGGGACGGAGGGGGCCTTGCATCCAAACTCCACGCCAAACTCCATGCCGCCCGCTGGGAAGGCCATCATGAACATCTCGAAATTCTTCATCGACCGCCCGATCTTCGCGGGCGTGCTGTCGGTGGCGCTGTTCCTGGCGGGAGCGATCTCGCTGTTCCAGTTGCCCATCTCCGAATACCCGGAGGTCGTTCCGCCGTCGGTCGTCGTGCGCGCCCAGTTCCCGGGCGCCAACCCCAAGGTCATCGCCGAAACGGTCGCCTCCCCGCTGGAGGAGCAGATCAACGGCGTCGAGAACATGCTGTACATGCAGTCGCAGGCCAACAGCGACGGCAACATGGCGCTGACCGTGACCTTCCGGCTGGGCACCGACCCGGACAAGGCGCAGCAGCTCGTGCAGAACCGGGTGGCGCAGGCGCTGCCGCGCCTGCCGTCGGACGTGCAGCGGCTGGGCGTGACGACGGTCAAAAGCTCGCCCACCCTGACCATGGTCGTGCATCTGCTGTCGCCCAACGACCGCTACGACATGACCTACCTGCGCAACTACGCCATCCTGAACGTCAAGGACCGGCTGAGCCGGATCAGCGGCGTCGGCGAGGTGCAGGTGTGGGGGGCCGGCGACTATTCCATGCGCGTCTGGCTCGACCCCAACAAGGTCGCGCAGCGCGGCCTGACCGCGTCCGACGTGGTGGCGGCGATCCGCGAACAGAACGTCCAGGTCGCGGCGGGCGTCATCGGTGCCTCGCCGTCGCTGCCCGACACGCCCCTCCAGCTCTCGATCAACGCGCAGGGGCGCCTGACGACGCCGGAGGAGTTCGGCGCGATCATCCTGAAGACCGGCGAGCAGGGCGGTGTCACCCTGCTGCGCGACGTCGCCCGCGTCGAGCTGGCGGCGGCGCAGTACGGCCTGCGCTCGCTGCTCGACAACAAGCCGGCGGTGGCGCTGGGCATCAACCAGTCGCCGGGCGCCAACGCGCTGGCCATTTCCGACGCCATCCGGGCGACCATGGCCGACCTCAAGGCCGACATGCCCGACGGCGTCGACTACAGCATCGTCTACGACCCGACGCAGTTCGTCCGCTCCAGCATCGACGCGGTGATCAGCACCCTGCTGGAGGCGGTCGCCCTGGTCGTGCTGGTGGTCATCATCTTCCTCCAGACCTGGCGCGCCTCGATCATCCCGCTGCTGGCGGTCCCGGTGTCCATCGTCGGCACCTTCTCGCTGATGCTGGGGCTCGGCTACTCGATCAACGCGCTGTCGCTGTTCGGCATGGTGCTGGCCATCGGCATCGTCGTGGACGACGCCATCGTCGTCGTGGAGAACGTCGAGCGCAACATCGAGAACGGCCTGTCAGCCAAGGAAGCCACCTACCGCGCCATGCAGGAGGTCAGCGGCCCGATCATCGCCATCGCGCTGACGCTGGTCGCCGTCTTCGTCCCGCTGGCGGCCATGAGCGGCCTGACCGGCGAGTTCTACAAGCAGTTCGCGATGACCATCGCGATCTCCACCGTCATCTCCGCCTTCAACTCGCTGACCCTGTCGCCGGCCCTGGCGGCGGTCCTGCTGCGCGGCCACGACCAGCCGCAGGACTGGCTGACCCGTGCGATGAACAAGGTCTTCGGCGGCTTCTTCCGGCTGTTCAACCGGGTCTTCCACCGCGCCTCGACCGGCTACGGCCGCGGCGTCGGCGGGGTGGTGCGGCACAAGGGGCTGATGATGCTGGTCTATGTCGGGCTGCTCGGCGTCACCGTGCTGCTCGGCCGCACCGTGCCGATGGGCTTCGTCCCGGCGCAGGACAAGGAATACCTCATCAGCTTCGCCCAGCTTCCCAACGGCGCCTCGCTCGACCGCACGGAGGCGGTGATCCGCGAGATGACCGACATCGCGCTGGCCCGCCCCGGCGTGCAGAGCGCCGTCGCCTTCCCCGGCCTGTCGGTCAACGGCTTCACCAACAGCTCCAGCGCCGGCATCGTCTTCGTCACGCTGAAGCCCTTCGCCGAGCGCAAGGACCCGTCGCTTTCCGCCGCCGCCATCGCCGGTGATCTGCAGAAGCGCTACGCCGGCCTGAAGGAAGCCTTCGTCGCCATCTTCCCGCCGCCCCCGGTGATGGGCCTCGGCACGCTGGGCGGCTTCAAGATGCAGATCGAGGACCGCGGCGCGCTGGGCTACGAGGCGCTGAACGCGGCGGTCGGTTCCTTCCTGAAGAAGGCCATGGAAACGCCGGAGCTGGGACCGGCCTTCTCCAGCTACCAGATCAACGTGCCGCAGCTTGATGTCGATCTCGACCGCGTGAAGGCCAAGCAGCAGGGCGTGCCCATCGGCGAGGTGTTCGACACCATGCAGATCTATCTGGGCTCGCTCTATGTGAACGACTTCAACAGCTTCGGCCGCGTCTACCAGGTCCGGGTCCAGGCCGACGCGCCCTTCCGCGCCGAATCCGCCGACATCGGCCTGCTGAAGACGCGCAACGCCCAGGGCGACATGGTGCCGCTCTCCTCGCTGGTCACCGTCAAGCAGAGCTACGGGCCGGAGATGGTGGTGCGCTACAACGGCTACACCGCCGCCGACATCAACGGCGGGCCGGCCCCCGGCTATTCGTCGGGCCAGGCCCAGGCGGCGGCGGAGCGCATCGCCCAGGAAACCCTGCCGCGCGGCGTGCGGTTCGAATGGACCGACCTGACCTATCAGGAGATCCTGGCCGGCAACGCGGCGCTGTGGATCTTCCCCATCAGCATCCTGCTCGTCTTCCTGGTGCTGGCCGCCCAGTACGAGAGCCTGACCCTGCCGCTGGCCATCCTGCTGATCGTGCCGATGAGCCTGATGTCGGCGCTGGCCGGGGTGTGGCTGACGGGGGGCGACAACAACATCTTCACGCAGATCGGCTTCATGGTGCTGGTCGGCCTGTCGGCGAAGAACGCCATCCTGATCGTCGAGTTCGCCCGCGAACTGGAGCATCAGGGGCGCAGCGTGGTGCAGGCCGCCATCGAGGCCAGCCGGCTGCGGCTGCGCCCCATCCTGATGACCTCCATCGCCTTCATCATGGGCGTGGTGCCGCTGGTCACCTCCACCGGCGCCGGCGCCGAGATGCGCCACGCGATGGGCGTGGCGGTGTTCGCCGGGATGATCGGCGTCACCCTGTTCGGCCTGATGCTGACGCCGGTCTTCTACGTCCTGCTGCGCACGATGGTCGGGGCCGGCAAGCCGGCGGCGGTGCCGACCGGTCCGGCGCTCGCCCACGGGCATGGGGACGACTGAACGCCCCTGAGAGAACCGTCGCCTTAACCGCGGCGGGGAGCCGGGGCCGAGCGCCCCGCTCCCCGCCGCGTCGTTTCTTCGCCGCCCCTCCCCCTGCTTGCTCTGGCACAACGAACGGCGACCCTTCCGCCGGCACTCTCACCGTCACGCACCGCCCATTCGCTGGCGGCCCCGGTTGGAGACCCCGTCATGTCCAGTGCAGCCATCAGCACCACCCTGTACCGCCATCACCACGCCACCGTCGGGCAGCTCGTCGACCGGATCGACTCCCTGCTGGCGGCGCCGTCCCCGGTGGCAAACGCCGCCGCTCTCGCCACGGCGGTCCGCGACCTGTTCGGCGTGTTCACCGTCCACCTGTCGCTGGAGGACAGCGCGCTCTACCCGCGCCTGCTGGCGCACCCGACCCCGGCGCTGCGGGCAACGGCGGCGCGCTTCCAGGCCGAAATGGGCAGCCTGCGGGCCCGCTTCGACCGCTACCGGTCCAGCTGGCCCGGCCCGTTGGCGGTCTCCAAGGACCCGGAAACCTTCGTCCGCGAAACGCGGGAGGTGGTGACCGCGCTCAAGCACCGCATCGCCCGCGAGGATCTGGAGCTGTACGACGTCATCGACCGCGCCGCCCTCGCCGATAAGACGGCGAACCGCTGAGGGCGCCTCCCCCGAACCGCCGCGCCCCCCATGGCGGGCCGGCGGCGAGGGCCTCACCCCTCCGCCGCGATGGCCCGGGCGAACTCGTCGAGCAGAGCGTCGGTGTCCAGGCCATAGTCGTCCGCCACCTCGGCGATCGTCTGGAAACGCGCCATGGGGCAGCCCGGACAGGCCATCCGGTGCTTGAGGAACACGGGAATGGTCGACGGCCAGCGCTCCAGCACATCCTCGACAAGGTCGGAGGACGAGGGCAAGGCCGCGGTGGCGCAGTGTGATGGCGGGGCGATCATCCCGGCACCCTAGCGCACCGGCGCGCGCGTTTCTTTGCGCCCGCGCAAACGGAACGGAGGTTCGACCCCGCCTACTTCTCTGGTTTCGAGGCCACTTCCGGCTTTTCCGGCTTGGGCAGATCCTCGGCGATGGCGACCAGGGCGTGCGGCTGGCGGATCGTCACCTGCTGGCGCCCGCCCTCGACGATCCCCTGCCCCTCCCAGCCGCTGAGGATGCGGCTCACCGTGTGCAGCGTGGTCCCGGTCATCTCCGCGATGTCCTGGCGGGACAGCGGAAAGTCGATCTCGACGCCGTTCCCGACCCGGCGGCCCGCCTGACGCACCAGACGCAGGAGCGCGTGGGCGACGCGCCGCTCGACCCGCTCGGTGGACAGCTCGCGCAGGCGGGTCTGCACCTCCTGCAGGCGGCGGCCGACGATGTCCAGGGCGTTCAGCGCGATGCGGGGGTAGCGCTCCATCAGCTCGCCCATCGTGGCGGCGGTCCAATGGACGCCGACGCAATCGACCATGGCGAGAGCGTCGGCGGGGTAGATGCCGCCCGAGAAGACCGCCGCCGTGCCGAACATCTCCCCCGCGCCGATGTAGCGGACCACCAGCTGCTGCCCGTCGGCCCCGGTCTGGACGATCTTGACCCGCCCGTCGATCAGCGCGTGGCAGAGGGCCGCCCGGTCGCCCTGGGAAAAGATGGTGGTTCCCTTCTCGATCCGCCGGGTGTGGGCGGACCGGACGATCTCGGCCAAAGCCGCCGCGTCCAGACCGGAAAACAGCCGCAGGCCATGCAGACTGGCGGGATCGGGGGCAAGCGGCGTCATCGGACCATCCTCAAAAGGCCGTGCCCGCCCACCCCTGCGGGCAGCTGTCACGGAAAAGTTGCCTTCCAAGATGACCGCCCGCGCGCCGCGCCGCAACCCGCCTGCGCTCCGCTTGAGACTCAAAGACGGAACCAAGGTCGCAATTTGTCCTGGAACAAAGAGCCGATAGGACCAGTCCTTTAGGCTTGCCACCACATCGCAACCCTCCGGACCTCCCCCATGCAAATCGCCGAACAGTCCACCGCGGCCGAGCCGGTCATCGACGTCCAGTCCATTCCGCCCCACCAGCGCCACCCGCTGATCCTCCAGGCCACGCAGGATCTGGCGCCGGGCCGCGGCTTCGTGCTGATCAACGACCATGACCCGCGCCCGCTCTCCCTCCAAATCCAGGCGCTGTTCGGCGATGCGGTGAGCTGGACCTATCTGGAGCGCGGGCCGGAGCGCTGGCGGGTTCGCATCGGGCGGCCCGAGTCCGGGACCGCGCCGGCAACCTCCCTGCGGGTGCGCATCGGGCGCGGCGGGCAGGCGAGCGCGGTCGCCGCCGAGACGCCGCTCGGCGTGGCGGACGGCGGGCTGGTCTGCGAGATCACCGACTGCCCGCTCGGCACGACCGCGGAGCAGGTGCTCGACCTGATGCAGGGGGTCATCCCGCCGGCCGGGCAGCTGCACCTGTCCTACGAGCGTCTGGTCGCCCGGCGCTCCGGCTCCTGCTGCGGGGGCATGTGCGGCTGATCGCCCCAGGCGGCGTTTCGGGACCTTGGGCTTGACCGTCATCAAGGATGGTATGACCACCGGGCTGTATTGCCGAAGCCCGGCGGGCTCCGCCCGCCACACGACCATTCCGAAGGGAAGGAGACAGGCGTATGCGCGATCCCGGATTCATGGTTCAGGATCAGGCCAATGAGACGGCCCCGGACCCCCGTGCCCGCGACGTCGAAGTCCAATTGACGCGGGCCGGGCTGGGGTTCGCGCGGCGGCTCGGCGACCGGGCCGGCGGCCTGCTGTTCGACCGGCTGCTGCGGATTCTGGAGGCGCGCCATCCGCGCGCCTTCACCGCCCTCGGCGAGTTGCCCGACGCCCGCCTGCTCATCGACCCGGTGGACGCGCCCGCCGCCTTGCTGCTCCGCGTCGGCCCCGGCCTCGCCCTGCGGGTCTGCGACCGCACCGCCGAGGCGGAGGCCACGGTGCGCGGCCCCTGCGCGCGGCTTCTCGACCTGCTGGAAGGGCGCATCGACGGCGACGCGCTGTTCTTCCGCCGCGAACTCTCCATCGAGGGCGACACCGCCCTGATCCTGGCGCTCCGCAACACGCTGGACGGCGAGGAGATGGACCTGTTCGGCGACGTCGCCGCCGCGGCCGGTCCGCTGCGGCACGCCCTGCCCGTGGCGCGGCGCAACGCCGGGCGGGCGCTCGACCTGCTCGCCACGGCGCGCCGTTTCGCCCCGCCGCCGGTGCGCTGGGGCATGGCCGTTCTGGAGCGGCGGCTCATCGGCCCGCGGCAGGGAGCGTGACGGCATGGGGTCCTTCGAACTGATCTGCCCGGCGGGCAACCCCGCCGCGCTGCGCGCCGCCGTGGACGCAGGCGCCGACGCCGTCTATCTGGGCTTCCGCGACGAGACCAACGCGCGCAACTTCCCCGGCCTGAACTTCTCACGGCCGGAGCTGGCCGAGGCCATCGCCTACGCTCACGCGCGGTCGGTCCAGGTCTTCGTCGCCATCAACACCTACCCCCAGGCCGGCAACCTCGCCCCCTGGCAGCGCGCGGTGGACGACGCCGCGCAGCTGAAGGCGGACGCGGTCATCCTCGCCGACCTCGGTTTGCTCGCCTATGCGGCGAAGCACCACCCCGACCTGCGGCTTCACCTGTCCGTCCAAGCGTCCGCCGCCAATGCCGAGGCGATCCGGCTCTACCGCGAGGCCTTCGGCGTGCGGCGGGTCGTGCTGCCCCGCGTGCTGACGGTGCCGGAGATCGCCCGGCTGAACGCCGAGGTCGATGTGGAGACCGAGGTCTTCGTCTTCGGCGGCCTCTGCCCGATGGCGGAGGGGCGCTGCTCCCTGTCCTCCTACGCGACCGGGCTCTCGCCCAACAAGCAGGGCGTCTGCTCCCCGGCCAGCCATGTGCGTTACGAGCCGCGCGGCGAGGCACTGGCCTCCCGCCTCGGCGGCTTCACCATCAACGTCTTCGGCGCCGGGGAGCCGGCGGGCTACCCGACTCTGTGCAAGGGCCGCTTCGTGCCCGGCGGCGGCACCTCCCGCGACCCGGCCTACCTGTTCGAGGAGCCGACCAGCCTCAACGCGCTGGCCCTGCTGCCGGAGCTGAAGGCCGCCAAGGTGTGCGCCCTGAAGATCGAAGGCCGCCAGCGCGGCAAGGCCTACATCGCCGCCGTGGTCGGCGCCTACCGCCGGGCGCTGGACGCGTTCGAGCGCGGGCTGCCCGTGCCGGCGCTCGACCTGGAGGCCATGGTCGAGGGCGGGGCCCAGACCACCGGCGCCTACACCCGCGCGTGGCGCTGAGGAGTTGCGTTCATGAAACCCACCCTGACCCTTGGCCCCGTCCTGTTCAACTGGCCGGCGGAGCGCTGGCGCGATTTCTACGCCCGCATCGCCGACGAGGCGCCGGTCGACGCCGTCGTCGTCGGCGAGATCGTCTGCTCCAAGCGCGCCCCCTTCCTCGCCCCGGTCATGGACGAGGTGATCGCCCGTCTGGCCGCCGCCGGGAAGGAGGTCTGGCTCGCCAGCCCGATCCTGGTGGGCAGCGACCGCGAGCGCGCGGCGATGCGCGACCTCGTGGAGAGCGACCTCCTGCCGGTGGAGGCCAACGACATGGGCGCGCTGGCCCTGCTGGAGGGACGCCGTCACGCCGTCGGCCCCTTCATCAACAGCTACAACGAGGCGACCCTGTCCTGGCTGGCCGGGCGCGGCGCCGTCGCGGTGTCGCTGCCGGCGGAGCTTCCTGCCGCCTCGGTCGCCGTGATGGCGAAGACGGGGGCGGCGCTCGGCCTGTCCATGGAGGTGCAGGTGTTCGGGAGGGCGCCGCTCGCCATCTCCGCCCGCTGCTACCACGCGCGGGCGCACGCGCTGCACAAGGATGGCTGCCAGTTCGTCTGCGCCAACGATCCGGACGGCATGCCGGTGAGCACCGTCGACGGCCAGCCCTTCCTGTCGGTCAACGGCACGCAGACGATGTCGCACGGCTATCTGGCGCTGGCGGCGGAGATCGACCGCCTGCGGGCGATGGGCATCCAGCGCTTCCGCCTGTCGCCGCAGGACCTCGACATGGTCGCCGTCGCCACGGCCTTCCGCTCCGTTCTGGACGGCGAGCGCAGCGGACAGGAGGTGATGGCGGAGCTGCGCGGCATGACCACCGTCCCGCTGGAGAACGGCTTCTTCCACAACATGGCGGGTGCGGCCTACGCCGACGCCCCGGCCGCCTGACGCGCCCGCCATCCGACGTCCGCCGGACCGCCGCTTTCTTGCGCGGCCCGGCAGACCTTTGAGTCCGTTGAAACTTTTGAGTCCGCTTAAAGAGGAAACCCCTATGAAGCGCATGTTTGCCCTGCTCGCCTTCGGGCTGGTCGCGTCGTCCCCCGGCCTCGCCGCCGCGCAGGACGCCGATGCCGGTGCGAAGGTGTTCAACCAGTGCAAGGCCTGCCACACCATCGAAGCCGGCGGCCCGAACCGCGTCGGCCCCAACCTGCATGGCGTCGTCGGCCGCAAGGCCGGTGCCGTCGAAACCTACAAGTATTCCGATGCCATGAAGAACGCCGGGGCCTGGGACGAGGCGACGCTCGACGCCTATCTGGCGGACCCGAAGAGCGCCGTCCCCGGCAACAAGATGGCCTTCGCCGGCGTGAAGAACGAGCAGGCCCGCAAGGACTTGATCGCCTATCTGAAAAAGAACAGCTGACGAAATCGTCCGTTTTCCTTGGCGGCTTGACCGCCGTCAAGGATGGGAGGGCGACCAGCCGCTAGGATAACCACACAATCGTTGATCGGTTGCGTCCCCGCTGGACGAGTACCCTCCCGTTTTTCTGCCCCCTCCAAGCCCATCGGTTCTTCGCCGGTGGGCTTTTTTCCTTTCAAGAACGGCCGCGGACGAGAAGGCGGCCGAAGGCGGCCAGGAACAGGGCCACTGCCACGCCCCAGGCGCCGGCCGCGGCCAACAGCCACAGGGAGCGGCCCTCCCCCACCACCGCGGCAGCCGCCCGCAGGACAACGGCGAAGCCGATCAGCGCGTAGCAGCCCGTCACCACCGCCGACCGCCCGAAGGCGTTTCCGGCGTGCTTGCGGATCATGCTCGACATCACCGCGAAGCCCATCAGCCCGAGCGCCCCGACCGTCCAGAGATGGACCGCCATGCCGGGCGACGCCGCCACGGCGGTGAAACCCAGCGGGATGCAGGCGTAGGCGGCGTGCACGGTGAGGACCGATGGCCGGTCGAGCGTCCGCCAGCCGCGCCATTGCAGCAAACGCGCCGTCTGCATCATCGTGGCAAGAAGGCTTGCTGCGGCGGTCGCTCCAGAATCCGGCTCGGCCAGCCAGCCGACCAGCGCGCAGGCCGCGATCAATGCGGCGGCGCGTTCGAACCAAGGGCGCTCGGTGAACAACTCCGACTTGGCGGACAGACCGAGATGAGTGGCGGTCAGGCTCGGCGCGATGCGCCCGCCCAGCACCATGACCAGCCCGAGCGACAGCGCCAAGGCGGAGGGGACGGCGTCGCACAGCGCCGCCCCGGCCAGCGCGCCGACCAGGGCCGCGACGACGGCGTTGCGCCGGTCCCGCGCGGCGACGACCTGTGCGGTCACGAGCAGGGCCAGCGCGGCGAGGAACGGCGCGTGCGCGGGAACCACCCAGGGCGACAGCACCCGTCCCGCCAGCCAGAGCGGCACGAGGAGCGGCCAGAGGCGCGCGCCGACCAGCGGCCGCCCGGTCCAGCGTGGCAGGGCGGTGCGCAGGAATCCCGCCATCATCGCCGGCAGCGTGCCGAACAGCAGCGCCCGCCCGTGCCACCCCGGAAGATCGGCGATCACGCCGGACACGTCCCACCCCAGCAGTGCCGGCACCCACAGCCCCACCGCCAGCAGCGCGTCCAACGCCGTCAGCAGGAAGAAGGGACGGAACGGCACCGTCAGGCCCCGCTCCGCCTGGGCTGGATCATGAGGTGTGATGACCGTTGGGATGGCCGACGTTGCAGTGCCGCCGAAGCTGCTCGACCGACCGCACCCGGACGGTGTTGCCCGTGACGTGGAGTTGGTGGGGGCTCAGCTTGGTGAAGGTGCGGGACAGCTGTTCCGGCGTCATGCCGAGACGGCTGGCCAGCACGCGCTTGCTGACCGGCAACTCGACCGTCGCGCCGTCCTCCGTCTCGTCCCGAGGCGACGGATCGACCTGCGACAGGATGAAGGCGGCGAGCCGCTGGGTCGTCGTGCGCAGCTTCAGATTCTTGACCTCGCGCACCAGCCCGCGGCACTGCCCGACCAGCGTGCTCATCACCCGCAGCGCCAGCGCGTGGTCGCGGGCGACCTGCGCGCGCAGGACGGGAGCGGCCAGCATCAGAATCCGCGACGATTCCAGCGTCCGCGCCGACATCAGGTACGGCGCGTCGGCCAGCACCGCCGCCGGCACGAAGCAATCGCCGGGGCGCACGATGTCGATCACCGTCTCCTGCCCCGCCTCGTCGCAGCCGGCCAGCATCGCCGTGCCCTCGACGAGGATGTGCAGGAAGTCGGGGATCTCGCCCTCCGCGAACAGCCGTGTCTCGCGCGGGAACCACTGGAGAAGCGCCCCGTAGGTCAGCGCTTCCAGGGTCTCGTCGGCGACTCCCTCGAACAGCGGGAGGTCGCGCATCAGCGTCAGGGCGCCCTGTCTCATCGTCCAGGCTCTGGTGTCGCGGTCAGGCGTCGGAGGCGGGCTTGCGCGGCGCCTCAACCAAAACCGGTGCGTCATCATCCTTCAGGCCGGCCTTGAAGGACTTCACGCCCTTGGCGAGGTCGCCCATGACCTTGGGCAGCTTGCCCGCCCCGAACAGCAGCAGGACGAGCAGCAGGACGATGGCCCAATGCATCAGGCTGAAACTTCCCATGACGATGGTCTCCTGGGTGAGGGGCGGTCAGGCGCGCAGCGCGAGGACGCTGCCGTCGCGGCGGGTGAGGCGGGCGGCGGTGCCCGGGAAACGGTCGAGCAGGACGGCCGCCCGCGCTTCCGGCGCGACCGACAGGGCGGTGGACAGGGCGTCGGCGGTGGTGGCGTCGGGGGCGAGCACGGTGACCGCCAGCCACTCCCGCGCGCAGCCGCCCGTCGCCGGGTCGAACAGGTGGGTGAAGCGCCCGGCGGGATCGAAGGGCGTGCCGTAGCCGCCCGACGTCGCCACCGCCCGGTCCGCAATCTCCAGCGTGCCGGCGTTGCGACCGTCCACGAGCGGATCGGCGAGGCCGACCGACCAGGGGCGGCCCGAGGGATGGTGGCCGAGCGCGCGGATTTCGCCCAGATCGACCAGCACGTCGGTCATGCCCTCCGCCCGCAGCCGTTCGGACACGCGGTCGGTGACGTAGCCCTGGGCGATGCCGTTCAGCGTCACCGCCATGCCGCGCCCGGCGAAGGCGACGCGGCCCGGTTCGACACGAAGCTTGCGATAGTCCACCAGTTCCCTGGCCGCGCGGAGAACGGCCTCCGGCGGGCCGGCGGGATCGGCGCCGGGGCGGGCGAAATGGCCGGCGTAGAGCTGCCACAGCGGCTGCACCGTCGGGTCGAAGGCGCCGTCGGTGCGGCGGCTGACGGCTGCGGCCTCGGACAGCAGCCGGACCAGATCGGCCGGCGGCGCGTCGAGAACGCCGTCGCGGTTCAGGCGGGCCAGCGCCGAATCCGTCCGGTAGAGGCTGAAGACCCGCTCCAGCCGCGCGACCTCCTCCAGGCACAGGGCGATCAGCCGGTCGGCCTCGGCGGGATCCGGGTGCGCCAGCTGGAGAACGGAATCCGCCCCCAGCGCGACGCCGCGCCACGTCCGCACCGGCACGCCCGCCGCCCGGCTGCCGCCCGGCAGCAGCGCCAGCCCGGCGGCAGCCGCGGCGATGCCGAGAAAGCGGCGGCGGGTGGTCATGGCGTGCCTCCATGCCCGGCGCCGTGGCCGCCACCATGATTGCCGCCCTGCTCCGCCGGCTCGTCCGCTGCGGTCTGTTCCGAGGGAAGCGTGGGGTGGAGGATCTCGTCCTCGGTCACCTCGGCGAAGCGCTTGATTGCGCCGCCGTTATCGGCGGCGAAGCGGCGGGCGGCGGCCTCGTCGCCGAAGGGGAAGGGCTCGGCCTCGCCCATGCCGCCGCGCTGGCGGCTGCCCACCACGTACCAAGCCTTGCGCGCCTCGATCCAGACGGTCAGGTCGGGCTTGCGCGGGTCAGGGGCTTGGCCGACGTCGGTCACGTAGATGGCGCGGACGTCCTTCTCCTCCTCCGGCAGCATGGTGAAGGCGAAGGTGTCGCGGACGGAGGACAGCCAGACCGGACGGTCGCGCCCGCCGACCAGGATCTGCCCCTTCGGGCCGGGATGGTCGGCAAGGTTCATGCCGCAATAGTGGCCGATCGCGTCGGCGGTGATGGCGACGGGTGGCGGCGGGGCGGTCTCCGCCTTCTGCTGCTGGCAGGCGGACAGCGGCAGCAGCAGGCAGGCGGCCAGCAGCGTGGCTCTCAGGGAGGTGTTCATCAGATCTGCCTTCTGGAAAAGAGGACGGCGGCCAGCGCCAGCGGTGCGGCGACCCAGCCGGCCAGCACGGCCAGCAGGACGGAGGCCGACACCTGCACCTGCGCGGCCAGCCCGGCGGTGCCGGCGAACTGGCTGACGCTCTTGAAGCCGGTCAGGTTGAAGAGGCGGAAGGCGTCCGCCGGGTTGGCGAGCAGCAGACCGTTCAGCAGGCCGGCGTTCACCGTCTTGCCGCCGTCGGCCACCAGCAGCCCCAGCAGCGCCATGTCGTAGAGCAGGACCAGCACCAGCCAGATCGCCACGGCGATGCCCGCCGCCGTGCCGCGGTCGCGGACCAGCGTGGAGGCGAGGTAGCCCATGGCCGTGAAGGCGGCGCCCAGCAGGACGCTCGATCCGATCATGGCGGCGAAGGCGCGCCAGCTCTCCGGCCCGATCTCGGTCCCGCTCATCGCCAGCGCCACCCCGGCGGCGCCGTAGCCCAGTACGGTGGCGAAGGCGATGATCGCGGCATGGCCGAGGAACTTGCCGATCAGCACCTGCCAGCGCGCCACCGGGTAGGACAGCAGCAGCGTCATGGTGCCGCGGTCGATCTCGCCCACCACCGCGTCGAAGGACAGCAGCAGCGCGATCAGCGGCAGAAGGAAGATGGTCAGGCTGGACAGGCTGACGATGGTCACCTCCACCCGGCCGACGCCGACCGTCCCGGTCGGGGCGGCCCCCAGGAAGCTCAGCGTCAGGGCCAGCGCCGCCATCAGCAGCGTGGTGGCGACGACCCAGCGGTTGCGCAAGCCGTCGCGCACCTCCTTGGCGGCGATCGTCAGAAGCGTGTTCATTCCGCAGCCTCCCGGCGCAGGAAGTGGGCGTACATCTCGTCCAGGCTCGGCTGGACGACCTCGATGTCGGCGAGCTCCGGGCCTTCGCAGGCGATCTGGCGGAGCGTCGCCACCTTGTCGTCGTTGGCGCAGGCCGTCTCCACGACCTCCCCGGACGGCAGGGTCAGGCGGATGCGCACCGGCAGTTGGGCCAGCCCGCGCAGCGTGGCGAGCGAGCCGTCGGCGACCTTGCGGCCGCGGTTCATCACCACGACGCGGTCGGCCTGCCCCTCCAGCTCGGTCAGGGCGTGGCTGCACAGCAGGACGGTGGTGCCGGCGTCGCGCAAGCTCCGCACGATCTCGTAGAAGCTCTGGCGCAGCGCCGGGTCGAGGCCGGTCGTCGGCTCGTCGAGGAACAGCACCTTCGGCCCGCCGAGCAGCGCCTGGGCCAGCGCCAGCCGCTGCCGCATGCCCTTCGAATAGGTGCCGACGCGGCGCTTCACCGCGGCAGGCTCCAGCCCCACCCGGTCGAACAGCGCGTCGTTGCCGTCGCGCGGCACCCGCTTCAGCCGGGCGTAGAAGTCCAGAGTCTCCCGCCCCGTCATGCTGGGATGGAAGGCGACGCTTTCGGGCAGGAAGCCGACCTGCCGGCGGATGTGCGAGGCGGCCGCGCTCGCCGGGTCGCCGCCCAGCACGCGGATACTGCCCGCGGTCGGCGTGGTCAGCCCGAGCATCAGCTTGATCAGCGAGCTCTTGCCGGCGCCGTTGTGGCCGACCATGGCCACGCATTCACCGGCGGCGAGGTCGAGATCCACCTCGCGCACGGCAAAGGCGTCGCCATAGCGCTTGGAGACTCCCTCCACACGGATGGTCGGTGTGTCGGTCATTGGGCGTTCCTTTCCGCCGTTTGGGGCAGCGCCGGAGACGGCGGTGGGCTCATCAGGGGAGCGCTGTCGATCACGCCGCCGGGGTGCAGCGCCGGGAACTGCTTCTGCGCCCAGCGGATCACCTGCACGCCGGGGCTGTTCATCAGCAGCTTCGCCGCCGGATAGGCCCACATCACGCGGTCGACGACGTCGTTGGGACGGTAGGCCTCGTCGGCGACGCCGTCGCCGTTCAGGTCAAAGGCGGCGTTGTCGGACCAGTAGTTGCCGCGCCCCTTCTCCGACCAGTCAAGATGGCGCGTCCCGACATACTTGACCTGGGTGCGGTTGCCGATGAAGGCGTTGCCGGTCAGGGTGTTGCGCTCCGACCCGGCGGTGAAGTGCACGCCGATCTCGCAGCCCTCGAACCGGTTGCCGGTGAAGCGGTTCTTGTTGGCGTTGTAGATGAAGACGCATTTCCAGGTGCCGGTGCGCTGGCCCTCCACCGGGCCGTCGGTCGCCACCGGCATGTCCTTGTCGGCCACCACCTCCACCGGCGCCGCCTGTTCGGGCGACAGATGGCCGTCGATCACGTTGCCCTCGATGAGCGCGCTGTTGGCGTAGTTCAGCAGCAGCCCATGCTCCCGGTCGCCCTGCGAGCGGTTGTTCCGGATCACGAGGTTGTTGGAATACATGATCGCGTAGCCGACATGGTTGCCGACCGAGACGTTGTCCGACACCTCAGAATCGTTCGTGTACATGTAATGGACAGCGAAGCGCACCCGCTCGAACCGGTTGCGGGCAAACAGGTTCTTCTTCGACGTCGTGGTGAAGATGCCGTCGCGCCCGTCCTGGACATTGTTGTCCACCACCTGCGTGCCCGGCGCGTTCCACAGCTGGATGCCGTTGCCGCGTTCGGACAGGCGCAGATCGGTGCGCCCGATGACATCGTTGCGCTGGACCAGCACATCGTGGGCGCCCCAGACATAGATCCCGATCAGGTTGTCGCGCAGCCGGTTGCCTTCGATCACACCGCGGTGCGCCTCCTTGCCGAGGAAGATTCCGGTGTTCTGCTCGGACAGGCTGATGCCGGAATTGCGGACCTCGACGTTGCGCACGGTCACGTCGGGGGCGAAGACCGTCACGGCGTTCCCCGCCCCTCCCCCGTCGATGACGGCGCCCGGCTCGCCGAGCAGCGTCACCGGCTTGCGGACCACGACGGGGCCGGGGTGCGTGCCGGGGGCGAGGACGAGCGTGTCGCCGGGCGCTGCCGCGGCGAGCGCGCCGTCCAGCCCCCCCGGCGCCACCGTCACCGTGGCGGCGCAGGCCGTCCCGGCGGCGAAGACCAGCGCCGCGGCGAAGAGGGGGAGTGGGGAGTGATGGGGCATTGGCTTGCCTTGATTGTGTGCGGCGTGTTGCCCCCACCCCGGCCCTCCCCCGCTGGGCGGGGGAGGGAGGGAGTCCCCTCCCCTGCGAAGCGGGGGAGGGTTAGGGTGGGGGCAAACGGCGCCTCAGGTGGCGCGCGGCTCGACGATCATGCGGCCGCCCATCTCCATGTGCAGGGCGTGGCAGAACCACTGGCAATAGTACCAATGCACGCCCGGACGCTCGGCGATGAAGGTGACCGAGCTGGTCTGCTGCGGCCCGATCTCCATGGCGATGCCGTGGTTCGACAGGGTGAAGCCGTGGGTCAGATCGTCCACATCGTCCATGTTGGAGATGTAGAGCGTCACCTCGTCTCCCTGCTTCACCGTGAACTCCTCAAGCCCGTAGGCCGGAGCGCGCTGCCACATGTAGACGCGGACCTTGTTGCCCTCGCGGATCACCTTGGCGTCGTCGTCCAGGTTGACGCCGTCCTTCTTGGCCTGCTGGCGGGCCTCCTCCCACATCGGGTCGTCGCGGGTGAAGACGCTCTTCGGGTTCAGCTTGGAACGGTGGACGATCAGCGTGTCGTGCGGCTCGGCGTAGGTCGGGCCGTCGTGCACCAGCTTCATCTCGTCGCCCGAGATGTCGATGAGCTGGTCGTTCTCCGGCTTGCTCGGACCGACGTTAAGGAAGCGGTCCTTGGAGAACTTGTTCAGCACCATCAGCCACTTGCCATCGGCGTCCTTGGTCTGGCCCATCGAGGAATGGGTGTGGCCCGGCTGGTAGTGCACGTCCAGCTTCTGGATGATCGGATCGACCTTCTCGCCCTTGTAGGCGCGCTTGGCCTTGTCGATGTTCCACTTCACGATCTGGCTGTCGAGGAACAGCGTGGTGTAGCCGTTGCCGCGCCCGTCATAGGCGGTGTGCAGAGGCCCGAGGCCCAGCTGCGGCTCTGCCACGATGACGTCCCGCGGCTTGATCTTGTCCTCGAACAGGTCGTCGAGCAGGCGGACGTCCATCACCGACACCGTCGGCGACAGCTTGCCGTTGATGGTGACGTGGATGCCGTCCGGCGCCGCGTTGACGCCATGCGGGCTGTTGGGGATCGGGACGTAGCGGGTGAAGGGCGAGCCGTGGCGGCCGTCCACGACCGGGACGCCGTGCATCACCTCGACCTTGCCGGCCTTCACCGCCTCTTCGATGCGCTTGATGTTGAAGATGACGATCCAGTCCTGCTCGTTCGCCGTCATCTCCGCGGTGGTCACGCCGCCTTCGGAGTTGTAGCAGGTCGAGAAGGCGTACTTGCCCTGATAGTCCGCCTCGGTGTTGTCGAGGTTGCCGTCCACCCGGACCTGCCACGACACTTTCATGCTGTCGCCGTCGATGGCGGAGAAGTGCGTCCGGTAGTTCTTCGGGTCGAGGTTCTTGCCGTCGTTCGGCATCGGCACGAGCTGCTCGGCGTTCGCGAAGACGTAGCCGGTGCGCGGGTACTTCTGCAGGCGCAGGCCGTGGATCGCCGAGACGTTCGGAATGTCGATGATCTTGTCGACCTTCATGATGTCGCAGCGGATGCGGGCGACGCGGGTGTTCGCCTTGTCGTTCACGAAGATGTAGCGCCCGTCGTAGGTGCCATCGGTGAAGGACATGTGCGGGTGGTGCAGGTCACCGTTCAGCCAGGTGCCGCCGTGGTTGGCCAGATACGTCCGGTTCTCCTCGGTCAGACCCTCGGTCAGGATCTTGCGGCTCTCGTTGGTCAGGCCCCAGCCCGAGGCGCTGCAGCGGTTGAACACCGGGATGCGATGCAGCTCGCGCATGCTGGGCAGGCCGAGGATGCGCAGCTCGCCCGACTGTCCGCCGGAATGGAAGACGTAGTATTCGTCGAGATCGCCCGGCTTGACCTCGTACTTCTGGTTGCCCGACCCCGCGGCCGCGGCCGGCCCGGCGCCGAACAGCGCACCGCCCGCCGTGCCGCCGGCCACCGCGCCGGCGATCCCGGCCAGCGCCGCCGCCTTGGCGGTGCCCCCGAGAAGATCGCGGCGGTTCACGCCCGTCCGCTCAACCTTGATGTTCGACGCCTTTGTTTCCGACATGAGTCAGCTCCTTCGATGTCCCCTTGCGGGGCTCTTGTTTCGACCTGGTGGGTCAAAGTCCTTCCGGCCGGGCGGACAGGTGCCCGGTGGCGGGATCGGTGGTCAGCACGGCGGCGCGGGGTTTGGGTTCGGCGGCCGTAGCTGTGGATTGGGTGGCGTCGCGGCGCTCCCGCTTCAGGCGCTTCTGGATCATGACCGGGCATTTGCGGTCGTGGTGGTAGAGCACCTGGCAGTGGAGGCACTGGATGCATTCGTTGGGGTTGATCGACCCGTCGGGGTGGATCGCCTGGACCGGGCATTCGTTGGCGCAGCGCCGGCACGGGTTGCCGCATTCCTTGTAGCGGCGCAGCCAGTCGAACATCCGCATCCGGCCGGGGATGGCCAGCGCCGCGCCCAGCGGGCACAGGTAGCGGCAGAAGAAGCGCTCGATGAACAGGCCGGCGACGATCAGGGCCACGGCGAACAGGACGAACCACCAGTCGCGGACGAAGTGCAGGATGATCGCGGTCTTGAAGGGCTCGACCTCCGCCGCCTTCTCCGCCGTCGCCAGCGAGGTCAGCGACAGGCCGAACAGCAGCAGGAAGATCATGTACTTGATCGGCCACAGCCGCTGGTGCAGCCCGAAGGGAACGGCGATCTGGCGGACGCCGAGCTTCTTGGCGGCCTTGGACGCCAGCTCCTGCAGCGCGCCGAACGGGCACAGCCAGCCGCAGAAGGCGCCCCGGCCCCAGAACAGCAGCGACGCGGCGACCGAGAACCACAGGATGAACACCAGCGGGTCCATCAGGAAATAGTCCCAACGGAAGTCGGTGCGCAGCGCGTTGGCGAAGGTCAGCACGTTGACCACCGACAGCTGCGCCGTTGCGTACCAGCCGAGCCAGACCAGCGTGAAGACGAGGAACCCGGTGCGCACCCGCTCGTAGAGAGCCGGACGCTTCACGAGCTGGTCCTGGAAGAAGAAGATCCCGGTCAGCAGCAGGATCGCGCTCGCCAGCACGGCGACGTCGAACAGGCGGTTCTCCCAGATGCGCCGCCACAGCGGGATCTCGTCGGCGGCATCCTGATCCGCCAGGGCGGCGGGCACCGGCGCCACGGTCGCGGCAGCGGCAGCGGCAGGAGCGGCCACCGGCTCGACCTTCAGGAACTTCTCCGGCGGCTGATAGCCGAGGTCGAAGGTGACGAAGGCTTTGTCGAGCGCCGCGGTCGCGCGCTGGACCAGCAGCTGCAGGCGCCACGGATCGGCGGGGTTGAAGCCGACCTCTTCGGGGATGACGAACAGGCCGATCTCGGGGAAATTCGGCGCGCCGGCCGCGGCAAGGGAGCCCAGGCGCTTGTGCAGGCGGTCGCGGAAGCGGATGGCGCCCTCGTGCTGGACCAGCTCGAAACGGTCGAAGATGCCGCCGCGCACATAGCCCGAGCCCTTGAAGGAATAGCGCCCCTGCCCCGCCACGACGATGGCGTGCTGGCCCGGCTTCAGCCGCTGCACCAGCGCCTCGTACTCCGCGTCGCCCAGCAGGGAGCGGCCGACGGCGGGAATGGTGGCGAGCGCAGCGTAGAGGTCGATGAAGCTGTCGTTCGGGTCGCCGGCCTCGGGACGGGCGGCGGCCTCGGCCTTGCCGGTGCGCTCGAAGGCGGCGTTGACCTCGCCCACCGTCAGCGCCAGGCGGCGCACCGAGCCGTCGCCGACCAGCGTGGCCCAGTCTTCGGTTCCGGTCTTGGACAGGTCGAGGCTGCGGGTCACGGTCGGCGCGGCCTCCGCCGCTCCCGGCGTACCCAGCGCCTGCAACACCTTCTTGCCGGAGCGGATGATCGAATCGCCGATCACCATCACCGTCACGGTGGCGCCGGACACGATGTCCACCGGCGGGCTGGACGCGCTCTGCGAGGCCAGGGTCAGCACGTTCTTGCCGACGTAGCCGTCGATGAAGGCGTTGACCTTGGCGGGCGGGATGCCGATCAGGACGATGGGCTCGTGATGGTCCACCAGCTTCGCCCCGGTCACCGTGCCGTCCGGCGCCAGACCGACCATCACATGGATCGGACGGCCCGAATAGCCGGTCGTGTTCACGAAGTCGGAGGTCAGGAAGGCGTGGCCGACCAGCGCGTCGCCCTTGTAGACGGGAACCAGCGGCGCGTTCGGCAGGGGGGCGCCGAAGCGGTCCGCCCCGGCGGCGAGATCGCCCGGCTGCACCGTGCCGAGATACCGCGCCAGCAGCGCTTCGGCGGCGTCCGCCGTGCCGAGACCGGCCAGCAGGATCAGCAGCCCCACCACCAGCGCGCGTGTTCCCCGCAAGAAGTCCGCAACCATCGCCCTTGCCTTGAAGTCTTGATCTTGATCAAGGGGCCGTATGCCCCGTTGACGCACCCATGAGACCGCAGGTTCGGGCCGCTGTTCTTGACCGTCGTCAAGTCGCGGAAAAATGAAGCTGGACTATCCTCCTCCCCAGGGTCCGTACGATTGCTGATCGGGCGGGACTATCGATTGCATTTTAGGCGAAGTTCACTCGCGACCGGGGGTTTCCATGCCGTTGCTGCGCCACGAACCACAGGGTGGGGTCCGCTCGCTGGACGAGCTTCTGGGCATTGCGCTGGCGCTGGAACAGGAGGCGGTGCGCCGCTACACCCAGTTGGCGGCCCTGATGGACCGCCGTGGCGAGACCGACACCGCCACAACCTTCCGCGCCCTGATCGCGGAGGAGCAGGACCATGTGCAGGCGGTGGACGGCTGGGCGCACCGCCTCGGCCGCCCCACCCCCGACGCTCCGGCCTTCCTCTGGCGCCTGCCGCCGGAGCTTGCCGCCTCCTGGGAGGAGCTGACCGAGCGCACGCGGCTGACGCCCTATCAGGCGCTGTCACTGGCGGTGGTCAACGAGCAGCGCGCCTTCGCCTTCTACAGCTACATCGCCGCCAGCGCCCCGGACGAGCCGATCCGCACCCACGCCGAGGCGCTGGCCCGCGAGGAGCTGCGCCACGCCGCCCTGCTCCGCCGCGAGCGCCGCAAGGCCTACCGCCGCGAACGGGGCCGGGCGGAGCACAAGCCGACCCGCGCGGACACGCCGGCGGAGCTGGAACGGCTGGCCGTCGCCCTGCTGTCCGCCACCGCCGCGGAGCACAGCGCGCTGGCGGCGCACCTGCTCGCCCTGGGCGACGGTGACGGTGCCACGCTGCTGAACCGAATCGTCGGCGAAGAGCGGGCGCTGATTCCGGCCGGCTCCGACGCGGCGGCGTCGCAGGCCGCCGTTCCCGACACCGTGCCCGCCTGCCTGCGCGCGGCGGTCACTGCCTCCGAACGGCTCGCCGAAGCCTTCGGCGACGTGGCGGCCCAGGCGATCGACGAACTGGTCCTGACCGAATCCCTGCGCCTTCAGGAGGCCGTGGTGGGACACCTCGCGCTGCTGGCGGAGCGGATCGAGACGAGGGGGTAATACTGCCGAGCTTAAGCATTGATACATGGCAGCCACCGCCGATGCGAAAACGGGAGTCGAGCGGAGCGGACCCGCGCATCAGGTGACGGCCATGGAGCGTTCTGCCGGGGTCTATGTCTCGTCGGACCGGATCGGCGTGCCTGCGCCGAATGCCACGGGCGAGATCAGCGGCTTGGTGCGATTTGCGAGCAACCCTGGGTTTCCCAAAGGGCAGTGGCGTTGAGTGACGTCAGCAACAGCGATAGTATGGCTGTCATCATTCGACGTCCTGCGGAGAATCTTAGTGGAGAGTGAGTTGCCGACCGGCGTTGGCGGGGAGCCACTGTCGGGCGAGCGGCGATTCGAACTGCTCGTCAACAGCGTCCACGATTACGCCATCTACATGCTCGACCCACACGGAATCGTGACCAGCTGGAATCCGGGAGTCCAGCGGTTCAAGGGATACACGGCCGCGGAAATCATCGGCCAGCATTTCTCGCGCTTCTACACCGATGACGATCAGCGCGCCGGAGTGCCGCAACGGGCGCTCTCCATCGCCTCGATCGAAGGAAAATTCGAGGCGGAAGGTTGGCGGGTTCGCAAGGACGGCACGCGCTTTTGGGCCCACGTCATCATCGATCCGATCCGTGACGACGCCGGGAAGCTGATTGGATTTGCCAAGATCACGCGCGACGTCACCGAGCGCAAGCAGGCGCAGGAGGCTCTGCAACAGAGCGAGGCGCGCTTTCGCCTGCTGGTCCAGGGAGTGATCGACTACGCGATCTTCATGCTCGATACAACCGGGCATATCACGAACTGGAATTCCGGTGCCCAGCGAATGAAGGGCTACGCTGCCGAGGAGATCATCGGAGAGCATTTCTCCCGCTTCTACACCGCCGAGGATCGCGCCAACGGTGTCCCGATGCAGGGATTGCGCACCGCTGAGCAAACCGGAAAATTCGAAACCGAAGGCTGGCGGCTCCGCAAGGATGGCACCCGCTTCTGGGCCAGCGTCGTCATTGACGCGATCCGGGATGACAATGGGCGCCTCGTCGGTTTTGCCAAAGTCACCCGCGACATCACCGAACGCAAGCTGGCGCAGGAAGCGTTGGAAGAAACCCGTGCGGCACTCTTCCAGGCGCAGAAGATGGAAGCCGTGGGCCAACTGACCGGCGGCATCGCGCACGACTTCAACAATTTGCTTCAGGCCATTGGCGGCAGTCTGGAGGTCATCGAACGGCGGCTCATGACGGGACAAGGCGACATCCAGGCGTATGTGACCGCCGCCAGAACCTCGGTTGATCGGGCGAAGACTCTGACACAGAGGCTGCTCGCCTTTTCCCGCCGACAACCGCTTCAACCCGAGCGCACCGACCTCAAGACGCTGGTGGATGGACTGCGGGACCTGATCGAGCGTTCGGTCGGCGAGGCGATCCGGGTCGAGACACGGCTGGCTCCCGAGCTGTGGCCAATCTGGGCGGACGCCAATCAGGTCGAGGCTGCGCTGCTGAACCTGGCCATCAACGCCCGCGATGCAATGCCCCATGGCGGACAACTCACCATCCAGGGCGTCAACATCCATCTGGATGCGACCGCGGCGGCTTCGGAAACCGGAGTGCTGCCCGGCGACTACACACTGCTTGAGGTGGCCGACACCGGCACCGGCATGCCGCCGGACGTTCTCGAGCGTGCCTTCGAACCATTCTTCACGACGAAACCGCTTGGTCAGGGAACGGGGCTGGGGTTGAGTCAGATCTATGGCTTTGCTCGCCAGTCGGGCGGGTATGTCCGGATCGACAGCGAAGTGGGCCATGGAACCTCCGTGAAACTGTACCTGCCTCGCTCTCACCATGCGGAAAATCTCGGTTCCGTCCCTGTGAAGGTCCCCGATCAGCCGCAGCAGCCGGTGCCGGGAACCGTGCTGGTGGTGGAGGACGAACCGATTGTCCGCATGCTGCTTGTGGAAGCGCTCCGGGAGCAGGGGGCGACGGTCTTGGAGGCCGAGGATGGAAACGAAGCCTTGACCATCCTCAACTCCCCGGTGGGGATCGACCTTCTGGTAACGGATGTCGGCTTGCCAGGCATCACCGGACAACGGGTCGCGGAAACAGCCCGGTCATTGCGGCCGGACCTGAAAATCATATTTTTGACCGGCTACGCCTGCAATGCCGTTCTGGACAAGGAACTGCTGGCGCCACACACACGGCTTTTGAGCAAGCCCATTGCCATTGACCAGTTCCTCGCCCAGGTGAATGCAATGTTGCGCAGCGGTTGAAAATTCTTCGACCTGCCTCATTCCTGCTCAGCTGGAATCCCGCTCCATCAGGCCACCGTTGACGTCGGGCTTGGTGGCGTTGGGTGCAGCCGCATGACGGTCCATCGTGACGTTCACCAGGGGACGGATGCCGTCCGCCTCAGCGCTGCCGGCGCTGTCGCAGCGTTTTCGCAATGGCGGAGAGCGGGTAGAACCGGACCTCTTTCACCAACGTTGCCGGATGTGCGGTTGGGCCATTTTTTATCTGGTCTTTGCACATCGTTGCACCGATCGAAGGCCACAACGGCTGGGCTCCCAGCCTATCCAGGCCAAAAGACCACGCCCTGTTTTCATCTCTCCTTTCCTTACTGGAACGGTGAAGAGGAGCTGCTGTTAAGACCCCAGTGGCCCAGCCGGAGATGACGTCATGGCGAACGATCGAGGTCCCAAAAAGTTCGGTGTTTATGAAGCTGCAAGCGCAGGTGGTCTCAATTGGACGTGGATCATCGTCGGGCTGATTGTGCTCGCGATCCTTCTGTACTTTTTCTTGCGCTAGGGTGCGTCATGGCCAGCGACCGCGAAGAGGTCGTTCCGCTTCATGAGGAAACCGCCTCGGTTGGCAAGCGCCAGATCGAGCGCGGTCGTGTGCGGGTGACCACCAAAGTCACCGAGCACGAGGAACTCGTCCGGCAGGCGCTGAAGCGTGAAGATGTCGAGATCGTTCGGGTCCCGGTGAACCGTCCCATCGATGCCCGTCCGGACATCCGCCAGGATGGCACCACAACCATCATCCCGGTGGTCGAGGAGATGCTGGTGGTCGAACGGCGGCTGGTTTTGCGGGAAGAGATCCATCTGCGCAAGACCACGAGCACCGTCCAAGCCGAGCAGCCGATCACCCTCCGTTCGGAAGAAGCCATCGTCGAATTCATTGACGAACCTGGGGAGCGTGGTGCCAGGACCGACCAACCCAACGAGGACTAGGCTCATGAACAAGACCATCATTGCCCTTTACGATACGCGCGCCGACGCCGAAGCGGCCCTGCGGGATCTCGAAGCCGAAGGCTTCGACCGCAGCGTCGGTGAGATCGTCTCGCACAGCGACGCCGGTGGCGGCGGTGGCTTCCTGTCCCGCCTGAGCAATTGGAACGTCCCGGACACCGATGCTCACGTCTATGCCGAGGGGATGCGGCGTGGCGGCACGCTTCTGAAGCTGCGGTTGGACGATGAGGACGTCGACCGGGCCATTGCGGTTCTGGAGCGCGGCACCGTTGTCGATATCGAACACCGGGGCGAGGCGTACCGCTCGTCCGGATGGACGGGTTACGACGAGACGGCAGCGCCATATGACGAAGCGTCGGCTGCCGAGGAGCGGGCACGCTATGCGGTTGGCGGGGCGGGAAGCAATGCCCAGCTCGGCAACGCGGCCGAAGCGTTCCGCAGCGTGAACACGACCGACACCACAGCGGATGCCACGATGAACACCGGGGTTGGCAGCGAACGCGAAGAGGTGGTTCCGGTCACCGAAGAGGAATTGTCCATCGGCAAGCGCGCCGTGGAGCGCGGGGTCGTGCGCGTGCGCACCTATGTGATCGAAACACCGGTCGAGGAGCAGGTTCGTCTTCGCGACGAGACGGTCTCGGTCGAGCGCCGTCCTATCATGCGCGAGGTTGGAGACGTTCCGGCCGACGCGTTCCGTGAACGCACCATCGAAGTGAGCGAAACCGACGAGGAGGCGGTGGTCCAGAAGCGCGCGGTGGTCAAGGAAGAGGTGGTCATCCGCAAGGATGTCGAGGAACGCGCCCAGACCGTGTCGGATACGGTTCGCCGCACCGAGGTTGAGGTTGAGGACAGCCGAACCGGAACGTCGCGCGGTGGGGTGGAGAACACCGTGCGCCGGGACGACATCGAGCGGTAACGCTCACAGTGGTGCCTCACAAAGATAAAGGGGCGGCCGTCGCCGCCCCTTGTTCAGCACGCGGACCGGTCACAAGGGCGCATCGCGTACGGAACGTCCAACGAATTTGTCCACTCCGTTGGGAATGAATGGGCGTCCGGCTGTTAAGAGCCAACCCTTCCCGTTTCCCCTGACGAATGTGCCATGCCTGATTCTGCATCTTTGATGCAATCCGACCGCGCCGCTTTCCGGTTGGACCGGTCAATGACCTGCGCCGCCCCGGCCGAAGGCTCCCTGGCAATCGCGCTTGCCAGATGCGCCGCCTGTTCACAGGCGGCGCCATTGGTCGTAACCCGCAGCGACACCCGGGCTGTCCGGCTCGCCAGGGCGATCCGGGACGCCGCGCCGGACCTCGATGTCGTGCTTATTCCAGGTTGGGACGTCCCCCTTGGCGAGCGGGACCAGCCATCGCGGGCTGTGCTTGGGCAGCGCGCCGCCGCCATCGCCGCCTTGTCCCGACCGGCCAAAGGCGCCGGGCGGCTGGTTCTCGCGACCGCCGAGGCGGCTCTGCAACGTCTTCCGCCCCCCGATGCTTGGCCCGACGTCGCGCTGGCCATCGCGACGGACACCCTCTATGACGAGGAGACGTGGCGAAAGCGCCTGATTGCCGGCGGCTACATCCTCGACGAACGGATCGACGAACCGGGGGAGGCCGCATTCCGCGGTTCCGTCGTGGAGATCTTTCCGGGCGATGCCGACCGTCCCGTCCGCTGCGACATCGTCGATGGCCGGGTCGCACGGATACGGACCTTCGATCCGGCAAGCCAGCGCTCGACGGGCGACTGCGACCGGATCACCGTTCATCCGGTGACCGAAATCCCGGCGGCACCGGAGATCGTCGCACGGTTGATCCAAGGGCTGGAGAGCCGCAGAGACCCGATGGCCGCAGGGCTCGCGGAGGAACTCGCCGCCGGACGACGCCCCTACGCCTTCGAGCGCCTGCTGCCCCTGGCCTACGACCGCTTGCCGAGCGTGCTTGAGCTTCTTGCCGACAATCCGGTCGTCATGGACGAGGGGGTTGGCGACCGGCTGGAGGCGTGGTTCGACGAGTTGGAGGGCGCCGACGCGTCCGCCATGCACCTCGACCGCGACGCGTGGGAGACAGGGTTGCGGGGGCGCGCGGTACTGACCCTTGAGCCCGACGGGCAAGCCTCGTCCAGCGAGGCGCCGGCGGTGTCCGAACGCACCCTCCCCCGCCTCGCCGGGGAGAGGATTGCCGCGGGTGAATCCGTGATCATTGCCGCCGCGAACGCCGCCGACGCGGCCAGGATGGCGGAGCGGGTGGCGGTGGCGACCGGCCGGCCGGTGCCGGTGCTCGACCGGTGGCCGGTGGACGGGCCTCCCGTGACGCCGGCAGCCCTGGTGCTTCGGGTCGCGACGGGCTTCACGTTCGACGGCGTGACGGTGCTCGCCCAACGCCCCCGTCCGGAAGGCGGAGCCGGCCCGGCCGCCCCGCTGGCACCCGTCGACCTGTCGTGCGACGATCTTGCGGTCCATCTCGACTATGGGATCGGTGCGGTGCGCGGGCTCGACACGGTTGAGGCCGGAGGCCAGCCGGAAGACGTTCTGGTGATGGAGTATGCCCGCGAGAATCGGCTCCTGGTGCCGGCGGCCGACCTCGACCGCGTGTGGCGCTACGGCAGCGGCGACGCCCGGGTGGCGCTCGATGGGCTCAAGGGCGGAAATTGGATCGCCCGCCGTGCGGAGTTGGAGCGCGAGATCGGCCGAACCGCGAAAAGCCTCGTGCGCCAGGCCGAGCGCCGGACCCGCACGGAAGCCCCCGTGATCGCGCCGCCAGCCGGACCGATGCGGCGCGTGGCCGCCCGCTTCCCCTACGAGGAGACCGCGGGCCAGCGGCGCGCCATCAGCGCCGTGATGGCCGAACTCGCCAGCGGGTGGCCCATGGACCATCTGGTCTGCGCCGACGTCGGCTACGGCAAGACCGAAGTGGCGTTGCGCGCCGCGGCGGCGGTCGCCTTCACCGGCCGGCAGGTCGCCGTTCTTGCTCCGACCAGCGTGCTTGCCCGCCAGCACTTGGAGGTGTTCCGACGGCGGCTGGCTGGTTTGGGCCTGCGCATCGAGCCGTTGACCGGCGGCATGGCCGCGTCGGCCGCAAAAGCCGTAAGCGAAGGCCTCGCCGACGGATCGGTGGCGATCGCGATCGGCACCCACGCCCTCTTGTCGAAGACGGTGCGCTTCGCCGACTTGGCGCTGGTCGTCGTCGACGAGGAGCAGCGCTTCGGCACCGTGCAGAAGCGGGCGTTGGCCCGGCTTTCGGCCGGCGTCCACTGTCTGGCGCTCAGCGCCACGCCGGTTCCGCGGACGCTGCAGGGGGCGCTGGCGGGGCTGCGCGGAGTCAGCGTCATCGATACCCCTCCGGTGCGGCGGCGCCCGGTGCGCACGCGGGTCGTCCCCTATGACCCTTCGGTTCTGCGGTCCGCCTTGATGCGCGAAAAGGCGCGGGGCGGACAGAGCTTCTGCGTCGCCCCGCGGATCGCCGACCTGCCGGCGCTGGAGGCCGAGGTGCGCGCGCTCGCCCCCGGTCTGTCGGTCGCCGTCGCGCACGGCCGCCTCCCCGTTGCCGAACTCGATCAGGTCATGTTCGATGTGGCGGAAGGAACGGTCGACGTGCTGGTTTCGACCCCCATCATCGAGACCGGCATCGACATTCCCCGTGCCAACACCATCGTGATCCGCCGCCCCGACCTGTTCGGGCTCGGGCAGCTCCATCAGCTCCGCGGCCGGGTCGGGCGCGGGGGAACGCAGGCCTACGCCTATCTCCTGACCGATCCGGACACTCCGCTCAACGAGCGAACCGAGCGGCGGCTGGGCTCGCTTGAGGCGATCGAAAGCCTGGGCGGCGGCTTCGCCCTCAGTTTGCTCGATCTCGACCAGCGCGGGGCGGGCGACCTGCTGGGAACCGATCAGAGCGGCCATCTGCGGTTGGTCGGAACCGAGCTGTACCAGCATCTTCTGGCCCGCGCGCTGGCCGGCGCCGAGACGGACGATTCCCCCGAACTGCGCCTGGGCGTGCCGCAGACCATTCCCGCCGCCTACCTTCCGGAGGAGGACTTGCGCATCGGCCTGCACCGCCGCCTCTCGCGTCTGCGCGACGAAGCGGCGGTCGAGCCGTTGCGCGAAGAGATCGAGGACCGCTTCGGGCCGTTGCCGGAGGAGGTCGAGCTGTTGCTGGCGGCCGCTGCGCTCCGCGCGCGCTGCCGGCGGCTGGGTGTCGCCGCCCTGGCCGCCGGACCCTCGGGTGTCTCGCTGACCCTGAACGACACGCCCTGCCGGGCCATGCGCGAAGCGGCGCTGGAGCGTCTGTGGACCGGACAGGTGCGTCGGACAGACGACCGCCTCGTCTTTGCGCTGGGCGCCGATGGACCGTCGGAGATCCTGAACAACGCGCGCGCCCTGCTCGATCAGCTTCCGCCGATCGGCACGGCCTGAGCGGACAGTCGCTCCACATGGCCACCTTGTGGAGCGACACGCGGCGATCCCCGTTATGATGGCCGGGAGTGTCATTCGATGGATGGCCCATGCCGAAGCTTGGCGAGCGCAATGGCAACGAGACGTGGCGGATCAAGTCGGCGCCCCGGCGGGGCCGGGTTCTTCATGTCCGCTCCGGGATGTCGGCGGAACAGACGCTCGCCCTTCGTGTCGGGCTCGTCGTCGTCCTGATCGCCCTGGTCATCGCGGTGTTCTGGTTCGACCGCGATGGCCTGAAGGACCAGATCGACGGCCACGTCAGCTTCCCTGACATCCTCTATTTCGCGATGATCACCGTCACCACCGTGGGTTACGGCGACATCGTTCCGGTCAGCCACACGGCGCGGCTGATCGACGCCTTCGCGGTCACGCCCATCCGCATCTTCATATGGTTCATCTTCCTGGGCACCGCCTACGAATTCGTTGTGCAGCGGATCATCGAGGATTTCCGAATGAGCCGAATTCAGAAGCATCTGCAGGGGCATATCGTGCTGTGCGGCTTTGGTCACAGTGGGTTCATCGCCGCGCAGGAGACGGTCGCCAAGGGACATCCGGGCGAACGGATCGTCGTGATCGACCAGTCGAAGGAACGCATCCGGCTGGCGGCCGAGGCGGGGTTCATCGGGTTGCTCGGCGACGCCACCAGCGAAGAGATGCTGACCCGGGCCTGCGTGGGAAGCGCCAAGGCGGTGATCGTCAGCTCGGGCCGGGACGACACCACCATTCTGGTGATCCTGACCGTCCGCCATCTGTCCGCCGACACCAAGATCGTCGGCAACATCAAGCAGGAGGAGAACATCAAGCTGGCCAAGCTGAGCGGCGCCGACCTGGTGGTGTCGCCGCCCAGGATCGGTGGCTATCTCATGGCCGATGCCGTGGAAACCAGCCATGCGACACCCTTCCTGTGCGACCTGATGTCGGTGGGTGGCCAAATGGTGCTGACGGAGCGCCCGGCGGCCCGGGACGAAGTCGGCAAGACCATGGCGGAGGCAACCGTCGGCGTGATCGTGCAGATCCACAGCAATGGCCGCGCCATTCCCTTCACGGAACGCCACCGCCATATCATCCAGCCCGGAGACCTGTTGCTCGTGATCAGTCCGGCGCACAGTGACGAGACGGCAGAAGGCCAGTAAACGCTGTCGGTTTTCGAAGGCGCGGCCCCAGATCGGCTGTGCTCGAGTTCGCCGGTTGTCAGGAACGCGCCAGGTCCGAAGGTGATGCTCGAAGCGGCGGTTATGATGTGCCGGCGGGAGGTGGGAAGCGCCCACCACGGCTCGCTTGCCGTTTCCAAGCCTCCTCGTAGAAGCGGCGCATGGACGCCGCTCCCGCATCGGAGGAGGCGAATGACCAGCAGCCGATCTGGAAGGCGAGATAGCAGGGAAGATGGAAGGCCACCAGCCGCTTTGAAGCGCCCACTGCGTCGCAGAGCCGGTCGGCTTCCGCCTCCGCAAGGCCGAATTCGACGATGGCCCCCGCCACGTCCCAAGCAATGTCCTGGCAACCGATCAGGTCATGCGCGTCGGCGTGATCGAGCGAGTCGGTCTTCAGCACCCGGCCGTCGGTGGTGCGCAGCCACTCCCAGATGTGAAGGCGGTTGTCGGTGACGACGCGCCGGACCCCGGCGTCCAGCTCACTCAGGATGTCCCGCGTCCAGCGATCCAAGGGGACGGTCGCGGCGGCGCCAAGCGCTTCGCCGATGTTCACATGCGCCATCGCCAACAGGTCCGGAAGGCTGGCGCCCGTGTCACGCTCCGCCGGAAAGCGTTGGGCGCGGAACAGGAGATAGTCGGCCAAGCGCTCCAGAGGCATGGTGGAGGGCAGTTGCGCGCCGTCCAACCAGCGCTCCGCCAGGAAGCCATGACGGAGTGCCATGGGTTTCGTCGTGAAACCCGCCTGATGCAACGCGCGGGCCCGGTCCAGCTTGGCCTCGCCCAGGCGTCCGAGGCCGGCGAACTTCAAAAGCCAGGAGCCGGAGGCAGTGCGCAGCAGGAACTTGCGGCGTTCCTGCTGCGCATGGACCGGCAGCCAGTCCGCCGCAACATTCGCCGCCAATTCCGCCGATGCCGTCCGCCATGCGCCACCCGACAGATCACGCAACGGTGCGACCGCAGGGCCGAGCGTGTCCTCGAACCAGCGCTCCAACGGCGGCACCGGGCCATGCGCAGCGTGCACCAGTTCATTGAAGTCGATCACCGGGCGCACCGCCTCGGCCCAGCGGCGGCGGTGCCGGTCGGAGGAGCGCGGTCCCGGATCGCCCTTATGGCTGGGAAGGAACGCGATCCGCCGGGACGGCACGCCCGCCGCCTCCAACCAATCGGCGACGGCGCCGAACGAACTGCCGGACAGGCCCGGCCCTTCATCGACGATCACATAGGACGCGCCCGCGTCGGCCAGCAGGGCGGCCCGCAGGCGAGCCGACAGGCGGACGGCGCGTTGGAACGGATGACCGATCGGACGCAGAGTGACCGGAGGCGCTGCGTCCAGCGCAACCGCCGCCATCGCCGCCAGTCCGGTTCCGATGCTGCGCAGGCCAATCACGACGAGCGGAGCGGGCAGGTCCGGCGGAAGCCGGGCCGCAGCCTCCAGATAGGCTTCCGGATAGAGGCCATAGAAGGCATAGCCTTCGGATCGGCGTATTCGCACGGTTTCGGGCAAGGGTTGCGCCGACAACGTTTCCAGGTCAGCCGCCAGCGCGCAAGCGCCCGGCTGCGGCTCGCCGCGCCAGGACCGGGCGACGGCGCGGGCCAGCCCCATCACGACCGCCATCGCCGCATCGCGGCATGGGGTGCAATCGTCCTCCCCCAGCGCCGCGAATTCCGCATCGGCGAGGCCCTGCGCAAGCTCCGCCGCCTCGATGAACAAGGACACCAGCATGGCATGACGGATCAGCCCGTCAGGCTTGGCGGCGGCTGTACGATGGGCGGCGGCGATCCGCGCCACGGCGACGCACGGGTTCTCGAGACGGTCGCGATCGCCGTAAACCAGCATGGTTCAACCGCTCCGCGCGGCGAAGTGTCTTGGCCTACCGCCTCCTATCCCATCGCCAGCAGGGGGAACGGCGCGGCCGGAGCGGTGCTGGCGTAGCGGCGGACCATGGCGGCGCAAAAATCCGCGAACTCCTCGGCGACCTGGGGCGGGCTGGTGTGGTGTGGTTCGATTCCACGATGCTCGGGCGTGAAGCAGAAAGTTATGGTGACATCGAAATCGGCCAGCGCTTCCATCTGACGGTCGAACCAGGCGAGCGCGTTCGGCCGGAAGCTGTCGGCCCAGGACAGGCCGGTGCGCAGGTGCCGGACACCCAACCGCTTCATCCAGGCCACCGCCTCGTCCAGCCGGTGATCCTCGAAGTGGAACCATTGGCAAATCCCCATCTCGGCCGCATAGGGCGCGTAGGCGTCGAGCGCCGGCTTGGGCGTGCCGTCCGCCCGCAGAAGCCCCATATGGAAATGACGGTAGTAGGAGGAGCCCTCCGCCTCCTTGTGGCGCGTCGTCGCCTCCCAAGCGCTGGGCAGATCGTAGAGGCTGTACCAGTGAATGCGTGGAACCCGGCCGATCAGCAGCTCCGCGGTGCGGGTGACGCCCCAGGCCTGCACCTCCTCGGCGCCGAAGGACGAAACGCCGGCCTCCGTCACCCAGACCGGCTTGCCGGTGACGGCGCGAATCTCCTCGATCTTGTCCGGCCATTCGTGGATCTGCCAGAGATTCCAGTCGAGCGGAAAGCCATGCACCGCAACCACGTCCACATGGTCCAGAGCGCCGCGTTCGTCCAGACGTCGGATGAAGGAGGGATCGATGGGCGAGATGCCGCCCAACACGCGCGTGAGCGCGCCATTCTCCGCCCGGATCGCCTGTCCGGACAGGATCGTCATGCGGGCGAACAGATCCCATTCCGGATCGAGATCGGGATTCCAGTGGGACTTGTTGTTGGGCTCGTTCCAGATCTTGGCGGCTTCGATCATCCCTGGCTTCCCGTCCTGACGTGGTTTGCCGGTGCCCGTCCGGCGGATGGTGCGGCGGATGGTGCGGCGGATGGTGCGGCGGTGGGTGGCCGGGCGGGATAGACGGCGCCCGCCTCGGTCGGCCGTGGAGCGCGGCGGCAGACATAGACCTCCTGCTCCGGATGCTCGACGATCCGAAAGCCGGCGCTGCGCAGCATGGCTTCGGCGCAGGCGGCGTTCGGGACCCACCAGTTCGTCCAGTCGCCGGAATACTGGTGTTCGATGAAATGCAGCTTCGGATAGCCGGGCGCGTTGAAATGGTCCTGCTGACGGAAGTCGTAATCGGTGCCCACCGGTTCGACCGTCTCGGAGCCGCGCTGCATCGATTGGAAGATCATCAGATCACGGGCGGCATGCTCGTGGATCAGGTCGAGAGCCAGCAGCGGGTGGCGCAGATGGTAAAGCACCCCCATGAACAAGACGACGTCGAACCGCTCCCCCAGCCGCGCCAGATCGTAAACCGACAGCTTGCGGAATTCGATATCCTGGCCGGTCACTTCGGCGGCGAAGCGCGCCTGTGCGAGATAACGATCGTCAAAGTCGATCCCGACCACCCGCTCGGCGCCGCGCCGCTTCATCTCGATGGAGTAGAAGCCGCCGTTGCAGCCGATGTCGAGCACCGTCAGGCCGCTCAGATCCTGCGGGACCGCATGGGCGAACCGTCGCCATTTCACGTTCGGGTAATCGTGCAGGAAGTGGTCGGGGGCGGTGCTGACGCCGTTCAGATCGATGTTGTGGAACCAGTCCCCCAGCGCGGCGACCCGGGCGCGGATTTGGTCGGTCGTCAGATTCGTCATTCCGCCGCCTCGTTGATGCTGTGGACCTTCAGGCCCCATTCCCCGGCGATCAGCACGCTGCGGGACGCCGGAGCGATCTCGAACCGGGCGTGGAAATCCACGGAAAGCCCCAAGGCGTGGGACAGCGCCGCCTTGATGACGTCGGCGTGGCTGACCAGCGCGACGGTCCGGCCAGCGTACCGGCGGCGCAACCGCTCGATGCAGCGCGTCATCCGGGCCTGGGCCTCCAGCATCGTTTCGCCCCCAGGCGGGCGGGCGTGCGACCGCGCGCTGTTCCACACATTCCAAGCCGGGTCGCCGCGCAGGTCCTCGAAGCGCATGCCGGCCCAGGCACCGAGATCGAGTTCGTTGAGATCCTCCTCCACCTCCACGGCCAAGGCCTGTGACGCGGCGATGGCGGCCGCCGTTTCCACCGCGCGCTCCAACGGGCTGGACAGCACGGCCGCGAACCGGTGACACACCAATGTGACGGCCAGCGCGTCGGCCTCGCGTCGGCCGGCCTCGCTGAGCGTCACGCCGGGCATGCGTCCACACAACACGGAGCCCAGCCGGTCATGCGACGCGTGACGCAGCAGGACCAGGATCGTTTCCACGCCGCCGCTCACGCCCGGAAGCGCGGGCCGTCCGCCGCCTCGCCGGCGATGAAGCGCAGCGTGCGCTCGCGCGCTTCATGGTCGGTGAACTGCTCGGGAGGCGATTTCATGAAGTAGCTCGACGGTCCGATCAGTGGCCCGGCCATCTTCCGGTCGAGCGCCAGCTTGGCGCAGCGCACCGCGTCGATCACGATGCCGGCGGAGTTCGGGCTGTCCCAGACCTCCAGCTTCAGCTCCACGCTCAAGGGCACGCCCCCGAAGGCGGTGCCCTCCAGCCGGATGTGCGCCCATTTCCGGTCGGCCAGCCAGGGGACATGATCGCTGGGGCCAATATGGACGTCGTCCGCGTCGAGCGGCACGTCCAATTGGCTGGTGACGGCGCGGGTTTTCGAAATCTTCTTCGATTCCAGGCGTTCGCGTTCCAGCATGTTCTTGAAGTCGGTGTTGCCGCCGAAGTTCAGCTGATAGGTGTGGTCGAGCCGGACGCCGCGCTCGCGGAACAGGTTTGCCAGCGTGCGGTGGATGATGGTGGCACCCATCTGGCTCTTGATGTCGTCGCCGATGACCGGCAGGCCGCGTCGCTCGAACCGCTTCGCCCAGCTTGGGTCGGAGGCTATGAAGACCGGGATGCAGTTGACGAAGGCGCAGCCGGCCTCCAGCGCCTGCTCGGCATAGAACTCCGTGGCCCGCTGCGAACCGACCGGCAGGTAAGACACCAGGATATCGGTGCCTGAGCGGCGCAGAGACTCGGCGATGGCAACCGGCGCCTCCCCCGACTCCTCAATGTCATCGGCCAAATAGCGGCCGATGCCGTCCAGTGTCGGACCGCGCTCCACTTGCACTCCCGAAGCACGCGGGCTTGCGAAGCGGCACGTGTTGTTCGGAGGGGCAAAGATGGCGTCGGACAAGTCCCGCCCGACCTTGGCGGCGCTTACGTCGAAGGCGGCGGACATTTCGATGTCGCTGACCCGATAGCCACCGAGATCGAGCGTCATCAGCCCGGGCGGCGGCTCATTAGCGTGAGCATCGGCATAATAGCTTACACCTTGCACGAAGGATGAAGCGCAATTTCCAACACCGGCAATCGCCACCCGCAGCTTTTTCCCAGTCACGAAATTCTCCTCGTTCTGAAAATTTCCTTAATGGACCGGAATGGTATTTGTATCTTGGAAAAATAATTGATGGAAGATCGTCCAATCTGACCACGCCTTTTGGGTAAGGTGTCGAAAGTCCAAAAGCGATGTTAACATTGATGTGATCGCGCTTCTTTTCACGAAGCGAACACAGCGGTTTCTCACGCATGTAAGTGAAAAGCTGTATTTCTTTGCAAACAAGAACCGCGACGATTGCCGATAACTTTATGCATAAACAACACAACCAAAAATGGCTGCCATAAACATCACCGTCCATCAGCGGAGGGGCTCGTGGGAGAATCCGTTCTTGTCACCGGTGGCGCCGGCTTCATCGGCCGCCACGTCGCCAGGGCACTTCTCGCCCGCGGCGACCGGGTTCGGGTTCTCGACAGTCTGATCGCGCAGGTCCATCCCACCCGGACGCGGCCCGATGAACTGGGCCCGGACATCGAGTTGCTGATCGGGGACATACGCGACGAGGCCATGGTCGCTCGGGCGCTGGAGGGTATGGACTCCGTGATCCACCTCGCCGCCGAGGTCGGTGTCGGCCAGAGCATGTACGCGGTGGACCGCTACACCTCGGTGAACGACCACGGGACGGCCGTGCTGTTCCAGCGGTTGATCGACCGACCGGTCCGCCGGGTGGTGGTCGCCTCCTCGATGAGCATCTACGGCGAAGGGCTGTACCGGACCGCCGACGGCACGCCGATGGAGGATGTGGTGCGCGGCCCGCGCAACCCGGACGGCTCCTGGGACCCGCTCGATTACGATGGACGGCCGCTGATCCCCGTCCCCACGCCCGAGAGCAAGCGCCCGGCCCTCAGGTCCGTGTACGCCATCGGCAAATACGTGCAGGAGCGGCTGACCCTGACGCTTACCGCGCAGTACGGGATGGAAGGGGCGGCGTTGCGGCTGTGGAACGTCTACGGCCCCGGGCAGGCGCTGTCGAACCCCTACACCGGGGTGCTGGCGATCTTCGCCTCGCGCATCGCCAACGGTCAACGGCCGATGATCTTCGAGGATGGCCAACAGCGGCGCGACTTCGTGCATGTCGGCGACGTGGCACGCGCGTTCCTGCTGGCGCTCGACCAGCCGACCGCCAACGGTGAGGTGTTCAACGTCGGGTCCGGCGAGGACCGCACCGTGGAGGAGGTGGCGCGGCTCCAGGCCGCCTCGATGGGCCGGTCCGACCTGGCTCCGGACATCACCGGCCAAGCGCGCGCTGGCGACATCCGCCACAACATCCCCGACCTGGGCAGGGCGCGGACAGTCCTGAACTACGAAGCGCGGCAGGATTTCGCCGAAGGGCTGGCCGAACTCGCCGAATGGGTTGCCCGGCATGAGGCGCAGGACCACGTCGCCGAGGCCCGGGGCGAACTCGAAGCGCGGGGGCTGGTGGCATGAACCGCCGGTCCGGACCGGCCTTGGTGGAGGCGACATGATGCGTGTGGCGTTGGTCAATCCGGCCTGGACCTTCGCGCACAGCATCTATTTCGGCTGCCGCGAGCCGCATCTGCCCCTCGAACTGGGCTACGGCAAGGCGCTGCTGGAGCAGGCCGGACATGAGGTCCTGCTGCTCGATGGGCTGTTGACGGGATTGTCGAACAGCGAACTGGCGGATCGGGTGGCCGGCTTCGCGCCCGGCATGACCGTGGTGACGACCGCGCCGACCTACCTGTTCTGGCGTTGCGCCCCGCCGGAGCTGCGCATTCCCCGTGATTTCCTGCTGGCGCTGGACGGACGCGGCGGCCGGACCGTCGCGGTGGGTCCGCATGGATCGACCACCCCCGGTGCAGCCCTGGAGAAGCTGGGCCTGGACGTCGTCGTGCGGGGCGAATGCGAGGAGGTCGTGAAACAGCTTGCCGACCGGCTGGATTCCGGCCAGCCAGGGTTGGACGACGTTCCGGCGCTGGCCTTCCGCAGCGGCGGCGGAACAGTCCTCACCGGCGGCCCGCACACCGGCCGCTTCGTCGATCTGCCAGCGCTGTCCTGGCCCGCCGAATGGCTGAACCGCCACCCCCACCATCACCACCGCTACGGCACCGAACCGCTCGGTGCGGGGGCCGAGGTCGAGGCGTCGCGCGGTTGCCCCTACACCTGTTCCTTCTGCGCCAAGATCGACTTCCGCGACCAGTACCGCCGCCGCGACACCGCTGTCGTGCTGGAGGAGATCGACCGGCTGACCGCCGCCGGCGTGCGTTACGTCTATTTCATCGACGAGATCTTCCTGCCCCGCCGCGACCTGTTGGAAGCGCTGGTGGAGCGTCCGGTCGAGTTCGGCATCCAGACCCGCATCGACTTGTGGAAGCCCGATCTGCTGGATCTCCTGGGGGCCGCCGGCTGCGTGTCGATCGAGGCCGGGGTGGAAAGCCTGACCGAGGAGGGTCGCGCAGCGCTCGACAAGAACTGCCGCATGAGCACCGACGCACTGGCCGACCGCCTGATCCACGCCCGGCGCAGCGTGCCCTTCGTCCAGGCCAACCTGATCGCCATGGCCGGCGACGACGCCGGGCTCGTCGCGCGATGGCGGGAGAGGCTGCACGGTGCCGGTGTCTGGGCCAACGATCCGGTGCCGCTCTACCCCTACCCCGCCTCGCCCGATTACCGCCGCCTGTGGGGCGAACCGGACGACCGGGCATGGGAAAGGGCGCACGAGCACTATCTGCGCCAGTTCGCGCGACTGAGCGACATTCAGGCGGAGGAGCCCCTGCCCTTGCATGAGCTGGAGGCCGCATGCGGTTGCCGGTGACGCCCCCGGCAGCCCCCGCGCATCCAGTCCCCACGCATCTGTTGATGACGGCGGACAGCGTGGGTGGCGTGTGGACCTACGCGCTCGATCTCGCGCAGGAACTGGCGGCAGGCGGCCTGCGCGTTACCCTGGCGGTGCTTGGGCCGTCACCGCAGGATGACCAGACCGCGGCGGCGCGCGCCATCCCCGGCCTGGAACTGATCGACACCGGCCTCCCGCTGGACTGGATGGCGGAGGACCCGGCCGCGATCCGGCGCGGCGCCGAAGCGCTGGGAACGCTCGCTCGGCGGTTGGGGGTGGATCTCGTCCACCTCAACAGCCCGGCCCTGGCGGCGGATGCCGGCTTCACGGTTCCGGTCGTGGGGGTCTGCCATTCCTGTCTGGCGACGTGGTGGGCCACCCTGCGCGGCGGCGCCCTGCCGGGCGACTTCCTCTGGCGGATCGAGGTTCTGGCGCGGGGCTACCGTGCCTGCGATGCGCTGGCAGCCCCGAGCACCGCCTTCGCGCAGGCCACCGCCGCCGCCTACGGTTTGCCGCCACCGGTCGTGGTGCGCAATGGACGCCGTCCTCCTCCGGGCGGGGGGCTGGGCGGACGGGAGCGTTTCGTCTTCACCGCCGGACGCTTGTGGGACGATGGAAAGAACATCGCAACGCTGGACGCGGCGGCGGCGCTGCTGGAGGCACCGGTGGTCGCCGCCGGCTCGCTGGAGGGTCCGGGCGGGAATCACCGGACCCTGCGTCACGCCGCGACGCTCGGGCGCCTGGATGCGGCGTCGATCGCGGCGTGGCTGGCGCGGGCACCGGTCTTCGCGTCCGCCGCGCTCTACGAGCCGTTCGGCCTGACGGTGCTTGAAGCCGCGCAGGCCGGCTGCGCGCTGGTGCTGTCGGACATCGCGACCTTCCGCGAGCTGTGGGACGGCGCCGCACTCTTCGTGGAACCGAGGGACAGCGCAGCCCTGGCCGCCACGATCCGCCGCCTGCTGGACGATCCGGGGGAGGCCGGGCGCCTCGGCGAGGCGGCGCGGCTCAAGGCCGGGCAATACGGCATGGAGCCGATGGCCTCCGGCATGCGCGGTCTCTACCGCAGCGTTCTGGCGCGTCACACCTCCACCCCCTCCCGCAAGGAGGCCGTTGCGTGAGGATCGTCTATTTCACCCATTCGCTGGCGTCCTGCTGGAACCACGGCAACGCCCATTTCCTGCGCGGCGTCCTCAGGGAGCTGATCATCCTCGGCCATGAGGTCCGCGTCCTTGAACCGGATGGCGCATGGAGCCTGCGGAACCTGCTGGCCGATCATGGCGAAGCGGGACTGGTGCCCTACCGGACCGCCTATCCGGAGTTGACCTCGCTGACCTTCACGACCGATACCGACGCGGCGGCGCTGTGCGACGGGGCCGATCTGGTCATCGTCCATGAATGGAACGACCCGGCTCTGGTCGCGGCGGTGGGCCGGGCGCGGGCCCAGGGCGGTCGCTTTTCCCTGTTGTTCCACGACACGCACCATCGCGCGGTCAGTGATCCGGGGGCCATCTCCGCCTTCGATCTCTCCGGCTACAACGGCGTCCTGGCCTTCGGCGAAACTCTGGCCACCGTGTACCGGCGCTGGGGCTGGGAGGATCGCGTCTTCGTCTGGCACGAAGCCGCCGACGTCCGGCTGTTCCACCCGCTGCCCGGGGAGGAGCGGCGCAGCGGAGCGGTGTGGATCGGCAATTGGGGTGATGGCGAGCGGACGAAGGAGCTGGGGAGCTTTCTGTTCGCTCCCGCCCGTGCCGCGGGTCTGGCTCTGGACGTCTATGGCGTGCGCTACCCCGCCGAAGCCCTGGCGACGCTGAAGCGGCACGGCATCGCCTACAAGGGCTGGCTGCCCAACGTCCGGGTGCCCGCGACCTTCGCCCGCCATCGGGTCACCGTCCATGTGCCGCGCCGTTTCTACGTCGAATCCCTGCCAGGCATCCCGACCATCCGCGTGTTCGAGGCGCTGGCCTGCGGCATCCCGCTGGTCAGCGCGCCATGGAGCGATTGCGAAGGCCTGTTCCGACCGGGAACGGATTTCCTGGTCGCCCGCGACGGTGCCCATATGACCGCCCATCTGCGCGCCGTGGACGGCGACGCCGACCTCCGCGCGGCGTTGGTCCGCAACGGCCTGGAAACGATCCGCACCCGCCACACCTGCGCCCACCGCACCAGGGAGCTGCTCGCCATCGCCGCCGCTCTGGCTGGCACGCCCACCCCCTCTTCGATGCTGGAGCCTGTCCGATGAAGATGGCCTTCTACGGTTCGAGCCTGCTTTCCTCCTACTGGAATGGCGCCGCCACCTACTATCGCGGCATGTTGAGCGAACTCGCCAAGCGGGGCTGGGACGTCACCTTCTACGAACCGGACGCCTTCGACCGCCAGAAGCACCGTGACATCGAGCCGCCCGACTGGGCCAGCGTCGTGGTGTACGAGGCCACCGCCGAGGCCTGCCGCACCGTGATCGCCCGCGCCGCCGAGGCCGACGTGGTGGTGAAGGCAAACGGCGTCGGCGTCTTCGACGACGAGTTGCTCGACGGCGTGATGGATGCCGCCGGTTCCCACGCCCTGCGTGTCTATTGGGACGTCGACGCCCCCGCCACCCTGGCCGAGCTTCGGCAGGCGCCGGACCATCCCCTGCGCCGCCGGCTGCCGCGGATCGACGCCGTGCTGACCTACGGCGGCGGCCCGCCGGTGGTCGCGGCCTACGAGGCGATGGGCGCCCGCCTGTGCCGCCCCATCTACAACGCGCTGGACCCGGCGACGCACCAGCCGGCACCTCCCCAACCGCGCTTCGCCGCCGATCTCAGCTTTCTCGGCAACCGGCTGCCCGACCGCGAGGAACGGGTGGAACGCTTCTTCCTGGAGCCCGCCGCGCGCAACCCGCAGGGCCGTTACATCATCGGCGGCAGCGGCTGGGAGACGAAGGGGCTGCCGGCCAACGTCGCCCACATCGGCCATGTCGGCACCGCCGACCACAACGCCTTCAACAGCTCGCCGCTGGCGGTTCTGAACATCGCCCGCGACAGCATGGCCGAGGTCGGCTTCTCGCCCGCCACGCGGGTGTTCGAGGCTGCCGGAGCGGCGGCCTGCCTGATCACCGACGCTTGGACGGGGGTCGAACTGTTCCTCACCCCGGACGAGGAAATCCTCGTCGCCCGCGACGGCCAGGACGTGACCGATCATCTGCGCGCCCTCACCCCGGCCCGCGCCCGCGCCATCGGCGACGCTGCGCGGCGGCGTACCCTTGCGGAACACACCTACGCACGGCGCGGCGCGGAGGTCGACGTGTTGCTGCGCGAAGCCCTGGCGGCCCGGCGGGAAAGGAGCGCGGCGTGAAGCTCGTCGTCCTGGGGCTGAGCCTGTCCTCCTCCTGGGGCAACGGCCACGCCACCACCTTCCGCGCCCTTCTCAAGGCGTTCGCCGCACGCGGCCACGACATCCTGTTCCTGGAGCGCGACGTTCCCTGGTACGCGCAGAATCGCGATGTCACCGATCCCGGCTATTGCCGGCTGGCCTTCTACGAGGACCTTGCCGACCTGCGGCGGTGGGCCGGAATGGTCGAGGAGGCCGACGCGGTGCTCGTCGGTTCCTACGTGCCCGACGGCGTCGCCGTCGGCCGCTGGGCGCAGGAAGCCGCGCAGGGGATCGTCGCCTTCTACGACATCGACACGCCGGTGACCCTGGCGAAGCTGGAACGCGGCGACGAGGAGTATCTCTCCCCTGCCCTCATTCCCGGCTATGATGTGTATTTCTCCTTCACGGGCGGACCGACGCTGGAGCGGCTGGAGTCCCGCTACGGCTCTCCGGCGGCGCGCGCGCTCCATTGCTCCGTGGATGCCGGCGCCTACGCGCCTCTGCCCGCGCCCAAGCGCTGGGATCTGAGCTATCTCGGCACCTACAGCCCCGACCGGCAGCCGACGCTGGAACGGTTGCTGCTGGAACCGGCCCGGCGCGCGCCGTCGCTGCGCTTCGTCGTCGCCGGTCCGCAATACCCCGACGGGATCGCCTGGCCCGGAAATGTCGAACGTCGGCATCATGTTCCTCCCGCCGAGCATCCTGCCTTCTATGCGGCCAGCCGTTTCACCTTGAACGTGACGCGCGAGGACATGATCCGCGCGGGCCACAGCCCCAGCGTCCGGCTGTTCGAGGCCGCCGCCTGCGCCACTCCGATCATCTCCGACTGTTGGGACGGCCTGGACGCGCTGCTGGAGCCGAACCGCGAGATCATCCTCGCCCACACGTCCGAGGACGTTTTGCACGCCCTTCACCAACTGGACGAGAACACCCGCCAAGCGATGGGCGCAAGGGCGCGGCGGCGAATCCTGAAACACCACACCGCCGCGCATCGCGCGGAAACGTTGGAACGGGAACTGGAGTGCGCGATGCGACGGACCAGCCAAAATACCAGTGTGGTACTGCCCTTTCAATGAGGCGGCGCAAACAGCCCATCACCGCTCCCGGTCCGTGGGCTTCTTCGGAGACTTCTTGGCCTCGATCTGGTCGAGCACCGCTTCAGGGGCGACATCCTGCTTGATGATGTCCAGATCGGAGTCAACGTCCGTCTTCACCCCCATGTGATCGGC
Source organism: Azospirillum baldaniorum (assembly GCF_003119195.2). NCBI lineage: Bacteria > Pseudomonadati > Pseudomonadota > Alphaproteobacteria > Rhodospirillales > Azospirillaceae > Azospirillum > Azospirillum baldaniorum. The sequence continues at coordinate 64,888 of NZ_CP022255.1, read as the reverse complement.
CATGGACGACACCAGGGCCGTCAGTTTGGTGATTTCGTGCTCCGCCAACAGGCTGATTTGCAGATCGAGATCAGCCCGCTTGCTGGCGACCTCGGACATCCGATTCTGGCTGATGAGCACGAAGGTGGACAGAAAGATGGCCTCCACGGACGCAATCATCGCCAGAACGACGAAGGAGGGATCCCAGCGCGGAACGCCGGGCACCCACCCCAGGTTGGCGACGATCCAAAAACCAAAGAATGCCAAATGCAGATAAACGAACGTCATGCTGCCGGTGAAGCGGGTGATCGCGTCGGCAATCCGCTCCTCGGCGGTCGCCTCGACCTCCTCCCGTTCCCTGCGCTGGTGCAGCGCATCAATGTTCCGTTCGAGCACGGCACTCAATCCGGGGGATGGTGGTGGGTAGGTTGGTGGGCTTGCGGACTTCTCCGCGCGATCTCTGCCATGTTGGGACGGCTGTGCGTTCATGGCGTCTACCTTGCTTAAGTGAGTTGTCGTCGCCCCGTTCCTCTTCCAGGACTGGGATTGCGGTCGACCCTCAGGCTGTACTCAATGGCGCTTTCGATGTCGCTCCCGGCTGCTGGGCGTAATGGAGGCTTTGGCCTGGGGCAGTTTCAGATCCTCCGGGAAAAGGGATTGTGCAGCGGTAGGTTGCCGGTGACCGGCACCGCCGACCGGCGGACCGCGGCAATGGCTTGCAGCCCGGCTGTCCAATCGGTGAACCGGAACTTGCTCACCACCACATTGGGGAGGCTGCCCCTTTTTCTCACGAGCGACCGCCTCCACATCCAAACCTCTGCCTCCTTTTCCGGCGTCAACAGCAGGCAGGGCACTTCTCGTCACTCCGGCGGCACGATATTTTGCGCCGCCGCAGGCCCGCCTGGTTCCTTGGGGTGCCTTCAGCAAAATCCCGCATGTGCAGCGTTGCCGCGCCCATGGCGGCCTGATGGGCCAACCTTTTCCCGGCAGCCAGATAACCGACAAGGCGGCGGTGCCATTCATGCCACCTTCACAGGTGGGGCACAGCCGGATCATCGATCAAAAATCAGTATCCGGCGCTTTAGAGCTGTTTCATTGCCGCTCAATGCTTACCGTTCAATGTCTTTGATTCAAGCCCGATCCAGCCCAGCCGGCTGCCCAGGCGTGCCCACCGAGTTGTCTTTTGCACTGCCGCCGCTCCTCCCCCCGTTCGAAATCTATGACCGGAGGCATCATGCCCTTCGGTCGACTTCCGGGCTCTAACTCGGTGTCGTACTCTGTGGCACCGCTTCCCTTCCGTTGCGATGGTCACATGTCCAGGCGCATCAGCCAGAGCATCTCCCTCACCCCGGAACTCGACCGCTTCGTCCAGACTCTGGTGGCGTCCGGCCGCTACCAGACGGCCAGCGAGGTGGTGCGCGACGGGTTGCGCCTGCTTCAGGAGCGTGTTGCGCTGCCACCGTCGTCGCTTGCCCAGCCCCCTGCCCCAAGCGGCGGCCATGATTCCTGACGGCATCGGTTCGGAGTTGGATTGGCCCAGTGGGGGCGGGACCATGGGAGCGTTGATCCGAGCCCATGATTGGGCTGCGACGTCCCTCGGACCGAAGGCGGACTGGCCGCTGTCCTTGCGGGTTGTCGTCGACTTGATTCTCGCCTCCCCGCTTGGCATGATTGTTCTCTGGGGACCCGACCTCATCCAGATCTACAACGATTGCTACGCCGAAATCACCGCCGGCAAACATCCCCGCGCCCTCGGCCAACCCACCCGCGAGTGTTGGCCCGAGGTTTGGGACTTCAACGGGCCGATCTACGAGGCCGTGCTCCGCGGTGAGTCCCGCGGGTTCGACGACCAGAAGCTGATCCTCGAGCGCAACGGCGTCGCGGAGGAAACCTGGTTCGACCTCACCTACAGTCCGGTCCGCAACGATGCCGGGGCTATCGCGGGTGTTCTGGTGACGGTGCATGAGGTGACCAGCCGCAAGCGGACCGAACTTGCCTTGCGCGACAGCGAGAGCCGCTACCGCGCCCTGGTGGAGGCCTCCTCCTACGCCATCTACCGCATGAACATCGACTGGACGGAACTGCGGCAGCTTGACGGGCACGGCTTCCTCACCGACACGACCGACGGCAACAAGGCGTGGCTCGAGGAGTACATCCATCCCGACGATCAGCCGCAGCTTCTCGACGCCGTACGGGAAGCCATCCGGACCAAGAGCGCCTTCGATCTGGAGCATCGGGTCCGGCAGGCCGACGGATCACTGGGATGGACGCATTCGCGGGCGGTGCCGATCCTGGATGCGGATGGCGAGGTCTGCGAGTGGTTTGGGACCGCCAGCAACATCACCTCCCGCCGGAGCACCGACGAGGCCCTGCGGCGCAGCGAGGCGCGGCTGTCCGCCCTCTTCGCCCGCGCGGCGGTCGGCCTGTCGGAACTCACGCCGGATGGCCGCTTTCTCCGCGCGAACGACGAACTCTGCCGAATCCTGGGACGTCCGCGGGAGGAGGTCGTGGGCTTGTCCGTCGCCGACGTCACCCACCCCGATGATCTCGCGGCGAGCCGCATGGCCATTGAACAGGCCTTGCGGACGGGTGAGACCGTGGCGCTCGACAAGCGCTACCGGCGGCCCGACGGGACGGACGTTTGGGCGAACAGCGGCATCACGATCGTGCCCGGCAGCAACGGGGACGAGCGCCGTTTCCTGGCGGTCACGGCCGATCTGACCGTCCGGCGGGAGACCGAAGCGGCCCTGCGCGAGAGCGAGGCGCGGTTTCGTCTGATGGCGGACGCCATGCCGCAGATCGTCTGGATCACCGACGCCGGGGGACGGGTGGAATTCTTCAACCACCAATGGACCGACTATACGGGCATCGCTTACGACCCTCGGACGTCACCAACCACGGTATCGGACGTCATCGCCGACTTCATCCATCCGGACGATGCGGCGCTGACGGCTGAACGCTTTGAAGAGGCGCAGCGGGCGGGCAGCCTCTACCTCGTCGAGCATCGTCTCCGTTCGAAGACGGGGGAGTACCGTTGGTTCCTGGTCCGGGGCCTGCCTTACCGCGACCCACACAGCGGTGCGATCACCCGCTGGTTCGGCACCTCGACCGATATCCACGACCACAAGCACGCGGAAGCCCTGCTGCAGCAGGCACGCGACACGGCCGAGGCGGCGAGCCGGGAGAAGTCGAACTTCCTCGCTTCGGTCAGCCATGATCTGCGCCAGCCGGTGCAGGCGGCCAACCTGTTTCTTGAGCTTCTGCGGCGGCAGCCGCTCGACCCGAAGGCGCGCGAACTCCTGAAGTCCCTGTCGGACAGCATGACCAGCCTGACGGGCATGCTGAGCGGGCTGCTGGAGGTGGCGCGGCTCGACGCCGGCCTGCTCGCGGCGCAGGAGCGGGTCTTCGACCTCGACGAGTTGCTGAAGCGCCTCTACGGCGAGTTCCAGGGACCGGCGCGGGAGGCGAAGCTGCGGTTGCACATGCCGCCGGCTGCCAGATCGGTCCGGTCCGACCCGCTGCTGGTGGAATTGGTGCTGCGCAATCTGATTTCCAACGCCGTCAAATACACCGAACAGGGCGGCGTCACGGTGGAGACGCGGGTTGAGAAGGACCGGCTGGCGATCGACGTGACCGACACCGGGCGGGGCATCGCCCCGGAGGAGATGGAGCGCATCTTCGATCCCTATTACCAGATCGGAAACGCGACCCGTGAGCATGCGCGCGGTTTCGGCATCGGCCTCGCCACCGTGCAGCGGGTCGCCGATCTGCTGGCGACCCGGGTGACGGTCCGCTCCGAACCCGGTAAAGGGTCCACCTTCAGCCTGACGCTTCCGCTCGCGGATGACGAAGCGCAGGTGCCAGCCGCTGGGAGGGAGGCGCTCTGCGGGACGTTGCGGGGCCGGACGGCCCTGGTGGTGGACGATGAGCCAATGGTGCTGAAAGCGTTGGAGGTCACACTGGGGAGTTGGGGCGTGTCCGTGCACACGGCCCGCACGCTGGCACAGGCCCGGACCATGCTGAAGGAGTTTGAGGCTCCTCCGGACATCCTGATCGCCGATCACTCCCTGGGTGCGGGAGAGACCGGCGTGGTCATCATCAGCGAAGCCCGCCGACGCGGCACCCCGGTCACGGTTCTGGTGACCGGCGATACCTCGGCTGAACGGCTGGCCGAGGCCGGGCGGACCGGCATTCGCATGCTGCACAAGCCAATTGATCCCGCCAGACTGGAGGCATTGCTCGAGGAAGGGCTACAGGGGCGATAAGAACGTTTTTTGTGATCGGGCCGGTTCGGGCCGGTTTGTTGCAAAGTTTGTCGAGGGGCGCGGAGTGAGCTGATGTGGGATGTGGTGGGAGCATGGCCGGGCAACCTGGGCTGTTGGATCTGCAGGATCGCTACGCGGACCTGAGCAAGAGTGGCGATCCGCTGGAACGGCTGTTGTCGATGGTGGACTTCGAGGTTTTCCGTCCGACGCTGGACGCGGTGATGATGTTCAAAATCCTGGTGCTGCAGGCGCTGTACGGTCTGTCGGACGCACAGGTCGAGTATCAGGTGCGCGACCGGCTGTCGTTCATGCGGTTCCTCGGGCTGGGGTTGGGCGACCGGGTTCCGGACCGCTCGGCGGGTCCGAGACGCGCCTGGTGGAGGGACTGCTGATCCCGGCCTTCGGCTACACGTCGCACATCTCCATCGACCGCCAGTTCCGCCTGATCCGGTGCTTCACCGTCACCGGCGCGGCGCGGCGCGGCGCGGCGCGGCGCGGCATGACGGCGCACAGTTGCCGGGTTTGCTCAACCCCAACGCCTGATCTGGCTTGAGGGGCGAACTGCGCCCGTACAGCACAAAAACCGCCGCATGTTTCCGCCTTTTCAGCCAAAATCGGCCGTACAGACCCAAAGGAGCGCCGTCTTCTCACCGGTGCGATCCCTTCATTGGGCTCAACTGGCGTTCAAGGACGGTTTATCGAGGTGTTCATCTGGGAGTGCTTGGCATTGCGTAAGGCGACATCGGAACCAGCCCGCCTCACACGCTGCGCGAAAGCAGCCTACAGGTTGCGCATCATGTTGGACAGGCCCGAGCCCGCATTCTCCGCCCCGACTCCGGCAGACGCCACCGATTTGTTCAGAGTTCAATTACTCACACATTGAACATCATTAAACAGGCAGCATTTTAGTTCTTACTAAGCATTTTGCCGTAATCGCCGCCATAAATTGAGTGTAGCATCATAACCCATAATGAAAGCCTGGATTAATCAGCATGGAAGTCTTTCATCAACAATGCCATTTGCATAATATGGGTATCTCCAGTCGCGTTGCGGCACGATTATTACGTTAGTATTCCCATGCGAACGCTTGCAATGAACGAGACTCCTAGCGGTGTACAGGAGTCTCTCGTGACGGCCATCACCATGGTCGTGTTCGGCCTCGCTTCGTTTCCCATGGTTCCGGGCGCGTTCGAACCGGTTGCCCTAATTTGCGGTGCCTAAGCGAACCCTCTGAAATCGAAAGTCATATTTTCATGAGACTGTGGGCACGCAAACTCGCAAAAAGAATGATCACGCTGCTCACGGTGAGTGCTGTCGTCCTTGTTCTTGTGCGCGCCTATGACTCGCAACGTGGCCTGCCACTCGAGATTTGGCACACCTTCGTGCCGCAGGAACTGCACAGGAAGGATCTGGAGAGCAGCGGCTGGGCCGAATACATGAAGACGGAGGCTGCCATCTTCGACAGCGTGCGGGCGGAAGTCACCCAGAAACTGCCCCCAGGGGAGCGCATCCCGGTCAACCGGTATTTCGATGGAAGCCCGATCTACCCTGGGCAGTTCTCACGGGACTGGAACCGCTCCTATGTGCTCGAGCCCGACGGTCCGGTCAAAGGAGCGGTGCTGTTCCTTCACGGTTTGACCGACTCACCTTACAGCCTTCGTCACATCGCCCGCCTTTATCAAGCGTACGGCTTCGTCGCCATCGCCATCCGGTTGCCTGGACACGGCACGGTTCCCGCGGGTCTGACGGACATCGAATGGGAGGATTGGTTGGCGGCCACCCGGCTGGCGGCGCAGGAGGCACAGCGGCGGATCGCTCCGGACCAACCGTTTCACGTGGTCGGGTTTTCGAACGGCGGCGCGCTTGCGATGATGTATGCGCTCGACGCCCTCGACGATGCCCGGCTGAAGCGCCCCGACCGCATCGTTCTGATCTCGCCCATGATCGGAATCACCGCATTCGCGCGCTTCGCCGGGCTGGCCGGCTTGCCCGCGATCTTCCCCGCGTTCGCGAAAGCCGCCTGGCTCGGCGTGGTGCCGGAATTCAACCCCTTCAAGTACAACTCGTTTCCGGTCAATGGCGCGCGGCAGTCGTATCTGCTGACCTCGGCTCTTCAAAGCAGAATCGCGAACCTTGCGGGCCGTGGCCAACTGGATGGGCTGCCTCCGATCCTCACCTTCCAGTCGGTGATGGATTTCACCGTCAGCACGCGCGCGATCCTGTCCGGATTGTACGCCCACCTGCCCGCCAACGGCAGCGAGCTCGTGCTGTTCGACGTGAACCGCAACACCAAGTTCGGCCCGCTCCTGAGTTCGTCGTCCGACACCATGCTGGCGCGCATCCTGCCCGATCCGCCCCGCCGGTTCAGGACCGCGATCATCACCAACGCCGATGCGGAGCGCCCCGACGTGGTCGCGCGCACGATGGAGGCGGGCACGGAGACGGAACAGGTGCAGGAATTGGGCTTGGTCTATCCCTTCGACGTCTATTCGCTCTCGCACGTCGCCCTTCCGTTTCCGACGACCGATTCCCTTTACGGCCTGCACCCCGATCCCAACGAGGATTTCGGCATCCATCTGGGCGCGGTGGCCGCCCGGGGAGAGCGTGGAGCGCTGGTCGTCAGCATGGATGCCCTGCTCCGCATGTCGTCCAACCCCTTCTTCCCCTATCTGCTGGGGCGGATCGAGGAAACCCTGGCGCATGAAGCGTCCGGGGAAGCGTCCGGACACCCGCTGCCCAACGACCGGTCCCCCTGAACACCCTGGAAGGCGGTGAAGACATGGCCACCAAGAAGGTCGCGATCGCTTGCCAGGGCGGAGGAACGCACGCCGCGTTCACTTGGGGCGTCCTGAAAACCATCCTGACGACGAAGCAGCGCTGGGACGAGACCCCGCGGGACGGCGACACCTTCGACATCGTCGCGATCAGCGGCACGTCGGCGGGTGCGCTGTGTGCGCTGGCGGTTTGGTACGGCCTCGCCCCGAACACCGCCGACACGGCGTGCGGCACCATCGGCAAGGCGATCGAGCGCCTGGATTCCCTGTGGACGACCTTCGCCGCGACCACCCCGGCCGAGACCGCACACAACCATCTGGTCGCCGCCCTTCTGGGGTGGAAGTCGCAGGGTCTGGCGTTGCCGGCGTCCAACCCCTACTCCGCCGTCGGTCAACTTGGGCTGGCCGGCCTCAACATGCTGGGGGCCCGCCGGCAGTATCTTGGATTTCCGGAGTTGCTGAAGGACCTGTGTCCGCATTTCGACGCGATCGATTGGCCGCGGGTGGCCGACGCCGACATCCGGATTCTCGCCGGCACCATCGAGGTGCTCAGCGGCAACTTCGAGGTGTTCGATTCCAACAAGACCCTCGAACAGATGGGCCTGCGGCCGGACGGCCGGGAGATCAACCAGTACGACATCACCCGCTGGCGCATGCGCCGGGCGATCTCGCTGGAAGGCGTGGCGGCGTCGGGTACGCTTCCGGAGGTCCTGCCCGCACAGGTCATCCCCGGCATGGTGTTCCCGACCTGCGTGCCGGGCCGGACCGTCACCCGCAACGGGTATTACTGGGATGGTCTGTATTCGCGCAACCCGCCGGTCCGCGACCTTCTCGACGCCCGGGTGAAGGACGAGAAGCCGGACGAGGTCTGGATCGTGCGCATCAACCCTCAGGAGTTCCATCCCGCCTCCCCGAACATCGGCCTCGAGGACATCCGGGACCGGGAGAACGATCTGGCCGGCAACCTGTCGCTCAATCAGGAGCTGGACGCCATCATGACGATCAACCAATGGATCGAGCGGCATGGAAACGGGCGTCCGCCGCTGGAGAACCACAAGATCGTCGCGGTCCGGACCATCAAGATGACCCGCGACACCGCCTGGGGCCTCAAGCACACCTCGAAGTTCAACCGCTGCCCGGACTATTTCGCAACGCTTCGCGAGGAAGGGCGAACCGTCACCGAAGGGTGGCTGGCGGACTGGCGGAGGCTCGGCAAGGACTTTCCCCGCTATCCCTATGACGCGCGCTACCCCGAGCCGTCCCAACCGCCTTCGCATGGAGCCCGTTAAGCAGGCCCGCTCACGGAGCCACCGACATGATCGATCTCGTCTTCGTGCTCGTCGCGCTCGCGCTGCTCGTCTTTCTGGCCTATCGCGGCGTGACCCTGCTGATCGCGGCTCCGGCGGCCGCTCTGCTCGCGGCCCTGCTGACCGGCGGCCTGCCGATCCTCGGCGCCTACACCCAGATCTTCATGACCAACACCGGTTCCTTTATCATCTCCTTCTTTCCCCTGTTCATGCTTGGGGCGATCTTCGGCAAGCTGATGGACGACACCGGGTCGGCGCGGTCCCTCGCCCGGCTGGTCAGCGCCCGGCTGGGACCGGACCGCGCGGTCGTTTCGGTGGTGCTGTGCTGCGCCGTCCTGACCTATGGCGGCGTTTCGGCTTTCGTCGTCGCCTTCGCGATCTACCCCGTGGCCGCCGCCCTGTTCCGCGACGCCGACATCCCGAAGCGGCTGATCCCGGGCGCCCTGGCGCTGGGCGCCTTCACCTTCACCATGTCGGCCCTGCCGGGAACGCCGGCGATCCAGAATGCGATCCCGATGCCCTTCCTCGGCACCACGGCCTTCGCCGCTCCGGGCCTCGGGATCGTTGCCGGGCTCGTGATGTTCGTTTTGGGTGTCCTCTGGCTGGACCGCAGGGCCGCCGTCGCGAAAGCCTCCGGCGAGGGTTACGGCAATCATGCCGACAGCACCCCGGTGCTGGACCGGGCGACGCGCGAACGCGCGCAGTGCGAGGGGTTCGACATCGCCGAACTCTCCGCCGAACCCGCCCGACAAAAACGCGCCGACACGGAGGCCTTGCCTCCAGCCGCGCTGGCGGTGCTGCCGATCGTCGTGGTCATCGCCAGCAACTTCCTGTTCGTCCAGGTCGTCGCCCCCCGGTTGGACACCGCCTTCCTCGCCGAGCCGCGGTTCGGCGCCACGACCATCGAGGCCGTGCGCGGCGTATGGGCGGTCATCGTGGCGCTGTTCCTCGCCATCCTTCTTCTGATCGCCGGCAACCGGAACCGCCTGGACGATCTGGGCACGAGCCTGGACAGGGGGGCCGACGCTTCGGTCCTGCCGATCTTCAGCACGGCGAGCCTTGTCGGCTTCGGCGCGGTGATCGCCGCCCTTCCGGTCTTCGGGACGATCAGCCAGGCCGTTCTTGCCATCGGCGGCGGCAACCCCCTGGTGTCGGTCGCAGCGTCCGTGGCGGTTCTGTCCGCCATGACCGGCTCGGCGTCCGGCGGCATGAGCATCGCGCTCGACACGCTCGGCCCGGCCTTCGTGGACATGGCGCACACGTCCGGCTTTTCGCTCGACGTGATGCACCGGGTGACGGCGGTCGCCTCGGGTGCGCTCGACGCGCTGCCGCACAACGGCGCCGTCATCACGCTGCTCACCGTCTGCAGGCTCAGCCATCGCGACTCCTATGGCGACGTCTTCGTCGTCGCCGCCGCCATACCGATGCTCGCTCTGGTCGTCCTGATCGTTCTGGCCAGCCTGCTCAAACGCTTCGGATTCTAGGGCGGATTTCAGGTCGGGATCGCCGGACGCTGCAAAAATGGGGGAATCCGTGAACCACAAACGAGCCGAACGCACACGCTGCCGATGGGCTCTGCTCGTCGTCGCACCGTTGATCCCGCTCGCGGCATGCGGTTCCAGCGAGGAACCCGCCTCGGACCCGGTCCGCCCCGTGCGGGTGGTGACGGTCACCAAGCACGAGGGCGGCGAAACCCTGTCGTTGCCCGGCCAGATCCAGGCGCAGGACGAGGTCAGCCTCGCGTTCCGCATCGACGGGCGGATGATCGAGCGCCTGGTGAATGTCGGCGATCAGGTCGAAGCGGGGCAGCCCATCGCGCGCCTGGATCCCGAACCCGCCCGCAACGCCCTGAGAACGGCGCAGGCGAACCTGAGCGCCGCCATGGGACAGCAGACGCTGGCGCGCAACGACTACGAACGGCAGGAAACCCTCCTGGGCCAGGGCTGGACGACCCGCGCCCGCTACGACACCGCGGCGCAGGCGCTGAAGGCCGCAGCGGCGCAGGTCGATTCGGCGCAGGCGCAGTTCGACACCGCGCAGGATCATCTGGGCTATACGGAGCTGGTGGCCGATGGCGCCGGCACGGTCACCGCCCGCGGCGCCGAACCTGGGGAGGTGGTGGCGGCCGGTCGCATGATCGTGCATCTGGCCCGCCGGGACGGGCGGGACGCCGTTTTCGACGTTCCGGCACCGGTGTTCCGGATCGCCCCCGCCAACACGGTCGTCACCGTGGCACTGACCTCCGATCCCGCGGCGCAGACCATTGGGCGCGTGCGCGAGGTGGCACCGCAGGCCGATCCGGTGACCCGCACCTTCACGGTACGGGTCGGCCTCCAAAACCCGCCCGACGCGATGCGCCTCGGCTCGACGGTCAACGGGTCGATCCAGACCAGTGGCGTGGGCGGTTTCGAGATTCCCGCAACGGCGCTGACGCAGGCGAACCGGCAGCCGGCGGTCTGGATCGTCGATCCGGCGACAAGCACCGTCGCGTTGCGCAACATCGACCTCGAGCGCTACGACCTTGCCCGGGTCATCGTCGCGCGCGGCCTCGAAGCCGACGAGGTCGTGGTCACCGCGGGCGTCCAGGCGTTGCGGCCGGGGCAGAAGGTCCGCATGCTCGGAGCCGGGCCATGAGCGGCTTCAATCTTTCCGCCTGGGCGATCCGGAACCGTTCCGTGGTCCTCTTCCTGATGATCGGGGTCGTCCTGGCTGGAACCGCCGCGTTCCTGAAGCTCGGCCGGGCGGAGGACCCGGCCTTCACCATCCGCACCATGGTGGTGCAGGCGCAGTGGCCGGGCGCCACCCTGGACGAAACGCTCCAGCAGGTGACCGAGCGGATCGAACGGACGCTGCAGGAGGTGCCGAACCTCGACACGTTGCGCAGCTACACGGTTCCCGGCACGACCGTGATCTTCGTCGATCTGGTCGGCAGCACCCAGGGCCGCGCGGTGAGCGACACTTGGTACGAGGTGCGCAAGAGGGTCGGCGACATGCGCCACACCCTTCCGCAGGGCGTCCTCGGCCCCGGCTTCAACGACGATTTCGGGGACACCTTCGGCATCATCTACGGCTTCACCGCCGACGGATTCACGCACCGCGAACTGCGCGACACCGTCGAAGACGTCCGTTCGCGCCTGCTGCTCGTCCCGGATGTCTCGAAGATCGAGCTTCTGGGCGAGCAGGACGAGCGCGTCTACGTGGATTTCTCACTGGAGACGCTGGCGGGGCTGGGGGTCGAGCCCGGCGCCCTGATCGCCGCGCTGCGGGCGCAGAACGCGGTGCGCCCGGCCGGCGTGCTGCGCACCGGCAAGGAGGCGCTGTCCCTGCAGGTCTCGGGCGCCTTCGCGTCGGAGCAGGACATCCTCGACGTCAATTTCGTGGCCGGGGGGCGCATGCTCCGCCTGCGCGATCTGGCCGAGGTGCGCCGCGCTCTGGCCGATCCGCCCCAGCCGCTGTTCCGGGTGAACGGTGAGCCGGCGATCGGGCTCGCCATCGCGATGCGTCCGGGCGGCGACATCCTCGCCCTCGGCCGGAACGTCTCGGCGGCGATGGCGCGCATCGGCGCCGGCCTGCCGATGGGGATCGAGGCGCATCTGGTGGCCGATCAGGCGCGCACGGTGGACGAGGCGATCTCCGACTTCATCACGTCGCTGTGGCAGGCCGTCGTCATCGTGCTGATCATCAGCTTCGTCGCGCTCGGCCTGCGCGCGGGCGCCATCGTCGCGATCACGATTCCCTTGACGCTGGCCATCGTCTTCGCCGTGATGGATCTGCTCCGCATCGACCTCCAGCGCATCTCGCTGGGCGCGCTGATCATCGCGCTCGCCCTGCTGGTGGACGACGCCATGACCACCATCGACGCGATGACCCGACGGCTCGCCGCCGGCGACCGGATGGAGGCCGCCGCCGTGTATCCCTACAAGGCCCTGGCCGTCGCGATGCTGTCCGGCACGCTGGTGACCATCGCGGGCTTCGTGCCAATCGGATTCGCGCAGAGTTCCGCCGGTGAATACACCTTCTCCATCTTCGCCGTCGTGGGCATCGCCCTGATCGCGTCGTGGCTCGTCGCGACCGTCTTCGCGCCCGTCCTGGGCATGATGCTGCTGCGGCCGCCCAAGCCGGGTCGGGGCGGAGAGCCCGGCGCCGTGCTGCGGCTGTACCGCCGTGTTCTGAGCGCGGCGATCCGGTTCCGCGGGGTAACGATCGCGACAACGCTCGGCCTGTTCGTCGCGGCGATCCTGGCGCTGGGCCTCGTTCCGCGGCAGTTCTTCCCACCGTCGGACCGGGTCGAGCTTCTGGTCGATCTCCGCATGCCGCAGAACGCTTCGATCCACGCCACGCGCGAGGCGGTCGAGCGGTTCGACGCGCTGCTGGCCAAGGAACCGGGGGTCGCGCGCTGGAGCAGCTATGCCGGGCGCGGCGCGATCCGCTTCTACCTGCCGCTGAACGTCCAGCTCGCCAACCCCTTCATCGGCCAGACGGTGGTGGTGACCACGGACATCGCGGCACGCGAACGGCTGCAATCCCGCCTGGAAACCCTGCTGGCCGAGGAGTTCCCGGACGCCGTCGCGCGCGTGTACCCGCTGGAACTCGGGCCGCCCGTCGGATGGCCGCTGCAGTACCGCGTCGTCGGGCCGGACCCGAGCGAGGTGCGCGAGATCGCGCTGAAGCTCGCGCAGGTCGTCGCGACCTTTCCCGAGACGCGACGGATCACCTTCGACTGGATGGAAACCGCCCGCAAATTGCGGGTGCGGATCGACCAGGACGAAGCGCGGCGCCTGGGCCTGAGTTCGGCCGCCGTCGCCACCATGCTGAACGCCGCCGTCTCGGGAAGCGTCGTCACGCCGATCCGCGACGGGATCTATCTGATCGACGTTCTGGCGCGGGACGCCCGCGGGCAGACCCTGTCGGTGGAAACGCTGCGCAGCCTGCCGGTGTCCTTGCCCAACGGGCGGAGCGTTCCGCTGAACCAGCTGGCGTCCTTCGGCTACGCCCAGGATCTTCCGCTCGTCTGGCGTCGCGGCCGGCAGCCGACCCTGACGCTGCAAGCGGACGTGGCGCCCGGCACCCCACCGGAATCCGCCATCGACGCCCTGGCGCCCCGCATCGCCGACCTGTCGGCCACCCTGCCGCCGGAGTACCGCATCGAGGTCGGTGGAATCGCGGAGGAAAGCGCCAAAAGCCGCGCGTCGGTCTTCGCCGTCATCCCGTTGATGCTTCTCCTGGTGCTGACCGTGCTGATGGTCCAGCTTCGCAGCTTTCAGCGCTTGGCGATGGTGCTGAGCGTGGTGCCGCTCGGCCTGATCGGCGTCGTTCTGGCGCTGCTGGCGTCCGCTCAGCCGCTCGGCTTCGTCGCCATACTGGGGGTCCTCGCGCTCGTCGGCATGATCGCGAAGAACGCGGTGATCCTGATCGAGCAGATCGAGGCGGAGCGGGCCGCCGGACGCGGCATCACGGACGCCGTGGTCGAAGCCTGTGCATCCCGGTTCCGCCCGATCATTCTGACCGCCGCCTCCACGGTGCTCGGCCTCATCCCCATCGCCTTCACCGTGTTCTGGGGTGCGATGGCTTTCGCGATCATGGGCGGCCTTCTCGTCGCATCGCTGCTGACGCTCGTTTTCCTCCCGACACTCTACGTGGCGTGGTTCGGCAGCCGTGAGACGGTGCGCAGGCCGGATCCGGTTCCGCTCTCGGCGATCCGGCCGTCCAGGGATGGTCGGTCTTGAACGCGGGGATGACAATGCAGGTGGATGAGAAGAGCGATGCCATCGACATAAGGCTCAGCCACCTATCGCAACTGTTCGACAACGTCGATCCATCGCCGTTCCGTGAAGGCCGCCTGACAGCGGGTGCCGAGGAGTATTTCCTCAAACGCGTGGAGGCACAGCCCAAGAATCAACCAGTACGCATCGTCATCCATCTTCCGGCCAAGGAAATGACGCGGTCTCCGCCAGTCGATGTTGCCGCCGCGCTGACCGAACACTTCGCCGCCTGTGCTGCTGGCGAGTCGAAAAGGATTCGCGAGGCGATCCGAACATGGCGCCAAGCCGCCTTGATCGGCTTCGTGATGCTGTCTATCTGTCTTTTCCTTGCTTGGCATATCTCCAATAATCTGCCGCCCCGCCCAATGACCCGGATTTTACAAGAAAGTTTCGTCATCCTTGGGTGGGTTTCGGTCTGGAAGCCCATCGAGACCTTTCTTTACGAGTTGCTGCCGCCGGGAAAGCGCCGTCGCCAGCACCTGTTGCTTCGCCTTTCGTCTGCCGACGTCGTTGTAAGCTGGTCTCCGTTTGCCGGACAGAATTGCGGCTGAAGCATGCTTGCTTCCGGTTCGTGTCATGCCGCGACACCGTTCTGGTCCGATGTGCCCTGATGGGGATCACTGCACGAAAGTGCGCTTCGACTTTGCGCATTTCAGGACGGCGGTCCTTCACGCGCGGATCCAGACGGCTGGCTCCTCAGCGATGAAGGCAAGCGCCCGAGCAAGGTCGAACACCGCCCGCAGGTGCCCCATTGCACACTCCACCCTCGCCCTTCCGCAACGTTTTGTCGCGTGGCTCTGGCCCTACCTGGACGACTTCTCGGGGCGTACCCGCTCCACGGTGGCGTCGCTCACGGTCGGTACGGTGCTGGCGGGCGTTCCGCGCACCGTCACCAATCTGCTGCACACCCTCGGTCTGGCCGGCGAGCCCGGCTTCGCCGCCCTTCACCGCGTGCTCCGCCGCAACCGATGGTCGGGGCTGAAGTTGGCACGCACCCTGCTGAACGCCCTGGACCACGCCTTCGTCCAGGACGGCCCGGTCGTCATCGGTGTCGATCACACCCTGGAACGGCGCCGTCGAGCCCATGTTCATCCAGCCGGTCATTGCTTTGACTCTGTCCGTTCTTCGACGGAACAGACCGTTACCAGCCATGGGCTGCGCTGGATGAGCGCCATGCTGCTGGTCGAGGTTCCGTTCGCCGACCACAGCCTGGGCCCAGGCCATCCTGCTGCGCCTGCACCGCCGGCTGCCCGATCGGCTTCTGGTCGCCGTCATGGATGGCGAGTTCGCCGCGCTGACCCTGCTCCACGCGGACGGCTCGTCGACGTTGCCTGCTACGCGCCGTAATCCCCGCCAACCCGTACAACTGCTGCACTTGTGAACCGCCTCCTGGCCGAGACGGCGATCCCATAATACGCAAAGTCGAACAAATTGTCCGGGATATGAGAATGCCGCATGAACTCAACCTCGGCTGCGCGTTATCGTCCCCTCGCTGAGCGGCGAAACCGGACGTCGTGGCCAGCCCTTGCGCACTTCACCTATGGCTACGGCTGCCGGGCGAGTGAGTGCGCGGTGAACTCACCATACGCCTGCGTGGGACGGGAATTGGTATCGTCGTAAGCGATGCCTTTGCCGCATCAACGCCGCCGGAGGTTGTCCGTGTCGCGGTCGGCGCTCCGAAGGATCGCCAAGGTCTGCACGAGGCATTGTGGCAAGCGGCCAACTTTCCGGCCGAGGCCCCTGTCATGACTTCCAGGGTTGTATGAATTCAGACGGCACATTGGATGCATTCAAGTTGACAATGCAGGCCTCAATGGAGCATACGATCACGCATTGCATGCAGGCATTGCTCGCCATTGCCTCCCGAAGGAACACGCGATGTCATCCGAACCGGAGTGGTCGCTGCCCACGCTGCGGCCAAGGTCATCTGTTCAGCGACCTCCTGAAGCTGCGCTTCCACTGCGAAGTCTGTGGTCTGGACTACTCCCACGCCGATCCGGCTGACGGCCCCGCCTTCTTCGTCATCGGCTTTGTCTGCATTCCCACGGTCATCCTGGCGCTCTGGATCGAGGCAAGGTTTGGGCGCCCTTACTGGGCGCACCTGGTCACGACCCTGCCGCTCCTGTTGCTGACCTGTATTCCGCCCTTGCGGCCGTTGAAGGGTTGGCTTGCGGCCAGCCAGTGCTTCTACAAGGCCGGGAAGGCCCGTTTCGGTACAGCCGCGTCAATTCAGCCGCCGGTGACCCCGCCTGCAGACAATAACTCGCACTCGACCTGACTGCCGTCAGACTCCCCTGACGATAGATAGTGTCATAGCTTGGAGACATTCAAAATGTATGATTGGTTCCCTTTGGTCTTCTTTCCGTTCAAGATCCTCGTGTTAGGCACGGGCATGTTCTTCGCCATCAAGTGGCATCACGATCAAGCGAAGAAGGCTCAAGCAAAGAAGAATGACGAAGCCAGCGAACCGTAAGCGCCCGCCAAACACGCCCTTGAACACCTCGATAAGCCGCCCCTGAGAGCGGGCTTATGCCGATGACGGGCCGCGCGGGTGGAAAGGCAGCGTCTTTCAGGGGCTGACCTCTCGGTTTTGGCTGAAAAGGCGGAAATATGCGGCGGTTTTTTGTGCTGTACGGGCGCAGTTCGTCCCTCAAGCCAGATCAGGCGTCAAAAGTTGTAGGCGAGGTTGGCGAGGCCGATGGTGCGGATGAACAGCCGCTGCCGGGGCGCCATCCACGATGGAGGCGTCGACGATCTGCCCGCCCAACGCGACGTAGCCGCGCTCCTTCAGGTCTGTGCCGAAGCTGGTGAGCGGCCCTTCCATCGCTCCCGCCGTCACAAGCGCCTCATGGAACAGCCAGATCGTCTTGCGGTCCGAGACCCGGTCGCTCAGACCCAGCCCAAGGAACCGCATGAACGACAGCCGGTCGCGCACCTGATACTCCGCCTGCTCGTCCGACAGGCCGTACAGCGCTTGCAGCACCAGGATCTTGAACATCATCACCGCGTCCAGCGTCGGACGGAAAATCTCAAAGTCCACCACCGACGACAGACGCTCCAGCGGATCGCCGCTCTTGTTCGGCTCCGCGTTGGGTCCTGAAGATCGAACAGCCCAGCTTGACCGGACATGATCCCGTCCTTCCTCGCCCTCAGACCAAGGGAATCACCGGGACGAAGGCCGCGCTACAGTTTTTCGAGGCGTCCGACTGCGTCTCATCTGTCCGTCTCCCCTCGATGACGAACTCTGCCCATTCCTAGAGCTACTTTCCAGTCTCAGGTCAGCCACAAAGGAGCTGTCCATCCAGGAGATGGCAACAACATTGCGCATGAACGCCGCAAGCGGTAATATAATGGCCTCACGAAGGGAGGGTGCAATGCGCGCAAAAGCCGTGTATGCCTTGACCGCCTTCGCCTGCATCGCTTCCCTGGCGGTATCCGCTCAACAAGGGAAGTTCAAACTGAACGAGGTGTTTCGGGCTGACAAGACGGTGACCGGCCAGGAGCTTCAATTTCCAACCGGCAAGGTTGAAATCGTCGCCGGAGTCGGTGAATTCGCACCCGGATCCGAAACGCCGATGCACAAACACCCGTATCCTCGTAGCCTATACATTCTGGAAGGGACGTTCACGGTTACGGAGGAGGGCAAGCAGTCGCGGACCTACCCCGAGGGCAGCTTCATCATTGAAGCCATCGATGTGTGGCACACCGGGGGCAATACAAGCTCGGTCCCAGCGAAAATCCTGGTGATCGATGAAGTGCCCGCTGGTGTGAACAACCTTGTGCTTAAGCCGAAGTGAGGTCTGCGTTTAAGAAAGTGGTGGTGCGGCGGTCAAACGCAAACGCCGCACCCGCTCATCTCCGGATTCCGATTTTCGGCAAAGCGAATTGACCCTGCACGAACACTGGTGCCCTGGTTGCAGCGCCATGCACCAGATCGCCATGGACACCCCGTTCCGGAACGGTGCCCGGTGGATCTGGGACGGGAACGCCGCGGCGCCGACCTTCAGTCCGTCCATCCGGATTGCTGTCGATCACTGCTGCACCGGTCAGGAGGGAAAGGACTGCTGGTGCACCTTTGAGACGCGCATCGGCTGGAAGCCCCCGGTCGCCTGCGGTGTCTGTCACTACTTCATCCGCTCGGGCCGAATCGAGTTCAGCGGTGACAGCTCGCACACGCTCGCCGGCCAGACGGTGGACCTGCCGCACATTCCAGCGGACAAGCTGGACTGACCGCCCCGCGTTCCGACCTCAATCCAGCGGCGCGTTCCAGGCATCCCAGCCATCACGGCTGAGGCGCCACCGGCCCGGCCCATTGCCGGGCGTGATCAGGCGGCGGTCGTGGCACTCCACCACGAGCCACTCCGGTGCCGCGCAGGGGGTGCCGGCGCTCTGCGTGTGGGCTTCCCCGGTGCCAGGATCAGCCGCCAGCAGGAACAGGATCGACTCCCGTGTCAGGTACCCCTGGACCATGACCCTGCTGCGGTACTGGGGCTTGGGCATGCCGGGCTCCATCGACCGGTGCATCCGGTCAGGATGCGCCTGGCGTACCATCCTGCCAATCGTTCACTCCACCGACCCGCGACGCGGGCACCCGCGTCCTGCGCTTCGATCCTTAACCCAGGCGGTACGTCACGTGTCTGTTGCTCAAGTCGGCAATGCCACGCTACGTTGCCGGACCAGTCGCGCCGCTGACCTCATCCCATGCTTGGACAGTGAGGTGCGTGGCGATCCGGCCATCTCGCAGGTCGAGGGTCATAGCCGACATCACATGGCACCCGTCAGGGTAGGCGCACTCTTCAACAAAGGCGGCGCGGTCCGCCCCAACCACCTCTCGACCGACACGATGCGTCATGTTCCTGGAGCAGACATCGCGCCAGAATGCCGTGATTTCCTCTTTGCCTGACAGCGTCATCGGCGCGCTGGGCGGACGGTTGCGATCGACGATGATCATCTCGGCATCATCGGCATAAAACTGAACCAGCGTGTCAGCATCGCTATGTTCGATGGCTCGTTTCAGGTCACCGAAATCGAAGGTTATGGCTGCCGACGTGGTCATGGCACCCCTCTATGGAAAAGTTAAGGTGCGGAGGTGCCCAAAATACGCCTCTGGATGCGGCAAGTCCGCAGCGCGGATGGGTATGAAAGGCCGCCCTCGCGTTCACGGAGGCCGCAGATCAGGCCATCGGTGTCGGGCCAAAGGATGTGGATGGCGCATAAGACGCGCCGGAATTCCGGCACCACCTCATCGCCAAGCGTTTATCCCAATTACTATGGACCAAAATAGGGGTGGGAAAACCCACTTATGGAAGAACCGACAAGACCCTTTCCTTCGCATCGCCAACCTCAGTGTTGCGATACCTTCCTTGTTCGGCGCGCGGCGACTTGAGAGGTTCTTCCATGGCCACTTGGATCCCCGATCCCAGCTTTTATCCGTCTCCACGTATGGCGATGCAAGCTCCCCCGGAGCGGCTGGCCTATGTGGCGATGTTGAACACGGACACCATCTCCCGCCCGGATGCGCTCGGTGTCGTTGACGTCGATCCCGGCTCGTCGGGTTACGGCCGGATCATCAGCCGCCTCGACATGCCAAATGCCGGTGACGAGTTGCATCATTTCGGCTGGAACGCCTGCAGTTCCGCTTTGTGCCCTTACGCGCCTCATCCGCACGTCGAGCGCCGCTACCTCATCGTACCGGGCCTGCGGTCCTCGCGCATTCACATCGTGGACACCAAGGCAGACCCGGCCCATCCAAAGATCGTCAAGGTGATTGAGCCGGAGCAACTGGCCGCCCGCGCCAACTATTCTCGTCCCCACACGCTGCATTGCGGTCCTGAGGGCATCTATGTCAGCGCGCTCGGCAACGGCGGAGGCAACGGCGGTGGGCCGGGCGGTGTGTTCCTTATCGACCATGAGACGTTCGACGTGCTCGGCCAGTGGGAAATCGACCGCGGCCCGCAGTTCCTCTCTTACGACGTCTGGTGGCATCTCGGCCAGGATACGATGATCACCAGCGAATGGGGTACGCCCGACATGATCGAGGACGGCCTCAACCCGGAACTTCTGCTGGGTGCGAAGTATGGTCGCCGGGTCCACTTCTGGGACCTGCACCGCCGCCGGCACCGGCAGACCATTGATTTGGGGCCGGAGTACCAGCTGGCACTGGAGTTGCGCCCGGCGCACGATCCGACAAAGGCGCATGGCTTCATGAACGCTGTGGTCAATCTGAAGGATCTCTCCTCGTCGATCTGGCTGTGGCATCGCGACGGCGGGCAGTGGGCGATGCGGAAGGTCATCGACATCCCGGCTGAGCCGGCCGATCCGGATCAACTGCCGCCCATTCTCAAAGGCTTCAAGGCGGTGCCGCCGCTGGTCACCGACATCGACCTGTCGCTGGACGACCGTTGGCTGTACGTGTCGTGCTGGGGCACCGGAGAGATGCAACGCTACGACGTCTCTGACCCCTTCCGACCCAAACTGACCGGCTCGGTCCGGTTGGGCGGGATCGTCGGACGCAGCCGACACCCGAGTGCGGAAGGCGACCTCAACGGCGGCCCGCAGATGGTCGAGGTCAGCCGTGACGGCAAACGGGTCTACTTCACCAACTCGCTGTACCGGAGCTGGGATGAGCAGTTCTATCCCGAGGGCATCAAGAGCTGGATGGTCAAGCTCGACGCTTCCCCGGAGGGAGGCCTGAGCATCGACGAGCGGTTCTTCCTGCGGTTCGACGACGGTTTCCGCGGACACCAGATCCGGCTGGAAGGCGGCGACGCGTCTTCGGACTCGTACTGCTATCCATGAGCGATGCGTGGCAGTGGCTGGCGCTGATCGGCCTCGGCGCCTTCCACGGGGTCAACCCGGCCATGGGGTGGCTCTTCGCCGTGGCTTTCGGACTTCAGGAAGGCCGCCGCGGGGCGGTGGTCAAGGCGCTGCCCCCCATCGCGCTGGGTCATGCGCTATCCGTGCTGGTGGTGGTGATCAGCTTCACGATGGTCCAACTGGTCACCGCGCCGGATCTCCTGAAGCCGGCCACCGTGGCGGTGCTGATCGGCTTCGGTGGCTATCGGCTGGTGCGTGGCCACCGCCATCGGGTGCGGGTCGGCATGCGCACCGGTTTTGCCGGGCTGACGCTGTGGTCGTTCCTGATGGCATCGGCGCACGGGGCCGGGCTGATGATCCTGCCCCTGCTGCTGGGCATGCTAGCGCCGGCCCAGCTGATGGCGCTGTCGCTGTGTGGACCGGGAGCCGAGATGACGGGCACGATTGCCGCACTCGGGTCAGCTGCCGCCGGGCTGGCTGTCGTCCTGGTGCATATGGCGGCCATGCTGGTGGTAATCGCGATCGTTGGGCTGGTGGTCTTCGAGACCGTCGGGCTCGGTATCCTGCGCCGTGGCTGGGTGAATTTCGATCTGGTGTGGGCAGGCGCTTTGATCGGCACCGGGATTGGCCTCCTCTTCCTGAGGTGACTGGCTTTGGCACGACCAACGGCGTGTTGCAGCGAGGTGAGCGGAGCAAGTGATCGCCCCATTCCCGTTGGCGCTCAGGCGACGCGAATGGATTCAAGGCGTCCGAGGTCGAGCATGCGGTTAAGGGCCGCGACGCCGATGGCGACCTCGGAGTCCTGCGCCTGATCGGAGTGGAAGCGCAGCGTGTCGCCGAGGACACCTTTCCAGCGCGCCCAGCTGGTCCTGGTGGTGAGCGGTTGCAGCGGACCATTTTATGATTCCGCCGAGTGCGGTTCATAGGTGCTCTCGTAACAGTTTATGGTTCCATCCAAATGCACGTCCTGCTCCTCGGCGAGCGGGCCGCTGCGGCCCACAAGACCGGCCAGTCCGCCGATGGGGTCCACAGCGCCTTCGTAGGCCATGCTCCGGCTGTCCTCGATCCCCTCCACGACATCCGCAGCCCGTTCCAGAAGCATCCGGCTGGCCGGGGCGGCTCCGCCGTCGTTGGCATGCAACTTGACCGGCGGCCCGCCGAAGAGCTGTCTCTTCGTTCCGACGACCATGCCTCCGTGCTGCCAGTGCACGGCGCGCGGGCCCTGGCCAGCGACAGGAGCGCGCGGACGCAAAAGGGGCGGCGCTCTCTTCGCTCCCAAGCGCCCTGCCCGTCCCCATCACCAATCGTCCGCCAAAGCCTCTGCCGTCAGCGACGGCTCGATGTGTCCCGGGAAGGCGGCCACCATCTGCAACTTGTGCGGCGGCGCCACGCGCAACTGCACCAGCCCCATCGCGATGAGCCCCGAAGCCGCCCGGGTGGCCGTTCAGGCGGCTCCTGCGGGCCATGCTGCCGGTGATCCGCGGCCCGGACGGATCTCCTGGCCGCTTACGCTGATTTTTTGCCCCGACGTTTTTTTGCCCCGACGTTTTTTTGCGGCCGGCGGCGAAAATCGCCCCGGCGCCGCGCAGGAGCGCGGCGGGGCGCTCCGTATCAACGCCGGGAACATTTTTCGGACAAACGGGGACAGGGGCATGTCGGACGCGCTGGCCGGTGTCAACTCCATGGTGTCGGGTCTGACCGACTCCATCAACAACGCCATCTCCGCGATCCAAACGCAGAAGGAACAGGAAGCCGCGGCCGCGACGAATGTCCAGGAGTTCCAAAAGCAGGTCAACAAAACCTCGTCCAACCTGCAGGGTCAGGCGACGGACATCGGCATTCTGGCGAAGAACGTCACCCGCCTGAACGTCGTCAGCAATCTGGCGGCCAACGACAAGGTGGACTTCTACCGTTTCCGCGTGACCACCCAGGGCGAGGCGACGCTGGGACAGGTCGGCGACGACGGGCTGCGGGTCCAGCTGATGACCAGGCTCGGCACGGTGATCGCCGACAGCAATCCCGATTCCGGCAAGGATTACGAGGCGTTCAAAAATCTTCAATCCGGCGAGCTGACTCTCGACCGCGGGGAGTATTCGCTCCGCGTGACGCGCGAGAAGGGGCAGTCGGAAAAGGAGGCCAGGAATTACGCCATCCAGCTCCAGATGGGTGGCTACACCCAGGACTACGACACCGTCGCAAAGCAGCCCGACAAGAGTTCCAGCCCCTATCAGATGTCCGCTGCCCAGCAGGCGATGCTGAGCGGGCTGAACGACGCGATCACCAGCCTCTCCTCCATTTCCTATGGGCAGAGCGGCTCGGAGAAGCTGCTGGGCAGCTTCAACCTGTTCGTCTGACGGCGCTGCCGAACCCAAGAAAACACAAGGCCATGACGGATCATCACGACAGTGTGCCGGAAGCAGGCCGGCGCGGCGGGCACGGCTCGCCTTGGGAGGCGGTCCTTTACGACCCGGCGCGGGCGGAGGGCACCTTCCTGCTCGGGCTGGCGGCGGCCCGGCTGGGGCGCCCGGAGGCGGCGATGCGCTGGTTCCGGCGCACCGTCCGGCTGCAACCCGGCTGGGCGGACGGCTGGGCCGCGCTGGCCGACGCCAGCCGCCGCTCCGGACGCTGGCGGGAGGCCGCCACGGCCTACGCCACGCTGCTTGCCCTGTCCCCCGCCGACGGCGCGGCCCTCGCCAACCTCGCGATGCTGGAGCGGGTCGCGGGGAATCCGCGGGCGGCGGTGCGTCGCTTCACCCGCGCCCTGGCGCTCGACTCCGGACAAGCCGGGACCTGGAACAATCTGGGCAACGCGCTGCGCGACCTGGGCGCCACCGCACAGGCCGCGGCGGCGTGGCGGACGGCGCTGGTGCTCGACCCGCGGCAGGCCGACGCGCTCGGCAATCTCGGCGGCGCGCGGCGCGACCAGGATCGTTTCGCCGAGGCGGGGCTTCTGCTGCGCCGCGCGCTGGCCCTGGCGCCTCAGCATGCCGCCCTTCACGGCGTGCTGGCCTACGCGCTGAGCGGCGAAGGGCGCCTCGAGGAGGCGGAGCGGGCCTGCCGTCGCGCGCTGGTGTCGGCGCCCGCTCTGGCCGATCCGTTGTGCACGCTGGGTCTGGTGCAACAGCGGCGCGGCACCGCCGGCGCCTTGCGCTGGTTCGACCGTGCCATGGTGGCAGCCCCCGGCCATCCGCTGGCCCGCTTCAACCGGGGTCTGGCGGATCTGGAGGGCGGCGCGCTGACCGACGGGTGGGCCCAGTACGCCTGCCGCTTCGCCGCGGGGCGCGCGGGGCGGGAGCGGCGTTTCTCCATTCCCGAATGGCGGGGCGAACCGCTGGCCGGCAAAAGCCTTTTCATCTGGCGGGAGCAGGGTGTGGGGGACGAGTTCCTGTTCGCGTCCTGCTACGCCGACGCCGTCCGGCAGGCCGGACGGGTGGTGATCGAATGCGAGCCGCGCCTGCTGCCGCTGTTCGCCCGTTCCTTCCCCAAGGCCATCGTCCGGGCCGAGCAGCCGCTGCGCGGGCGCGCGCTGGTGGAGACGGTGGACTGCGACCTGCACATTCCCGCGGGCTCGCTGCCGCGTTACCTGCGCGGTGGGCTGGCGGACTTCCCGCCGCAGTCCTCCTGGCTGTTTCCCGACCCGGCGCGGGTGCTGGAACGGCGGCAACAACTGGACGGCATCGGCGGGGACCTGCGCGTCGGCATCGCGTGGCGCAGCCAGCTGATGACCGTCGAGCGGCAATGGGCCTATCTGCCGCTCGGCGAGTGGGGGCCGGTGCTGGGCGCGCCGGGGGTGACCTTCGTGAACCTGCAGTACGACGACTGCGAGGCCGAGATTCAGCGGGCGGAAGCGCGCTTCGGCGTTCCCATCTATGAGTTGGAGCGGCTCGACCTGAAGAATGATTTCGAGGGAACGGCGGCGCTGACCACCAACCTGGATCTGGTGATCGCGCCGGCAAATTCGGTGGCGGAGCTGGCCGGCGCGCTGGGCGTGCCGGTCTGGCGCTTCGGCGCGCGGGACTGGACCCACCTCGGCAGCGGCGTGCGTCCCTGGTACCCGTCCATGCGGGTCTTCCATCCCCGCGCGGGCGAGCCGCTGTCCGCGGCGCTGGGGCGCATCGCGGCGGAGCTTCGCCGCGCCGCCGCCCTGGCGCGCCGGGCGGGTGCGGAGGCGCCGGGGCCGCGCCTTCCCGCCCGCCCGGCGCGGCGCGTCCACTCCCAGGCCCCCTCGCTGCGGCGGCATTGAGCCGCGGCGGCCGGAGGTTGCCGACGCCGCGCATTCCCGCTTTTGAAGGATAAGGGATCAGACCGGACGATTCAGGCCCGGGAAAGGAGCGGCGTCGGGCGCCAGGGCGTCGGAGGACGCCGTCCTGGTGCCAAAAGCCCGTTCAAAGATGCGGTCGGCCAGATCGGCGGGGGGCGTGGCGTCGCCGTCGGTTTCCGCCAGGGCGAGTTCGACCGCCACCATCTCGTCCAGCATGGACTGGGCCGCGACGGACTGGGCGAGGAGGCGGCGCGCCTCCCGCAACGTCACGCGAGGCCAGCGTTCCAGGTCTCCGCCGTGGCGGTCCAGCAACTCGCGAAACTCGTCTTCGGTCATCGCGTCATCCGTCTTCGAACGAATCCCTGGCGGCCTGCGCGCTGGCGCGCAACAGCGTGCGAAGCTGCTGGCGGGCGCGTTTCAGCAGCGATTCCACAGCAGTTACGCTGATTTGCATAATGGTCGCAACCTCGGCGCCGCTCAAGCCCTCGTTATAATAAAGGGCGAGGGCGGCGCGCTGCTGCTGCGGCAGCCGGTCCTGGGCGTCGCGCAGGCGCGCGGCCACCTGCCGGCGCTGGATGTGGGTGACCGCGTCGGGGGCGTGGTCCGGCGGCTCGGGCACCGAGTCCAGATCCTCCCCTGCCGGGCGGCGCTTGTGGTCAATGCAGCGGTTCAGCACCACCCGATAGAGCCATGTGGTGAACTTGGCCCCCTCGTCGGTCCAGTGGTCGCGCCGCTGCCAGACCTGGAGGAAGGCGTCCTGGGCGATGTCCTCCGCCTCGGCGTCACTGCCGGACATGCGGCGGGCGAGCGCGTAGGCGCGCTTCAGGTGGCGGTGGACGAGCGCGCGGTAGGCCGCCTGATCCCCGGCACGGATGCGCGCCATCAGGACCTCGTCGGTCTCCGCCGCCAAGCCGCTCACGCTCCTGCCGGACATGGAGTTGTGAAGGGTGCCGGACGGACGTGTGCCGTCCTCAGCCGAACAGGCCGCCGCGCGCATGATCCATGGATCTCCCGATCACGGATGCGTGCGACCCTTTGGCCGAAGCACCGGTTGAACTGGGGACCACGCCGCGTTCTGCGGCGATGGTCTGCCACGCCTTCGTCATGAAGGACAGCTGGCGGATGATGGCCTCGGTCGCGGCCACGGGGTCCCGGCGCGCAGCGGCCAGACCGGCCTGCCGGACCAGGGACCGGTAGAAGCGCCGCAGCGTTGCCGCGACATCCCCACCTTTATCCAATTTCAGAATGGAATCAAGCCCCAAGAGGATGGTGATGGCGCGGTCCATGGCCTGGAAATGGGCGTCGAACCGGCCGTCCCGCGCGGCGTCGCGCGCCTGGTGCAGATGCGCCGCCGCCGTCTCGTACAGGCGGACGACGGCGACCAGGGGCGGCAGCGCCGCGCTGTTGGCGGAAGCGTAGGCGGACAGGGCCTTGGTCAGGGTCGGGTTGCGCATGGCACGGCTTCTCCGGATGGGGATGCGGGGACGTTGGCGGGCGCGCGGCGCCGTCAGTCGTCGCTGCTTTCCTTGTATTTCAACTGCTGGAGCAGGAGGTTCGCGGCTTCCGCCTTGGCCTCCAGCCGGGCGTAGTAGGCGGTCAGGCGGGTGCGGTAGTCCTCGGCCTTGGTCTTGATGTCGTCGGACCGCCGGGTCATGTCGGTGTTGTCGGCGTCGAGCTGCGAGACGATGCGTGCGATGTCGCCGCTGTCCTTCGCCGCGATGCCGTTCAGCGTGGTGTAGAGCCGGTCCGCCAGCCCCTGGGAGAAGCCGACGTCCACCGACCCGCTCTGGCCGGTGTAGACCAGAACCAGCCCGGCGAAGGCGGTTCCGTCGTTGCCGATGATGCGGTTGCCGCTGACCCGGAACAGCGACGCGTCGCCGTCCACCGACGCGCCGGACAGGGTTCCGTCCTCGGCCACCGTGATGTCCAGGGTGAAGTCCGTGCGGCCGAGGCTGCGGTCGTAGCGCAGCAGCTTCAGGTCGGTGGAGGAGCTGGTCATCTCCAGCCCCAGCAGCGTGCGCACCGCATCGATGTCGCCGGTCAGCGCGGCGTTCAGCGCCGTCTCGTCCACTTTCAGCGTGTTGTCGCTGGCGAAGGTGATGCCCAGGCTGGCCAGCGACAGCGTGTCGCCGTCGTCCGTCGTCACCTTCGCGTTCAGGGCGTCGTAGACGGTCTTGGTGACCTGCCGCAGCAGGCTGTCCGCGAACAGGGTGGCGTCGCTGCTGGCGGTGCCGCTGCTGCCGACGGTCTGATGGCTCTGGGCGAAGGCGCGGAAGGCGTTGTAGGCGTCCACGAAGCCGGTGATCGCGCCCTTGATCGACGCCAGATCGGTGCCGATCTCCACCCCGATCGTCTGGCCGGGCAGCGCGGCGTAGAGGTCGAAGGTCAGCCCGTCGACGGCGTCGGCGATGGTGTTGCTGCTGCGCTCCACCCGCACCCCGTCCACGGTAAAGACGGCGCTCTGCGCGGCCACCAGCTCGTTGGCGTAGCCGCCGTCGGCGTCGGTCAGGCCGAGGCCGGTCAGAACGCCGCTGCCGCCGTCATCGAGGGTGATCGCCTTGCCGGTGTCGTTGGCGGTAAGGATCAGCTGGTACTGGCTGTCGGTCACCTTCACGATGCTGGCGGTCACGCCGCTGGTGGATTTCCGCGCGTTGATGGCGTCGCGGATGTCGGTCAGGGA
This sequence comes from Azospirillum baldaniorum, assembly GCF_003119195.2. Lineage (NCBI taxonomy): Bacteria > Pseudomonadati > Pseudomonadota > Alphaproteobacteria > Rhodospirillales > Azospirillaceae > Azospirillum > Azospirillum baldaniorum. The sequence continues at coordinate 37,044 of NZ_CP022255.1, read as the reverse complement.
ATCCCCGGCCTCCACGTCGATGGACACGGCGGTGCCGCCCGCGACGCCCAGCGTCAGGGTGCCGGACTGGCCGAGCGCGGCGCTCTGGCTGGCGGTGGTCGCCGCACCGATCTTGTGGCGGGTGGCGAGCTGCTCCACCACGATGGAATAGGTGCCGGTCTCCGCCCCGTCCGCCGCGGTCACCGACAGCACGTCGCCCGCCGCGGTGGAGCCGCCGCCCGACAGATAGGCGGTGCGTTCCTCGAACAGGTTGCTGCCGGCGCCGGTCGAGACGCTGCGGTTGCGCAGCCCGTCCAGCGACGTGTTCACCGCCAGCAGCAGCGACTGCATGTCCTCGTAGGCGGCGATCCTGGCCTCGTTGGCGGTGATCGTCGTGTCGATGCGGTCGGCGCGGGACAGGCGCTTCTGCACTGACGCCTCGATCAACGCCGAATAGTCGATGCCCGTGCCCGACCCGCTGGCGATCAGCGACGAACTGCCGGTCGATGCGGCGGTCGAGGATGAGGTTGAGGACACCGTCGTCATGCGGGTCTCCGGGGACGGGAAGCCCTCTCCCCTTTGGGGAAGAGGGTGGCCCCAAGGGCCGGTGAGGGGGGTGTGCGTGGCGGTGCGTTCGGCGACAGCCCAACCCCCTCACCCTAACCCTCTCCCCGGAGGGGAGAGGGAAGGAGTGGGTAGACAGCCTTACCGCAGCAGCTGCAGCAGGTTCTGCGGCATCTCGTTGGCCTGGGACAGCACGGCGATGGCCGCCTGGGTCAGCACCTTGGTCGAGGCCAGCTCCGCCTGCTCGGCGGCCACGTCCACGTCCATGATCGCCGACTGCGCCGCCTCGGTGTTCTCGATGGAGGTGTCCAGCACCTGGCCGCGGAACTCGAAGCGGGAGATCAGGGCGCCCACGTCGGCCCGCGCGCTCGACAGCGTTTCCACCGCCGTGTCCAGCGCGGTCAGCGCGGCGCTCGCCGTGGCGGAGGTGCCGACGTCCAGCGTGCCGATGGACAGGCCGGTGGTGTTCACGTTGGCGATGGTGACGGTGATCTTGTCCGTGCTTTCCGTGCCGACGCGGAAATCCACACCGCTGGCCCAGGCGCCGTTGCCGTCCAGCAGCGGGTCGTCGTTGAAGCGGGTGCCCGAAGCGATGCCGTCGATCTCCTCGATGAGCTGCTGGAACTCGGCGTCCAGATAGCCGCGCTCGGTGTCGGTGACGGCGCCGGACAGCGACTGGGTGGCCAGCGAGCGCATGCGCTGCACGATGTCGGAGACGCGGGACATGCCGCCGTCCGCCGCCTGGAGGATCGAGGAACCGTGCGAGGCGTTGGTCGCCGCCTGCTTCAGCACCGTGATGTCGGAGGTCAGCGAGGTGCCGACGGCCAGGCCCGCCGCGTCGTCCGACGCCTTGGTGATGCGCGAGCCGCTGGCGATCTTGGAGACCGAACTCGACTGGTTCTCGGAGTTGATGTTCAGGTAGCGCAGCGCGGAGTTCGCCGCCGTGTTGGTGGAGATGACGGGCATGATGTGCCTCCTGGTCGGAGCCTGATCGGATGGTGGGGCCGCCTGTGCATCAGCCCTCATTGCGTCTCACGGCCGGTGCCGCGAAAGCTGGCGCGGAATCTTTCGATCAGAGAAAATCGTTCAGGTTGGTCTGCTGGAGGATCTTCATCAGGCTCATGGTCGACTCCAGGTTGGCCTGAAGCTGCGACAGGCGCGTCGTCGCCTCCGCGAGGTCGATGTTGCGGATGTCCTCGACGTGGGTCTGGAGGACGAGCTGCTGCTCCAGGTGGCGGTCGATGGTCCGCTCCAGCGTGGCGGAGGCGGAGCCGAGCTTCGTCTGCACCACGGTCAGCCCGTCCGCCGCCGCGTCGGCGAGGTCGGACGCCTCGTCCACCAGCGTGGTGTCCACCGGGTTGGTCGGCATGTTGGCGATCAGGCTGATGGAGCGAAGTGCCTTTTCGATGGACGGGTCGTCGGCGGTGACGCCGTACTGGACGATGAGGTCGTCGGCGGCCTGGAAGTAGGAAACGCTGCCGTCGCCCTTGTAGTAGCCCGTGTCCGCGGTGGAGGGGCTGGTCGCCGCCGGCAGTCCGTCCAGCGACACCGCCGCGCGGTCGGTGCGCCCCCCGGCGAACAGGTAGCGGCCTTCCTGCTGGGTGTTCAGCAGCCCGGCGAACTCCGTCATCAGGGCCTGCGCCTCGCTTTTGATGCCGTCCGCGGCGCCGCTGCCCGCCCCCTGGAGGCTGGCGACGAGGCTGCGCACCCGGTTGGCGAGGTCGATCATCCCGCCCACGGCGTCGTGCATGGTCTGGATGCGCCCGTTGACCACCTCCCCCTCGTCGACGTAGCGCTCGGAGCGGCGGTAGTGGCTCTCCAGGTTGACGAGGCGCCCGCTGTCGCCGGCGATGCCCTTGTAATCGACCGACGCCTCGCCGGTCGCCGCCTGCACCTGGGCGGTGGCCACCCGTGACTCCGCCGCCAGCATGTAGCGGACGAGCTGGTTCTGGTGGTTGAAGGTCGCGATCCGTTCCATGCCGGCTCTCCTAGCGGACCAAATTCAGCGCCGTGTCAAACATCTCCTGCACCGCCTTCATGACCGCGGCGGCGGCCTGATAGGCGGATTGCAGGTTGCTGATCGCGGCGGTTTCCTCGTTGACGTTCACGCCGCTCTGCGAGGCCATCGTCGACTCCAGCCCGCTGGCGTAGGAGTCCTGGTCCTCGTAGGCGGTGGCGGCGCGGGAGGCGGCGGTCGCCGCCCCCTGGATGATGGCGCCCGCATACTGGGAGAAGGTGCCCGACCGCCCGGACAGGCCGCCCGCCGTGTCGAAGGACTGCGCCCCGGAGAAGGCCGTCTTCAGCGCCTGCGCCACCGAGCCCTCCCCCGCGGACAGCGCCGATCCGCCGGCGGCCAGCGTGACGGAGGTGGAGAGCGCGCCGGTCGCCAGACGCCCGCTGTCCCGAGCGATCGCGTCGCTCACCCTCAGGTCGGCGGCGCCGGTGCCGGTCAGCAGGTCGTTCAGCCCGAAGCGGGCGGAGAAGCCCTTGCCGTCCGCCCCCGCGGTGCCGTCGCCGCCCAGCGCCACGCCGTTCGCGGCGTCGTCGGCCTGGATGACCAGCCGCCCCTGCGCGTCGAGATGGGCCGAGAGCGAGCCCATGGCGTCGATGGCGTCCACCGCGTCCTGCACGGTGGCGTAGGCGGAGAGGTCGAGGTCCAGCACCTCCACCGCCGTGCCGTCCGCCGCCGTGACGGCGACGCGCAGCGTGCCGTTGCCGTTCAGCGCGTCGCTGCCCGCCACGCCGGCGCTGCCGGTCAGGGCGTTGGGCGGCGGGACGGCGGTGCCCTGGTTGTGGAGGGCGTTCAGCGTGTCCTTCAGCGTCAGGGCCAGCTCGTCCAGCCGGGCCTGCTGCGCCGGCAGGTCCGTGTCGCGGACCTGGATCAGCCCGCCCAGCGTGCCCGAGGAGACGGAGCCGGCGACGTCCTTGCCGTCGATGGTGATCGGGTTGAAGCTCGTCCCGGCGCCGACCGTGGTGGCGGGCGTGTAGGACAGCCGGTGCACCGCGGAGTCCAGCAGCGACGTGCCGGAGGATGTGGAGACCCGGACCATGCCGTTGGCGTCGGTCTGGTAGCGGATGTCGATGTCCCCGGCGAGGCTCTTCAGGGCGGTGTTGCGCTGGTCCTCCAGGTCGCCGGTGTCCTGGCCGAGCGCCTTGCCGGTCTGGATGCGGTCGTTGAGGTCCTTCAGCGTGTCGAGCGTGCCGTTGATGCGGGTCACCGTGTCGGCGACGGCGCGGTCGGCCTCGCCGCGCAGCTCCTGCACCGCCTTGGCGGTGGAGCGCAGCGTCTCCGCCACCGCGGTCAGGTCGTCCATCGCCGCCGCTTTGGCGCTGCCGCTCTCCGGGGAGGTTGCCAGCGTGGCCAGCGTCTCGCCCAGCGTGTCGATGACCGAGCCCAGCGACGACGCGGAGGTGGTGGCGCCCAGCCGCTCCTGGAAGCGGTCCAGATAGTCGCTGACCGTCCGGCTGAGGCCCAGCCCGGATTGTGCCGCGACCAGCGACGTCATCAGGTAACGGTCGACCGTGCTGCCGATTCCGGCGACCTCCACCCCGGTGAAGCCGACGGCGGTGTCGCTCGTCGTCGGCTTGGCGGTCTTGCGGGTGTAGCCCTCCGTGCCGGCGTTGGCGACGTTGGCCGAGGCGACCGCCATGCCCACCTCGTTGGTGCGCAGCGCGGAGGTGGCGATGCTGCCGGCGACGCGCAGGGACATGATGGCTCTCCTCGGCGGCGGGTCAGGCGGTGACGGCGAAGTGCTTCGCCCCTGCCATCCGACCGAGCGCCGCGTAGGAGCGCGTCGGGCCGGAGACGGACGCCGCGGCGCGCAGCGCAGCGCCGATGGCCGCCTGCCGGGCCTGCCGGGCCTTCGCCTGCGCCTCCAGCGCGCGCACCGACCGGCCGAGGGGGGCCAGCGCGCCGTCCAGCGCCTTGCGCACCGCCAGCCGGGTTTCCAGCGGCACGCGCTTGCTCTGCGCCGCGGCCAGCGCGTCGCGCAGCGTTCCGGCCTGGCTGTGCAGGAGCATCTGCATGGCGCCCGCCGCCCGCAGGGCGTCCACCGCGCGCCCCTCCCGCGCGGCGCTGGCGGCGCGCTCCGCGTGCCCTTCCAGTTCCGCGACGAAGCGGGTGATGACCGCCACCGGGTCCGGGCGGGCGGCGGTAGACGGGACATGCGGGGTGGGGAGCATGACGGTCTCCTTGATGTGTTCCCTCTCCCCTCTGGGGAGAGGGTCAGGGTGAGGGGGTTGCGCTTGTGCCGAACGCTCCGCAACGCGCACCCCCCTCACCGGCCCTCCGGGCCACCCTCTCCCCGGAGGGGAGAGGGTTGGGAAGGGCGAATGCGGGCATCCTTCGAGGCGTCAGCCGCGCAGGGCGCCGGTGCGGCGGTAGGCGGTGGCGGCGCGCTGGGCGCTGCCGGTCTGGCGGATCGCCGCCTGCACCGCGGCCCGCGCCGCGGCGATGCGCGCACGCAGGCCCAGCAGGTCGTCGATCAGCGCGAGGCGCTCCGCCGGTAGCGGGACCGGCTGGGACCGGTGGCGGTCCACCCGCCGGGCGAGGCGGCGCAGCTCGCCGTCCAGAACGGCTTCGCCGTCGAGAAGCGGTTGCGGCGGGTGCATGGCCGTCACCGTCAGCGCTTCATGGCGATCAGCGTGTCCATCATGTCCTGCGAGGTCGTGATGACCTTGGAGGCGGCGGAATAGGCCTGCTGGGCGACGATCATGCGGCTGAACTCGTCGGTCAGCTCGACCGTGGAGCTTTCCAGCGCGCCCGCCGTCACCGTCCCGGCCTTGGCGTCGCCCGCCGTGCGGAGCTGGTACTGACCGGCCGCCGCCGTCTGGGTGAAGGTGGTGCCGGTGACGCTTTCCAGCCCATCGGCGTTGGCGAAGGTGGCGATGGGGATCTGGTAGATCGCCCGCGTCTCGCCATTGTCGAAGACGGCGCGGACGATGCCGTCCTTGCCGATGGTCGTGCCGGTCAGGGAGCCGGGCTTGTAGCCGTTCTGCGTCGTGGTCTCGACGCTGACCGAGGGCGTGCTGTCGCCCGACGCGTGCTGGGTCAGGCCGTTGTTGCTGTTGGCGGTGCCGAGGTTCAGCGCGACCGCGCTGCCGCCGGCCCCGGTGGTCCAGCCGTCGACCGTGAAGGACAGGGCGGACAGGTCGGCGGCGGTCGTCGTGCCGTCCGCGGCCACCGTGGCGGCGGAGGCCAGCGTGCCGTCGGTGTTGAAGGAGAGCTGGATGGGGAACCCCCCGATGGTCCCGGTGGTCCGGGTTGCGTCGGAGGACATGACGGGGTCGGAGGCGTCCAGCTCCCACGTGTTCTCGCCGGTCTTGGTCCAGCTCAGGGTGATGGAGTGGCTGACGCCCAAGCTGTCGAACATCTCCATGTCGGTGGTGAAGCTGTCGCCGGTGTCCGCGTCCGAGGGCAGGTTGGCGTCGATGCCCATGGTCGAGGTCGCCTTGGGCGTGCCCTTGATGTTGGCGACGTTGACCGGGACGAGGCTGTCCACCGATCCCTTGTTGCCGGCGGTGACGGCGCCGTTGGCGTTCAGCGCCCAGCCGTAGAGATAGTAGCCCTCGCTGTTCGACAGGTAGCCTTGGGCGTCGGTGGAGAAGGAACCGTTGCGGGTGAAGGCGACGGTGCCGTCCGCCGTCTCCTCCGACACCACGAAGAAGCCCTCGCCGTTGATCGCCATGTTGGTGGAGACCGCCGACGACTGGATCTCGCCCTGCGCGCTGATGTTGCGGTAGGTGGTGGCGAGCACGCCGCCGGTCTGCTCGTCGATGGTCGAGGTCTTGTTGATGTAGGAGTTGAAGTTCGTCCCGGTGCTCTTGAAGCCGGTCGTGCTGGAATTGGCGATGTTGCTGGAGATGGAGGCGAGCGCCTTGCTCTGCGCCATCAGGCCGGACGTGGCGCTGTACATCGCGCTGGTGATGCTCATCGTCGCACCTGTCGCAAGAAAGGGGATGGGACCGCGGAGGAGGCCGGGAGGGGGCGGCTCAGCTCAGCGACAGCACGTCGTCGGCGGGCACGCTGACGCCGCCGATGCCCAGCGCCGCGCTGGTGCCGGAGGTGTCCACGGAGGTGACCGTGCCCTTGATCCGCGTCTCGGTGGCGATGGCGGTCTTGCTGGAGTCCACCGCCGTGACGGTCAGGCTGTAAGCGCCCGACGTGTGGACCGCGCCGTCGCGTCCCGTGCCGTCCCAGGTGAAGGAATGGCTGCCCTGGCCGGTGGCGCCGCTGTCCTGGTAGACGATGGCCCCGTCCTCGTCGCGCACCGTCAGGGTGACCGACGCGGCCTCGCTGTTCAGCGAATATTCCCAGTTGGCCGCGCCGTTCTGCAGGGCGGTCGTGTCGCCCTCCGCCGTCACCGTCCGCCCGAGATAGCCCAGCGCCGAACTGCCGGTTCCCAGCGCCTGCACCGCCGTGGTCAGCTCATCCAGCTTGTCGCTCATGGACATCTGCTGCTCCAGCGAGGAGAGCTGCACGAGCTGGCTGGTGTATTGGGCGGTGTCCACCGGGTTGGTCGGGTCCTGCACCTCCAGCTGCTTCAGCAGCAGCGTCAGGAAGGACTGGTAGCTGCCGGCCAGCGAGGCCGAGGAGCTTTTGGCGGACGAGGTGGTCGTGACGGTCGAGGAGCTGAGCGAGTCAACCTGCATGGCGGCCTCCGGGATGCAGCCTCCCCGTCGCGGGAATCGGGGATTCCGCGTCCGTTTCGGCGTGATGGTCCAGCGTGTGGTCCGGGAAGAGGCGCCGCAGGGCGGTGCGTTGTCCCGTTCTGTGGCTATCCACGGAGGAGATCGGAAAAGCTGGCGGACTTTTTTTCCGGCGATGCCGAAAGACGACCGTCGCGAACGCAAGCGGCCGAAGGAGGGGTATCGCCCGCCGCCCAGGTCTCAATATGGAACCGTGCGACATACAAGGAGCTGTGGGGAATAAACGCCGGGATTGAGCGTCCGGGAGCGCTCCTTCGCTTCTGATCGCAATTCATCTTCCGCTCGCGGCGCCGCACCGGCTCCGGACCGACGAAAGCCAAGAAAGGAGTACGGGATTCCCGCTTGCAATGCGGGAAAACCAGCGCTTTAGGGATAAGCTCCGTTCACCCCTCCCGGTGAAACGTCCTGCAATCGTTCAGAACACAGCAGAGGTGATCGAGGAACGCTTCGGCCAGCGGCGGGAGGGACCGCCCCGCCTTGCGGATGACCCTGACGGGACGGGAAAAGCCGAACATATCGATGGGGCGCGAGCGCAACGCCGGCTCGGCAGCGATCTCGCGCGCGGAGCCCGGCAGGATCGTCAGGCCCAGCCCGGCCCGCACCATGGCGATCGCCGTCATCATGTAGGTCGCCTCGCAAACCGGCTTGGCAATCCGTCCGGCCGACAGGAACGCTTCGTCGACGATTTCGCGGACGCTGGTCGCCGGGTCCATCAGCACCAGCGGCACCTCGGCCAGCGTCTCGATGGTCACCTGCGGAAGATCGCCGACGGCATGGCCCTGCGGGAAGACGATGTGCATCCGGTCGCGCACCTCCAGCACCGTGTCGATGTCCTGTCCCCTCGCCTCGCCCCCCGTAATCCCGAGATCCACCTCCTCCGACCGGACGAGCCCGAGCACGCGGCTGGCGATGACGTCCTTCAAAACGAAGGTCACGCCGGGATGAAGTTCACGAAAGGACTGGATGGCGTCGGGCAGCACGCCCGCCGCGATGGTCGGCAGCGCCGCCACGCGCACCACCCCGCGCCGCATCGCGGCGATCTCATGCGTGTCGACCACCACGGCGTCCAGGTCGTGGACCATGCGCTGGAACACCGGCAGCAGTTCGCTGCCGATGCGGGTCAGCTCGACGGATCGGGTGTTGCGGTCGAACAGCTTGACCGCAAGGGCCTCCTCCAGCCGCCGGATCTGCACCGTCAGGGTCGGCTGGGCGACGTGCAGCGACTCCGCCGCCCGCGTGAAACTGCGGGTCTGCGCGGCGGCGAGAAAGGCGCGTATCTGGCGGAGGCTGAGATCCATAGCTCAACTCTATTACTGACATTGAATCAATTCAATTGTTCGTGCGAACAATCTCGGCAAGGATGGTTTGCATACAGCGGAATTCAGCCGCCCGTCGGTGCGATGCGCCGGAGCGGAGGAAACCGGAACGAATAAGAATGCAAGGGGGAGACCATGCCAGCCTCGATCAACGGCGGCGCACGAACCGCCATGGGAGCCGCCGCGTCCCATGCCGTCCCTTCGCCGCGCTGAGGACCGTCGATGCACCGCATCAGGATCGGTTCCGGCGCCGGCTATTCCGGTGACCGCATCGAACCGGCAATGGATCTCGCCGAACGGGGCGGCCTCGACTACCTTGTCTTTGAATGCCTTGCCGAGCGGACGATCGCCCTGGCCCAACAGGCGCGGCAACGCGACCCCGCCGGGGGCTACGATCCGCTGCTGACGGTCCGCATGACCGCCGTACTCGGCGCCTGCCGGCGCAACAGGGTGCGGCTGATCACCAACATGGGAGCGGCCAACCCGCTCGGCGCCGCCGAGGCGACGCGGGCCGTCGCCCGCTCCCTGGGGCTGGGCGGGCTGCGGATCGCCGCCGTGACCGGGGACGACGTGCTAGAGGTCGCGCGGGAACTCGACGTCGCGCTGGAAGACGGCGGCACCTTGCGCGGGCTCGGCGACCGCGTGATTTCGGCCAACGCCTACATCGGAGCCGGCCCCATCGTCGAGGCGCTGGCCGCCGGAGCCGACGTGGTCATCACCGGACGGGCCGCCGACCCGGCGTTGTTCCTCGCTCCGATGATCCATGAATTCGGCTGGCGGATGGACGACTGGGACGCGCTGGGGCGCGGCACCATGGCCGGGCATCTGCTGGAGTGCGCTGGGCAGGTGACCGGCGGCTATTTCGCGGACCCCGGTATCAAGGACGTGCCGGGACTGGCCCGGCTGGGCTTTCCCATCGGCGAAATTCACGCGGACGGCACCTTGGAGGTGACCAAGCTGCCCGGCACCGGCGGCTGCGTCACGCCCGCCACCGTGAAGGAACAGCTTCTCTACGAGATCCACGACCCGGCGCGCTATTACCAGCCGGACGTGGTCGCCGACTTCTCCGCCGCCCGCGTCGAAGGCGACGGGCCGGACCGGGTGCGCGTCCATGGCGGGCGCGGCGCCGCGCGGACCGGGCTTTTGAAGCTGTCGATCGGCTACATCGACAGTTGCATCGGCGAGGGGCAGATCTCTTACGCCGGACCGGGAGCGGTCGAGCGCGGGCGGCTCGCGCTGGACATCGTGCGCGAGCGGCTGGCCCTGATCGGCGTGCGGACCCAGGAATTGCAGTTCGACCTGATCGGCCTCGACGCGCTGCACGGCGACCGGCTGTCACGCGGCCACGCGCCCTACGAGGTCCGCCTGCGGGTGGCCGGGCGGACGGCCACGCTGGAGGAGGCGGCCCGGATCGGGAACGAGGTCGAAACCCTCTACACCAACGGCCCGGCGGGGGGTGGCGGCGCCTGGAAATCGGCGCGCGAGATCGTCGCCGTCGCGTCCGCCCTGCTGCCGGAAAGCGCCGTGCGCACCTCGGTCACCCTGCTGGAGGCGTAAGCCATGAAACTCCGGGACATCGCGCACGCCCGCTCCGGCGACAAGGGCAACATCTCCAACATCTCGGTCATCGCGCTGGACGAGACCGACTATCCGTTCCTGGCGGAGCATCTGACGGCCCAGAGCGTCGCCACGCATTTCCAGGAGATCGTGACCGGAACGGTGACCCGCTACGAGCTGCCGACCCTGGGAGCGCTCAACTTCGTGCTGACCGGCGCGCTCGGCGGCGGGGTCACCCGTTCGCTCGCCCTGGACGCCCACGGCAAGGCGCTGAGTTCCGCCCTGCTCGATCTCGAACTGCCGAACCGCAACCGGCAGAACAACAACCAATATGGAGGGGAACGCCCATGACCAAGAAGAAGACAGCGTCGACGAATATGGCGCCCGCGCGCCCGCGCCTGACGGCGCTCCTGGGAGCCGCCGCCGCCGTCCTCATGTCCGCCGCGGTCCAGGCCCAGGCCGCCGATCCGATCAAGATCGCCTACAACGGCGACATTTCCGGCTCGCCGTCGGCGGAATCGGGGCAGATCGGCGTGCTCGGCATCGGCGCCGCGGTCGAGGACATCAACAAGCGCGGCGGCGTTCTCGGCCGCCCCCTGGAATTCCTGGTCCGCGACGATCTGGGACAGCCGCCCAAGGCGATCCAGAACATGACCGACCTGATCGACCGCGAGAAGGTCTCGGTCGTCTTCGGCCCGACCAATTCCGGCAACGCCCTGGCCTGGAAGCACATCGCCAACCAGAAGCGCATGCCGGTGCTGGTCTCCAGCGCGTCGAGCACCGCCATCACCGAGGGGCCGTCCAGCGGCAACTACCTGTTCCGCGTCTCCATGGTGGACCGCGAGCAGGCCTCCGCCCTGCTGGCCTACGTGAAGAAGAACCCCGAGGCGAAGGCGGTCGGCTTCTTCGTGGAGACGACCGGCTACGGACAGGCGGGGCTGAAGGATCTGGAGCAGATCGCGGCGCTGCACGGCATGAAGCCGGTGTCCATCGAGAAATTCGACGCCCGCGACACCGACATGACCTCGCAACTGTCCAAGGCCAAGGCGGCGGGGGCGGACACGCTGGTGGTCTGGGCGCAGGCGGCCCCGCTCGGGCATCTCGTGCGCAGCATGGAGAAGCTGGACTATTTCCCGAAGGTCTTCACCACCTGGGCGGCGTCCTTCAGCGGCTTCCCCGAGGTCGCCGGGCCGAAGCTGATGGAGTGGCCGGTCTTCCTGACCACCTCCAGCGAGCGCAAGTCGGCGGAGGCGGACTCGCTGTTCGCGCGGATCGGGCCGAAGCTGGCCAACCCGTCGATGTTCTGGGCGGCCTCGCAGGCCTACGACACGGTCCTGCTGTGGGCGGCGGCGGCCGAGCAGGCCGGCGACACCAAAGGCGAGGCGGTGCGCGCCGCGCTGGAGTCCCTGAACAAGCCGGTCGCCGGCATGGTCAAGACCTACGACAAGCCCTTCTCCGCCACGCAGCACGAGGGGCTGACGGCGGCGGACTATCACTGGTCGCGCTGGAAGGACGGCAAGGTCGTCGATTTCAACGACCCGGTGCTGGCCGGGCTGCAACCGGCGGACTTCAAGAAGTGACGCGGCCCGCGAACCGTCACGGAGGGTGACCCCATGCTGCAAGCCATCATCGGCGGGCTGACGCTGGGCAGCGTCTACGCCCTGATCGCCCTCGGCTTCAACCTGACCTACACCACCACGCGGACGCTGAACTTCGCGCAGGGCGACTTCGTGTCGGTCGGCGCCTTCGTCGGGCTGGGAACGGTGGGGGTGCTCACCGCGGCGCTCGGGGCCGACGCGGTCGGCTATGTCTGGCTCTATGCGCTGGCGGCGGTCGCCGCGGCGCTGGCGATGGGGGTGCTGGGGCTGCCGCTGTATCTGGCGGCGATCCGGCCCTTCGCCGGCAAGCCGGGCATGTCCTGGGTGGTCAGCACGATCGGCTTCGGCATCGTCCTGCAAAGCGCCGCCCTGTCGGTGTGGGGGCTGGGGGCGCGGATGCTGCCCGCCCCCTTCGGCGACGAGGTGTTCCGCGTCGGCGAGGCCGGCTTCCGCTCGCAGGAACTGGTGGTGCTGGTCCTCGCCTTCGCGATCCTGGGGGCGTTCGACCTCGCCATGCGGCGCACGGCCATCGGCCGCTGCATGCGGGCGGTAGCGCTGAACCGCGACGCCGCCGCGCTGATGGGCATCGACGTGCCCCGCGTCATGGCGATGGCCTTCCTCGCCAGCTCGGCGCTGGCCGGGCTGAGCGGGGTGCTGGTCGCGCCGATCCTGTCGGCCTCCCTCTTCATGGGGGTCATCATCGCCCTGAAGGGCTTCTCCGCGGCGATCATCGGCGGCCTGACCAACCCGCGCGGCTGCATGGCCGGCGGCCTGCTGATCGGTCTGGTTGAGTCCCTCACGGCCTTGTGGAGCGCGCAATGGCGGGAAATCATGGTCTTTCTCCTGGTCATCCTGGTGCTGGCCATGGCGCCCAACGGCCTGTTCGGCCGGAAGCTGGTGGAAAAGGTATGATGGATGCCTCCGTTCTCCGGCCGGCGGCCCGCCGCTTCGCCCTGCTGCGGGCGGCCCCGGCCCTGGGCATCGGCGCGGCGCTGGTGGCGCTCGCCCTGACGCTGAGCAACGATTTCTACCTCTACGTCGCCTTCATGGCCGGCGTTTACTACATCTGCGCGTCCGGCATGAACGTGCTGGCGGGCTATGCCGGGCAGAAGTCGCTCGGGCAGGCCGGACTGTTCGCGGCGGGGGCCTACACGGTGGCCCTGCTGACGACCCGGCTGGAGCTTCCGCCGGCGCTGGCGCTGGCCGCCGCACCGCTGGTGGCCGCCGCGGTCGGCGTGCTGATCGCCCTGCCCTCGCTGCGGGTGAAGGGACCCAGCCTCGCCCTGGTCACGCTGGCCTTCGGGCTGGTGGTGGAGAAGCTGGTGACCGAATGGACCGACCTGTTCGGCGGCGCCCAGGGCATTTACGGCATCGCCCCGCTGACGCTGGGCGACGAGCCCTTCGCGCTCAAGCACTGGGTGGTCCTGGTCATCGTGCTGGGCGTGGCGGTCCATCTCGCCCTGTCGCATCTGCTGAACGGGCGTTTCGGCCGTGCCCTGCTGGCGCTGCAAAGCGACGAGATCGCCGCGGAGTGCGCGGGCATCTCGGTCTACCGCTACAAGACGCTGGCCTTCGTGCTGGCCGCCGCGCTGTGCGGGCTGGGCGGCGCGCTGGTGGCGCAGCAGAACCAGTATTTCAATTCCGACTTCGTGACCTTCCACCTGTCGGTCTTCATCCTTCTGCTGGTGCTTCTGGGCGGGGCCGGCAACATCTACGGCCCCATCGCGGGGGCCGCGATCCTCACGATGACCGAGGTGTTCCTGGCGCAATGGCCGTCGGTGCAGCACTTCATCTACGGCGCGATGCTGCTGTTCGCGCTCTACCTGATGCCGACGGGCGTCGCCGGCGCGATCGCGCGCGTCCTGCCCCGCCGGATGGCCGTCCTGGATGGGGTGGAGACTCCCCCGCTGACCGCGATGCAGCGCGGCCGGGCGGAGCCATCCGCCGGTCCCTTGCTGGAAGTGACTGACGTCAGCAAGGCGTTCGGCGGCGTGGTGACCGCGGATAAGGTCGGGCTGCGGCTTCACGCCCACCGGATCCACGCCCTGATCGGTCCCAACGGCGCCGGCAAGAGCACCCTCATCAACATCCTGACCGGCGTGATCTCCGCGGATTCCGGGACGATCCGGCTGGCCGGCCAGGACATCACCCGCGGCACGGCCCACGCCCGCGCCGCCCGCGGCATCGCCCGCACCTTCCAGAACCTGCGCCTGTTCGGCTCCATGACGGTGCTGGACAACGTGCTGATCGGCGCCCACGCGCGGATCGGCGTGACCGGACGGGAGGAGGACGCCGTCGCCAAGGCGAAGGCCGTCCTGGACTTCGTCGGCCTGGGCGAGCACGCCGGGGCGCTGGCCGGCAGCCTGCCCTACGGCCTGCAACGCCGCGTCGAGCTGGCCCGCGCGCTGGCCGGCGACCCGGTCCTGCTGCTGCTGGACGAGCCCGCCGCCGGCCTGAACCCGCGGGAGACCGCCGAGCTTGGGCAGCTCATCAAGCGCATCGGCCAGCTCGGCGTCGCGGTGCTGATGGTGGAGCACGACATGGGCCTGGTGATGAGGATCTCCGACGAGATCGTCGTCCTCGACCGGGGCGTGGTGATCGCCGAAGGCGCCCCCCGCGACATCCAGACCAACCCCCGCGTCATCGAGGCCTATCTGGGCCGCGAGGACAGCCCGGCTCCGGATGGGCCGGAATCGGACAAGGAGGAGCGCCCATGCTGACCGTTGCCGACCTGAGCGTCTCCTACGGGCCGATCCGCGCCTTGCGCGGGGTGTCCATCCGGGTCGGGGCCGGCGAGATCGTCGCCCTGATCGGCGCCAACGGCGCCGGAAAGAGCAGCCTCCTGCGCGGCATCACCGGCCTCGTCCCGGCAACCGGACGGGTGACCTTCGACGGCCGGCCGATCGACGGGCTGAGCACCCCGCAGCGCGTCGCGCTGGGCGTCGCCATGGCCCCGGAGGGGCGACAGATCTTCACCGACCAGACGGTTCACGAGAATCTGCTGCTCGGCGGGCATCTGCTGCGCGGCCGGCCGCAGCGCATCGCAGCCAACATCGACCGCTTCTACGCGCTGTTCCCCCGGCTGCTGGAACGGCGCGACCAGATCGCCGGCACGCTGAGCGGCGGGGAGCAGCAGATGCTCGCCATCGCCCGCGCCCTGATGACGGAACCCAAGCTGTTGATTCTCGACGAACCCTCGCTCGGGCTCGCACCCATCATCACCGCCGACATCTTCCGGACGCTCGTCGGCCTGCGCCGGGACGGCATGACCATCCTGCTGGTCGAGCAGATGGCCAACCAGGCGCTGGCCATCGCAGACCGCGCCTATGTGCTGGAGGGAGGATCGATCGTGCTGGAGGGCGTCGCCGCCACGCTGCGCCGCGACCCCCGCATCCGTGAAGCCTATCTCGGCGGCGACCTCGCCCATCACGCCGCCTGACCGGCGGTTTCCTTCCTGATCGGCCGCCCGATCGGCGGCCCTGTCACACTCCAAATTCGGATTCCCACCATGTCCCTGCCTTCCTACGACTGCTTCATCGACGGCCAATGGCGCCCGGCCCATTCGCGCGAGACGCTGGAGATCCTCGATCCCGCCGACGGCGCCGTCCTCGCGCACATCGCCCGCGGTGGCGCATCGGACATCGACGAGGCCGTGCGAGCGGCCCAGGCGGCTCTGCCGGGCTGGGCCGACTGCGTGCCGGTGCAGCGCGGCCGCGTCCTCTACGCCATCGCCCGCCGCATCCTGGAGGAGCAGGACCGCCTCGCCCGCCTCGAAAGCCAGGACACCGGCAAGCCGCTGGCCCAGGCCCAGGCCGACGCGGTCGCCGCGGCACGCTTCTTCGAATATTACGCCGGCGTCGCCGACAAGGTGCTGGGCAGCTCCATCCCGCTCGGCCCCGACTACGCCGATTTCACGGTGCGCGAGCCGCTGGGCGTGACGGCGCAGATCGTCCCCTGGAACTATCCGTTGCAGATCGCCTCCCGCGGGCTGGCGCCGGCGCTGGCGACCGGCAACACGGTGGTCCTGAAGCCCGCCGAACTGGCCTGCCTCAGCGTGCTGGAGCTGACCCGCATCTGCCACGAGGAAGGGCTCCCGCCCGGTGTGCTGAACGTCGTTCCGGGGCTGGGGCAGGAGGCGGGTTACGCCCTCGCCGCGCACCCCGGCGTCAATCTGGTCGTCTTCACCGGATCGGTCGCGACCGGCGCCCAGGTGATGCGCACGGCGGCGGACAACATCGTCCCGGTGCTGCTGGAACTGGGCGGCAAGTCGCCGAACATCGTGCTGGCCGACGCCGACCTCGACGACGCGCTGCCGGTGCTCCTGAAGGCGGCCTTTCCCAACTCGGGCCAGACCTGCTCGGCCGGGTCGCGCGTCCTGGTGCAGCGCGCCCGGCACCGCGAACTGGTCGACCGGCTGGCGGCGCTCTGCCATGGCCTGAAGGTCGGCCCCGGCCTGCAAAACCCCGACATCGGCCCGCTGGTCAGCCGCGCCCAGCAAGGCAAGGTGCTGGATTACATTGGGATCGCCCGCGACGAGGGAGCGGAGGTCATCACCGGCGGGACGCCCCTGCCCGGCGCCGACCTCAGCCACGGGAACTTCGTGTCGCCGACACTGCTGGACGGCGCGCGCCCGGAGATGCGCGTCCATCGGGAAGAGATCTTCGGCCCGGTCCTGACCATCCTCCCCTTCGACGAGGTCGAGGAAGCGGCGGCGCTCGCCAACGCGACCGAATACGGGCTGGTCGCCGGGATCTGGGGCCGCGACGTCGGCGCGACCAACTGGCTGGCCCGCACCGTCAAGGCGGGGCAGATCTTCATCAACTGCTACGGCGCCGGTGGCGGCGTGGAACTTCCCTTCGGCGGGTACCGCAAGTCCGGCTTCGGGCGCGAGAAGGGCCTCGACGCGCTGCTGTCCTACACGCAGGTGAAGAACATCTGCACCCGCATCGCCCTGCCCCGCCGCTCCTGAGCCCTTCCGCACCACGAGGCCCCCGCCATGTCCTCCCTCGCCATGTCCGCCTTCCCCGTTTCCTCCTTCTCCTGCCCGACGAAGATCGTCTTCGGCGTCGGGGCGCACGAGCAGCTTCCCGACGTCCTGCGCGAATGGAACGCCACGCGCCTGTTCGTCCTGCTGGACCCGGCCCTGGCGGACAGCGCCATCTTCCGCCGGATCGAGGGGCTTCTGACCAGCAACGGCGTCGCCCTGTCCGTCTTCACCGGCATCGAACCGGAGCCGGGCGACCGGACGGTGCAGGCCGCCTACGAACGCTGCCGCGAGCAGGACGCCCAGGCGCTGCTGGCCATCGGCGGGGGGAGCACCATCGACGTGGCGAAGGCGGTGGGCATCCTGATGACCAACGGCGGCCGGATCGCCGACTACGAGGGGATCGAGAAGTTCGCGATCCGCCCGCTGCCGCTGATCGCCGTGCCGACGACCGCCGGCACCGGGTCGGAGGTGTCGGGCGCCTGCGTCATCACCGACACCGCGCGCAAGACCAAGATGGCCATCCGTCACGCGGCCTTCAGCCCGGCGCAGGTCGCCATCCTCGATCCTCTCGCTGTCGGCTCGATGCCGGCCCACGTCGCCGCGCATGCGGGCATCGACGCCTTCGTGCACGCTTTCGAGTCCTACCTGTCCAAGCGGGCGACGGTCTTTTCCGACGCCGTAAATCTGCACGCGATGACCCTGATCGCCGGCAGCATCCGCCCCTTCGTCGCCGACCGGACCAACGTTCCGGCTGCGCTGGACATGCTGTGCGGGTCGGCGCTGGCGGCGATGTCCTTCGGCGTCACCGGGCTCGGCAACGTGCATTGCATGGCGATGTCGGTCGGCGCCCTGTTCCCCGTTCCGCACGGCCTGGCCAACGCGGTTTGCCTGCCCTACGCGGCGGCCTTCAACGTGTCGGCCAAGCCGGAGCGCATGGCCCGGATCGCCGAAATCCTGGGGGTGGACACCGCCGGCCTGCCCCTGGACCAGGCCGCGGAGGCCGCCGTGGACGGCCTGCGGACGCTGTGCGCCGACCTCGGCATTCCGCCGCGCCTGCGCGATGTGGGCGTGACCGAGGACCGGCTGGACGAGATGGCCCGGCGCAGCTATGCGGCCGACTACAACCGCTGGAATCCGCGCCACACCAGCGAGCCGGATTTCCAGGACTTGTTCCGCGCGGCCTTCTGATCCGAAACGAGCGGACTGCCGCCGTGGCCCCGAGCCCATCGTTGCCGATGCGGTGGCCGGCTGCGGCGGTTCCCTCACCGCTGCCGGAGATCCGGGTTCCGAGGACGGGTTACGTCGCGCTTGTTCCACGTCACGCCGATGCCGGAAACTTGGTTGCCGGCTTCGTCGACTGGCTTGTCGGAGAAACGCGAGGAGCACCGTGACGAGCCAACCGTCAAAGCCGCTGCTCTTAATCAATCATCCGGCACGTGTTTCGGCGACGACAGCTTTTCCGCCCTGCGTTGCGCGAAATATTGTGCAGGCGTGCTTCCCAACGCCTTCTTGAACATCGTGATGAAGGCGTTGACCGAGTCATAGCCCAGTTCGGCGGCTACGTCCTGAACCGCCGCACCGCTGGCCAGTTCCCGAAGGGCAATGACAAGGTGAAGCTGCTGCCGCCAGCGTCCGAACGTCAGGCCCGTCTCGCGGATCATCAAACGAGCCAGCGACCTTTCGCTCACCGCCACGCGCTTGGCCCATTCGGCCGATGTGCTGCGGTCGGAGGGGGCCAGCGTCAAGGCATCCGCTATCGCACGGATCTTCGGATTGCTGGAGATCGGAAGGTTGAAGCGCTCACGCGGCATGTCGGCCAGTTCGTCGAGAGCCACCCTCGCAAGCCGGGCGGCATGGCCGTCCGAGGGATAGTCGGCAGGCTCCCGAGCCAAACGATCGACCATTTCCCGGATCAACGGGGAGACGGACAGAGTGCAGCAGTCCGCGGGCAAGCCTGCTGCCCCCGGCTCCACGAACAGGTAGTTGAGCCGCGCATTTGCCGTCGCACGGGCCGAATGCGGCACACCGCCGGGAATCCAAACGCCGCAATTGGGCGGTACGATCCAGATCTCGTTGTCCGCCGTGCAGGTGACGGCGCCATGCAGCGCGAGGATCAACTGGCCTTTGCGATGCGTGTGCATCGGCACTTCCGCCTCATGATCCACAAAGTTGAGCTGCCGCGCGACGGCCGGCCGATCCGTGAGATCGGGGTCGAAGGCGGAGACGGCTGATCGTGAGAGGGGCATCGATTGGCAGCTTTTGGATATTTTATGACAGAATACCGAATTTATCAAATTCCGCAAATCGGTCACAACTGGCGGCATGACCACCGGGAACGCCGCAAACACCTCCTTGCGCAAGGCCAGTGCCGCCATGCTGCGCGCAGGCCTCGACGCCCTCCGCACGCCCGCCATCAGGGCGGATGCGGACGCGATCCTCTTTTCGGCGAAGAGCTTCGCTGCCGCGATGCTGGCCTACTGCATCGCGTTGCACATCGGCCTTCCCAAGCCGTTCTGGGCCGTTGTCACCGTCTATATCGTGTCGCAGACCTCCGTCGGAGCATCGCTCAGCCGGGGCGTCTATCGCTTCGCGGGGACGATAGCCGGTGCCGTGGCGACGGTGGCGATCGTTCCGAATTGCGTGAACGATCCGATCGTGTGCAGCGCGGTTCTGGCCGGCTGGATCGGGCTGTGCCTGTTCTTCTCGCTGCTCGATCGCACGCCGCGCGCCTACGCCTTCGTTCTCGCCGGCTACACGGCGAGCCTGATTGGTTTCCCCAGTGTCCTCGATCCCGGCACGGTCTTCGAAACGGCCTCGGTGCGGGTCCAGGAGATATCCATCGGGATTCTCTGCGCCGTCCTGATGCACCGCTATGTCGTGCCGAAGCGCATGACGGGTCAGTTCACCGGCAAGCTGTCGGCAACACTGCAGGACGCGCGGCGGCTGGCGGCGGATGTGCTCAGCGGAACGCCGGGAACGAGCCGTCGAGACCGCAACCAGCTTGCGGCGGACCTTCTTGCCCTGCAAGGGCTTGCAACTCATCTGCCGTATGACGCGGCCCCCATGACGCCGCGTCGTGAAAAGCTGCAGCTGGTCCATGACCGTCTTGCACGACTGCTTCCGCTCGCGACGGAGATCGAGGACCGGATGCACGTCCTCGGCGCCAGGGGCGACCGCGCGCCCGAAGAGCTAAGTGCGCTGCTCGGTGACGTCGGAGCATGGATCGCAACCGCCGGGACGGCCGAGCGGGACGGCGCCGCAGCCCATCTGATTGGCCGCGCACGGGCGATCCGGAACCATTTGGGCGCAGACGCCTCAACGCTTGGCGACCGGCTGGCCGCCAATCTCGCCGGACATCTGGCGGAGATGATCGGCCTGCTCCAGGACTGCGACAGGCTCGTCCGAACCATCGGGACTGTCGACCGCGCGCGCGATGCGGCGCCGCTTCATGGGCCGCGGCGTGCGAAGGGCTACGTCTATCACCGCGATCCCTGGATGGCGGCGCGGGCCGCCCTGGGCGCCATGGTCGGCATCCTCATCGGTTGCGCCTTCTGGATCTGGTCGGCTTGGCCGGAGGGCGGGACGGCGGTGTCCATTCTCGGCGTCTGCTGCACGCTGTTCGGGAATGTCGACACGCCGGTGCCCAACGTCATCAAGTATATGGTCGGATCAATCCATGGGGTGGCGATCAGCCTCGCCTACAGCTACGTCATCCTTCCCCAGGTCACGAGCTTCACCGTTCTTGTTGCGGTTCTCGCCCCGGCGTTTCTGTTCGCCGGTTCCCTGCAGGCGCGGCTCCCGACGACCTTCCGGGCGCTCGGCATCACCCTCACAATTCCGATCCTCTCGGGTCTGGGCCCCACCTACACCGGCGATTTCGCGGGCTCCCTCAACATGGTGATCGCGCTCTTTGCGGCGGTCGGCTTTGCGGCGGTCAGCATGTCCCTGTTCCAGACCGTGCCGGTCGACACGGCGATCAACCGGCTGCTTCACGTAAGTCGGCGGGACGTCGGACGTCGAGCCCTGGGCGCCGCGCCCAGCGAGGCACACTGGACGAGTCTCATGATCGATCGGACGGCGCTGCTGCTTCCAAGATTGCGGGCGTCCGGGAAAGCCTACTCGGACGTCCTTGACGATACCCTGCACCATCTTCGCATCGGTCACGCCGCAGGCCAGCTCCGCAATACGATCCCACGGACCGAGGGCGAGGTCGGCGACAAAGCGAGAGACCTGCTTCTGGCGGTCGCCGCACGCTTCGGCGCCAGGGGTCGGACCGGCCCTGTCGATCACACCGACCTCGTCCCGCGCATCGAGGCGCTGGCGGCATTGATCGCCGGCAGCTCGATCAAAGACCGTTTGCGGATGCTCGACCTGCTCATCGACCTTCGATTTGCGCTCGGTTCCGATGAAACGGTGAAGAGGGAACACAGCCCATGATCGTTGACCTCAGCGTCGGGGGCGTCCTCATCCCCGGTCTGGTGGTGCACGCGTTCGCCGCCCTGGGCGCCACCATGGCGGTGGTCCGCGTCCTCGCCGCCACCGGCATCCACCGCCTGTTGGCTTATCGGCCGCTCGTCGAGCCAGCCATCTTCGTCCTCATCTACGGTCTGCTCGTGCAGTGCCTGCCCTCGGTTGGAACATTGCCATGACGTCTGTTCTGTCCCTTCTCGGCCGCTATGCCCTGACTCTCTGCCTCGTGGTTGCCTCCGCATTCGTCGCGTTCGAGGCGTGGAGCCGTTACGAGCGGACGCCCTGGACCCGCGACGGGCGCGTGAGCGTGGATGTCGTGCAGATCGCACCGGAAGTCTCCGGTACGGTCAGCGCCGTATCCGTTGTCGATAATCAGTACGTCCATCGCGGCGACATTCTCTACGCGATCGACCCTGAGCGGCTCCGGCTTGCCGTGGCACAGGCGGAGGCCGACGTCGAAGCCAAACGGCAGGACATGCTCGTTCGGCAAGCGACGGCGCGGCGACACAGCCAACTGCGGGATGTCGTGTCCCAGGAGGCCGTGCAGCAGTCGGGTGGAGCGGCCACGGTGGCAGGGGCCGCCTATCAGGCGGCGGTGTCGGCTCTCGATCTCGCCAAACTCAACCTCGCGCGCTCCACCATCCGCTCGCCGGTCGATGGTTATGTCACCAATCTGAGGCTGCGGCCTGGTGACTATGCCACGGCCGGCGTGACGAGGGTCGCCGTTCTCGACGCAGCCAGCTTCTGGATCACCGGCTATTTCGAGGAAACGAAAATCCGGCACATCCGCGTCGGCAGCCCGGCGGTGATCATGCTGATGGGCTTTGATCAACCGGTATCGGGCCATGTCGAAAGCATCGGCCGTGGCATCGAGAACAGCAACGACACGCCGGGTCATCTCGGCCTGCCGAATGTGGCGGCGACGTTTTCCTGGGTGCGACTTGCCCAGCGCATCCCGGTCCGCATCCATATCGATCGGGTGCCCTCCGAGGTCGAACTTGCGGCGGGCATGACAGCGACCGTTGAGATTATCCCTGCGGGCTCCGAAACCAGCACGGGTGCTCATCGGCCTAATCACGGAGTCAGCCTGACTGGCCTGCTCCCCTGAAACTCCTCCACCCTGAGTCAGAGCCCGTCGAGCAAGGAGACGGACATGAAGAAGAGCCGGTTCAGCGAGGAACAGATCATTGGAGGGTGCTGTCAGGTTGGCGGGCGCGCCCTGTCCGTGGCATGTTTCCGGTCATGAGCACGCCGCCCAATCCGCACTGCGGCTTCCGCGTTCCGGCGGCGACCATCAACGAGGCTGTATGGCTGTAGCCTTGTTTCAGCTTGAGCCTGCGCGAGGTCGAGGTGATCCCGGCCGCGCGCGGCATCGAGGTCAGCTACGATGCCATCCGGGAGTGGGGCCTGCGTTTTGG
Organism: Azospirillum baldaniorum; assembly: GCF_003119195.2. Classification (NCBI taxonomy): domain Bacteria; kingdom Pseudomonadati; phylum Pseudomonadota; class Alphaproteobacteria; order Rhodospirillales; family Azospirillaceae; genus Azospirillum; species Azospirillum baldaniorum. Next base: position 14,447 of record NZ_CP022255.1, on the reverse strand, counting down.
CCGGGCGTTCGCCACCACGCTCAAACGCCGTCGCTCCCAGCCGGGCGACAAGTGGTTGCTGGACGAGGTGTTCATCCGCATCCGCGGCAAACAGCACTGTTTATGGCGGGCCATCGACCGGAACGGCGTTGTCCTCGACGTCCTGGTCCTGAGCCGGCGCAACAAGAAGGCAGCCAAACGCCTTTTTCCGCAAGCCTCTGAAAGGCTTGCGTTACGCCGCGTGTGCCACCGTGACGGACAAGCTGAAGTCATACGCGGCAGCAAAGAAGGATCTGAAGATCGGCGGCGAACACCGACAAAGCCGATATCCGAACAACGCCTGCGAAGTCTCGCATCAGCCGACCCGGCGGCGCGAACGGCACATGAACGGTTCAAGTCCGCCAAGCATGCCCAACGTTTTCCCTCCACCCACAGCCCGGTCCACAACCATTTCCAGCTGCGCCGCCATCTGATCTCCGCCCCCGAGTACCGGGCCGCCCGTGTTCGCGCCCTCACCATCTGGCGCGAGGTGACGGGCCTTGCCCTGAACCGCCTGAACCATCCAGAACGCAGCTTGTTCAGATCCTCAGTTCGCCAACCGACCGTGAGGTTGACAGTACCGCGGCGTCACATCACCCATGGCGTAGCGGTTGTAGAGGTCGCGGAGCAACTCAATGCCGGTCTGCGCCATGCTGCACCTCCGACCGCCATGAGATGATTGCAGTTCACAAGACCGGGGCCCCGTGCGCCGTGTAAACGCAAAGACGGAGCCTCTGTCGAGTGAAGGCGTTTCTCCTGACACTGTGCGGCGCGCAGTCAAGCCGATCGTGTCGGTCGGCAATCCTGGCTCGATCCACCGTCCATCACCGCGACAGGGCCTGCCGCATCACCTCCGCCGTGGCGAGGTCGGCCGGGAAGAATGCCTCGATGGCCAGTTCGGACAAGGTGATGTCCACCGCCGTTCCGAACACCGTCGTGGTGCTGAAGAAGCTGAGCGTCCCGGCTTCCGTCCTGAGCCGCAGAGGAACCACCACGCCATCATGCGACGACAGCGGCTCGCCGCGGCTGCGCGGAGCCTGCCCGTCGGGCACCGGGTAGTCTTTCAATTCGCCGAGCAGCGCGGCCAGCACAGGATCGGCGCTGACGTCGATTTGGCGGGTCAGCCGGTGCAGGATGTGGGTCCGCCATTGTGCGAAGTTTTCGATCCGCGGCGCCAGTCCGGAAGGATGGAGGCTGAGCCGCAGCACGTTCATCGGAGGCTGGAGAAGATCCGGAGCGGCTCCGGTGAGCAGCGGGGCGACCGCCCGGTTGGCCGCGACCAGCGTCCAGTGCCGGTCCACAGCCAAGGCCGGGTGGGGCTCGTGCCCGGTCAGCACGAGATCGACCGCCCGACGGGCCGCCCGCATCTCCGGATCGTCCAGCCCGTGTTCGGAAAAGACCGGCGCGAAGCCCGCGGCGGCGAGCAGCGCGTTGCGGTCGCGGAGCGGAATGTCCATCCGCTCCGCCAGATGGAGCAGCATGGTCCGGCTGGGCTGCGAGCGGCCCGTTTCCAGGAAGCTGACGTGCCGGGTCGAGATGTCGGCTTCGCAGGCAAGGTCGAGTTGGCTGAAGCCGCGCCGCTTGCGCCACGCGCGCAGCAACTCGCCGACCGGCTGGCGCGGCACGGTCCTGGGGGGCGGTCGGTGCAGGGCTGCGGTTTGCGGCATGGTTCCGGCCTCCCCTCCGGTGTCGTCGATGTCTCGTGATCGATATGATGATACCCAGCGCCGCCGATCATGCATCCAGAAAGGCCATCAGATCGCGGTTGAAGCGGTCCATATGCGTCAGGAACAGACCGTGCGGCGCCCCTTCGTAGATGGTCAACGTCGCGTTCGGCATCAGCTCGGCGGTTTTCCTCCCTGTGATGCCAAGCGGGCTGGACACGTCCAAATCGCCATGAATCAGCAAGGTCGGCACGGTGACGGCTTGAAGCTCCCGTCGGAAGTCCGTGGACGTCGTCGCCCGATGGCAGTCCAGAAGCGCCTTCATCGAGGCCTGCAAGGCCATCGATTTCACCCAGGCCATCATGCCGGGCGAACTGTCCGCCGTCATGAAGGGGCGAATGTTGTCCTCCAGCCATCTCGGGAAGTCGCGCATCAGCCAATCCGAGCGGAAGGACTCGAAGACGGCGGGATCGATTCCGTCGGGGTTGTCATCGGTGCGGGACAGTGTCGGGGTCACCGTGCCGACCAGAACCGCGCGGGAAACGCGGCGGTCGCCGTGCCGGCTCAGATAGCGGATGATTTCCCCGCAGGACATGGAATGGCCGACCAACGTGACGTCCTCCAACTCCAGCGTGTCGAGCAGGGTGGCGAGGTCGTCGGCCAGCCGGTCGAAGTCGAAACCGACTCCCGGGTCACTCGACCGGCCGTGGCCGCGGCGGTCGTACGCAACGCAGCGGTGGCCGTGCTCGGCCAGCGCCGCCATCTGATAGGCCCAGGAGTCGGAGTTCAGCGACCAGCTGGACAGGAAGACGACGGGCCTCCCCCGCCCCCAATCCCGGTAGAAGAGCCTCACCCCGTCGTCCGTGTGGATGAAGCCGGGCTGGATCGGGGCGGCGGCAGCTTTCGGAGACATGCTCATGATCGGTGCTCCTGCGTTCTGGGCGCTGTGGGATGGCAAGCCGGTGCCCTAGGCACCGTCCGGAACCCGGTCCAGAAAGCCGCTCACCGAGCGGATGCGTCCATCGGCGGCCAGCGTGACGAAGTCGGTGCCGCCGGCCACGGGATCGCCCCCCGCCGGAACGAGGGACCAGGAGAGGCGCACCCGGTCGTTGTGGCCGTCGGGCGCGCTCTGCAGGACGAAACGGCTGTTCGGGAACCGCTGCTGCACGGCGCCGATCAGGGCGCTGATGCCGGGGTGGCCATTCGCCTGCATCATCGGGTCGAGGTAATGCGCATCTTCGCTCCAGTGTTCGACGACCAGCGCCAGCCGGCGGTTCGGGTCGGTCTCGTTCCAGGCGGCGATGAAGCGCTGGGCGACATGGGCGGCGTTCGTCATGGCGGAACTCCTTCGTGGGGCTGCCCGGATCGGCCGGACGCCCACAGCATCGTCATTCCGCGATCTGGCTGCGATTACGTGGCAGGTAAAGTCAGGGTTTTGATTTTAAATGGTTATCGCTTCATGTTTTCCGCCATGGCGTGACATGGCGTTCCTGATGCGTGCCAAATGAACGGGCAGACGGGCGACCAGTCTTGTTCCCCACCTGTTCTCATGCCACCATCTCCCGCATGAGCATTGACCATCCACCTCGCGCGATCTGGGACGCCGCTGTCGCAATGGCCGGCGGCCAGGAGCTTTGGAACGGCCTCGGGCCGGAGATGAAGCGCCAGTACATCGGCTGGGCCGAGTTGGCGGCCCCCGCCCTGATGGGCGGCGGGGCGATCCCGTGGGGAGACGTTCAGCGGACGGTGGAATTCGTTCTGTCCCAGAACCGCGGCATGCAGACGAGCCGGAAGCCCGACGACGTGGCCGTCACCATGCTCGCCATGAAGTTGGTGGAGCATATGCGCGGGTCCGGCTACACCGTGTTTCTCGCACGTCCTTCCGAAGCCCCCAAGACTCACGGCCCCAAGACATGACCTACGCAGAGCTTATCCAGGCCATCAACGCCAGCCGCCGGGAACCGGGCGGATGCACGCCGCCCGTGGTCGATGCCGTCAGGGCTGGCGGGGAAGAGGCACGGCTCTCGGTCAATGCGATCCTTGGATGGGAAATTCGGCATGGCCGGAGAGCCGGGCCGGGCGATGAAGCGTCGGTAATGGAAGCGCGCGCTGCGCTGATAGACAACATGGCGCCGGAGCGGAAGGCGGGGTGACGCTTGTCAGGCGGACAGGCCGGTCAGGCTGTTGACCTTGGCCGCGAACCAGTCGGTCATGCACGCCTTGGAGCAGAAGGAGGCTTCGGCCTGGGCGTTGCGGATCGGCAGGCCGTCGAGGAGATCGACCGACGCAGCGCCGGTCAGCTCCGTCAGCCCGTGATCGTGGTAGCCGATGTCAGCGCTGATCCGCACGGGCATGGCGCCGTCAGCAATCATCACGGCACGGCCCGGAGCCTCCTGCTCCATGGCGGCGATGCTGAACACGTAGAACTTGCCGGCGAGCGTCTTGTGGCAGTGGTGGCAGGTCACGGCACGCCCTCCTTTCCTTCCTTCATGCGCCCCGCCCGGACCGCAGCCCTGGACGCTTCGACATACTCGCGGGCAAGCTGGGACGCGGCATCATCCGAAGGCAGCTCGCCACGGTCGATCATCCGGTTCCGCCAGCCGTGCCAAAAGGCCCTGCCCCGGTTCGCGCCGGGTTCCGGGTCGCCGCTCTCGGCGGACAGGTAGCCATCAACGATGTCGTCCTCATTGAGGCTGTTCAGGTCCGCCAGAGTGCGGACGGGCTCGAAGCTGGTCACTGGCCGTCTCCCTTGCTGTCCGGGGCGCCAGCAAACTGCGGCCAGCACCGGGAACACCGCATGCGGTCGGTCGTGTTACCGATGCCCATCTGTTCCGAGAAGACAGCCGCGGCGCTGCGGAGATATTGGCAATCCGGATCGCGGTGGAGTTTTGCCGTCCCGCGCTGCTGCCGAACTCCGACTGTATGGTGAACGGTGCAGGTCATCACTCACCTCCTCTCTGTGAGCCGGAAGAGGCGCGCGGTCGCCAGCAACTCACGGCCTGCGGCAGTAATGCGCCACCCTCCGGGGCCGTGGTCAAACAGGACATATTCCATCAGCCCCGAGCGCTCCAGTCGGCTGAGGGTTGCCGCCGTCACTCCAGCACCGATCACATGACCGTGGCCGTTCGGCAGGTCGCGCGTCGGCACCAGCCAATCGCCTGCCCGCTCCAACGCCATCAAGACGTTGCGATCCGCGCGGTTCATGGCTCCCCTCCTTTCGTGTCCGGGGAGGCATCACGGAGGCGGACGCCGGGGCCGCCGGGCGGGAGTGGGGAGTTGCCGTCGAAGAACTCGAGGCCGTGCGTTCGGAAAGCCGCCTCGATCTTGTCGAGCGAACTGCTCCTCGGATCCTCCGTTCGACCTTGCTCGATGAACTTCACCGTTTGCAAAGCCACCCCAGAAGCCTCGGCCAATTCGGCCTGCTTCCATCCGAGCCACGCCCGCGCGGCGCGTATCTGTCCTGCCGTCAGCATGGCGGCAGTATCAAGAAGCCGTATCGCAGGTTCAAGCATATAACCGCCCCGGTCAATTTCCTCTCTTGACGGTTATATCAATAACCTCTAGGGTTATCAACATGAACTTCGCGGTCGTCGCCGCATCTAGCCAATCCCAGAGAGGGCCAGCCATGATCGAAGCGCACCGCACCGACATCATCCGTAAGGGCAGCGCCGACGAGATCGTGGCGAAGCGTGACCGGGCGCTGGAGCTTTACCGGCGGGGCGTCGAACTGCTGGCGGAAGCGGCGAAGGTCCACAAGGAGGTCGGCGCGACCGACTACACGAACCTGCGGCACGTCCTGGTTCGCGAGACCTACAGCATTGAGCACGGCGAGACTGACGGAGCCGTGAACGCGATGCGCCGGAACCTCGACGGCGCGGTGTGGAACCACATCATGAACGCCCTTGGCCTCATCAACCTGATGGATGCGCAGGAGGTGAAGGCTTTCCGTGAGCAGAACGAGAAGGACCCGGCGGAAGTGACGCGGGACAACCTCGTCGCCACATTCTCCCGGCTGACGGCGGAGAGCGAGGTGACATTCAAGCGCGGCGTCATCAACCTGTTCATGGCGCTGGACCGCTCGTTCGCCAGCAACCCCGCTTACCGCCTTGGCGACAAGCTCATCATGTCCGGGGCGCTGTCCGAGTATGGCGGCTGGAACCATTGGAGCAACAGCCAAGACCAAATGCGGGACCTTGATAGGATTTTCCAGATCGTAGACGGCCAGCCGACCAAGGATCATCGCGGAGACGCTGCCGCCATGGTGGCGCAGACCACCCGCCAAAGCTTGGGCAACACGCTGGAGACGGAATACTTCTCCATCAAGACGTTCAAGAACCGGAACCTGCACGTCAAGTTCAAGCGCCCCGATCTGGTCGCCAAGGTCAACCGGATCATTGCCGAGCATTTCGGCGAAGTGCTGGCGCACGCGACGCGGAAACCGCGCCGTCGCGCCGCCTGAACCCCCACGAGGCCCCCATGACCGACACCACCCCCATGATCACGATGCAGGAAGCCGCCGCCGCTCTGGACGGCAACGAGTACGGTTTCGAGGGAAGCCGCGAGATGTTCGCCCAGATGAAGGCTGCCGGTCTGGTGGCGGTGTTCGGGGCCAGCGACGACCTGATGGAGTTCCGTGGCGCAGTCTATGACGAGATCGGCGCCTATGACGGTGGAACCGCCTACTTCACGGAAAACGGCCTGCTGTCCGAGGAGACGTCGAACTTTGACGCGCTGAAGATGAAGGCCATGCCGGTGAAGGCCATCTGGTGCCCGGAAGGTCTCGACACCTCATGGCTGATGACGACCAACCTCCCGCACGCGCGCTTCAAGATCATGGAGGGCGGAGACCTCTACTGCGCCGGCCTCGTCTTTGACCTGAAGGACTGCGCGCCATGACCGACACCACGCACACCGAAGCGAGCGCCCGCTGGCAGCCGATTGAGACGGCGCCGAAGGACGGCACATGGGTCCTGATCGCCGGTCAGGACCGCGGCGACATCAGCGCCCTTCGCGGGCAACTGGCGGCTCTCTCCAGCACCACAGGAGGCGACCGTGGGTGACATGAAGCTGACCAAGGCGCAGGCCAGAGTGCTGGGAGCGCTTGCCGCATCGACCGGCGGCATGGGGTTCCGAGACGAGTACGGAAGATCGTCGATGGACGTTCTGATCCGGCGCAGTCTTGTTGATGCCCCGATCAGCAGCTTTGGCCGGGTGCACATCACCAACGCGGGCCGCGCCGCCCTGGCGCAGGAGGAGGGGCAATGACCTACGCTATCCGCCCCGAAGACGAACGCCTCGTGTCCGAGGCTCTTCGCGCGCAAGCCGTAGAGTTCCGCTGCAACGCCATCAGGTTTGGCGGAACAGAATGGGCAGCGCGGGCGGACAGGATGGAAGTGATTGCTTGTGAGATCGAGCACGGACACACGAAAGCGTCGCGCGATCAGGGGTGACATCGTATCGGGGACTTGCTATAGTGTTTGCGCTGCGGCTGAGCGGATAGACGCTCTGAGCGGTGGATCAAATACGGGTCGGCAATCCACCAACGAAGGCCCGTGAGCCGGTATCCAGTCCGGCCCGCAGCTAAAACACCAAGACCCGCGCCTCGGGTCTGCGCCCCGACGCCAAGCCCGGATGACCGAACGAAGTAGGCGCCGGAAACTCTCGTGCGGGGAATGAGGCAGCCGGTTTGGTGTCCGGCAGAATTCGCCCGAATGGGCGTCAGGGCCGCGGGTTTCGGTTGGGTGCCCCGCGTGTAGCCCGGACGAAAGTCCCGAGCCGCACGAAAGCCGCAAGGCAGACCGATGACAGCCGGGAAAGACCGGCAACAGTTTCGCCCCGCATGGGGCACAGAGTTGCGGAGCGGCGGAAGCTCGTCGGCGGTGCCCACACACCGTTCGACAGGGCAGAGAGTCTGAAGTGGGTGGAAGGCTGCAATACCCCCGGACCGCTCCGCGAGCAGAGGCAAGGCCGCGCACCATGGGCCATCGGTAAAGGAGATGGGGCCGCTTCGGCGGTCGGGTCCGATCCCCCAACGCCTAGGTCTTGCAGAGGCGTGCGCTCCGGAGCGTGCGCCCCACCCGGTGGAAGGCCGGGAAGCTACACGGGGGTCATGGCTTCGGCTGCCTGCTTCGATCTTATGCCAAGGCTAAGAAGAGCGTCCTCCCGACTCCACCGCATAAAGTGCAGCGGCAGCCGCCCCACGCCACTCTGGCGATAGAGGATGCCAGGGCGATCCTCCAGCCGGTGCCGACTAACGCCGCGCCCCCTCCACACCGGAACCGTCTCTGGGTCGACCAGCCCAACCACCCAACCAACCGGCCAGCAGCATAGCGCCAGCAGTCGCGTCAGCGCCCCTAGTCTGTGGAATAGCCCAGACCCTCGCCAGTCCGGACGGATCCACCCGGCTACAATCCAAGCCACTGGCCCCATGGCATCGTGGGCGCCCTCACTGGCGACGAAGACCCACTCGTCCGCCGGGGCCGACCCTGGATCATGCAGTGCTGACAGGTCCATCAGGCGGGCGCCGAAACTGGAGCCGGCACAGTCAACCAGCACCACGCCGTAAGTGGCGACCACCTCCCCTTCCCCATCGACTAGCCCAATCCAGAAGGCTGGGGCGCTGGGCGGCTTCGGCAGGAGGGGAAACCAGCTTTCTCGGTGGCGAGCGTTCAGCGCTTGCAAGTCCGCCCATGACTCGCTCAGAACCGGCGTGACGCCGCGGTCGACCAGTTCGGTGCACAGGCGGTCGCGGGCTGCCTCAATATCTGGAGGAAACGGGCCAGCCCCCAACGGCAGGAGTTCTGCTAAGCAGTTTTCGAGAGATGCAGCGCGCACCGGCTTCGTCGCGTCGGTTGTGGATCGTCGGCGGCGATCATGAATGGAGTGTGGTCAAGGTTCAAGCGGGGCCTTCCCCACCTGCCTCGCCACCTCATCCGCCTTCACGATGGCATCACGAGCTGATGGAGGCACGAGGTAGGCGACTGACGGCACGATCCCAGCGATGATGTAGCCGATCAGGTCGGCAGACACGTCCACGTCGGCATACTGACGCAGGAGCGAGGCAATCACCGCCGCGGCGACGCCGGCAAGGCCCCCGGCCCACACCTTGCGAGCGGGGATCATGGTGGACATGCGGAACATCATGGCTGGCTCCTTTCAGGCAGCAAAAAGCCGCCGGGCGGAATGCCGGGCGGCTGGTCGGGGCGGCAATCCCCGCGCGGCGCGGAGAATATTGATTTCTTTGGCGTTTCAGCTCTCCGGCGGGGGACTCCCGCCACCTCAACTGTTCACCCCTTCTCGAACAGCTTCACCTCAGCGGCGCGGCGCTTCACCAGCCCCGGCAATTGCGTCTTGACGCCATTCACCGTTGCGTAGACCCACTTTGGGAACTCGGCCGCCGCACCGGCATAGTCGCGCTGGTTCAGCCGACGGAGCAGCGTCGAGCTGCCCAGCGCACCGGCCCCCAGGTTGAAAACGAAGCTCGCCAGGGCGCCGCGCTGCCGATCGGTGAGCGGCACCTTCACGAGCTTGTCGACCTGCGCCGCCGCTGCGGCCATATCCTCCAGCAGGAAGTTTTCGGCCTGAGAGGCGGTGATCCGCTGCCCCATCTTCACGCCCGCGGTGTGGCCGTAGCCGATGGTTGGGACCCCGGCAGGACACAGGTAGGCGTTGAGGTACAGGCCTTCGGCGTTGCGCGCGAGGGCCAGGGCGTCAGGGTGGATGGGCTTCATTTCGGAACCTCGCGGGAAAGGGCGGCGCGCCGAGGGGCGCGCTCACCCGTTGGTCATGGTGCGAATCACGGCGTCTGGGAGCCGGATCGCGTAGTGCCGGACCTTGCTCAGCCAGTACGAGCCGAGCCCGGCGCCGAGGAGAAGGCGGGTGAATGACGCCGGCATGGTCGTGACGGAGCTGGTTTCGAGCTGGCCGTTCACAGCGTGCCCCCAACTGCCGGAGGACCACGCCACCGCCTGCCGGATGATGGTGCCGGCCGTGACCGCAAAGCCGGACGTGTCGATGCCGCCGGGGCTGGACACCATGTCGGCGACACCGCCCTGCCCAACCCGGAGCAGGATGCGGTTCGTGCCGGTCCCGTCATCGAACCCGATGAACGAGACCTGACCGGACGGCAGGATACCGGGGAACAGCCATTCCACGAACAGCGTGCCCTGCGAAACCGACAGGCCCGGCAGTGTCGAGGCTGCCAGGGTGATGCCCGTGTCGGCCCCGCGGGAGGCGCCGGGAATGTAACTGGTGGCGTAGGCCCCGCTTCGAGGTTGGCGTACCGGACGGTGCCGCTGATCGTCAGCGTGAGCGTGCCGGCGGTCGGGGTGAAAGTGTAGGTGCGCCGGTTCGGGACGACGCCCGTCCCGGCCACCGTGGCCGTCGCTGTGCCGCTCAGCGTCACCGTGCCCGACCCGTAGAAGGACAGCGTGTAGGCCTGGGCCGTGACGCTGACGGACTGTGTTGCCGGGGTGTCGGGGCTGGCGATCAGGTTCGCGCGGGCCTCCTCGAACAGGAGGCCCAGCGGGTTGAGCGTGAGCGGGGCGTGGTCGAAACGCGCCACGTTGGCCCCCGGCGCCTGGAGCGCCCCGGCGGCGTCCAATAGCTGCACACCCCGCTCCGCGTCCACGAAGACACCCGCGGGTCCAGCAGGCCGGATAGGAACTGGAGGTTCGTGTCCGGGCGCGGGGAGCGCAGGATTGATGATCCGATGCGCATTTATGCCCCTTCCTGCCAGATTTTGGAGGCGCGCCAGACAGTACTTCCAGCCGCGCGGCGGAAGACGATTTCCGTCAGGTAGCCAGCGGTTGTTGCGATGGCAGGGGCAACCCCTGATCCGTCCCACTTGATGATGTCGCCTGCCTGCGTCGCCCAGGTCACGGACCGGTTGCCGGTGCCGTCCTGCACCAGCTCCACCGCGATCTCGCTGCGCTCCGTTCCGGACAGCGTGAGCGCCGGGAGCGTGATCGTGGCGTTGTTGGTGAGGCGGACGCGCTGGAATCGCGTTGACCGCGGTGAGGGTGACCGCCGCCCCGCTGTCCACCTGCGTGGTTGCAGAGACTTTCACCAAGCCGTCATACGCGACGTTTGAGAACTGGCCGAGCACCGCACGGACAGAGCGCCATCTCTTTGAATCCGTCCCGTTATCGTTGGCGTTGTCGACTTCAGGATAGAACTGCCCGTCATAGCCGAGCCGCAGATAATCCACCATCGACCCCAGTCGCCTCGCCTGAAAAACGAGGTCTGCGGCCTCGTTGCCGGCGGTTCCTGCGACCAGATGCCCGCGAACCCCGGCGTATCCGCCAAAGCTGCCAGACTCGAAAGGGCCGCCAAGCAACAGAGACCCACCGAATCCCGGAGCCATTGGGCGGGTGTCCATGATGGTCACTGCGCCGCTGGATGCCTTTACCATCAAGTTGGCGTTCAGACGGTTGCCCTGCGCCTCCGTCACCCCATCATAGCTATTCCCGAGGATTTCCATCTTGTCGATAACCGCCGCATCGATGACGAGGGGGTCTGCGACATTCTGGAAATAGTTGCCAATAATGCTCCCCGGCTCAGCCCCAGCCCCGCATACCACGCCTTGCGTGCCGGAATAGAACTGGTTGCTGGTGATTGCCGCTGCGCCGTTGACGACGTTGATGTTGGTGGCAGACGCCGCCCAGATGCCACCGATAACGCGAACACCATTGTCGGCGAGAGCCCCGCCCGTGGAGTCGATGTACACGCAGGTGGCTTGCGCAACGCCAGTGCAGTTTAGTATTGATGTGTAAATAGATGTCCCGATCACACTAAAACCCGCAACACTCCCTGTGTTTGGGCTTGTGTAGTCAGCTTGGCAGCGGTCGAAGCTAATGTTCGACGAATTTTCTGCGATATAGGCGTACGCCTTGCCGTACGCCATGTTCTTGTAAACATTCGACCAATCCGCCCGCCCGTCACCTTGACGCCGAAGCCGGCGGTGCGAAGCGGGGCGGCAGAAGCGTCCGACCCGTTATGAACCCCCGTCACACGCGCCGTCATGAAAGGCCAAAGATTGTTTTCACCGATCTCGCAAACGTCGGTTCCGCCGTTTAGGTGAATGTCATTGGTGCAGTGGCTTTTGTTGCCGATAACCCGGGCGCGCTCCGACCCTCCGGTATCGACGCCTAAGCTATGCCCCAGCAACATGCAACCAACGACCTGGGCATCGGCGCCGGCCATGACAACCGCTGTTCCGGAAAACTGTCCGATCAACGCCGTGGCGGTCGCTACGTCCGGAACAGGCTGCGTCAAGCCACGGCGGATAATGAGAAGCCCCCTTAGGCCGGCGCGCTCGCTGAGAGTGATCGTTGCTCCGGCCCCAAGGGCGATCTGCCCCCCAAGATTGTAGTATGAACTGGTGCTGGCGGGCGTCAGCACACCATGACCGCCCGGCCCGACAATAGACCAGCCGGCGGGGATTGTGATGGATGCCCCGAAATAGACCTTGGCGGATTCCGGGACAGCGAGGACGCCGCCGGTCAGGGTCGTGGTCGCGAAGAACAGCGCGAGCGCCGTGGCGTCGTTCGCCACGCCGTTGCAAGCGCAGCCGACGTCGTAGAGCGACAGGCGCTCACCGAACCGGGCCGCATTGGTCCGCAGCACGGAGCCCCCCGCAGCAATGGCCGTGACCTGCGACCCGTTGCCGTTGATGCGTAGGAACGGCGACGCCGCCGACCAGAACTCGACGCATCGCCACAGGCCGCCGCCCTCACTGACCACCCAGGCGAGATCGCCCGCCGCGGTCGTGATGCTGGCGCCGCCGGGGAGGATGATCTTGGTCGGGTCCTGAACCAGCGTCGACGCGCCGTCGAAGCGCAGGAGGCGCTCCGCGCCCGCCTGCGCCGTCCCGAGCGACGTGATGCTGGCGCTGCCGGTGATCGGGACGTAGTTGCCCTTGACGGCCCCCAGATCGACCGTAGCCGCCGCCACGACCGGCGCGGCGCGAAGCTGGTTCAGCGCCGCGCCGGTCAGCGACAGCGCACCCTGGGTCAGCCGCGCCTGCTCGACGCCCAGAACGGACGCGGCCATGGTTCCGGCGGCCGGTCGGCTGAAGCCGGTACCGGGTTCGTCGGCGAAAGCCATGCCGGGGTTGGTGGTGGTGCCGCTCGGCGCAAGGCCGACCGTCGTGATCAGGTTCCAGAGCGAGGCCAGGAGTTGGTCGCCCGTCGACTTCCAGTCGTCGGCCAGAGGATTCGTCATGCTCAGTACTCCACGATCACGAGGCCGCTTTTGCCGGCACCGCCGGAGGCGCCGCTGCCGCCGCCGCCGCCGCCGCCGCCGTAGCCGTTGGCGCTGACCCCGGTCACAAATCCGGACGTTCCGCGACCACCGCCGGGGCCGCCGCCGGCACCGCCGCAGCCCGTCGAGGGAGCGCCGGGGCCGAATTGCAAGCCGTCGGTGCCGTACGCCCCGTAATCGTTCAGATCGCCGCCGGAGCCGACGCCCGGCCCACCGCCAGCATTCGCCGCTCCGGTACCCCCGCCGCCGCCCGTTCCTCCCGACGCGCTGCAATAAGCGCCGAAGGAGGAGACGCCCCCATTGCCACCGCTCCCTGCCGTGCCAGGGCTCACACCGCCGGCCCCGACCGTCACGGCGACCGTGGCGCCCGGAACGAGTCCGGTGATGGTCTTGATGGCCCGGCCGCCGCTGCCGCCCCCGCCGCTGGCATAGGTGGAGTTGTAGCCGCCCGCCCCGCCGCCGCCGATCACGGTCACGCGGACGCGGGTCACGCCGTCGGGAACAGTGAAGGTCCCGGAGAGGTGAAGACCTGCATGCGGGACATGCCCATCGCGGCCTGAAACCGCAGGGCGAGCAGGTCAACGTCGCCATTGTCCAGAGCGTCCTGCCCCGTCACGGTGCCGATGGCCTGCCCAGCGGCGGACGCCATAACGGTGCCCTGCCGAATGGCCTTGTTAACCTGGGCAGACCGGGCGAGCCCGGATTGAAAACCGCCTTCCAGCGCGCCGCCGGACCCGGTGTCGGTCTCCCAATTCGCCTGCGTCTCGACGTTCGCGCCCGTGGCCGTGGCGAAGGGAATGAAATCGTTGGTCGCCATGTGGATTCCTCAAGGAGAAGTGGGGAGGCCCCAGGCGCCCACGTCGAACCCGGCGATGCCGGAGTCGGCGGCGTCGAAGCCGAAATAGGGGGTGTCCGGGACGGATTGGGTCCAGTAGGCGTTGACCGCCACGCCGGCCGGCCGGACGTTGAGGTAGCCGCCCGTGAAAAGGGCCAGCGTCACCGCGTCGGGCGACGGCCCGAGCAGTGCGAAATCCATCGTCATGTTCTGGTTGTCTTGGATCAGGACCGAGTACCCGGTGCCGGCGAAGGCGATGTCCCAGACCGCATAGGCACCGGGAATGGTGCCGTCCCAGGCATTCGCGGCGATGCGCGCGCGGATCAGCGTCCGGTACCCGTCGTCCGGCAGGACGGTGAGGTACCCTGTCGGATCGCCGACAGCCCACCAGGAGCCCTGGTCGAAGCCGACGCCCGCGGTGTCGAAGCTGAAGTAGACGCCGGTCAGCGGCACGGTCAGTCGCCGGCTTGCCCCCACCCAAAGCCCGATGGTGTCGAGCTGGTCGCCCACGGCGCGATCAAGGTCGAAGCGGTCAGCCAGCCCGGCGAAGCTTCCCTGCCCGTCCGAGAGCGGCTTGAGCAGCGCCGTCAGCGCTGCGCGGTATAGGGGTTGGCTGGCGTGCTCGCTCGTGATGAGGCCGAGATAGGTCGCCACGTCGGCGCCGGGCA